>NZ_FPJP01000052.1:0-8723 GCF_900119325.1 Burkholderia sp. NFPP32 | reverse complement strand
CGGGAGTTTCTCAGTCGTCTGATGCTCGGCGCGAGTGGTCCGGTGTTCCTCGTGCTGGACGGCCATCCGGTTCACAAGGCCAGGATCGTCCAGGATTTCGTGAAGGCGCAGAAGGGGCGCCTGAAGCTGTTCTATCTGCCGCCTTACTCGCCGCACCTGAATCCTGACGAGCAAGTCTGGGCACACGTGAAGCGCAGCGTCTCCAGGCGCCTCGTGCAGTCCAAAGACGACATGAAGCGACTGGCCATCGGTGCTCTGCGCCGCATCCAGAAGTTGCCGGCACTGGTGAAGTCTTTCTTTCGCCAGCCCGAATGTCAGTACGCCTCTATGTGACATTTCTTTCCGAAATCTTAGTAATATTATTCAGGGCGTGAATCGTCGCGATTTTCCTACCCGACCAATTCGTCGCGGTCTTCCACGATTTTTTAGAGTCAACCTGCTGACAGATGCCATGCACTTGTGATTTCACACATTGCCCGATGACGTGAGGAGGATGCATCGCTTGCGACTCTGCGTGGCGTCGGAAATTGACCATTAGCGCCCGCTGCTGTCCGGCGCGAAGAGATTAAGCGACAACGCAAGCATACCCACCAAGACGATACTCGAAACCCAGATCGTATCGAGATTGAACCAGCTTCGCGATATGAACTTCAGGCCTAGGTAGCGATAAACAAGCCACGCCAGACATCCGCCCGCCGCCATCATGCAAGAAGCATGCACCGTGGCGACGAGCAGCGCCATCGCCAGATTGGTGTTGATTAACGCCCGCACGGCTTGATGCCCATCGTGCATGTCGGATGATTGGCATAGTCCAAGATAGACCGGAACTAGCATCAGTCCCGCTCCGTGAGCGATGGCAATGGCGAATGACCAAAGCACGAGGCGCGACGGCGGGATCCGTAACACGACGCGGGGATGGTGCCCGCGGAGCAGAAGGAGGACGCCAAACCCGATAACCAGTACGCTCGCGCCAATCTCGATCGCGCGGCGCCAGATAATCAGCATCGTCAGCACGGCGAAAGGTGCCATCACCACGAACATCGCCAATACGTGCCCCGACGCGAGATAGAAGAGGGCGACGAACAGCGCCTTTGTCCGTCGCTCCATCAGTCCGCTCGAAACTGCCAGCGGCCATCCCATCGCCGGGTTGACCCCATGATAGACGCCGCTCGCAGCAACGCCCATCCACAGGGCGAATTTCGGCCAGTCAATCTCGATCAAGTTGCCACCGATGGGTAACAGAACGAGTCGGTCGAACAATCACCACCTTCAAGCCGGATCTGATGTGCTCGATAGCCATCGGGGATACTTACCCAGTAATCGTTGGCCAATGTCAAGCCCCCACCGGGATTGACCAGAGCCATGACCTGTGCCCCGGGTACTCCATCGGGATAGAACTGGTTGTCCCATGTCGAATACAGCGAGTTGGTCCAATAGACGCGCTTACCGTCGCGGCTGATCTCAACCATCTGCGGGCCTCCCGCAAAGGTATTGCCGTTCGGATGCCGCGTCCGACGTACAATCCCGCCAAGGTGAACCGCCCCCGTGAGCCGCGGTTTCCACGGATCCATCACGTCATACTGGCGCATCTCGCCGGTTCCCCAGCAGGAAACGTAGAGGAACTTGTCGTCGAGCGAAAGATCGATGTCGGTGACGAGAGGCGGCACCGCGCCGAATCCCTGCAGCAGTGGCGGAAGTTGTTCCGCTGGAGCGGGTTCGGCTGGAATTGTCGCTGTTTTCTCGATATAAAATTTCCCACTCTCACGCCACCAAGTCCAGATCGATCCCTCAAGGTTCGTTGTGTCGATCACGACGCCGAGGAAACCATACTCTTTGCTGGGATCGTGGGCAGGCCGAACTTCGAGCGCCATCTGGTGATGGGCCCCAAGGTCGATTGTTTGCAGCTTGCGCCTCGCTCGCAGATCCCAGAAGTGGACGTGGTGACCGTATTGATTTGACAGCAGATCCTCAGGAACGACGCCGCTCTCGAACTGTAGCGGCAGCGCCCATTCACTGGATACCATGTAATTACGTGGTAGGTTCCACCAGAAATCGTAGTGCTTCGCTTGTGATTCTCCGTCGACTTCCCAGCGGCCAACGATATCAAACGTTTTGCAGTCCATGATGAAAATACCCGGCGGCCCGTCCGTGCCATCCAGCCCTCGCCCGCCGAGGGTGCTGACGTAAATGCCTTCAGGACCGCAATGAATCGTATGTGGGCGCGAGTAGCCCGTCTTGCGAACGACCTCCTCGGGCTCGATGATCTTATGGATACGCGCTTGAGTCGGATGCGGGTGGGTATCGATAATGTAGATGCGTGAAGAGCGCAGCCCCGGAATAATCAGAAAGCGTCGCTCGAGAAAAGCGTGCCCGGTGAGCGGCGTAAGTGACGACGAACATGCATTCCACCCGAAGTGATGGAGTTCGTCCCCGTTGTTTGGCATCGGTACCATATGGACGATTTGACTGTACGTCGACGAGCCGGGCCTTACATCGATGACGGCAAGCGCATCAGGCCGAGAGAAATCCGGGCTGAGCAGCAATGTATAGGCGAAGTTTTCTGTCGGTGCCTCCATTGCGAGTTTCGGTGACGCATGGAACGTAGGATCTGGACGCATACCCATGAAGCGACTCTCCTTTTAAAATATTTCGACTACCACGTTATAACGCCATCGACGGGCGTTCATCTTTCAACAACGGGAGAATTCATTTACAGTCGCTGCGCGACGGAACCTAGGGCGACCTGAGATGGAATTTTGTAACCAATCAGGCAGTGAGTCTCACGTCGATATTATTGGAATCCAGCCAAGCTCGACGGACCATGGCGGCATGGTTGATAGCGATGCGCGCTATGGGGCCGGCGCTCGTTGTAAAACTATCACCAGCGTTCAATGAGTACGTTGACCTCGGCCCGGCTGCGGAACCACTCGCGATTCAGCAATTCGTCGCGCAGCTTGCCGTTGAAGCTTTCGACGAATCCGTTTTGCCACGGACTGCCAGGCGCGATGAAGGCCGGGCCGATTGCAGCATCCCGCAGCCAGCTGCATGACCTTGGCCGCGGTAAATTCAGCGCCGTTGTCAGACCGAACGAATGCGGGCTTGCCGTACAGCCGCATCAGTCGCGACAGCGTCAGGATGACATCCTGCGACCTCAGGCTGGCACCGACTTCGATCGCCAGGCACTCGCGGATATATTCATCGATCACGCATAGCATCTTCAACACCCGCCCATCCACCTCCGGAACCGATCCCGCCACCCGGCCTGGTCCTTGTCATTCGTTCACGTTCTCGCAACTCGTCGGGCCGTCGCCCCAACTCTTTCCGCCGCCGTTCTTGCACTGCCGCTTGGTGTATTGCTCAGGCAGCTGACCTTTCGGCAGCTTTCCGTCGGCAGGGCAATTGTGATGGTAATAGCAGAAAGTTTTTTCGGCGGCACCAGCTTCTCCGTTGAAAACGAGGCAGGCCAGCAAGGTCGGAAAGAGAATCTTGGCAATAGTGCGCATGTCGATTATCCAGAACGAAAAATGGCAGACAAAAGGATAGACGTCGTTACGGCGCCTATCCGTCGCATAACAAGTGCGCCGCGACTGTTTAGTTATCGTATTCGAGCAAAATCCCGGATCGCACTGGCTGCGCAGCAATGATCCTTTCCACCACACTATTTTCGACGGTCACTTGCTGGCCATATGTGACGTTAAGCTTGATCGTATTACCGTCCATGTACGCATTGACGGTCGCAAGATTCTGCCCGCTAGGATAGGTCAGCTGCAGCGGACCGACGACGACGTTGCTTGAGATTACTTCGCCGAGGACGAGTGAATTGAACAAGCCGACCCAATAAGTCGGTGTCACCTGGAACTGAGCCGATGCGCCGCTGACCACGCCGTTCTTGAACACGGATCCTTGACCGCTCATGCCGATACCGAGGTTCGCGAGATTGGCCGACTTGTTAGTGATAAGGATGGAATCGGCCGGTACGGAACCGGTCCCCGGCACCAATTGCTGAACGTTATCTTTAAAAATGCAGTCCCATGACGACCCCAATTCCGCCTTCAACGTCTGACTGGCTTTGTAGACCCCGATGCCGCCGACCTGTTGGTAATTGGCAACGGCGACGTTGTAGAAAGCATCCCACGCCACACCGCTGGCACCGCTTTGAGGGACGGTCGTCTGCTTCCACGCCACGCTCTCCAATCCAATGGAACTCGGCAGAGCCTGATATACAGCCATAGTCCAGGTATGTTTGGTGTCGTTGTTGAAATCAACATAATGAGAAGTCATTTTCCAGTCTCATGATGAAAGATAAATTTTTCGTCTCGCCGAACCTATTTCAGGCATAATTTAAAATTATCCAATAATCGCATACGAGATATACGGTTGACGACCCGACACTCATTGACAGGCAAAATCCACGACACACGAGATTCAAGTCGCATACTTTTTCTCAAACATTCCTCGCTCACATTCTGATTTTTTACCTAATGAAAGCCCGCTTCCATCCCACTTAAGAATACCGCAAGTTCAGGAAAATTTTTCAAAAATATTACCAAATACCGACACCAATACGCCTTTAAAGCAGTAGCCAAAGACCCAATTCGTTCATTTCCGACAAATCATATTAGGAAATTTTTTAAATTAAATACAACAAAAATGCTATCGCTTACCCTAAATATTACCCTACCGATTTTCAGCAAACATTTGAATAATTCAATTCAATATTTCCCGCCAACCAACGGATATCATTCTTGTCAACACCGAAGCCTGTAATTTTGACTTCGGGTCCGATAGCAGCTCGGTACTGCCGTCGCTTAATCCGTTCAATGAAAAGCTGGGCTGGCATCGGTCACGATGCTCGAGTGCCCTGACTTGCAGGGAGCAACGCCAGCCATCGACTCCCCACCCGGGCTTCAATACCGCTTTCCGCTGGCCCTCCGATCAGCTGATCCGACACAATAGATCCCGATATTTCTGTCTCCGATGTGTCGCGTAGAACAGAATATTTTTCTGGATGCGCGCGATTTCGTCGTCGGACAACAAACGCACTGCCTTGGCAGGGGATCCAAGAATCAATGCGCGCTCGGGAAAGACTTTACCGGCCGTGACGACTGCGCCGGCAGCAACGAGGGATTGCCGTCCGATCACGGCGCCATCGAGCACTACGGCCTGGATACCGATCAGCGAGCCTTCGCCGATCGCACATCCATGCAAGACGGCTTGATGCCCCACGGTGACCGAGGCCGCAATGGCAAGTGAGTGGCCAGCTTCCGTATGCAGCACCGCTCCATCCTGAATATTGCTGCCTTCTCCCACACTGATTGGTTCGGTATCTCCGCGCAGCGTCGCACCGAACCAGACGCTCGTATCAGCAGCCAGTCGGACGTCTCCGATGACCGCCGCAGTATCTGCAACAAACGCACTCGCATGGACGACGGGCGTCCGGTCACCTAGCCGATAGAGGGCCATCTCGATGCCTCCCCGTCACGCGCGTTTCAGATGTTGTGGCACCGACGCGGCAAGCGTCAGACCAAGCATTTCCCGCACGTCGGTCGAAGTCTGTATCGTGATTCCCCGGGAAAGCAGTTCGTTGCGCAGCATTCGCACCTGCTCCCACGTGCCGAGCGCCTTGCGGACCCCGCCCGGGACACGTCGGTCGATCACGTTCAACCCGTCTTCGAGGCCGATGCGCACACCATCGAGCCGCAATGCCTGCGCGAGATCGGCCAGCAGGGTCTGCAGCGGTCCCGGTAATAGCAACGATATCAGCGAGAACGGAAAGCTCTGCCGAAGTCGCTCGACGACTGGTTGCAATTGTTTGACGGCAAGATCGATTGCGCGCTGTCTCCCCTGCTCATCAGTGGACGATAGGTGCGTAGCAATTTCCTGTCGAATGGCAGGGGCAATCAAGGAGTCGTCCTCGACCTCTCCACTAATCGGATCGCGAAAATACTGATCGACTCCGGCTACCAACATGAAAAGCACCGGCTGACCGACGGATTCGAGGAGTTCTCGATACAGCGTTGTCGCATTGTTGACGATCGTATGATTGAAGACCTCGACCTCCGGACGAGTGCCAACCCGCCGAAAATGTTCGAATTGCGCGGCCAGGAAATCCGGCGCGTTGTCGTAACCGCCCCCTCCCTGGAAAATCACCGCGGCGGGGCTCAGCGACGCTATCTCGGGGCCATCGACCTCCGCGTAGGATTTGAGATGAGCGCGCCTCAATATGTCGCGCGCGCCGTGCCGATCGCCTCGCACGCTTGTTGAAAAATTGAGAATGGCAGTCGGGTTGGCATTCTTCACGGCCGGTACGATCGCATCGTAGTGTTCAACTTTGATCTGATTGCGTTGGGCCCCTGTGGTAATGGTGCCCAGCCCGGGAATCTCGAGTTGAGTCCGATCGCCTAACTCACGCGTATGGAGGTGGACAACCGCCGCACCTTCCTTCATCGAACGGATCGTCTCGGCAGCGATCTCTGCTGGCGTAATCGGCAGGAACGGTGACCGCCCCTTGCCCGCTTGCCAATATCCGGCCTCGCGAGGTTGCCAACCTGCTTCGCGCAATCGAGCCAACAGACCAGGGTAGTCTTTCCGAATGGATCTCACCAGCACGGGCGGCAGATAACTGTGAAGCTTCGCATGGTGCCATACCAGATCTCCGCGTTCGCTTGCCGTCCATCCATAAGTGGTCAATTGCAGCACGATCCGCCTGACAATTTCGACCGACGATACATCCTCCAACCAATCACGCGGAATCACGGCTCCGCTAAAAGACGGTGATTTCGGCGAACTCCAACCCTGTTGGCATTGCGTCCACCCGGCCTCCTTCATCACGGATCGCGCCAGCGTCGGATTAGGTAGTTGTGCAAAAAAATTTTCGCAAATGGGATAGCCGTGCCCTTCCTCGATCAACAATCCGCCGGCTTCCACGGCCTCCCAACCATCGGCTTGCAGCTGCCCTATATATCGCTCTGCTTGAGCCGGATCGAGAAGGTAATGAAGGAGATAGGAAGGAACAAAGGTCGGCTCCAGCGGATCCAGCCACTTCGGGACAGCACCGACGGGCGCAGCAGTGATGTACATGCGTGTCATGATAATGCTCCTTTTTTCGAGAAGAGTGACGTTACGAACGCATTTCCAACAAAACGATTACACGGAATATCCTGACATGCAAGCCTGACGAATTAATTTCGTCAGACAATCGAAAAATTAACACGAAAACAATAACAATCCATTCGGCTTTTTATAAATCAGAAACCAAACAACCCCACCTCAATTTTGATTAAATTCAATAATCCATTTCAATTTCACCCATCGATAGCAAGATCGCTTCGTAATTTTTATTCAGGCCAGACCGCGCATCACCATTGCAAATCAGTAAAAAATCACATGAACGCTGCCGGATACCTCGCACCCACAAGTGGCCACACTCCATTCTTCCGACCGGACTCCCCCGAGAAAAACCGAGCATAATTAACGCGCGACGCAAAACAATCTCAATTCCATAAAAAAAATCCCGTTCGGAAACCGAACGGGATTTAAAGCCACGCAGACACGAGACTTCAGCTGCTCCGAGGAGAAGAAGGCAGCCACACATAGCATAACGGATGGCGCGTCATCGTCAAAGTAAAAATCTTCGCGTGCGCCATTGTAACTTCCGATATGCTTGATATTCTAAAACTCGACAACCTGTATGAATTGACAGTCTAAAAATAGCATCCGATCGCGACAAACCAACGTCAACAAAATATTGCTATCCGCGGCCTACTAAAAGAATCCTATGTATCGTTTACTCGCCATAGAACGCCCTTATTTCGACAGATCTCCGCAACGCACGCCTGGTAATCGAGCAGCGAGCCGGCCGGTATCTGAACCGGCTTCGCGGCCGTCTGTCACCCGGTGCGTTACCGGCAAACCCGCTTCTGCCCTCATCCTCGCGTTTATATGCGTACATTACCGTTTCCTGCGGACGATGCTCGAAACACCTTTCATCGCGCCTGCACCGGCGACACATCCCGACCTTTCGGCGAACGTATGTCCATGCACGCTGGAACACCGCTGGTATCGCACGTCGTGCCATTTCATGACGAAGTCGAAGCAATCGATGCGTTCTTCGCCGTCACATTGCCGATTCTCGATTCAATCGAATCGACCCGCTTCGAGATCGTCTACGTGAACGGGTTGCGCGACAGGGTGCTGGCACCGGGCGGCAGGTCTGAGTACCGGTCCTTCCCTTATCTCTGGCGAGCGCCCGTGTGACAGGTAGCTTTGGCCCGCTGCGGAATCAGGTCCCCGGGCTGGATGCATAAAGGTCTGGCCGAATGCTTTTCCGTACCTATACTGAATTCGTCCGAAGAAACCGAAGACTGAACATGCACGCCAATGTTGCCGCCAAAGAGCCGACTGGCGCTGCCCAGTTGGTCACCCGGATATATGCCAAGCTCCTGCTGACTGGCTTCGCGTTGGTGCCGGCGTATCTGATTGCCTACCTGTACTTCTTCCAGGATCCGTCGCTGAAATTCGAGAATCACGCTTTTCACGAGCTGGCGATCGCAGCTGCCACGCTCGAAGGCGTGTTCGTCACCTATGTCTGCTGGCGTTGCTATCGCCTGTCCGGCGAGCCGTTGCTGCGTTGGCTTACGCTAGGCTTTCTTGGCTTCTCCCTCGTCTACGCGTTGCATGGCGCCTTCACCGGCATGGCGCATCACAATATCTGGCTGTTCCTG
>NZ_FPJP01000027.1:0-88241 GCF_900119325.1 Burkholderia sp. NFPP32 | reverse complement strand
ACGTGAGCTGGGTTTAAAACGTCGTGAGACAGTTTGGTCCCTATCTGCCGTGGGCGTTGGATATTTGAAGGGGGCTGCTCCTAGTACGAGAGGACCGGAGTGGACGAACCTCTGGTGTACCGGTTGTCACGCCAGTGGCATCGCCGGGTAGCTATGTTCGGAAGAGATAACCGCTGAAAGCATCTAAGCGGGAAACTCGCCTTAAGATGAGATATCCCTGGGGACTAGATCCCCTTGAAGGGTCGTTCGAGACCAGGACGTTGATAGGTCAGGTGTGTAAGCGCAGTAATGCGTTCAGCTAACTGATACTAATTGCCCGTAAGGCTTGATCCTATAACAAGTCTGTCTCGATAGCCGTTAGCGCTTCAGCGCTTACGAATGTCGAACGTCGAGTGCGAGGCACTCGACGTAGGACGGTTGAAGTACCGCGTACGTGTGAGATACAGCTCACAACCCAAGATTACTGCTTCTTCCCGGATTGGTTGTGCTGCGAAGCCAGCACAACAACCCCCTTTGCCTGATGACCATAGCGAGTCGGTCCCACCCCTTCCCATCCCGAACAGGACCGTGAAACGACTCTACGCCGATGATAGTGCGGATTCCCGTGTGAAAGTAGGTAATCGTCAGGCTCCCTTAGCCAGAAACCCCCGCCCGAAAGGCGGGGGTTTTTGCATTGGCGCGGCGGAAATGCGGGGCGCGCCGGGCAAGAGGTAGCGTGCTACTTTCATCGCATCAACAGCAACTCTACTCACGACTGCCGGTCGCCTCGGTTCTTTTGAGCGTGACATGGTGAGCTATATCGCTTACCCCGCCCTCACCCATCCGGCGAGGGTTACATGATCTGCGATGCATGCCCGGCGACGACGCGCCAGCCGGCGCCCGATCGACGCCACAGGCGCGTATAGGCAAATGTGCCGTCGAATGCAGCGCCGTCAAAACGGCCGGCGAGCGTTGCCTTTGTCGTGGTCAGGATCATCTCGCCGATCTCGCATGCCCGCGTTTCGAGGAAATCGAGTCTGTCGAGGCGCAGCAGTTTCGCGCGATGCGTGGACAGATCGTCCTTCTTCGAGATGACCTGGCCGGTCGGGACGGTGAACACCAGATCGTCGTCCAGCAACGCATCGAGAGCGTCGACATCGTTGGCCAGCATCGCAGCACGAAGCGCGGTTTCGTAGGGTTCGATTACTGTACTGATTGCATCCATATCGGGACCTCTCACCATCTCTGAAGGCTTGTGGTTCCGCGGCGGTGACCTGTTGCAGCACGCAACGCGTCCCGAACACTGCGGCGACGGAAAGAGCCTACCGCGCGTTCGACAGCGATTGACGTCGAACCAGCATGACCAGGCAGATGCTGATCGACGCGATGATGTTGACGGCCGGATAGAACGCAACAGCGATGCTCCACGTGCTCAGTGCCAGCAACGCCAGCGCGTACTTGAGCACGCACAGCGCGAAATAGGCGAGGCTCTCGCTCCACGGATCGCGGATCGTCTTGCGGACGGTCGGGCCGAGACCGGCAAGCTCGATCAGCGTGACCAGGCAGATCGAGACCGTCGGATCGTCGGTCAGCATCCAGAGCGGAATGGCCGAAAGGGCTGCGCACAGGAAAAACCAGTCGATGGCTGTCCAGCCGCGTTCGCCGCGAAAAATGCTGGCCACCAGCGTCAGGAAGCACGTGGCGGCAATCGCCGCCGTGCACCATGCGGACGGCCCCGCACCCGCGACGAACTGGCCGGCGGCCGCGATCGCCGTGACGATCGACCACACGAGCCACGTGAACAGATGCGGACGAACGGTGCGCCGGTAGATCGCGAGCGCATACGGAATCGCTGCCAGCAAAGACACGGCAGTTCCGATAACGCCAAAGAACGAAGCGGCATCCTGATCGACTCTCACCATCGACGCAACCTTGTTCGCGCAGGCTGACCAGTATGTGGCCGGAAGGGTCGGGGCGCAATGTCGCCCCGGGCAGCGCCGCGGGCAGTCACGCGGTGCATTGCACCGGAATGCCGATGCCGGCGACCGATGCGGTCAAACGCAAACGAACCCAAACAAGCGGCACCGGGATCGTGAAGCAGCTGGAGCACCCGCTGCACGACGGCCGAATGAATAGAAATAACCTTGCATCGGTACGGGAGCGGTGGTGGTTTGTCGGTCGTTTGCCGTTGGGCATCGGTCGCGGACAGCCGCCGGCGCTTCACATCGTTATCAGCGTCGCGTGACGGGGGCTCTGTATCCGCTGCGTACGACCCGCATCATCGACACGCGATTCAAGGTTCCGGATTCGCCGCATGCACGTCTCGCCGGAACGCGCCGGGGCTCATGCCCGTCCATTTGCGGAACGCGCGATGAAATGCGCTTGGCTCGGTGAAACCGAGCTCGGCCGCGATCTCCGCGACGCTGAGCGCGTGCCCGCGCAGCAGCGACTGGGCCAGCGCGCCGCGCAACTCGTCCTTGATCGCAGCGAAGCTCTGCCCTTCACTGCGCAAACGCCGCCGCAGCGTCGCGGGCGTCGTGCCGAGGCGCACAGCCAGCGAATCGAAGTCGGGCCACTCGGCGGCGGGCAGCGCCTTCAGGTGCGCACGCGTCTTCGCGACCCAGCCCGTGTCGTGCCGGTAGCGGACCAGCAGGTTGCCGGGCGCGCCGCGCAGGAAGGTCTTCAGCGCCTGCGCGGAGCGGATCGTCGGCAGCGCGAGATACGCGGCGTTGAATGCGAGCCGGCTGTCGGGGCGGTCGAAATGCACGGGCACGCCGAAGAACTGGTGATAGTCGCTGCGCTGGTCGGGGCTCGGGCACGCGAAATCGATGCGCTGCAGCGGGATGCGCCGGCCGGTCAGCCAGCACGCGACGCCGAGCAGGATCAGCCAGAACGTCCGGTATGCGAATGCCGGATACGGTGTGCCCGACTGCGTCAGCACGATCTGCGCCTGCCCGTCGGCCACGACGAGCTCGCCGTGCGGCTCGTCGAGCACCACGCGCAGGAACTGCAGCGCCCGCCGCAGCGCCTGGTCGAGCGTGCCGGCGTGCAGCACCGCGTGGCACAGCAGCTTGAAGCTGCCTTGCCGCATCGGGCGCGCGGCGAGCCCGAAGAATTCGTCGTCGATCGTACCGGCGATCGCGAGCCACAGGCGGCCGTACTGTTGCGGCGTGACGGGCTCGCGCACGATGGCCGGCAGGCCGGCGGCGCGCAGCACGGGCTCGGTCGCGATGCGCTGCCGGCGCAGGCAAGCGAGCGCGTCGTCGACGAAATCCGGCGAAATCATCTGCGGCCCCATTTCCCTCCGTCCTCCCGACATGGCAAAAGCGATCACGATTCTAGATTCTGTTTGTCATTGATTGCAATGTGCCGGCTGTCTACTATCGATATATCCCCGTCGTGCCGCTGGCTCGCCGGCGGCCATAACGTACAGGAGACACGCATGCCTGATGGAGCAACCGCCCGGGCGGTGCCGGCTTACGCCGACGCCGTGGCCCGGTTCAGTATCGAGACCGCCGCCGCGCATCTGCACGGCGACCTGGAGCGCGGCCTGAACGCATGTGTCGAATGCTGCGACCGGCACGCATCGGCGGACGCGATCGCGCTCGACTGGATCGACGCGGGCGGGCAGCACCGCCGCTTCACGTTCGCGCAGATGCAGGCGCTGTCGGCACGCGTGGCGAACCTGCTGGTCGCGCAAGGCGTGAAGCCGGGCGACGTGGTGGCAGGCCTGTTGCCGCGCACGCCCGAGCTCGTCGCGACGATCCTCGGCACGTGGCGCGCGGGCGCCGTCTATCAGCCGCTGTTCACCGCGTTCGGCCCGAAG
The DNA here is from genome assembly GCF_900119325.1 of Burkholderia sp. NFPP32. Taxonomy (NCBI): domain Bacteria; kingdom Pseudomonadati; phylum Pseudomonadota; class Betaproteobacteria; order Burkholderiales; family Burkholderiaceae; genus Burkholderia; species Burkholderia sp. NFPP32. The sequence goes on along the minus strand of NZ_FPJP01000027.1, from coordinate 84,436 downwards.
GCGATCGAGCACCGCCTGCGGATGAGCGCCGCGCGCCTGGTCGTGACCAACGTCGCGAATCGCGCCAAGCTCGACGAGATTGCCGATTGCCCGCCGGTTGCGACGGTGCGCGCGCCGGGCGAGCCGCTGTCGGAACGCGACATCGATTTCCGCGCGGCGCTCGACACGCAGCCCGACACGTTCGAGCCGGTGCTGCGCAAGGGCACGGACCTGTTCATGATGATGTCGACGTCGGGCACGACGGGCTTGCCGAAGGGCGTGCCGGTGCCGCTGCGCGCGCTGCTCGCGTTCGGCGCATACATGCGCGACGCGGTCGACCTGCGCGAAGGCGACCGGTTCTGGAACATCGCCGATCCGGGCTGGGCGTATGGCCTTTATTACGCGATCACAGGCCCGCTGTTGCTCGGCCACGCGACGACGCTCTACGAGGGCGGCTTCACGGTCGACAGCACGTACGACGTGATCGAACGGCTCGGCATCACGAGCCTTGCCGGCTCGCCGACCGCGTACCGGATGCTGATGGCGGCCGGTACGGAAGCAGCGGCGCGCGTGAAGGGCAAGCTGCGCGTGGTCAGCAGCGCGGGCGAGCCGCTGAACCCGGAAGTCGTGCGCTGGTTCGACGCGGCGCTCGGCGCGCCGATCTACGATCACTACGGCCAGACCGAACTCGGGATGGTCGTGAACAATCATCACGGCCTCGCGCACGTCGTGCACGCCGGCTCGGCCGGCTTGGCGATGCCCGGCTATCGCGTCGCGGTGCTCGACGAAGCGAGCCGCGAGCTCGGCCCCGGCGAGCCGGGCAACCTCGCGATCGACATCGCGCGCTCGCCGCTGCTGTGGTTCCACGGCTACTGGCAGCAGGACACGCCGGCGATCGCGGGCGGCTACTACCGGACCGGCGACAACGTCGAACTCGAGCCGGACGGCACCGTGAGCTTCATCGGCCGCGCGGACGACGTGATCACGTCGTCCGGCTACCGGATCGGCCCGTTCGACGTGGAAAGCGCGCTGATCGAGCATCCTGCCGTCAGCGAAGCCGCCGTGATCGGCGTGCCCGATCCGGAGCGCACGGAGATCGTCAAGGCATTCGTCGTGCTGTCGAAGGGCATCGACGGCACGCCGGCGCTGGCCGAGGAACTGAGCCAGCACGTGAAGCGGCGGCTGTCCGCCCACGCCTATCCTCGCGCGATCGACTTCGTCGACGCGTTGCCGAAAACCCCGAGCGGCAAGATCCAGCGCTTCGTGTTGCGCAAGATGGAAGCCGAGAAGGCCGCTCAACCCTGAATACGGATTGCTAATGAATATCAAGGATCGCGTTTTTCTGATTACGGGCGCCGGCTCTGGCCTCGGCGCCGCGGTGGCGCGCATGGTCGTCGCGGAAGGCGGCAAGGCCGTATTGCTGGACGTCAATGACGATGCCGGTGCGAGCCTCGCGCACGAACTCGGCGCGGCCGCGCGCTTCGTGAAGACCGACGTGACGAGCGAAACCGACGGGCAGGCGGCCGTGGCCGCCGCGCGCGATGCGTTCGGCCGCATCGACGCGCTCGTCAACTGCGCGGGCGTCGCGCCCGGCGAGAAGGTCGTCGGCCGCGACGGTCCGCACTCGCTGGACCGCTTCGCGCGCGCGGTGTCGATCAATCTCGTCGGCACGTTCAACATGATCCGGCTGGCCGCCGAAGCGATGTCGAAGCAGGACGCCGACGCGGAAGGCGAGCGCGGCGTGATCGTCAACACCGCGTCGGTCGCGGCGTTCGACGGGCAGATCGGGCAGGCCGCGTATGCGGCGTCGAAGAGCGGCGTGGTGGGCATGACGCTGCCGATCGCGCGCGAACTCGCGCGGTTCGGCATTCGTGTCGTGACGATCGCGCCCGGCATCTTCGCGACGCCGATGATGGCCGGCATGCCGCAGGACGTGCAGGATGCGCTAGGCAAGAGCGTGCCGTTCCCGCCGCGGCTCGGCCGCCCGGAAGAATTTGCGGCGCTGGTACGCCACATCGCCGAGAACACGATGCTGAACGGCGAAGTCATCCGTCTCGATGGCGCGTTGCGCATGGCACCGCGCTGACACTGGAGGAAGCGAATCATGACGACTCAGGATCCGATCGTAATCGTTGGTATGGCGCGTACGCCGATGGGTGGCTTCCAGGGCGACCTTGCCGCGGCCAGCGCGAGCGAGCTCGGCGCGGTAGCGATTCGCGCGGCGCTCGAGCGTGCGAACGTGCCGGCCGAACGCATCGATGAAATCGTGTTCGGCTGCGTGCTGCCGGCCGGGCAGGGCCAGGCGCCGGCGCGGCAGGCCGCGCTGAAGGCCGGGCTGCCGCTCGGGGCGGGCGCGACCACGGTCAACAAGATGTGCGGCTCGGGGATGAAGGCGGCGATGTTCGCGCACGACCTGCTGCTGGCAGGTTCGGCGGGCGTGGCCGTCGCGGGCGGGATGGAAAGCATGACGAATGCGCCGTACCTGCTGCCGAAAGCGCGCGCGGGGATGCGGATGGGCCACGGCCAGGTGCTCGACCACATGTTCCTCGACGGGCTCGAGGACGCGTATGAAAAAGGCCGCCTGATGGGCACGTTCGCCGAGGATTGCGCGCAGGCGTACCAGTTCACGCGCGAAGCGCAGGATGCGTTTGCGATCGCGTCGCTGACGCGCGCGCAACGCGCGATCGCCGAAGGGCATTTCGTGTCGGAGATCGCGCCGGTGACCGTGAAGGCCGGCAAGACCGAAGCGGTCGTGTCGATCGACGAGCAGCCGGGCAAGGCGAAGCTCGACAAGATCCCGACGCTGAAGCCGGCATTCCGCGAAGGCGGCACGGTGACGGCTGCGAACGCGTCGTCGATTTCGGACGGTGCCGTGGCGCTGGTGATGATGCGCCGCTCGGAAGCGGAACGCCTGGGCCTCGCGCCGAAGGCCGTGATCGTCGGGCATTCGACTTACGCGGACAAGCCGGGCCTGTTCGCGACCGCGCCGGTCGGCGCGCTGCGCAAGCTGTCGGAGAAAACCGGCTGGAACCTGCGCGACGTCGATCTGTTCGAGATCAACGAAGCGTTCGCGGTGGTGCCGATGGCCGCGATGCGCGATCTCGGCCTGCCGCACGAGAAGGTCAACGTGCACGGCGGCGCGTGCGCGCTCGGACATCCGATCGGCGCATCGGGCGCGCGCGTGATGGTGACGCTGCTGGCAGCGCTCGAAACGTATGGCTTGAAACGCGGCGTCGCGTCGCTGTGCATCGGCGGCGGCGAGGCGACGGCCATCGCGATCGAGCGCATCGCGTAACGTGTAACGCATAACGCGCACGCTGCGACGCGGGCGACGGGTATCGCGCAGGAAACGCCTGCGTGGTGCTCGTCGCCCGTTTTTTATTCGGCGGCTCGCCGCGGTTGCGCTATGGTTTCGCGTTCGGCGACACCGCGCCGCATGCGCGTATCACGAGCTGCACGACCTGCTCGGTCTTCTCGTCGAACGCCTTTCGCGTGAACGCGCGCTTGCCGCTCAGCGCGCGGATCTGCGCATCGAAATCCGCATAGTGCTGCGTGGTCGCCCAGATCAGGTACATCAGCGCATGCGCGTCGATCGGCGCGAGCAGCCCGCGCGCGATCCAGCCGTCGATGACCTTCACGCGCGTGTCGAACCACGGCTTCACGCGTTGCGACAGGATGTCCTGCATGTGCTCCGCGCCATGGATGATCTCGTTGGCCCAGACCTTCGAGCCGAGCGGGCGCCGCCGCGACAGATCCATCTTCGCGCGCACGTAGCCGCCGATCGCTTTCACCGGATCGTCGCCGGCCTCGAACGAGCCGGCCGCGCGATGCCAGTCCTCGAACAGGTCGTCGAGCACGCGGCGGTACAGCGCGAGCTTCGTCGGGAAGTAGTAATGCACGTTTGCCTTCGGCAGGCCGGCGCGTTCCGCGATCATCGCGGTGCTCGCGCCGTCGAGCCCGCGCTCCGCGAACACGGCTTCCGCACAGGCAAGCAGATGCGCTTCGTTGGACTCGCGGATGTGCGCTTTGCGTCGCCGCAAAGGCGCGGACGTTTCGTCGCTGTCGGTCGCTTCGGCTGCCGCCTCGTCATGTCTCATCGTTACCCTCGCGCGGCGGGCATGCCGCGTTGGGCTTCATTCTAGCCGCTGATTTGCGTCGAACGCACGCTTGCGGACGCTGCGCATCCGCAGCGATGCTGCGTTGCGATGGCACGTTTCTCGCTCTATCGATCCACGCAAGAAAGACATTGCTTTGGTCATTTTGATCGTCTAAAACCTGTCCAATCGGACAGGATTCGGCGAGCGACGGAAAGCGGTTCCGGCGATTCGTCGGACGAACTTCGCGCACGACCGGGACATGCACCGCGCTTGGGCGGATCTGCCCCGAAACAGGCATTGCACGCACCGGCACAGACCGGGCTGACGACATCACCGACCCCACAGGAGCGATGCGAATGAACGCGGTATCGGAAACAGTGAAGCGGCCGGTCTTCGACCCGTCGATCAAGGTCGACGGCAAGCGGTTGTGGGACAGCCTGATGGAAGTCGCGAAGATCGGCGCGACGCCGAAAGGCGGCGTGTGTCGCCTCGCGCTGACCGATCTCGACAAGGCCGGCCGCGACCTGATCGTCGGCTGGGCGAAGGCCGCCGGCTGCACGGTGACGGTCGATACGATGGGCAACGTGTTCATGCGCCGCGCGGGCCGCGTGGCGGACGCGGCGCCGGTCGTCACGGGCTCGCACGCGGATTCGCAGCCGACGGGCGGCCGCTTCGACGGCATCTACGGCGTGCTCGGCGGCCTCGAGGTGATTCGCAGTCTCAACGATCACGGGATCGAAACCGAGCATCCGGTCGAGGTCGTGATCTGGACCAACGAGGAGGGCTCGCGCTTCGCGCCCGCGATGGTCGCGTCCGGTGTGTTCGCGGGCGTGTTCCCGCTCGAATACGGGCTGTCGCGCAAGGACGTCGACGGCAAGACGATCGGCGAGGAGCTGGCGCGCATCGGCTACGCGGGCGACGTGCCGTGCGGCGGCCGCAAGCTGCACGCGGCGTTCGAACTGCATATCGAGCAGGGGCCGATTCTCGAAGCGGAGTGCAAGACGATCGGTGTCGTGACCGATGCGCAGGGGCAGCGCTGGTACGAGATCACGTTCACCGGCCAGGAAGCGCATGCGGGGCCGACGCCGATGCCGCGCCGCCGCGACGCGCTGCTCGGCGCGTCGCGCGTGGTCGATCTCGTCAACCGGATCGGCCTCGATCATGCGCCGTTCGGCTGCGCGACGGTCGGCATGATGCAGATCCATCCGAACTCGCGCAACGTGATTCCCGGCCGCGTGTTCTTCACCGTCGATTTTCGTCATCCTGACGACGCCGTGCTCGCGCAGATGGACACCGCGCTGCGCGACGGCGTCGCGCGCATCGCGGCCGGCATCGGGCTCGAAACGGAACTCGAGCAGATTTTCTACTACAAGCCCGTCGCGTTCGATGCGGCGTGCGTGGCGGCCGTGCGTGACGCGGCCGATCGCTTCGGCTACTCGCACCGCGACATCGTGTCGGGCGCGGGGCACGACGCATGCTATCTGGCGCAGGTCGCGCCGACGTCGATGGTGTTCGTACCGTGCGTCGACGGCATCAGCCACAACGAGATCGAGGACGCGACGCCCGCGTGGATCGAGGCCGGCGCGAACGTGCTGCTGCACGCGATGCTGTCCCGCGCATGCGAGCCGGCTTCATGACGAATCGACCGTAGCAGCCGGCAGGCTGCGCATCGCCTGACCGCAGGATTCCTCAGCATGACCGCCCCGACTGTGCATTCGCAGCCGGCGGGGATGGCTTTGTCTCCACCCAGTCGAAGGAACGCGTATGACCACCAAGCCAACCGGCGATATCGCCGCGCATCGCCTGTCGTCCACGCAACTCTCGTGCGAATTCGCCGATATCGCGCCGCTGCTCGATCCGACTGCCGCGGCGGCCGCTGCCAGCCGCTGCCACTACTGCTACGACGCGCCGTGCGTGCACGCGTGCCCGACGCAGATCGACATCCCGAGCTTCATCCGCAAGATCGGCAACGGCAACCTGAAAGGCGCCGCGACCGACATCCTGTCCGCGAATCCGCTCGGCGGCATGTGCGCACGCGTGTGCCCGACCGAGATCCTGTGCGAAGGCGCATGCGTGCGCAACCATCAGGATGCGCAGCCGGTCGCGATCGGCGCGCTGCAGCGGCACGCGACCGACTGGGCGATGGCAACCGGTGCGGTGCGTTTTACGCGTGCGCCCGATACGGGCCGCCATGTCGCGGTGGTCGGCGCGGGGCCGGCCGGGCTCGCGTGCGCGCACCGGCTCGCGCTCGCCGGGCACCGCGTGACGCTGTTCGACGCGCGCCCGAAGGCTGGTGGCCTCGACGAATACGGGATCGCCGCGTACAAGACGGTCGACGATTTCGCGCAGCGTGAAGTCGAATGGCTGCTGTCGGTCGGCGGCATCACGCTGAAAACGGGTGTTGCGCTCGGACGCGACATGACGCTCGACACGCTGCGCGAGCAGCACGACGCAGTGTTTCTCGCGATGGGCCTCGGCGGCGTGCGCGCGCTCGCGATCGACGGTGAGCAACTGGCCGGCGTGATGAACGCGGTCGACTTCATCGAGCAGGTGCGGCAGGCCGACGGGCTGGAGAACGTGCCGGTCGGGCGGCGCGTGGTCGTGATCGGCGGCGGCAATACGGCCATCGATGCGGCCGTGCAGAGCCGCAAGCTCGGCGCCGAGCGCGTGACGATGGTGTACCGGCGCGGCGTGGAGGCGATGAGCGCGACGTGGGCCGAACGCGAGTTCGCGCAGAAGAGCGGCGTCACGCTCGTCACGCACGCGAAGCCGGTGCGCATCGCGGGCGCAAACGGGCAGGTGACGGGCGTCGAGTTTGAAGCGGCATCGGGCGAGCGCTTCACCGTCGACGCGGACATGGTGCTGAAGGCGATCGGCCAGACGCTGGTGCCCGACGGCATCGCGGCCGCGTTGCTGACGGCGGACGGCACGCGTATCGCGGTGGACGCGGACGGGCGCACGGCACTGCCCGACATATGGGCCGGCGGCGATTGCGCGGCGACGGACGGCATCGACCTCACGGTGCAGGCCGTGCAGGACGGCAAGCGCGCGGCCGCGTCGATCGACGCGGCGCTCGCGCTGCGCGACGCGCAGGCCGCATAGGCGCCAGCGCACGCATCCACTCCACGACAACGACCCCACTTTCACGGAGCCGAACATGGCCGACCTTCGCTGCACCATCGCGGGCATCACTTCGCCGAATCCCTTCTGGCTCGCGTCCGCGCCGCCGACCGACAAGGCCTACAACGTCAACCGCGCGTTCGAGGCGGGCTGGGGCGGCGTCGTGTGGAAGACGCTCGGGCTCGATCCGCACGTCGTCAACGTCAGCTCGCGCTACGGCGCCGTGCAGTGGAACGGCCAGCGCATCGCGGGGCTGAACAACATCGAGCTGATCACCGACCGTCCGCTCGACGTGAACCTGAGAGAGATCGCGCAGGTCAAGCGCGACTGGCCGGACCGCGCGCTGATCGTGTCGCTGATGGTGCCGTGCAACGAGCGCGACTGGAAATGGATCCTGCCGCTCGTCGAGGATACGGGCGCCGACGCGGTCGAGCTGAACTTCGGCTGCCCGCACGGGATGAGCGAGCGCGGGATGGGCGCGGCCGTCGGGCAGGTGCCCGAATATGTCGAGATGGTCACGCGCTGGGTCAAGGAGGGAACGAAGCTGCCGTGCCTCGTGAAACTCACGCCGAACATCAGCGACATCCGCATGGGGTCGCGTGCCGCGTACAAGGGCGGTGCGGACGGCGTGTCGCTGATCAACACGATCAACTCGATCGTTGCGGTCGATCTCGACCACATGGCGCCGATGCCGACCGTCGACGGCAAGGGTACGCACGGCGGCTATTGCGGCCCGGCGGTCAAGCCGATCGCGCTGAACATGGTCGCGGAGATCGCGCGCGATCCGGAAACGCCGAACCTGCCGATCTCCGGTATCGGCGGCATTTCGACATGGCGTGACGCGGCCGAATTCATCGTGCTCGGCGCCGGCAGCGTGCAGGTGTGCACCGCGGCGATGCATTACGGCTTCCGGATCGTGTCGGATCTCGCCGACGGGCTGTCGAACTGGATGGACGAAAAGGGCTACGCGACGCTCGACGACGTGCGCGGCCGCGCGGTGCCGAACGTGACCGACTGGAAATACCTGAACCTGAAATACGACATCAAGGCGCGCATCGATCAGGACCGCTGCATCCAGTGCGGGCTGTGCCATATCGCGTGCGAGGACACGTCGCACCAGGCGATCACGCGCGAGAAGGACGGCGTGCGCCACTTCGAAGTGATCGATTCGGAGTGCGTCGGGTGCAATCTTTGCATGCACGTGTGTCCGGTCGAGCAATGCATCACGATGGAGCGCGTCGATTCGGGCGAGTACGCGAACTGGACCACGCATCCGAACAATCCGGCGCGCACCGATGCAGGAGCGAGCCCGGCGGCGTCCGAGAAGCACGCGAAGGCGGCTTGACCTGCGTCCGGCGGCGCGGAAGATCCGGCACCGCTGTTTTTCGTTTCCGTGAGCCGGCATCGCATGATGCCGGCGCTGACGTTTACGTGGAGTGCCTTCGATGAAACCAGCAGCGACCCCCGCCGATTCCGACAGCGCCGCGGCGCAGGGCGGCAGCCTGTACAACGACGACCTCGCGCCGACGACGCCGGCGCAGCGCACGTGGAAGTGGTATCACTTCGCCGCGCTATGGGTCGGGATGGTGATGAACATCGCGTCGTACATGCTTGCGGCCGGGCTGATCCAGGAAGGCATGTCGCCGTGGCAGGCGGTGATGACCGTGCTGCTCGGCAACCTGATCGTGCTCGTGCCGATGCTGCTGATCGGCCATGCGGGCGCGAAGCACGGGATTCCATACGCGGTGCTCGTGCGCGCGTCGTTCGGCACGCAGGGCGCGAAGCTGCCGGCGCTGCTGCGCGCGATCGTCGCGTGCGGCTGGTACGGCATCCAGACCTGGCTCGGCGGCAGCGCGATCTACACGCTGCTGAACATCCTGACCGGCAACGCGCTGCATGGCGCGGCGCTGCCGGTCGTCGGCATCTCGTTCGGGCAGCTCGCGTGCTTCCTCGTGTTCTGGGCGCTGCAGATCTACTTCATCCTGCACGGCACCGATTCGATCCGCTGGCTCGAGAGCTGGTCCGCGCCGATCAAGGTCGTGATGTGCGTGGCGCTCGTGTGGTGGGCGACGTCGAAGGCGGGCGGCTTCGGCTCGATGCTGTCGGCGCCGTCGCAGTTCGCGGCGGGCGGCAAGAAGGCCGGGCTGTTCTGGGCGACCTTCTGGCCGGGCCTGACCGCGATGGTCGGCTTCTGGGCGACGCTCGCGCTGAACATTCCCGATTTCACGCGCTTCGCGCATTCGCAGCGCGACCAGATGATCGGGCAGTCGATCGGGCTGCCGCTGCCGATGGCGCTGCTGTCGGTGGTGTCGGTCGTCGTGACGTCGGCGACCGTCGTGATCTACGGCAACGCGATCTGGGACCCGATCGACCTGACGAGCCGGATGACGGGCATCGGCGTGGGCATCGCGCTCGTGATCCTCACGCTCGACACGATGTGCTGCAACCTCGCCGCGAATCTCGTCGGCCCCGCGTACGACTTCTCGAGCCTGTGGCCGAAGGCCATCTCGTACCGCGCGGGCGGGATGATCACCGCGACGATCGCGATCGTGATGATGCCGTGGAAGATCCTCGCGACGACGGACGGTTATATCTTCACCTGGCTCGTCGGTTATTCGGCGCTGCTCGGGCCCGTCGCGGGCATCATGATGGTCGACTACTTCCTGATTCGCGGCACGCAGCTCGACACGCGCGCGTTGTTCGACGAGCGCGGCGGCTTCAGCTACGCGCGCGGCTGGAATCCGGCCGCACTGGCCGCGCTCGCGGTCGGCGTGCTGCCGAACCTGCCAGGTTTCCTGCACACCGCATTTCCGGCGTCGTTTCCGAACGTGCCGGCGTTCTTCAACACGCTTTACACGTACGCGTGGTTCGTCGGCCTCGTGCTGGCGTCGGGCGTGTACGGTACCTGGATGAAGTGGCGCGCCGGACAGCGCGCGCAGATCGCGAGCGCATGACGCGCGGCACCGCATGCGGAACCCGACAGTCAACGAGGAGGCAACCAAATGGCAATCCTGATTCGCGGCGGCACCGTGGTCGATGCGGACCGCTCCTATCGCGCGGACGTGCTCTGCGCGGACCCGCAGGACGGCGGCACGATCCTGCAGATCGCCGAGCAGATCGACGCGCCGGCCGGCGCGAGCGTCGTCGACGCGCACGACCAGTACGTGATGCCGGGCGGCATCGATCCGCATACGCACATGGAACTGCCGTTCATGGGCACGACCGCGAGCGACGATTTCTACTCGGGCACGGCCGCCGGGCTGTCGGGCGGCACGACGAGCATCATCGACTTCGTGATCCCGAGCCCGAAGCAGCCGCTGATGGACGCGTTCCTCGAATGGCGCGGCTGGGCCGAGAAGGCGGCGGCCGACTACGGCTTCCACGTGGCGGTGACGTGGTGGGACGAGAGCGTGCACCGCGACATGGGCACGCTCGTGCGCGAGCACGGCGTGTCGAGCTTCAAGCACTTCATGGCGTACAAGAACGCGATCATGGCCGATGACGAGATCCTCGTGAACAGCTTCTCGCGTTCGCTCGAACTTGGCGCGCTGCCGACCGTGCACGCGGAGAACGGCGAGCTCGTGTTCCGGCTGCAGCAGGCGCTGCTCGCGCGCGGGATGACGGGGCCGGAGGCGCATCCGCTGTCGCGTCCGCCGGAGGTCGAAGGCGAGGCCGCAAACCGCGCGATCCGCATCGCGCAGGTGCTCGGCGTGCCCGTGTATATCGTGCACGTATCGGCGAAGGATGCGGTCGACGCGATCACGCGCGCGCGCAGCGAAGGGCTGCGCGTGTTCGGCGAAGTGCTGCCGGGCCACCTGGTGATCGACGAGGCCGTTTATCGCGACCCGGACTGGACGCGTGCGGCCGCACACGTGATGAGCCCGCCGTTCCGCTCGGCCGAGCATCGCGAAGCGCTGTGGCGCGGGCTGCAGTCGGGGCAGCTGCATACGACGGCAACCGATCACTGCGTGTTCTGCGCGTCGCAGAAGGCGATGGGTCGCGGCGATTTCACGAGGATTCCGAACGGCTGCGGCGGCGTCGAGGATCGCATGTCGGTGCTGTGGCATCACGGCGTGAATCGCGGCCGCATCACGCCGAACGAGTTCGTGCGGATCACGTCGACGAACGCCGCGCAGATCTTCAACCTGTTTCCGCGCAAGGGCGCCGTGCAGGTGGGCGCCGATGCCGACCTCGTCGTGTGGGATCCGGCCGCGACGAAGACGATCTCGGTGAAGACCCACCACCAGCAGGTCGACTTCAACGTGTTCGAGGGAATGACGGTGCAGGGCGTCGCGACGCACACGCTCACGCGCGGCGCGCTCGCATGGGCCGACGGCGACCTGCGCGCGGTGCGCGGCGCGGGCCGCTATCTGAAACGCCCGCCTGCGGCCGGCTACTACGAGGCCGCACGCATTGCGAACCGGCTGCGCGAACCGCATCCGGTCGAGCGCGCGGGCTGAACGGTGCGTGTCGCGCGGGGCGTGTCCGTTCGCACGGCACGCCCCGCATGCATTTGAGCGTGCCGACCGGGTAATATCCACCGACAGCGTTGCACGAACGTTCCCGGCGGCGTGCGGGACAGATCAATAACATCGAGAGAAAGGAGCACAAGGTGGATAATCTGCGCAGTCTCCTGGGTATGCTGTTCCTGCTGCTGGTTGCGTATCTGCTGTCGAACAACCGGCGCGCGGTGAGCGGCCGGACCATGATCGCCGCGCTGCTCACGCAGTTCGCGATCGGCGCGCTGGTGCTGTTCGTACCATCCGGCCGCGCGGCACTGGCAGCGGCTGCGAACGGCGTCAATCGCGTGCTCGACATGGGCAATCACGGCATCGCGTTCGTGTTCGGCGGGCTGGTCGACAGCCGGATGTTCCAGTTGTTCGGCGACGGCGGGTTCGTATTCGGCCTGCGCGTGCTGCCGATGATCATCTTCGTCACCGCGCTGATCGCGGTGCTGTACTACGTCGGCGTGATGAAGTGGCTCGTCGCGATCCTCGGTGCGGGGCTCTCGAAAGTGCTCGGCGTGAGCCGTATCGAGGCGTGCTCCGCCGTCGCGACGATCTTCCTCGGGCAAAGCGAGATGCCCGCGCTCGTGAAGCCGTTCGTGCGGAACATGACGAGCGCCGAGATCTTCACGGTGATGGCGAGCGGCATGGCGTCGGTCGCGGGCTCGGTGCTGGTCGGCTACGCCGGCCTCGGCGTGAAGATGGAGTATCTGCTCGCCGCGTCGTTCATGGCGGTGCCGGGCGGGCTGCTGTTCGGCAAGCTGCTGTTTCCGACCGTCGAGCCGAGCCGCGTCGTGGTCGACGGTCTCGATTTCGACGACAAGCGGGCCGCCAACGTGATCGAGGCGGCGGCGTCCGGCGCGTCGGTCGGCCTGCGGATCGCGATCAACGTCGGCGCGATGCTGATCGCGTTCGTGGGACTCATCGCGCTGATGAACCTCATCGTCGGCGGCGTGGCCGCTTTCGCGGGCTTTCCGCAGGTCACGCTGCTTGGCATCCTCGGCCACCTGTTCGCGCCGCTTGCGTGGATCATCGGCGTGCCGTGGCACGACGCGGCGCTGGCCGGCAATTTCATTGGCGAGAAACTGATCTTCAACGAGTTCGTCGCGTACGGCGACCTGTCGCCGTACCTGAAGGGCAGCGAGCACGTCGCGGCGGCCGGCCTGCAAGTACTCGACCCGAAGACGCTCGCGATCGTGTCGTTCGCGCTGTGCGGCTTCGCGAACTTCTCGTCGATCGCCATTCTCGCGGGCGGCTTCAGCGCGGTCGCGCCGGAGCGTCGGTCGGAAGTCGCACGGCACGGCTTGCGTGCGCTGACGGCCGCGACACTGTCGAACCTGATGAGCGCCGCGATTGCCGGCTTGTTCTTCTCGCTGCATTGAACCGCGCAGCGGCCACTGACCGATCGAGGAGATTGCAACGATGTTTCTACCGCAGGAATTCATTCGCAAGAAGCGCGACCGGCAGCCGCTCGATCGCGACGAGATTGGCGCGTTCGTGCGCGGCGTGACCGACGGCAGCGTGACCGAGGGCCAGGTGGCGGCATTCGCGATGGCCGTGTATTTCAACGACCTGAGCGTCGACGAACGCGTCGCGCTGACGATTGCGCAGCGCGACTCGGGCGACGTGCTCGACTGGCGCGCGCTCGATCTCGGCGGACCCGTGATCGACAAGCATTCGACCGGCGGCGTCGGCGATGTCGTGTCGCTGATGCTCGGGCCGATGGTGGCCGCGTGCGGCGGATACGTGCCGATGATTTCGGGGCGCGGGCTCGGCCACACCGGCGGAACGCTCGACAAGCTCAGCGCGATCCCCGGCTACGACGTGACGCCCGATACGGATGCGTTTCGCCGCACGGTGCGCGACGTCGGCGTCGCGATCATCGGGCAGACCGCTCGGCTGGCACCGGCCGACAAGCGCATCTATGCGATTCGCGACGTGACGGCGACCGTCGAGTCGGTCGCGATGATCACCGCGTCGATCCTGTCGAAGAAGCTCGCGGCAGGACTCGACGGGCTCGTGATGGACGTCAAGGTCGGCTCCGGTGCGTTCATGCCGACCATCGAGCAATCGGCGGAACTGGCCCGCAGCATCGTCGACGTCGGCAACGGCGCCGGCATGAAGACGACCGCGATCCTCACCGACATGAACCAGTCGCTCGCACCGTGTGCCGGCAATGCGCTCGAAGTGGCGTGCGCGATCGACTACCTGACGGGCAAGTCGCGTCCGGCCCGGCTGCATGAAGTGACGATGGCGCTCTCGGCACGGTTGCTCGTCACCGGCGGGCTGGCACAGGATGCCGCGCAGGCGCGCGCGATGCTGGAACGGGCGCTCGACTCGGGCGCGGCGGCGGAACGCTTCGCGAGAATGGTCGTGGCGCTCGGCGGCCCCGCGGACCTGATCGATGCGCCCGGGCGTCATCTCGCGCGGGCGGCGGTGATCGTGCCGGTTCCGGCGCGCGCGAGCGGCGTCGTGCAGCGGGTCGATTGCCGCGCGCTCGGGCTGGCGGTCGTCGCGCTCGGCGGTGGCCGCACGCGCGCGGCGGATGCGATCGACACCCGTGTCGGCCTGTCCGCGCTCGCGGAGATCGGGCAGCGCGTCGAGGCCGGCCAACCGCTCGGTTGCGTGCACGCCGGCGACGCCGCCGCGGCGGCGCGCGCGGTGGACGCGGTCCAGCGCAGCTATGTGCTGGGCGAGACGGGCGATGCGCCGCCGACCATTTACGAGCGGATCGGCTGACCGGTCGCCGGTGTCGGCACGGAGGGAGCGTGCGGGCATCGGCGGCCGCTTCACATCACGGGAGTATCGTGCGCGCCGGGATGCGGCTGCGTCGATGCATCCCGGCATACCACCGGAGGCATCATCGAGATGGAACGAGACGAATTGCTCGAACAGGCAAAGGCGGCGCGCGAACGCGCGTATGCGCCGTATTCGCGCTTCAAGGTCGGCGCGGCGCTGCAGGCGCGCGACGGGACGATTTTTCACGGCTGCAACGTCGAGAACGCGTCTTACGGACTGTGCAATTGCGCGGAGCGCACGGCGATGTTTTCGGCCATCGCCGCCGGCTATCGTCCGGGGGACTTCGCGCGGCTCGCGGTCGTCGGCGACACGGACGGCCCGATCGCGCCATGCGGCGCGTGCCGTCAGGTGATCATCGAGATCGGCATGCCCGACATCGAAGTGATACTGGGCAACCTGAAAGGCGATGTCGAGGTGACGACGGCACACGCGTTGCTGCCGGGCGCGTTCCGGTTGTAGCGGAGCGCGCCGCGGCGAGCGTGCGCCGTCGTGCGGCGCGCCGCACGTATCACGCGCCGTCGCGTGCTTCGCGGATCGGGATCACGGTGCGGCCGCCGCACTGGCGCAGCAGGTCGCGCAGCTCGTTGATGACCGGAAACACCTCGTGGTTCCAGTCGGCGCCCTGGCGATCATGTGCTTCCTGTTCGCGCTCGACGATCCAGCGGTCCTCGCGGAAGATGCGCTCGGTAAACCAGACGAGCAGCGGCCACGCGAGATCGAGCGCGAACGGGATGCCGGGCTTGTGGATCGACAGCAGTCCGAACGTGCGGTTGGTGCGTTGCTCGGCGTCGAGCGGCACGTAGACGATCCACAGGTCCATCACGAGCGTGCCTTCGCTCGAACGGATCCGCAGCGTCTGGTACGGGTAGCCGGTGCGCACCGTCATCACGCTCTTGTCGGACTGGTCGGCCGGCTTCTTGCTCGCGCCGAACACGAGCGCCTCGCCGACCGGCTGCTTGCCTTCCATCCGCGCGAACGTGTAGTCGACCTCGACCCAGTCGTCGCCGCGGCGCCGGCCCACCGAGCGCGCGCGCATCTGCCCCATCTGCTTGCGATGCAGGAACTGATGGTTCATGTCCATCAGGTTCTCGTGCATGAACGAGTAGTGGCACTTGACCTCGCGGCCGAAGCGGCGGGTCTTGTACGCGGGGTTGTCCGCCGATTCGAGCGCGGGAAACGGCCGCGTGTCGGCGAGCGTCGCGTCGCCGGGGAACACGAAGATCAGCCCGTGCGCTTCGCGGCACGGATACGCGCGCACGCCGTTCGGCAAACGCTCGCGGCCGAGGTAGGGCACGTCGACGCAGCGGCCGCTGTCGCACGCGTAGGTCCAGCCGTGATAGCAGCAGCGCAGCGTTTCGCCGCTCACGACGCCCGCATGCAGCGGCACCTGGCGGTGCGCGCAACGATCTTCGAGCGCGTACACGGCGCCCGATTCGGTGCGCACGAGCACGATCGGATCGCCGGCGAAGCGCACGCCGAGCGTCTTGCCGCGCTTGAGCTCGCGCGACCACGCGAGCGGATACCAGTGATCGGGGTGAATGGGCACGCGGCGCAGGTCGCGCACGAGCGCGCCGGAAGACGATTCTTCGAGGGTGCTGCTGTCAGGCAAAGGCACTGCGAGCATGCGTGACGTCTCCTGGCTGGGCAGAAAGTCCGGGCGCCGCAAGAAGCGGCGGGAATCTGAAGAAGTCTACGCGAAGTTGCCCGATGTGGCGGACGCGATGCGGGTTTGCCCCGGCATGACGGCCGGGGTTTCGTTGATGCGGCGCAAACCGGGCCGCAGGCGGTGCGCGCCCGCCCCGGCCGTGCGGCGGGCAGCAAACCGGCCGCGCGGCCGGTTGCCGGTCACGAGCCGGCATCGCGCCACAGCACCGCGTCCGTGCGGTACAGCGCCGGGAAGCGCTGCTTCAACCCGGCGACCTTCGGCAGGTCGTTGAACGCGATATACGGCGCGTCGGGATGCAGTTCGAGGTAGTTCTGGTGATAGGCCTCGGCCGGATAAAACCCCTTGTATGCCTCGACGCGCGTGACGACGGGCGCCGGAAACACGTGGGCGCTGCCGAGCTGCGCGATATACGCGGTCGCGACCGCGCGTTGCTGCGCGTTGGTCGGGAAGATCGCGGACCGGTACTGCGGCCCTTCGTCGGGGCCCTGCCGGTTGAGTTCGGTCGGGTCGTGCGCGACCGAGAAGAACACCTGCAGCAGCCGGCCGTACGTGATCTGCGTCGGGTCGTAGACGATGCGAACCGATTCCGCGTGCCCCGTCAGCCCCGAGCCGACGAGCGCATAGTGCGCGGTTTCGGATGCACCGCCTGCATAGCCGGCCGTGACCTGCTTCACGCCCTTCACGTGCTCGAACACGCCCTGCACGCCCCAGAAGCAGCCGCCGGCGAGCACGGCCGTCTCGTCGTGCGACGCGCCGGGCGTTTCGTCGAGCGTCGGCGCGGGCACGGTGCGCATCGGCTCGGCGGAATTGACGATGCGCTGGAAGCCGAACACGGCGGCGGCCGCGACGGCGATGGCGCCGATGCGGCGCAGCATCGCTGCGCGCCGTCGCGGCGCGGAATCGCGGGTGGGTGTCGGGTTCATCGTTTGCTCCTTCGGAATGCGTTGTGGAAGACGGTGCTCGGGTGGCGGCGTTGTCCGCGTGCGGCGCCCGCATGCGGCGCACGCGTTCAACCGAATGTGAATGCGTACGCATCGACGCCGGGATCGAGAAACTCGATCGCGAACGTGCGGTCGGCGATCGCGCCGGGTTGCCGGACGAGCTGGTACAGGCGCTGCCCGGTGACGGTGCCGTAGCCCTGCGCGTCGACGTCGGCGCCGTGCGCGGCACCCGGCGCCGCGCCGTCGAGCGTCACGCGAAAGCGCACGGGCTGGCCGTTCGCGCCCGGGCCGAGCACGAGGTGCAGGTCGCGTGCATGGAAGCGGTAGACGATCCGGCCGGACGGCGCGGCGAGCGACGCGCGCTCGGTGCCGACCTGCCAGATGCCGGCGAGGCCCCAGTCGTTGAGACCGGGGCGAGCCGGCGCGTCGTAGCGGTGGGCCGCGTCGCGCACGACGCCGCCCGGCGACGAGAAATCTTCCGCGCGCGCATAGCCGACGTAGGTTTCGGGCGAGCGGACGTCCGCGGCGTCCGCCGCCGCGAGCGCGCCCTTCGCGGGCGCACCGGCCAGCCCGAGCGGCACGTTCAGCGCTTCCGGATGGCCGGCTTCGGCGAGCAGCGACTGGATCGCGCGTTCCGACTGCGCGTATTCGCCTTCGCCGAAGTGGTGATGGCGGATGCGCCCTTGCGCGTCGATGAAGTAGTGCGCGGGCCAGTATTCGTTGCCGAACGCGCGCCAGATCGAATAACCGTTGTCGATCGCGACCGGGTAGTCGATGCCGAGGTCGTGCACGGCTTTCTTCACGTTGCCGATGTCGCGCTCGAACGCGAACTCCGGCGCGTGCACGCCGATCACGACGAGCCCGTACGGCGCGTACTTGCGCGCCCATGCGTTGGTGTACGGCAGCGTGCGCAGGCAGTTGATGCACGAATAGGTCCAGAAATCGACGAGCACGACCTTGCCGCGCAGGCCGGCCGCCGTCAGCGGCGGCGAGTTCAGCCACTGCACGGCGCCGTCGAGCGACGGCAGCGTGCCTTCGACGGGCAGCGCGGCCGGCTTCACGTCGGCCGCGCGCATCATCGCACCGCCGCCGCCCTGCGCGCCATCGGCAGTCGCGGCCATCATCGCGCCGCCGCTTGCGTTGCCGGACGTGTTGCCGGCAGCGTTGCCCGTGGCGGCCGTCGTTGCGGGCGCATCGTTCGAGCGCCCGCCGAGCCGGTCGACGAGCTTCGTCTCGAGCCCGCCCGTCGTGACGGTCGACAGTTGCGCGAGCGCACCCGTATCGAGGCCGAGCGCGATCGCGCCGACGCCGGCCAGCAGCGCCGCGCCGATCCCGCGCCGGATCCATTCGCCGGCGCCGAGCGAGCGCTTCATTGCGGCGAACACCTTGCCGCCGATCACGAGCGCGACGGCGAGCGACGTCGCCGCGCCGGCCGCATACGCGACGAGCAGCAGCGTCGTGCCGACGCTCGCGCCGCGCAGCGCGGCGCCGGTCAGCACGAGCCCGAGGATCGGGCCCGCGCACGGCGCCCACAGCAGGCCGGTCGCGATGCCGAGCAGCAGCGACGACGCGGGGCCGGCCGGACGGCCGTCGCGCTGCGCGAGCCCGGTGAGCCGGTTGCCGGCGGCGACGAGCGGGCGCGTCAGGTGTTCCGCGAAGCGCGGCATCAGCAGCGTCAGGCCGAACACCGCGAGCAGCACGATGGCGATCCAGCGGCCGGCCTGGTTGGCCTGTGCGACCCAGCCGCCGCCGACGGCGGCGAGCGTCGCGACGACGGCGAACGTGAGCGCCATGCCGGCCAGCAGCGGCAGGCCGGTGCGCACGAACGGCTGGTCGGCGCGCGCGAACACGAACGGCAGCACGGGCAGGATGCACGGGCTCAGGATCGTGAGCACGCCGCCGAGATAGGCAAGGACGATGAGCAGCATGGTGCGTTCTCCAGTCGGTCGGGAGCGGGGCCGGATCAGGCGGCGGCCGGGTGGAAGGCGAGCGCGAGCCCGTTCATGCAGTAGCGCAGGCCGGTCGGCGGCGGGCCGTCGTCGAACACGTGGCCGAGATGGCCGCCGCAGCGGCGGCAGTGCACTTCGGTGCGGACCATCCCGAATGACGCGTCGGCGTGGGTGCCGACCGCGTGGTCGAGCGGTTTCCAGAAGCTCGGCCAGCCCGTATGGCTGTCGAACTTGGTGGCCGACGAGAACAGCGCGAGGTCGCAGCCGGCGCACGCGAACGTGCCGGGCCGGTGCTCGTCGTTCAGCGGGCTGCTGAACGGCCGTTCGGTGCCGGCGTCGCGCAGGATCGCGAACTGGGCGGGCGTGAGCCGGCGATGCCATTCGGCGTCGCTGAGCGTGATTTCGAAAGGGGCGGCCATCCGTGGGGCGGCGGGCGGTGGGACGGCCGGCGGCGCGGCGAATGCGCGGCCGACCAGCGCGCGACGGCCGGCGGACGACAGCGCCGCGAGCGCGGCGAGGCCGGTGGCGCCGGCGAACAGCAGCAGATGTCTGCGGGTGGGCATGATGGGCTCCTGGAAGCAGGTCCTGAAAACATGCGCCTATCGTAGGCAGCGGCCGGTGTCGAAGTCCTCACGAAAAGTTAAATGAATCGTGATGTTTTCCGGGTAATCCGGCCGGGTCCGCTGAAATCCGTCCAGGCCCCGTCTGACAAGGGTTTGCTGGATATTGGCGGTCGCCAGCTTACACGGCGCCGCAACTGCGCTTCACCGTTGACGTCGACGGTCAACCCGAACCCTGCGCGATCACGGCCGAGGCGCTCGACGATCATTTCGGCGCGCGCTGTAAGCCGACCTGCGTGACGCGTTCGGGCGCGGTCGGGCCTTACGCTCCCGTGCGGCCATTGCTCGACGCGGCGGGCCGACGTCTCCGTCCGAGCTCGAATACCGCGGCCTTACCGGCCAGGAGCGGCGGTTCGGCCCGCACGCGTCGCTTGCTCGGGTTCGACGGCCGCCGGCGCATGAGCCTGTGAAGCCGGCGGCGTCGCATTCATATACACCGGTGCAGCCTTTTTCTCCTTTCGTACTCCCGGTGGCGGCGCGGTCGGGCGCTGCTCCATGTCGGTCAGCATCTGCTTGCACGGCAGCGGCTGATTGCGGCCCGGCTGGAGCAATGCGAGCAAACTCGCGAGCGGATTCAGCAGGCCCAGCGCCACCGCTGCCCCGCCGCGCGCGATGAGCGCGCCCGGCTTCACGCCCACGTGAGGCTGCTTGAAGGTGCCGGTGACGTACAGCGGCGAGCGCAGCGATATCACCCGGAACCCCTTGGTATGCGGATGAATCGTCAGGTTCATGGTCTCGTCCCGCAGGTTCACGTTACCGTTCATGCCGATCACCGCATCCTCGGTGTCGAGCGCGAATACGCGCGAGTCGAGCACGCCATTGGTGACCACGAAATCGGCCGCCGCGCAGTTGATCTTCACGTCGCGATCGCCGAACAGCTTCTCGTACACCACGTTCGCCACGTTCAACCCGGCTGCTTCCATCAGCACCAGGCTCACGGTGCCGTCCGTGACCAGCGTCTTCACTTCTCCGTTGGACGTGGCGGCGAGCGCAGCCGGCGAGTTGCCGGTGGCCGACAGCGCGGCATCGCCGTTGACTTCGCCGAGCGCCGTCTGCATGACCTCGAACGTCGGGAATAGCTGCTTCAGCTTCAGGTGCCGCGCCTGCAGCGTGAACCGCCCCTTGAGCGGCGCGCCGCTGCCGTCCAGGTGGATGTTCGACGCCAGCGTGCCGCCCGCGACACCGAAGTTCAGCGGGTTGAGGGTCAGCACGCCGTCCTGCATGACGACGTGGGTCGTCAGGTCGGTGATCGGCAAGCTCGGGGACTTGATGATGCGCTGCCCGGTGAACCGGACGTCGGCGTCGATCTTCTTCCAGCGCTCCGTGCGGAACGCCTCGACTGGCAGTGCCTTGTTCGCGGGCTGCGCGACCGCGGCGCCGCGGCGCGCCTTGCTGGCATTCGTGTCGGCGCCGATGAGCGGCGCAAGGTCGGCGAACCGCAGCACCTTCGACACCAGCGTGCCCGACAGGAGCGGCCTCGGTTCGCGCGAAACGTACACCAGCGTGCCGGTGAGATCGCTGCCGCCGACACGCCCCGTGAAGTCCTCGTACTTGAAGACATTGCCGGCCGCGCGGAATTGCCCGATCAGCCGTCCGTCGGTCGCATAGGGCGGGGTCTCGGGCAGCGTGATGCCGGTGACGTCGTACAGGTGCGCCATGCTGGTGCCCGCGAGCCACAGTCGCAGGTCGACCGCCGCCAGGTGCGCCGGATCGGTCAGCGTGCCGACGAGCGCCAGCTTCGTATCGCCGAAGCGCAAATTGGCCTGGACCGGAAACGGGCGCTGACCGCTTTGCAGCCCCAGCACGTTTCCGAGCTTGCCAGTGCCGGCAACGTGCCCTTTCTTGTAGGTTCCGTCGACGGTCCACCCGATCGTGTAGTCGCCCGTGCTTACGGACGCGGCGGGCGCGGCGCCTGCCGATGCGCCGGACGCTGCGGAGGCCGTCGCGCCCGCCGCCGCTGTCGCGGACGTGCTCGACGCAGCCGATGCCGCCGGGGCGATCGCGGTAGTGGATATCGCGGCCGACGCTTGCGACGCCGCGGCCAGCGCTTGCGACGCCGCTGCCGATGCGCGGGATGCCGCTTCGATACCCGACACGGGCGCCGGGGATCGTGCCGCACCGTGGTGTACCTGTGCCGCGAGTTTCTTTTGGCCCTCCTGGCCGACGGCCTGCGCCGATTCGCTGCGCGCCAGCGCTGCCTGCTGCTTCAACGCATCGCCGAACGCAATCGGCTTGCCGAGCGTGTCGATCACACCGCTCAGGTCGAATTGCTTCTGTTGGTCGTAGTAGCGGAGCTTGCCGGTGGCGAACGCGATATCGTGCAGGTCGAGCGTCCACTTGCCCGGATGACCGGCATTCTTGAGCTGGAACGTCCAGTTGACGCGCCCGTCCGCGAGGCGTTCGAGGTCGACGGATGGATTGACGAGGTCGATGGCCGGAATCACGATGCGGCGCGCGAGCAGCGGCAGCGCCTCGACTTCGAAGCTGATCGCGTCGAGCGTGGCGAAATGCTTCGTGCGCGCCCAGTCCGGGTTGGCGATCGTGACATTGCGGGCGCTGAATCGCGGCCACGGCACCCAGGCGCGCCAGCCATGCTCGCTCGCGGGCCGATGCCACCCGACACGCAGGTCGCCGTTGATGGCGAACTGCCGTCCGATCGCGTCCGATACCTTGTCATCGACCCAAGGGCGCGCGCGGTTCCAGTCGAACGTCACGATGAAGACGAACAGCGCGGCAATCGTCAGGGCAACGACAACGGCGAGCCACGCGGCCACCTTGCCGACGGTATGGCCGTTGCGCATCTTTCACTCCCGGGTTGGGCTGCACCGAAACGATGGCGCAATTCGTGTTCCCGAATGCGCTTCGACCGGCCAACTGGTCTATTTCAGCGTTGCAACCAGGCAGGCGAGTCGGGAAATGGCAAGCCCGATGGGATCGGTAAAGTGAACCTTCCGCATCGACCCCGAAGGTTTCGACAAGGGCGAGCGATATGTGCAGGCGCTTGAGCCGTGCGAAACGTATCAACGCTGAAACATTTTCATCCGCTCACGGCGACTTTCCGTGTATTCCGGCGGTTCGTATCGTCCTGCGAATCGAGTGCGTCGAGATGGCATATCGCTTGCTACTAAAGATTGCACCCGCAGACGAGCGATCCGGGAAATAGCGTCCAGGTGCGATCGTCTTCATGAGGATCAAGAGGAAATCGTAATGAGCATACTTGCGACTTACACGTTCGCATTGCAGCACGGCAGCCATGTAACGTTCCTTATTCCTCAGAACGGCTGCCCATCCGGCGCGGCCCAGTTTTTCCTTGCCGCGCATCTGTCCGATGGTGCTGGATCGCTCGCCGACAGATTTCATCGAGCGAACAGGTTTGCCGAGCTGACTTCACCCGACGCGCATGAGAATTTGTCCTATCGCTACCTGGTCGATCTCGGCGGGCATATCGTCGCGTTTCGGCACGACTCGGAGGGGAACGAGTGGGAGCGGTTTTTCTCGGGACACTACGCGGAATTCATCAATGGGCACGCGCCGCTCAAGGTTCTCGGCGACGGCGTGCTGAAGCACATCAAGTCCTGCACCGGCGGAAATGACGAATGGGTGACGCGCGGGCAGCTTGTCAGGCGTCATGCCGCAGCCGTGGAGACATTGTCGTTGCAACGCGAACGATTTCCGGAGCGGGCGGATGTCATTTCAAGCTATCAAAGCGATGTCGATGCGCTGGCCGTTTCTCTCCGGCGATACAGCGAAAGTGAGGATTTTGAATGAATGCGGCAGAATGTTTATTAAAAAATATCGACCTGCATTATCTGACAGCTTCAAGAAATGACAATTTCAGGTGATTATATGGAATATATGTTGGAATTTATATATTCATACCATTTCACATGCTTGCTTGATTTTGATCAATGATAACGTTTCCGAATCAGGGCATCCACCTACGAGGTGGCGGACCGGAAATGGACGCAGGCGCGTTAGAATGTGCCCACTAAATCGCGCATTGAATCGTCGCAGGAAATGGTGGGGTCGTTACAAACTCTCGCACACCTTGTTGCGTTGAAAAGCGGGAGGCATGCGTTCGCGCATGTATACACAATCCAATTGTCCGATACGAATATTCCATGCAGACCATGCTAAGTCCGCACGAAATTACTACTTTAATGATCGTTTGGGATGCTCCTGATCAGATCGAACTGGATCGCGACGAACTCGTCACGCTCATCGAGCATCGCCTGATCGCCGTTGATCAGCCGGCATCGGGTTGTCGGCGTGTCCAGGTTACCGCAGAGGGCCGCGCTGTCCTGAAAGCGGTCTCGCGAATGCGTTGAGTGATCCGAGTTGGCCGAAAATGACGGAGGCTGCTATGAGCGGAGCATGGGTCGGGTTCGTGGTCGGCGCGTTCGTGCTGGCGTTTGCGGCAATTGCCGCAATGAACCGCTATCGCCGCGAGCATCGTCGCGCGGAACTGCTTAGAAATCTGGACCACCATGAATGGTGGCACTGGACTCATACCTCCACCGCGGGTTCGCGAACCGCGAAAAGATGAACCGCGTACATCGCAGGCCAGGCATCCGGCAGCAGGTCGCGCGCGACACGTTGCAATAACGCGTCGGGCGTGGCCGTCTCTGCCAAGTACTTCTTCGGCCACCGCAACTGCCTCTACGGGGTGCGTGTTGGCGGGCGCGCCTGATGTTCGTTACTCCGGAGAGGGCGAAGGTGTATCGCTATGGTATGTAGCAGGGATCCCTTTGATTCCTGTGCAATTTTCCGGCTGGATCTACCCCGGCTTGGCGGTGCCCCTGACTTCCTGAGATCCCCTTCCGAAAGCGACCTTCCTCCAAACGGTCGGCCTCTTCGCGGCCACGGCGTCAGGGCATGCGAGCCCACCGTGTTCCATATTTGCCTGAGCGTTTTGATCTCGTCATGCGAAGCGGCGTGGAAGCGCGTTTCGTAGGCAAGGAGGTGGGCGGCAGGAGCCCGGATCGACCGGCGCTCTAGAATTGATGCCTGTGCCGAAGCGCCTTTGCCCGGACAAACCGTTCGACGTTCATGTCGACGCCGGCCAGTCGGGCGAGTAGACCTCCTCAACGGATTCCAACATGCGCATCCCACCACTCAAGGCAATCATCGCGTTCGAAAGCGTGGCCCGGACCAAGAGCGTGAATCGCGCTGCGGACGAGCTCGGCCTGACCGCGTCCGCCGTGAGCCACCAGCTCAGCAACCTCGAATCGCTGATCGGTCAGCCGCTGTTCCAGCGATCGGGGCGCGGGCTCGTCCTCACGCCGACCGGCGAGCGCTACCTGACGGACGTCACCGGCTCGCTGGCCGACCTGAGCCGCGCAACCGAGCGTGCGTCGAGCCGCACCGAAGTCGATATCCTGCGCGTGCATTCGAGCCCGAGCTTCGGGTTGATGTGGCTGCTGCCGCGGCTGTCGTCGTTTCAGGAGGCGAACGGCGATATCCAGCTGAACCTCGCGTGCTCCTACGAAAACGTGTCGTTCTCGAACGGCTTCTACGATATCGATGTCCGGCACGGCTACGGCAACTGGGACAACCTCGAGGTCAGGACGGTGCGCGGCGAGTTCATTGCGCCGCTCGCTTCGCCGCAATATCTTGAACGGCATCCGGTGAAGGCGCCGGAAGAACTGCTCGCGCATCGGCTGATCTATTCCGAAACGCCGTTGGTCCAGTGGAAGCAGTGGTTCGGTCGGGCCGGCGTATCGCTCGCGGCTCAGAAGACCTTCGATTTTTCATTCGACCGGTCATACATGTCGCTCGAAACCGCTGCGCTGGGCCTGGGCATCGCGCTCGAAAGCCTGATGCTTGCGTCGGTGAAGATCCGCGAAGGGCTGCTGGTTCCGGTGTTCGACGAGACTCATGCGGTCGAAGTCGGCGCGCATCACCCCGTTTACCCGCGGCAGAACGCGGAACTGCCCCGCGTGAAGCGTTTCCTTGCGTGGATCGAGCGGGAGGTCGCGGCTTACGGGCGGCCGGGCTGAGCGCCTCGTCCTCCGGTCCGCACGCGATATTGCGTTGCAGCACCCGCGGCGCGCCGTGCGGCGTCATCTGAAATTTTCTCAACTATGGCTGAGCGTTTCCGCGTTGATGCGGGTGTCCGGTGAGCCGACACTCTGGACACACATCAACAACAGGAGACGACCGATGTTGCTCGACAACAAGACCATCATCGTGACAGGCGCCGCATCGCCGCGCGGTATCGGCAAGGCCACGGCCCGCATACTGGCTGCACACGGCGCACGCGTTGCGATTCTCGACCTTCGCCGCGAAGACGCCGAGGCAGCCGCCGCCGAACTCGGGACGGACCATCTCGGCCTGGCATGCGACGTGACCGACCGCGACGCATGCATGGCCGCGGCCCGCGCGACGCTGGAGCGCCATGGTCGCATCGACGGCCTCGTGAACAACGCCGGCGTCACGCAGCCCGTGCGCACGATGGACATTTCCGGGCGCGACTTCGACACGATCGTCGACGTGAACCTGCGCGGCACGCTGTACATGTCTCAAGCGGTGCTGCCGGCGATGAAGGAGCAGCGCGGCGGCAGCATCGTGTGCATGTCGTCGGTGTCCGCGCAACGCGGCGGCGGCATCTTCGGCGGCCCGCACTACAGCGCCGCGAAGGCCGGCGTGCTCGGCCTCGCGAAGGCAATGGCGCGCGAATTCGGCGCCGACCATATCCGCATCAATTCGATCACGCCGGGCCTGATCCAGACCGACATCACCGGCGACAAGCTGACGCCCGACATGCGCGAGGAGATCATCAAGGGCATTCCGCTCGGCCGCCTCGGCGATGCCGCCGATGTCGCCAACGCATGCCTGTTCCTGCTGAGCGACCTGTCGAGCTACCTGACGGGCATCACGCTCGACGTCAATGGCGGGATGCTGATCCACTGAAACGGCGCCGCGTGAATCGCGGCGCCGCCCATCATGCACCCGGGACAACCCGGGGCCATGGCAGGAGACAAAGATGAGAGCAAAGTACCCCGCACCGCCGGTTCCGGGCGAGATGCTGCAACGGGACGATGCGCAGACGTTCGAAGCGGCCACCTACGCGAAGGTGGCGCGACGGCTGATCCCGTTCCTGATGCTGTGCTACCTGGGCGCCTATCTGGACCGCGTCAACGTCGGGTTCGCGAAACTGCAGATGCTCAACGACCTGCGCTTCAGCGAGACGGTGTACGGCATGGGTGCAGGCATTTTCTTTCTCGGCTACTTTCTGTTCGAAGTGCCGAGCAACCTGATTCTGCATCGCGTCGGTGCGCGCCGCTGGCTCGCCCGCATCATGCTGACGTGGGCAGTCATTTCGGCGAGCTTCGTGTTCGTCAGGTCGCCCACCGCGTTCTATGTGCTGCGGTTCCTGCTCGGCGTCGCCGAAGCGGGTTTTGCACCGGGCGTGATCCTGTACCTCACGTACTGGTTCCCGTCGGCACGCCGCGCGAAGGCCCTGTCGCTGTTCTTCATGGCGATTCCGCTGGCGGGGATCATCGGCGGGCCGCTGTCGGGCGCGATCATGCATTCGCTGCACGGCGCGATGTCGATGGCGGGCTGGAAGTGGTTGTTCCTGCTCGAGGCGCTGCCTTCGTTCGTGCTGGGCTTTGCGATCCTGCTGTATCTCGATGACGGCATTGCCGGCGCGAAATGGCTGACCGATGCCGAAAAAGCCTTGCTGGCGCGCAACGTGTCGGCCGACGCCGAGCACACTACCGCCCACCTGTCGATTCGTTCGTTCGTCGCCGACCGCCGCCTGTGGCTGATGGCCGCGATCTACTTCTGCGTCGTGCTCGGTCAGTACGGCCTCACGTTCTGGCTGCCCACGATCATTCGCAAGGCCGGGGTTGCCGATCCGCTGTGGGTCGGACTGTTCACCGCAATCCCGTATGCGTGCGCAATCATCGCGCTGCCGCTGATCGGCATGAGCGCGGATCGCCGCCGCGAGCGTCGCTTCCATCTCGCGGTGCCGATGCTGATCGCGGCGGCGGGCTTCGCGACTTTGCCGACGCTCGGCAGCGTCAGCGCGTCGATCGTGTGCCTGAGCATTGCGTCCGCCGGCATCCTCGCGTCGTCGTCGCAGTTCTGGTCGCTGCCGACGGCCCTGCTGGGCGGGATGTCGGCGGCGGCGGGCATCGCCGCGGTCAACTGCTTTGCCAATCTCGCGGGCTTCTTCTCGCCTGCGATCGTCGGCTGGCTGAACGACCTGACCGGCAAGTCCACTGCGGGACTGCTCTTCATCTCCGTCGCGATCACGGTCGGCGCTCTGCTGGTGTTCCTGGTGCCCCGATCCGTCAACCGCTGATTCGATTTGCATTCCTTCCGACACAATACTGGAGCTATCGATGGATACCGAAACCATCCATGAAGCGGTCACGCTCGCCGAGCGCGCGTACCGTATCCGAAGAAACGCCGTGCTGATGGGCGAAGTCCAGGGGCAGGGCTATGTCGGCCAGGCGCTCGACATCGCCGACGTGCTGGCCGTCGCGTATTTCGGCGCGATGCGCTATCGCCCCGACGATCCCGAGTGGGAAGGGCGCGACCGCTTCCTGCTGTCGAACGGCCACTACGCGATCGCGCTGTACGCGGCGCTGTTCGAAGCCGGCATCCTGCCGGCCGAGGAACTCGAAACCTACGGCAGCGACGACAGTCGTCTGCCGATGTCGGGGATGGCGAGCTACACGCCCGGGATGGAAATGTCCGGCGGTTCGCTCGGGCAGGGCCTGACGATCGCGGTCGGCCGTTGCCTGGGCCTCAAGCGCAAGGGCTCGGATGCCTTCGTCTATACGCTCTTTTCGGATGGCGAGCTCGACGAAGGCGCGATCTGGGAAGGGCTCATGTCGGCCGCGCACTGGAAGCTCGACAACCTGATCGCGATCGTCGATGTGAACAACCAGCAGGCCGATGGCCCGTCGACGCAAGTCATGGCGTTCGAGCCGCTGGTCGACAAGCTCGAAGCATTCGGCTGGTATGCGCAGCGTGTCGACGGCAACGATATCGACGCGGTAAAGCGCGCGTTCGACAACGCGCGCCGACATGACAAGCCGCAGCCGCGGATCATCGTCTGCGACACGAAGATGGGGCGCGGCGTGCCGTTCCTCGAAGCACGCGAGAAGAGTCATTTCATCCGCGTCGATGCGCACGAGTGGAAGCTCGCGCTCGACGCACTCGAAGCAGGGAGACACGCATGAGCACCGTCGACAACAAGCCTCGCCTGAAGACTTCCGCGATGATCGCGTCCATCGCGGCAGAAGGGCAGACTACGCGTCCCGCGCCGTTCGGCCATGCGCTCGCGAAGCTCGCGCGGACGAGCAGCAATGTGATCGGAATGACCGCCGATCTCGGAAAGTACACCGACCTGCACATCTTCGCGAAGGAATTTCCGGAGCGCTACTACCAGATGGGCATGGCCGAGCAGTTGCTGATGGGCGCGGCCGCCGGGTTCGCGCATGAAGGGGCGCAGCCGTTCGTCACGACCTATGCGGTATTCGCCACGCGCCGTGCCTATGACTTCATTCATCAGGCAATTGCCGAGGACAATCTCGATGTGAAGCTGGTGTGCGCATTACCGGGACTGACGACCGGCTACGGGCCGAGCCACCAGGCCGCCGAAGATCTGGCGCTGATGCGTGCGATGCCGAACATGACGGTGATCGACCCGTGCGACGCGCTGGATATCGAGCAGATGGTGCCGGCCATTGCTGCGCACAAGGGGCCGGTATACGCACGCCTGCTGCGTGGAAACGTGCCGGCCGTGCTCGATGAATACGATTACCGCTTCGAACTCGGCAAGGCCAAGCAGCTGCGCGACGGCAACGACGTGCTGTTGATCTCGTCCGGGATCATGACGATGCGCGCGCTCGAGGTTGCGAAGGCACTCGAAGCCGATCGCGTCGATGTGGCCGTGCTGCACGTGCCGACGATCAAGCCGCTCGATACGGCAACCATCGTGCGCGAGGCGGCGCGCAAGGGACGCATGGTGATCGTCGCCGAGAACCATACGGCGATCGGCGGGCTCGGCGAAGCGGTGGCGACTGCGTTGATCGGGGCCGGCGTTGCCGTACCGTTCCGCCAGATCGCGCTGCCGGATGCGTACCTTGCCGCGGGCGCGTTGCCGACGTTGCACGAGCGCTATGGAATCTCGACCGGCGCGATGCAGGCGAACATCAAGTCGTGGCTCGCGTAGCAGCTGAAGTCACCGACGCCGCCGGTGTGCAGCCCGCAGAGCAACGGCATGGCTGAGCGCTTTGTGAGGACGATGAAGCGCGGCTATGTGGCCCTGATGCCGAAACCGGATGCAGCGACGGCCGCGCGGAATCTCGCCATTGCGTTCGAGCATTACAACGAGAAGCATCCCCGTAGCGCACTGAAGTATCGCTCACCACGCGAGTTTCGACGCGCGGTGGATTCATCGACCGTAGCGTGAGGCTGTGTCCGGGACTACGGGGGTAACTCCACTTTGTGTTTTGGACGCGGTCGCCTTCGGCCCCGCGGCACTTGACAGGTGCTGTTGCGCCGGGGGGCGCTGAGGCGGCAAGCAGCGTGGATTCTGGTCCGGATTGTCCGTTGGGGGCGGCGAGGTGCGCCGGAACTGCTGCCGTCACAACAGGCAGACCCGACGCAGCTTGACCGTTCTCAGATAGACGGATTTATCGAGCCACGGCACGAACACATACTCGTCGTATGCGTCGCAACCGATCAGAATCCAGTGGGACAGAACGTTGGACATGATGGTCTCCTTGACTGCGCTCGTTTCGATGTGCAGGGTGCCGACGCGTCGCGATCGTCATCCGTCGTGCTCACACACCGTATACCCGGCGAGCACCGCGCCTATTCCCGAAACCGTGCGATGCACTTCATGCGCGGGATGTCGTGCGTCGCCGGAATAAACGGGCCCGCTCCGCGGTATGCCGATCAAGCGGCGGACGCATCGAGGGGAGGCGCCAATGAACGGCAAGCGGAGACAAACCCGGGACATTCCAGGCCGATCGCAGCGCGACGGCAAGGGTGCCCCGAAGGTGAACGAGGCACGGCTGCCATCGTTGTTCCAGGATCGCATCGGCATGCGCCCGCCGTGGCGGAACCGCGCGCCGCGTCCCGCGCAGCACGCGATCGACTCCGATGCCGGTAAACCGGCGTCGGCGCAAGACGGGAAGCGCAATGCCGCGCGAAGGCTGCAACTCGGTTCCGGCATCCTGCTGTGGTTCTATATTTCCGTCCATATGGTCAATCACGCGCTCGGCATCTGGTCGATCGATATCGCCGAGCGCGGGCTGCATCTGGCAATCGGGCTCTGGCAAAGCGCGCCCGGCACGATCCTGTTGTACGGCGCGGCCGGCCTGCATTTCGCGCTGGCGATCCGCACCATCTACGGCCGCCGACACTGGGCGCTGCCGCCCGCCGAATGGCTTCGTCTGTGGGCGGGACTCAGCCTGCCCATGCTGTTGATACGCCACGTCGTCGGGACACGGGTTGCGACATCGTTTTACGGCTTCGAGCCGAACTACGAACGGGTCATCGTGTCGCTCCTCACGAGCGGCACGCAGGGTTTGCAGATCGCGCTGCTCGCACCGGGATGGGTGCACGGCAGTCTCGGGCTGTGGTTTCATTTGCGCCGCCATGCATTTTTTCGGCATGCGAAGTTCGTGCTGCTGGCGATGCTCGTCCTGCTGCCCGTGCTGTCGGCGGCGGGATTCGTGCAGATGACGCGTGCGATCGTGCCGGGAAGTCTCGCCGTGCCGGCGCCCGACGCGGCGCTGCTTGCGCACCGCGCCGCGCTCGATGGCTGGCGACATCTCCTCGTTGCCGGGTATCTGTCGTTGATTGCGGGTGCGTTCGTCGGCGGTCAGTTGCGAAACAGGCTCTTCAGCGGCGATTCGCACGATCCATCCCACGAGCAGCGGCGAACGGACGCGTGAACGCCACACGCCCGCTCGCGGTTCGCGTTCCGCGCGTGTCGGCCGCCGGCCTTCGGAGATCGTGACCGATGGCCGTGAGCCACAAACAGTTATTCGACATCGCAGCCCGGATCGTTACAATCCGCTGCATACACTGCACCCACTGGCGCAAAGCCGCCCGACAGGGAGTCCTCAATGTCCGGAATATCCATCAGGTCCGCAAATATCGACGATGCACAGGCGATCGCCGATTTCCACGTCAAGGTCTGGCGGCATACCTATCGCGATCTCGCACCGGCGCAAGCGCATGCCGTGCTCGACGAGCGCTATCGTGGCAAAAGATGGCAGGAAAAGCTGGCGTCGAACGATGGCGACCAGCTCGTGCTCATCGCGCAGACCGACGACAGGATCGTCGGAATCGGCGCGGCCGGCGCGCCGTCGGAACCGATATTCGACGGCCGTGGCGAGATCAAATTCCTGTATGTCGATCCCGAATTCAAGCGTCGCGGCATCGGCCGCAAGCTGCTTGCCCAACTCGCGACGCATTTGAGAAGGCTGCGGTATCAGGGCGCCGCGTTGAGTGTCGTCAACGGAAACGCATCCGCGATTGCCTTTTATGAGGCGCTGAATGCGCGGTTTGCCGGCGAGTACGTCGATGCGGGGCCGATCTGGCGCTCGTACAACATCGTCATGGTGTGGGACGACCTGGCGAATCTCATTTGAATCTCGTTTCCTGACCGAAACCCTGCCGCAGGCAACGACGCGCATCACGCGAGGCAGGCGCGCAGCCACGACGTGAACGCGGTCACGAGCGGCGTCCCGGTCAGCTCGTGACGCGTGACGAGATAGTACGCATGACGCGACGGCACCGTTGCGCTGAATGGCCGCACGAGCGTGCCGTCGATCAGGTCGTCGCGCACGGACAGGCTGTCGCCGAGCGCGACGCCTTGCCCGTGCACAGCGGCTTCGACACCGATGTGCGCGTTGCCGATTTCGAGGATGCGGATGCCCGGCAGCTTGTCGGCGTTCGCTTCCGCCAGCCAGCGCATCCATGAGCCCGCATGCTCGCAGAACAGCGTGCGTCCCGCGAGATCCTGCACCTTGCGGATCGCATCGGGCCCGTTCATCAACGCCGGGCTCACGACCGGGAACAGCGCCGGATGATCGAGCAGCTCGACGTGCCGGTTGCGCCAGGTGCCTTCCCCATAGCGGATGCAGACGTCGACGTCCGTCGAATAGATCTCGCGTTCGTCGTTCGACGGAATCACCTTCAGGTGGATGCCCGGATAGCGCTCGAGAAAATCGCCGATGTGCCGGGCGAGCCAGCGCGACGTCAGCGACAGCGGCGTCGACACGACGAGATCGCCGACGGCGGCCGGCGAATCGAGCCTGACGGTGGCGTTCGCGATCATGTCGAACGCGGCGCCGACCGGTTCCAGCAACGCCTCGCCTTCGGGCGTGAGCTTCACGCGCGCCTTTGATCGGACGAATAGCGCGACGCCGAGCGTGCTTTCGAGAATGCGGATCTGGTGGCTGACCGCGCTCGCGGTCACGTGCAGTTCGTCGGCGGCGGCCGACACGCTGCCGCGCCGGGCGGCGGCCTCGAATGCGCGAAGCGGGTTCAGCGGGGGCAGGCGGTTGCGCATCGGCGGGCGCGTCGAAGGCGACGGTGCTGAGAAAAACTTCATTTAAGCGGAGCCAATTTCTCGCTACAACAAAAAAAATTGAATGCCTACAGTGGGGGCAATCCAACCGAGTCGAGGTCGACCGCAATGAGCCTTACCGAACCGATCGAACGCCTGTGGGGCGGCCGCTTCCAGTCGGAGCCGTCCGACGCGCTGCAGAACCTGTCCCGCTCCGATCCGAGTTTCTACCGTCTCGTGCCGTACGATCTGGCGGGCTCCCGTGCGCATGCGCGCGAGTTGAACCGCGCCGGCATCGTGAACGACGACGACCTCGCGCAGTTGCTGGCCGCGATGGACGGCATCGCGCGCGACTACGCGGCCGGTGCGATCGCGCCGTCGCTCGCCGACGAGGACGTGCACACGTTCCTCGAGCGCGTGCTCACGCAGCGGCTGCCGGCGCTCGGCGGCAAGCTGCGCGCCGGGCGTTCGCGCAACGACCAGGCGGCGAACGACCTGCGCCTGTACCTGCGCGACAAGGCGCGCCAGCTCGTGCGCGGCGTGCTCGAGCTGCAGCAGGCGCTGGTCGGCCAGGCGAGCCGGTACGTCGACACGGTGACCGCCGGCTTCACCCATCTGCAGCCCGCGCAGCCGATCGTGTTCGGTCATCAGTTGCTTGCGCATGCGCAGTCGCTGTATCGCGACGCCGACCGCCTGGTCGACTGGGACCGCCGCACCGCGCGCTCGCCGCTCGGCGCGGCCGCGCTGGCGGGCTCGGCGATCTGCGTGCGACCCGAGCTGTCCGCGCAGGAGCTCGGTTACGACGCACCGTGCGAGAACTCGATCGACGCCGTGGCCGCGCGCGATCACGTCGCCGAATTCGCGTTCGTCGCGAGCATGCTGGCCGTGAACCTGTCCCGCCTGTCGGAAGAAGTGATCCTGTGGACGTCGCGACAATTCCGCTGGGTGGAACTCGACGACGGTTATGCGACGGGCAGCTCGATCATGCCGCAGAAGAAGAACCCGGACATCGCGGAACTCACGCGCGGCAAGGCGGGACGCCTGATCGGCAACCTGACGGGCCTGCTCGCGACGCTGAAGTCGCTGCCGCTCGCGTACAACCGCGATCTCGCGGAAGACAAGATCGCCGCGTTCGATTCGATCGACACGCTCGAACTCGTGCTGCCGGCGATGGCGGGGATGATCCGCACGATGCGCGTGAACGTCGACGAGATGCGTCGCCAGGCGCCGCTCGGCTTCACGCTCGCGACCGAGGTCGCGGACTGGCTTGCGCTGACGGGCGTGCCGTTCAGCGAAGCACACGAGATCACCGGCGCGCTCGTGCGGGCGTGCGAACGCGACGGCATCGAGCTCGCGGACGCAAGCGCGGAACAATTGCAGGCCGTCGACCCGCGCCTCGCGCCGGCGGTGCGCGCGCACCTGACGCTCGACGCGGCCGTCGCCGCGCGCGGCGGCGCGGGCGGCACGTCGCCCGCGCGCGTGCGCGAGCAGATCGGCCGCCTGAGCGGCGCGATCGAACGCCAGGCCGCCTGGGCGGCCGACTACCGGGGGCCGTCATGCTGAGCGCCTCCGATTCGAGCCGTCTCGACGGCGCATCCGGGCCGGCCGGCGCCGCGGCAGACGATACCGCCGGCCTCGTGCGCGTGCGCCGGCGCTACTGGGGCCGCTATGTCGCGTCGATCGCGATCATCGCCGCGCTCGCCTACGTGGCCGCCGCGTTCGCGCGCGGACAGATCGAGTGGCGCGTCGTCGGCCAGTTCCTGACCGCACGCTCGATCCTGACGGGGCTCGGCAACACGATCGTGATGACCGTTCTCGCGATGACGCTCGGCGTCGTGCTCGGCGTGGTCACCGCGGTAATGCGGCTGTCGTCGAACCCGGTGCTCGGCACGATCGCGCAGGGCTACATCTGGTTGTTCCGCGGCACGCCGATCATCCTGCAACTGCTGCTGTGGTTCAACCTCGCGCTGGTGTTCCCGACGCTCGGCATCCCGGGCATCGCCGAATTCCGGACCGCCGACGTGATGACGCCGTTCCTCGCGGCGGTGCTCGGGCTCGGCATCAACCAGGGCGCGTATACGTCGGAAGTCGTGCGCGCGGGGCTGCTGTCGGTCGACACCGGCCAGTACGAGGCCGCGAAATCGATCGGCATGCCGCGCCTGCAGGCGCTGCGCCGGATCATCCTGCCGCAGGCGATGCGCGTGATCGTGCCGCCGATCGGCAACGAACTGATCGGCATGGTCAAGCTGACGTCGCTCGCGAGCGTCGTGCAGTACGCGGAGATGCTGCACAACGCGCAGAACATCTACTACGCGAACGCCCGCGTGATCGAGCTGCTGATCGTCGCGGGCATCTGGTATCTCGCGGTCGTCACCGTGCTGTCGCTCGCGCAGGCGCGCGTCGAACGGCGCTTCGCGCGCGGCGCGGGCCGCGCGGCGGGCCGCACATGAACGGCACGACCCTCAACCATCGGGAGAACGTCATGACGAACGCGGTCGTTCGCGCGGTAGACGTGCGCAAGTCGTACGGCGATTTCCAGGCGCTGCACGGCATCACGCTCGACGTCGCGCAGGGCGAAGTGCTGTGCATCATCGGGCCGTCGGGCTCGGGCAAGAGCACGTTCCTGCGCTGCATCAACCAGCTCGAGACGATCAGCGCGGGCGCGCTGTGGATCAACGGCGAACTGGCCGGCTACCGGCGCGCCGGCGACCGGCTCCACGAGCTGTCGGAGCGCCAGGTTGCGCGCCAGCGGCTGGCGACGAGCATGGTGTTCCAGCGCTTCAACCTGTTCCCGCACAAGACCGCGCTCGAGAACGTGACCGAGGGCCCCGTGCAGGTGCTCAAGCGCCGCCGCGCGCAAGCGGACGAGGAAGCGCGCGCGCTGCTCGCGCGCGTCGGGCTCGCGCACAAATGCGACGCGTTTCCGGTCGAGCTGTCGGGCGGCCAGCAGCAGCGCGTCGCGATCGCGCGGGCGCTCGCGATGCATCCGCAACTGATCCTGTTCGACGAACCGACGTCGGCGCTCGATCCCGAGCTCGTCGGCGAAGTGCTGGCCGTGATGCGCGATCTCGCGAAGAGCGGGATGACGATGATCGTCGTCACGCACGAGCTCGGCTTCGCGCGCGAGGTGGCCGACCGCGTCGTGTTCATGGACGGCGGCCGGATCGTCGAGAGCGGGCCGCCCGACCAGGTGCTGTCCGCGCCGACGCACGCGCGTACGCGCGATTTCATCTCGGCCGTGATTGCATGAACGGGCCGGGCGCCCCGGACCGAAGCGCCCGAACGATTCCACCGTCAACGATACAAGCCCACCACGACAAGGCGCCCCCCCCCCATGAAAGCATCCGTCCTGACCCGCACGCTGGCCGCCGTCGCATTCGGCGCGCTCGCGCTGCATGCCTCCTTCGCAGTCGCCCAGGCCGCGAGCGCGAAGCGCACGCTGAACGTCGCGATCGTGCCGAACTATCCGCCGTTCGAATACAAGGACCCGGCGACCGACAAGCTCGCGGGCTTCGACGTCGATCTCGGCGAAGCGCTCGCCGCGAAGATGGGGGCGAAGCTGAACTGGGTCGAAACGAGCTTCGACCAGATGATGAGCGCGGTCGCGACGCAGCGCGTCGACATGATCCTGTCCGGCATGACCGACCTGCCGACGCGCCGCGATGCGGTGACGTTCGTCGACTACATCGAGACGGGCCCGCAGTTCTATACGCTGAAGGCGCGCGCCGGCGAGTTCGCGCAGATGGGCGCGCTGTGCGGCAAGCGCGTCGGGTCGAGCCGGCGCACGTCGTTCCCGG
Source organism: Burkholderia sp. NFPP32 (assembly GCF_900119325.1). NCBI lineage: Bacteria > Pseudomonadati > Pseudomonadota > Betaproteobacteria > Burkholderiales > Burkholderiaceae > Burkholderia > Burkholderia sp. NFPP32. Next base: position 47,417 of record NZ_FPJP01000027.1, on the reverse strand, counting down.
ACAACACGACCGCGTGGAGCGCGGAGAACTGCGTGAAGGCCGGCAAGCCGGCGATCGTCGTGGTCGGCACCGACGGCTCGTCGGACGCGCGCATGCAGTTGCGCCAGAACCGCATCGACGCGGCCGTGCAGGGCGGCGAGACGCTGCCGTACCAGAACGGCCTCGAGCAGAACGCATACGCGCCGGTCGGCAAGCCGTTCCTGTCGCAATACACGGGCATCGGCGTCGCGAAGAGCAACACCGCGCTGAGCGGCGCGCTGACGACGGCGCTCAACCAGCTGATCGCCGACGGTTCCTACCAGAAGATCCTGGCGAAGTGGGGGCTGCAGGAACATGCGGTGACGAAGGCGATGATCAACGGCACGCACTGAGCGCGCGATGACGGCCCTCGCTCCCCGCTGGCCGGACGCGAAGCGCGCGTGCGTCGCGCTCGCGTTCGATCTCGACGGCCCGACTGGCGACGCGATGCTGAACGGGTCGATCTGGCGCAACCCCGCGTATTTCACGCTCGGCAGCTACGGGCCGTGGCGCGCGCTCGGCCGCTTGCTCGACATGCTCGCGGCGTTCGACCTGCCCGCGACGTTCTTCGTGCCCGCATGGGTCGCGCGAACGTGGCCCGCGCAATGCGCGGCGATCGTCGAGCGCGGCCACGAGATCGACTATCACGGCTACCGCCACGAAGCGTTCTGGACGCTCGAGCCCGGGCGGCAGCGCGAGATCATGGCGCAGTCGGCCGACGTCTTCGCGCGTACGCTCGGCGTGCGGCCGGTCGGGTTCCGCACGCCGTCCGGCGACTGGAGCGCGGCGACGGTGGCCGTGCTGCGCGAAGCCGGCGTGCGCTATTCGAGCTCGATGCGCGGCGACGACCGGCCGTACCTGCTGCACGGTGACGACGGCGAGGCGCCGCTCGTCGAGATACCCGGTCGCTGGGAGACCGACGACTACGCGTCGCTTGCGTATCACCGCAACCCCGACTATCCGGCCGGGCTCGACCGGATCGCCGGCTACGGCGCGACGCTCGACAACTGGACGCGCGAATTCGACGGCGTATACCGCGAAGGGCTGTGCCTGACGACGCTGCTGCATCCGAAGGTCTGCGGCAAACCCGGCCGCATCGCGCTGCTCGAGGCGTGGCTCGGCCACATGCGCGCACAGGATGGCGTATGGTTCGCGCGCTGCCGCGAAGTGGCCGACTGGTGGCTTGCGCAGCACGCGCGAGACGCGCAACCCACGCAACGGAGCGGCCTGTGACGACACTCCCTTCATGGCCGGGCGGCGCGCGATGCGCGGTCGCGATCACGGTCGACTTCAACGACATTCACGGTATCCAGACACGCGAGCCGCGCATCGTCGGCCGCGAGAAATCGCTGTCGGTCTGGCGTTACGGCGCGACGCGCGGCGTCGATCGGCTGCTCGATGCGTTCGATGCGTTCCGCGTACCGGCGAGCTGGTTCGTCCCGGGCATCGTCGCCGAAACGCATGCGGATGCGGTGCGCGCGATCGCCGCAGCCGGCCACGAGCTCGGCGTGAGCGGCTATCGCTGCGAGGATTTCGACGCGCTGCCGCTCGCCGCGCAGGTCGATGCGTGCCGCGCCGGACGGGCGGCGCTCGCCGACACGATCGGCCGCGACGTGGAAGGCTTTCGCTCGTTCACCGGCAACTGGGCCGACGGTTTCCCGGATTTCCTCGTCGCGGAAGGTTTCACGTGGTCGTCGTCGTGGCGCGGCGACGATCTGCCGTATGTGCATCCGCGCGGCGACGGCGGCGCGGACGGCGCGCGGCTCGTCGAGCTGCCGCTGCACTACGAACTCGAGGACGAGCCGTACTTCGAGTTCAACCTGTCGCCGCCCGTGCCGGTCGGTCAGCCGCGCATCGCGGCGTACCGCGACGTGCTCGACAACTGGCGGCGCGACGTCGACGGGTTTCGGCGCTTCGGGCTGTGCTGCGTGCTGCGCCTGCATCCCGAGATCATCGGCACGGCAGCGCGGATCGACCTGCTGCGCGCATTGCTCGCGCATCTGCGTGACGCGGGTGACGTCTGGTTCGCGACGGGGCGCGACATCGCGCGCTGGTGGTGTGCCCAGGCGCCCGTCAATGCGCCCGGACATCCGGTCGACGTGTTCGCGCACTGCGTGGCGGAGGAGTCGGCGCGATGACGATGACAACCGATACGCGCGCCACGCGGCTCGCGGCGTTCGTCGCGCAGACGTCCGCCGACGCGTTGCCGGACGACGTCGTCGCGAAGGCCAAGCGTCATGTGCTCGACACGGTCGGTGCCGCGCTGGCGGGAACGTCCGCCGTCGAGACGCGCAGCGCCCGTGCGCTGACCGGCGCCGTCGCGCAGGGCGGCGCGCCGCTGTGGGGCACGCGGCGGACCGCGGGCGCGCGCGATGCGGCGTTCGTCAACGGGATTGCCGCGCACGCGCTCGAACTCGACGATTCCGGCGGCTGCGATCATTCGGGCGCGGTCGTGCTGCCGGCCGTGCTCGCCGCGCTGTCGTGCGCGGGGCGCACGGTGACGGGCCGCGAATGCGTGGCGGCGATCGTGCTTGGCTACGACGTCGGCCGGCGCGTGCTCGAGGCAGCGGGCGGCTACCCGGTTCACAACGGGGCGGGCTGGCACTCGACGCTCAGTTGCGGCGTGTTCGGTGCGGCGGCCGCGAGCGCGCGCGTGCTCGGGCTCGACGCCGCGCGCACGCGCGACGCGCTCGGCCATGCGGCGAGTTTCGCGGGCGGCCTGTGGGGTTTCATCCACGACGGAGCGCAGACGAAGCGGCTGCACGCCGGGCGTGCGGCGGAGGGCGGCGTGCTCGCGGCGCTGCTCGCGCGCGAAGGCGTGAGCGGCCCCGCGCACGTATTCGACGACGTGTGGGGCGGTTTTTTCAACACGTTCGCCGCACAATCGCATATGCCCGACGCATTGACCGACGGCCTCGGCGCGCACTGGAAGCTGATGCGCTGCTCGATCAAGCCGCATGCATCGTGCCGCAGCGCGCATGCGGCTGTCGACGCGGCGCTGCAGCTCGCGGACGGCCGCATCGTCGAGGCCGGCGAGATCGAGCGGGTGGTCGTGCGCACGAGCGCGTTCGTGGCCCGCATGTGCGGCGGTCGCGACCTGTCGACGCTGTCGTCCGCGCAGATGAGCCTGCCGTACGCGGTGGCGGCGGCGCTGGCGTTCGGCGACACGGGGATCGGCGTGTATCGCGCGGACCGGCGCACCGATTCGCGCGTGACCGCGCTGCTCGCGCGCATCGCGGTCGACGCCGATCCGGCGCTCGGCGATCTCGACGAGCCGACGGTGATTCTGCATCGCCCCGACGGACGGCGGGAATCGCGCCACGTGCCGATCGCGCTCGGCGACCCGCGCAATCCGCTGTCGGACGCGGCGCTGCTGGCGAAATATCGTGCGCTGGCGGGCATGGGGCTCGACCGGGCGCAGGTCGATGCACTGAGCGACGTGTGCCTGTCGCTGGACCGGCAGGCGGATGCGCGCGTGATGAACGACTGGCTCGCAGGCGATGCCGAAGCGGCGGGCGCGATCGTCTGAATGTCGACGTCGTGTCGAATCGGTACGAGCGTACCTGTCCGGGGAGCGGGAATGAACGTGCGGCATCCGAAGCCGCAAGCACGGGACGGGCTGTCCGCAGCGTTGGCCGCAGGTGAACCGGAAATTATGCCCCTGTCGATATAAAGGGCGCACGCATTAAAAAAATCGCCCGGAGGCGATGAAAGAAGTGCGCCATACGTCTCTCTTGCCGCATCGGTCATTTCCCGGGGGAAATCGGGAAAAACGCTCATGCCGCGTCAGAACTCGAATGTGATCGCTCGAAGTCCGATCTTGCTTCGAGAAATGACTCGCCTCGATTCCGCCCTTATTCGCGAGCATCCGCATCCCCTCCCGCATGTCGGCAACGAAATCGGTCGAATGCCGTTCATGTCGGCCGCGTTACGGTGTGTCGTTACGTAACGTATGCGAACGCCGCAGTTGCGCAAACGTTAAACAGGATTGTTTTGATTTATTCATACCTTTCAAATTTGGGACATAGGTCATTGGTTTATCGAGGATTTTCCGCGCTGCAACAAGAGAACGCGTCCCGGTGGCACGGATCGTGCGTCAAATGACATGTGCAGAAGTAGTTAATACCATAACGCTAGACCAATCATGAATCAGATCAACACTCCTATATCCGGACGCGACGCGGGGGCGAAGCGGTCGATTCCGGACACTCAATCGATAAATCGCGTCCATTCGCCAATCCATTCGCGATGGCTCGGGCGCGGCATTTCCGTTGCCATGCCGAATCGTGTTGAGACGTCCTTGCGGCGGCCATGCATCGGCGCGGGGGCATGAGCCTGAGTAACCGGTAGTTCGTCCGCGGTCTGGATTCCCGGCGTGAATTGAACCGTCCATTCGATAAAGGCGCGTTCAATTTCATATAGGAATACGAATTTATTGATTAATTCATCGATGGGCCAATGACACCCGGGATGAATGTTGTCGATGCATCGGGATACCGAGGGCGGAGCATGTCCGGCGTCGCTCGGGAAAGCTCCGTCGGCGCGAAGCACGGGCGGCCGGATGGCGCCGGCGGTCGATTGCGGGCGGAAAAAGCGGATGCTGGGGGATAGATGAAATGAGCACATTCGAGTTCGTCGAAACTTCGTGCGGTGCCGAGCCGGGGGCGAAGGATCGCATTCACGTCGCCGCGAGCGCGGTCGTGCCGGTGGTCCTGGCGGGAGGGGCTGGAACCAGGCTGTGGCCCATGTCCCGCGAGCAGCACCCGAAACAACTGACGCACCTCGTTGGCGAGGAAACGCTGCTCGAATCGACGCTGCGAAGGGTAAGCGGGCTTGGGTCGAAATTCGAGATGGCACCTGCGCAGGTCGTATGCGGCGACGCGCATCGGCACATCACGGTGCGGCAACTCGCGGCGAGCGATCTTTGCGCACGCGTGGTCGTCGAGCCGGCGCGTCGCGATACGGCGCCTGCCATGACCCTCGCGGCCGCACTTGCGCGAGCCGAGCACGAGGACGCTGTACTGGTCGTGATGCCGGCCGATCACGTCATTCACGACACGTCCCGGTTCGAACGCGCGATGGAAACGGCGTTGCGCTACGCGCAGCGTGGGTGCGTCGCGACGCTCGGCGTCCGGCCGACGCATGCCGATTCCGGTTTCGGCTATCTGCGCACCGGCGTGCCGCTTGCATTGGACGATGTCGATGGCGGTTACCGACTCGATACGTTCGTCGAGAAGCCGTCACCGGAAGTCGCGGCGCAATACGTCGCGTCAGGATCCCATTTGTGGAACAGCGGAATCTATGTTGTCCGGGCGAGTGTCTGGCTGCGCGCCATCGAGGAGCTGGCGCCGAAAATTCACGCTGCGTGCGTCGCCGCGATCCGCGATGGCAATGCCGATGGCGGTTGTTTTCACCCGGCCCCGGAGCCATTCGCCACGTGCCCGTCGGATTCGATCGACTACGCGGTCATGGAACGCCTGAGCTTCATGGCTGAACCGCCGGTGGCCGTTGCGGTTCCGCTGGATGCAGGCTGGTCCGATCTCGGGTCGTGGGACGCCGTCTGGGCTGCGCTCGACAAGGACCAGGACGGCAACGCCGGGCGTGGGCGAGTGATGTTCGAGGACGCGACCGCGTGCTATGCCCATTCCGAAGGCCGACTGGTCGCGTGCGTCGGCGTCGGTAACGTCGCGGTGGTGGAGACCCCCGACGCCGTTCTGGTCGTCGGCCGGCAGCACGTTCAGGGCGTCAGGTCGCTCGTATCCAGAATCAAGGCCGGGCATGGCGCGGAAGCCGAGGCGCACCGGCTCGTGCGGCGTCCGTGGGGCTGGTACGACTCGGTCGACCGCGGCGAACGTTTCCAGGTCAAGCGAATCGTGGTGGACCCTGGTGCGCGACTGTCGTTGCAGATGCACCATCACCGCGCCGAGCACTGGACTGTCGTGAAGGGCACCGCAACCGTCACGCGCGGCGACGAGCGATTCCTGCTCGGCGAAAACGAATCGACCTACATCCCGATCGGCGTGCGACACCGCCTCGAAAACCCGGGGCGGATGCCGCTGGAGATCATCGAAGTGCAGACCGGCAGCTATCTCGGCGAAGACGACATCGTGCGCTTCGACGATGCATACGGACGCGTTTGACCGCAAATACGGCGCCATCGTGCGCCGCCTGGAGAATATCCATGTTCGGATTTCAGTCGATTATCGCGCGCCTGCTCGATGCGCTCGTGGTGGTGCTGGGGGCGGCTGCTGCGTCGCACGTGCGGTTCGATGACGATACGCTCGGCCGGCCGGACGCGATGGTCGTCCCGTTTGTCGCGATGCTGGCGCTCGCCGTCTTTCCGGCATGTCAGGTGTATCAGTCCTGGCGCGGGCGGTCGTGGATCGCGATGATCAGCCGCATCAGCGCCGCATGGGTCGCCGTGCAGGCTTGCAACCTCGTGCTGCTGTTCGCGATGCATCGCGTCGATCAGGTGTCGAGGCTGTGGTTCGTCTACTGGACGGCGATCGCGGGATGCGGATTCGTCGTCATTCGCGTGGCTGCCTATACGATGCTCGCGCGCGTCAGGCATGCGGGCCTGAATCTTCGCAAGGTGGCGATCGTCGGTCACGGCGCGCATGCCGTGCGTGTGATCGAAACGCTTGCGCTGTCGCCGGCAAGCGGGTTTCGCCCCGTCGTGCTCCACGATCCCGCGGGATCGTCCAACGGCATCGTCCCGGCGATCGCGGATTTCACCGAATTCGCCGCGGCAGTGCGTGCCGAAGCCGCAACGGAAATCTGGCTCGCGTTGCCGATCTCCGAGGAACGGACGATCCGGCGCGTGCTGAAGACGTTCGGCGACGATCTGATCAATATCCGCTTCATGCCGGACATGTGCAGCATCGCGCTGCTCGGCGGAACGATGATGGATCTCGTCGGCATGCCGGCAATCAACCTCGTTGCATCGCCGATGTCGCATCACGCGTTGATGCAGAAGGCGCTGTTCGACCGGGTATTCGCGGCAGCAGCCCTCGTCGCGCTGGCGCCGCTGCTCGGCCTGATCGCGCTGGCGGTCAAGCTGTCGTCCCCGGGCCCGGTGTTGTTTACGCAGTACCGGAAAGGCGCCGATGGCCGGGTGTTCCGGATCTACAAGTTCCGCACGATGCGCGTGCACGCCGAACCGGCCGGCATCGTGCGCCAGGCGACCCGGGGCGATGCGCGTATCACGCGCGTCGGCGCGTTCCTGCGTCGCACCAGCCTCGACGAGCTGCCGCAGTTCTTCAACGTGCTGCGCGGCGACATGTCGGTCGTCGGGCCGAGACCGCACGCCATCGAGCACGACGATCTGTACCGGCCGCTCGTCGAGGGATACATCCATCGTTACCGGATCAAGCCGGGCATCACCGGATGGGCGCAGGTCAACGGCTATCGCGGCGAGACGGATCACCTCGACAAGATGGTCGGCCGTGTCCAGCACGACCTCTATTACCTGCGCAACTGGTCCTTCGGGCTCGACATGAAAATTGTCGCCGCCACGGTGCTGAAGGGCTTCGTCCATCCGAACGCCTACTGAGCCCGGCCATGATCGAACGCATTCTGGTCGTCTGCGACGGCAACGCATGCCGCAGCCCGATGGCGAGCGCGATGCTGGCACGCGCGCTGCCGTCCGTGCAGGTGCGTTGCGCGGGACTGATCGCGCTGGCGGGCCGGCCGGCCGCACAGGCTGCGATCGACGTGATGCGCGAACGCGGCTTCGACATCACGTCGCATATCGCGCAACCGGTGCATCTCGGCCACGTGCGTGCGTCGCAACTGATTCTCGCGATGACGCTCGTGCAGTGTCGCGAGATCGAGCGCCGTTATCCGTTCGCGCGCGGTCGCGTCTTCCAGCTCGACCATGCCGCGAAATGCGATATCGCGGATCCGGTCGGCAAGTCGGCGGACGTGTTCGATGCCGTGGCGCGTCACATCGAGCGCGCGGTGGCGCACTGGATCGCGCGGATTCCCGCAGCTGCCGCACGGGGGCACTGCTGATGCGACGCCATGTCGGTCGACTCGCGATGCTCATCGGCCTGTCGTGTGCATCGGCTGCGCACGGCAATGCACCGGCGGCGCGCCCTTCGGCGAATGCGCCGCGGTGGATCGCGGGGCTCGCGGATACCGCGTCCCAGACCTCGAATCCGTGGCGCGGATCGATCGCAAAGCCGGCGGTCGCGTCGGGCGTCGCGGTGCCGGCGGTCGGCAACTACGCGCCGCTGCCGATCGAGCGGCAGATGCGGGCGTTGTCGATCGACGCGCTGGGCATGCCGACGGCGCATCGCACGCGCGGCGCGGCACGCGTCCCGAATCGGCCGCGCGGCGGGACCGACAACGCGGCAGGCGACTGGCCGGGCATGGAGCCGCCCTGGTCCCGTTCGTCGTGGTGATCGACCGGGCGGCGCGGCATGAGGGCGAAGCAAGCCAAACCCTCACGCGAAGAAATGAACATATCCGTGAGCACGGCGCCACGGACGGAATTGACGATAGCGCGACATACGAGGCGGCAATGGGCGAATCATTCGACGGTATATCGACAGGAAGCAGACGGGGCCGCGCGCTGGCCCCGCTCGTGCTGTCCGTGTTCCTGACGGCATGTGCCGTTGCGCCCGGCATGCGGATGACCGGCTCGCAGGAATTGCCGGTGGCCAGCGCGCGCAACGGCGAACCGGCGCAGTCGCTCGATGTGCCGATCCGGGAAATCGACGTCAACCTGCTGCAATCGATGCGCGACGACAGCGACGCGGCCGGGCACGTCGACGCGCTGTTGCGCGAGCGCACGAAGGGCGGCTATCGGATCGGCGCCGGCGACGTGTTGCAGATCACGGTGTGGGATCACCCCGAACTTTCCGCGGCGGCGCCGACGAATCAGTCGTCGTCGACACAACGGCAGAGCGACCCCGTCGGCGGCTTCGTCGTCGATGAAACCGGCAGCGTGCAGTTTCCCTATGTCGGCACGCTCGCGGTCTCGGGCAGGACGACGACCGAGGTGCGCGATGCGTTCCGCGTCGCGTTGACGAAAACCTTCCGCGACCCGCAGGTCACCGTGCGCGTCACGTCGTACCGCAGCCAGCAGGTCTACGTCGAAGGCGAGGTGCGCAATCCGGGCGTCCAGCCGATCAACGACGTGCCGATGACGCTGATCGAGGCGATCGATCGCGCGGGCGGGCTTCAGCCGACGGCCGATCGAAGCCGCATCGAGCTGCTGCGCGGCGACGAGCATTACGTGCTGAACCTGTCCCTGCTCGTCGCACGACGCATCGATCCGGCCCGCATCCTGTTGCGCAACCGGGACGTGCTGCGCGTGCAGTCGCGCGAGGACAACGGTGCGTTCGTGATGGGCGAGGTCGCGAAGCCGACGCTCGCGCTGCCGCTGCGCGACGGCTCGTTGACGCTCGGCGATGCGTTGCAGCAAGCCGGCAGCTTCAACAGCGGCACCGCCGACACGGCGCAGGTCTATGTGATTCGCGGGCGCGGCTCGAGTACCCCCGACGTGTTTCATCTCGACGCGAAGTCGCCGGTTGCGATGGTGCTCGCGAACGACTTCAGGCTGGCGCCGAAGGATGTCGTTTATGTCGACGGCAACGGCCTCGTCCGACTCAGCCGCGTGCTGTCGCTGCTGTTGCCCGCCATCAATGCCGGCATGACCGGCGCGCTGGTCGCGAAATGAACCGCCGGACCCCGATCGACACTGGATTTGCGATGACAGACCTTTCCGAAGCACGGCTGTACGACGCGGCGTTGTACGACGATGCGCCCCTTTCGTCCTACGTCGATATCGTGCTGGCCCGGTGGCGCATGGTGCTGGGCATCGCGGCCGGCGTGTTCCTGCTGGGGCTGCTGTATGTCGTATTCGCGACGCCGGTCTATCGTGTCGACGCGACGATCCAGGTCAACGAATCGACCACGGCGGGCAATTCGCCGTTGCACGACATCGCGGCGTTGCTCGACAACGGGAGCACGACCGCTGCCGAACTCGAACTCGTGCGCGCGCGCATGGTGATCGACTCGGTCGTCACGAAGCAGCATCTGAACCTCATCGCCGAACCGCGCTATTTCCCGTTGATCGGCCGCTGGGTCGCTCGTCGCTATCGGGACGACGGCGTGGCGCGGCCGCTTTGGGGGTTGTCCCGGTTTGCATGGGGCGGCGAGCGATTCGACGTCGTCACGTTCGAGACGGCCGGGAAGAAGAGCCACGACGGCATCGACGCGCTGGACGGGCTCTGGTTCGACGTGACCGCCGAAGGCGGCGGACGCTACGTGGTCAGGGACGAGGACGGCGACGTCGTGCTGAAAGGCGAGGTCGGCGTGCCGGCGCACGGGCAGTACAAGGCGCAGCCGCTGACGCTGCTGGTCGCCGCCCTCGACGCCAGGCCGGGCACGGCGTTTCGGCTCAGGCGCATCCCGCAGCTCGAAGCGGTCTCCCAGCTCCAGGACGATCTGACCGTCGAGGAAAAGGCCAAGCAATCCGGCATCCTGACCGTCACGCTCGAGGGCGACGACCGGACCCGCATCCGGGACATCCTGCGGGCCGTGGTCGACGGTTACGTCCAGCAGAACAAGGAGTACCGGAGCGAGGAGGCCGCCGCGACGCTGGCATCGCTGAAGAGCAGCATGCCGACCGTCATGAAAGCGCTGAAGGATGCCGAGGACAAGTACGCGGCGTTTCGCGCGCGCACGGGGACGGTCGATCTCGACGAACAGGGCAAGCTGCTGCTCGGCCAGGAAGTGGACATCGAGACGCGCACGCTCGAACTCAAGCAAAAGCGTGTCGACCTGATCGCGCGGTTCGCCGACGGCCATCCGGCCGTGCAGGCGCTCGACGCCAACCTGGCGGAACTGGCGGGCAAGGCGAAGGAACTGAAGGCGCTCGAAGCCAGGTTGCCCGATACGGAGCGGGAGGGCCTCGGCGTGCTGCGTGACGTGCGCGTCAACACCGAGCTGTATACGAACCTGCTGAACACCGGACAACAGCTCGAGATCGCCAGGAGAAGCGAGATCGGCAATGTCCGCGCCGTCGACTTGCCGGTCCTGCCGGTGAAACCGGTCAAGCCCAGGCGCCTGCTGCTGGTCGCGCTGTCGTTGTGTGTCGGGATTGCCCTCGGCGTCGCCGCCCCGTTCGCACAGCGGGCGGTATGGGGCCGCGTCGAACATTCCGAGCACCTCGAGCAGGTACTGGGCGTACCGGTCTATGCGGTGGTGCCGCATAGTCGGGAGCAGCGGCGTCTCGTGCGAAACCAGCAGCATGCGGGACAGGGCGCGCATGTTCTCGCATCGGAAATTCCGGAGGACGTGACCGTCGACGCGATCCGCAGCCTGCGCACGACGCTGCAGTTCACGATGTCCGAGTCGGGGCACAACGTGATCATGGTCACGAGCCCGCAGCCCAGTGCGGGCAAATCGTTCCTCTGCGCGAACCTGGCTTCGCTGTTCGCGTCGGGCGGCAAGCGCGTGCTGCTGATCGATGCCGATATTCGCCGCGGTCAGTCGCATCGCCACTTCGGGCTGCCGGCGGCGCCCGGCCTGCCCGACGCGATCGCGAGCGGCACGCTCGAGCGCGGCGTTCAGAAATCGGCGGTTGCCGGCGTCGACGTGCTCGCGCGCGGTGCCGTCGCCCGCACGTCGGAGCTGTTCAACGACGGCCGCTTCAAGATGCTGCTCGACACGGCATCGCGTCTCTACGACATCGTCATCGTCGATACGGCCCCGATCCTTGCGCTGCACGATGCGGCGACCATCGGCCGCCACGGCGCGACGACGCTGCTGTGCGTCCGGCATGGCCGCAGCTCGATGCCGGAGATTCGCGAGGCGGAGCGTCGCCTGCGCAATGCAGGCATCGCGATCAGCGGCGTCGTGCTGAACGACGTGCCGCGGCGCCAGGCCGTCTACGGCGCGTATGGCGAAGGGAAATACGCGTATGAAACCGAGCACTGAGCCCGCGATTCGCGACATCGCGCTGCTCGCCGCGAGCGACCGCGCGTCGCCCGCCGGCGAGCGACTCGGCGCGCGCACGGTGCGAAGCCTCGCGTGGGCGCTGGTGCAGGCGTGGGGCGGCAAGCTCGTCACGCTCGTCACGTATCTGCTGGTCGCGCGCTGGCTCGGCCCGGCGGACGTCGGGCTCGCGGCCGCGGTCACGCTGTCGCTGTCGCTGGTCCTGATGATCGCCGAGGGCGGCTTCAGCGACGCGCTGGTTCAGCGCGCATCGCTCCACGACGACGACCTCGAATGGCCGTTCTTGTGTTCGATCGGTATGGCGGTCGTGCTCGCGGCCGTGATGTTCGTGCTGGCCGGCCGCGTCGAAACGTGGCTTGGCGTACCCGGCCTGGCGCCGTACCTGCGGGTGGCGTGCGCGTTCGTGCCGATCGGCTCGGCGAGTTCGTTCCAGGAGGGGCTGTACAAGCGGCGGCTGGATTTCAGGACGCTGGCCATGCGTCAACTCGTGTCGGTGAGCGTCGCGGGCGCCGTGGCGGTCGCGCTGGCGATCGCGGGCGCCGGCGCGTGGAGCCTGATCGCGCAGGCGGCGACCTTCATGACGGTGTCCGCGCTCTGGCTCTGGCGCAGACCGGTCTGGCGGCCGCGCGGCCGCCGCAACGCGTCGACGTTCTGGCCGATCGCGCGCTTCGGCGGGCACGTCGTCGCGTCGAGGCTGATCGACTGGTGCGCGACGCGAACGGTGGACCTGATCGTCGTCGCGCTGTACGGCGCGGCCGGGCTGGGCATCTACGCGATCGGGGCGAAGCTCTATCAGACGGCGCTGGAACTGCTGTGCCGCGCCGCGACCGACGTCGCGCTCGCGGTGCTGTCGCGTGTCGCGCACGACGCCGGGAAAATGGCCGCCACCTATCTCGACGTCACGGGGCTGGCCGCGATGGCCGCGGCGCCGCTGTTCGTGCTGATGGCCGTGTCGAGCCGCGACATCACGATCGTGCTGTTCGGTGCGCGCTGGGCCGACAGCGCCGCGATCATGACGCCGCTGATGGGGCTCGGCGCGATTCAGACCGTCCAGTTCATCAACGGCGCATTCCTGGCTGCGCGCGGCCGGCCGAACGTCGCGATGTGGCTGACGTTCGTCAAGCTCGTCCTGGTGCTGGGCGCGATGGTCTGCCTGCCGTCGCACGACGTCGCGGGGCTGGCGTGGCTGTATGTCGGCGCCGTGCTGTGCATCACGCCGCTCAGCTTCGGCGCCGTCGTCGTCGAGCTGTCGATCGATCCCCGCCGCTTGCTGGGGCGGCTGGTGCCGCCGTATCTGATCGCGCTCGGCTGCGCGCTGGTCGTATCGCGGCTTGGCGCGTATCTCGGCGGCGTATCGGCTCTGGTCAGGTTGCCGCTTCAGGTCGTTTGCTTCGGCGCCGCTTATGCCGGCGCGACCTGGATATTGCGTCGTCAGGCCGCCCGGCAAACCGTGGCGATGCTGAGCGCATTGCGCGATGCGAGGAACCGGACATGAGCCGCCTCGCGCCGCAGGTGCCGCGGCAACGCGCGTCGTCGTCCGGCGTATCGACGATCGGGCCGCATGTGCGCTTCGATCTCGCGGACGCGGTCTTGCTCGTATTGCTGCTGCTGAGTTCGATCCAGTTCCTGAAGATCGGCGGCGCGCAACTCGGCCAGATGTTCGCGGTGCTGGTGCTGCCGGTGCTGCTGGTGAGGCGCCGGATCCCCGTCGGCGCATGGGAAATCTGGGCCTTTGCGTTGTTTGTCGGCGTGGCGCTGTCGACGACCTTTCTGTCCGGCTATCCGCGCTTCAAGGCGGCCGAGCAGATCGTGAAATTCGGGTTCGTGATGCCGGCGTTCTATTTGATCGGCCGCTATTACGGCGCGCGGGCACGCACGCGGCCGTTGCCGTTCGGCTATGTCGCGATCGCGGGGTTTCTGGCGTTTCAGTACGCGCTGCAGTATTTCGACGTCCCGGTGCTGTACGAAAAAGTCGACTTCATGCAGAACGCGATTCACGGTTCGTTCAAGGAGCGCAACTGGTTCGCGGCGTTTTTCTTCCTGACCGCCTACGCGTGTTTCCTGCAGTCGCCGCGCCGCATTCCCGACGTCGTGAAGTTCGTTGCGCTCGCACTCGTCGTGACGCTGCTGAGCGAATCGAAGACGGTGCTGATCGCATGCGCGATCGTGATCCTGCTGCAGGTGCGCGGCTATTTCTTCGCGAAAGTGCTGACGATGGCCGCCGGGGCGGCCTTCTATCTGTACATGTTCACGCGCGAACTGACCGGCGACCAGCTTCAGGTCCGGCTGCAACAGGAGCGCGGGCTTGCCTTCACGGAATCGATCAAGCTGGTCGGCCGCGACTGGATCGGTCACGGCTTCGGCTTCGTCGAGCATTACTTCTCGCACTCGGCCGTCGCCGTCCGCGGGCTCGGCGAGGGCACGAGCGCCGTGTTTTGCGCGCCGCTGGATCTGATGCTGGTGGCCGGCCCGATCGGGCTGCTCGCGTGGGCGGTGTTCTTTGCGGGCCTCGGTCAGGGCCGGCGCGCGATGGTGTTGCTCGCGCCGCTCGCGGCATGGTCGCTGATCAACCCGATGCACCAGAGCGAAACGTCATACCTGTTCGTCGGCTATCTCGCGTCGTTCGCGTTCGCTCCGCGGGCGGCACGCCGGGAAGCGCGCGCCGCGCCGCGCGTGTTGCGGCCCCGATCCATTTTCCCGTCCGGACCTACCCGATGAAATTCTCCCTCATCATGGCGACGCTCGGCCGCAGCGACGAGATCGTGCGCATGTTCGATTCGCTGGTGCTGCAAGCCTATGCCGACCTCGAAGTGATCGTCGTCGACCAGAACCCGGACGACCGGGTCGAGCGGATCGTCGACCGGTATCGCGACCGGCTGACGATCGTCCATCTGCGATCCGGCAAGGGCAAGTCGCGGGCGACGAACGTCGGCCTGAAGGCCGTGACGGGCGACGTGGTCGGGTTCCCCGACGACGATTGCTGGTATCGGCCCGGGACGCTCCATGCGGTCGCGGCGCGCTTGTCCGCCGACCGGATGCTCGACGGCGTGACGGGCATGAGCGTCGACGCCGCGGGCCGGCCGTCGCAAGGACGGTGGGCGACTTCGGGGCAGACCGTCAACCGCTTCAACGTGTGGGTATGCGCGACGTCGTACACGATCTTCCTGCGCCGGTCTGCCGTGCATGCGGCGGGACAGTTCGACGTGGACCTCGGCGTGGGCGCGACCACGCGCTGGGGAGCGGGGGAAGAAGTCGACTTTCTCGTGCGCGCGCTGCAGGCGGGGTGCCGGATCGATTACGACCCGCATCTGCGTGTCCATCATCCCGAGCCGCTCGCCGTGCTCGACGAGCAGGCCTATGCGCGCGGCCGGCGCTACAACCGCGGGTTCGGGCATGTGCTGCGCATCAATCGCTATCCGCTCGCCTACGTCCTTTACATGATCGCGCGGCCTGTCGCCGGCTGCCTGCTGTCATGCGTGCGCCGCAATCCCCGGCGTGCGAAGTACTACTGGATCGCCGCGTCGCATCGACTGCTTGGCTGGATGGATTGAACGATGAGCACGATCTTCTCCGCTTCGACCGAATGCACCGACCGTGCCGAGCGTGCCGAGCGCGCGCGTCTAACCGTCTATACCGACACGCGCTGGCCGGTTGGAACCGGCATCCACAACGTGATGGCGGCCTATGCCGAGCGCGCGCCGTCGACCGTCCGCATCGAGCCGCTGGCGGTCGGCGGCGGTGTCGCGCACCCGCTGTCGCCGCTCGCGTTGAGCCGCGCGCTGAGGAGGCTGCCGGCCCGCAATGCCGTGTTCTGGAATCCCGGGTTCGTACCGGCCGCGTTGCCCGGTTTCCCGTCGGTCGTCGTGGTGCACGACCTCACGCATCGCCACTTCTATACGCGCGCGCATCGCTTCTACTACGACACGGTGCTCCGGCCGCTGTACCGGCGTTGCACCGCGATCGTCTGCGTGTCCGAGTTCACGCGCGACGAATTCCTCCGCTGGTCTGGCATGCCGCCGGATCGCGTTCACGTGATCCACAACGGGACCGACGCTGCATACCGGCGCAACCGCGACACGCTCGGCTATCCGTTTCCGTACGTGCTTTATCCGGGCAACCGGCGCAACTACAAGAACCTGCACCGGTTGATCGCGGCATTCGGCGCGAGCGGGCTGTTGCCGCTCGGCGTGCGTCTGATGCTGACCGGCGACCCCGACCCGGCGCTGCTTGCGCACGCCTCGCGGCACCGATGCGCGGACGGCCTCGTATTCGCGGGGGTATTGCCGAACGATGCGATGCCGAAACTGTATCGAGGCGCGCTGTTCGTCGCTTTCGTGTCGCAGTACGAAGGTTTCGGCCTGCCGATCCTCGAGGCGATGGCATCCGACGTACCCGTGCTGACCTCGAGCGTGTCGGCGATGCCGGAAGTGGCGGGCACCGCCGCGATGCTCGTCGACCCGTTGTCGGTCGTCGACATCGCGGTCGCCATGCGCCGGCTCGGCACCGAGGCCGTGTGGCGAGACGCGCTCGTCGCGCGAGGCCGGGAGCAGACCCGCCGGTTCGACTGGGACACATCGGCGCGCACGTTCTGGCGGCTCGTCGAGCAGGTCGGCGCGTCGGCATGACGCGCACGTCAACGAACAGAGCCGGGCAAACCGGCCGACACAATCCACCACGGCGCGGGGTATCACGATGGAAACCGAAGGAAGAATCAGCGTCATCGTCGTCAATTACGGCACGCCCGACCTGACGATACGATGCGTGGCGTCATTGACGTCGTTACGCGTCGCACTCGCCGACGACATCGTCGTCGTCGAGAATGCGTCGCCGGACGACTCGTACACGCGGTTGCGGCACGCATTGCCGCGCGGCGTCAGGCTGCTGCGCGCCGCATGCAATCGCGGCTTCGGCTCCGGCGTGAACTTCGGCATGGCCGCCTGTCGGCGCGACTACGTGCTGGTGGTCAATCCCGATACGCGTTTCAGCGAGAACGGGCTGGCGAAAGTGCTGGAGCTGTTCGAGACACGGCCGGAGGCCGGGCTCGTCGGGCTCGACCTGCAGTACCCCGACGGCCGGCGCCAGTATTCGGCGCGACGGTTCTACAGCTGGCTCGACATCGTCGCGCGACGCACCGCGCTTGGCCGCTCGGGCCGCTTTCGTGCGCGGATGAACCAGCACCTGATGATCGATGCATGGTCGTGCGGCAACCCGTTCGATGCCGAATGGGTGATGGGAACGGGATTCGTCGTGCGGCGCGACCTGTTCGAGTCCCTCGGCGGCATGGACGAATCGTATTTCCTGTACATGGAGGATGTCGATCTGTGCGCGCGGACCTGGCTGGCCGGCTATCGGGTGCTCGGCATGCCGGGCGTCACGCTCGTGCACGATCATCAACGACAGTCGGCGGCGAGCCCCGTGTCGCGAGCGGGGCGGCATCATCTGCGCAGCCTGTGGCGGTTCTACCGCAAGTTCCACGTGCCGCTGTCGTTGCCGCCCGGCATCTCGCGGATCGCACGGTAATGAGGCCTGCCGCGCCGGTTCGTGTCGTCGTGCGTGCCGCGGCTGTCGCATTGTGCGCGATGGCCGCGCGCGGCGGCGCTTGCGCGCAGCCGGTGCGGCCGCCGCACGACGCGAACGTCGTCGCCGGAAAGCCCCCGGTGTCGGCGCCGCGCGTGCTGCTCGCGCGGGATGGCGTCGCGCGCTACCTCGTTCGTGCCGGTGCGACGGATGCCGTGACGCGACATGCGGCGGACGAGATTGCCGACTACCTGTCGCGGATCAGCGGCGCGTCGTTCGCCGTGTCGGACGACGGGCAAGACCGCACGCCGGCCATTGTCGTCGGCGGCGAGCATGCGGCGGAACGATGCCGGTCGGCACACGCGGCGCCGCTCGGCAGCGACGGCTTCGTCGTCTGCCGCAGCGGCGACGACCTCGTCGTGGCCGGCGACACCCCGCGCGGCACGCTGTTCGGCGCGTACTGGTGGCTCGACCGCAAGCTCGGCGTGAAGTGGCTCGCGCCCGATGCGACCGAGGTGCCGCAACAGGCCGAGCTGCGCGTCGACGCGGCGCCCGTCCGGCAGGTTCCGCGCTTCGCGTATCGGGAGGTGTTGAGCGCGGAAGGGGAGGACAAGCCGTTCCGCGCGCACAACCTGCTGAACGGCGAGTCGCACGGCACGTCGTATCGCGCCTCCCCGCCCGGTATCGACATGTGGGATCGCAGCTGGCTCGCGCGGGACGGCGATGCGGATTTCTGGACGCTCGTGCCGCGTGACCGGTATGCGGCCGCGCATCCCGAGTGGTATGCCGGCGGGCAACTCGCGATGATGTCGGCCGACGTCCGCGCCGCGATGGCGGCCGGGATCGTGAAGCGCCTGAAGCGGCAACCCGACCCGGCCCGCATCTGGTTCGGCATCCGCGACATGGACTGGGGCTGGGATCTGGACGCAGCCAGCCGCGCGTTTGCCGACGCGCATGGCGGTGCGCCGTCGGCGGCGTTTCTCGATATGGTGCGGGACGTGGCGGCGCGGGTCCGGCAGGAGGTTCCCGGCGCGCGTTTCGCGATGCCGGCCTATCACTGGGGCTTCACGCCGCCGGACGGCATGCAGGTTCCGGATTACGTTCGCGTGTATCCGATGACGATCCAGGTCGACTACGGCGTCGCGCTGAACGAGGGTCGCAATGCATCGCTGCGCGACGGTCTGCGCAAATGGAGCGACATCGCGCGGCACGTTACCGTGTGGGATCACGTCGTGAACTTCGGCGGCTACATACAGCCGACGCCGAATCTCTATCCGATCGGCCGCAGCATCGCGTGGCTCGCCACGTTGCCGAGCATCGACGGCTACTTCGCGGAAGGCGACTGGCAGTCGCGCGGCGGCGAATTCGCGAGCCTGCGCGTGTGGTTGATCGCCCGGCTGCTCTGGACGCCGACCGCGGACCCGCGCACGCTCGTCCGCGAATATTGCGACGCCTATTACGGCGCGGCTGCCCCGGCCGTCGTCCGCTACATCGATCGCATGCATGCCGCGCTGCGCGCGAGCGGCGACGTGCTGGCCGAACAGACGCCGGTCGGCATGTCGATGTACACGTACGACTTCGTCCGCGAGTCGGAGCGGGATTTCGATGCGGCCGCCCGTGCCGTCGACGGCGATGCCGTGCGTAGCGCGCGCGTTCGCCAGGCGCGCATGCCGCTCGATTTCGTGATCCTGGCGCTGCGCGACCGCTACGCGGCGCGTGCCGCGCAGGAAGGCTGGGACCTCGATATTCGCGGGCGGCGCGCGCGTTTCGATGCGGCGATCTCGGCCGCGGGCGTTCGTCAGTATCGGCAAAGCGGCAATCTCGCGGCACTCGGTGCATTGCTCGATCTCGACCGCCATCCCGTCGTTGCGCCGCCGCTCGTGGCGGGCCTCGCCGACAGCGACTGGCGCGCGATCGATGTTTCGCGCGTGAATCTCTACGACAGCGCGCGCGTGGTGGCCGACCCCGCGGCGCTCGACGGCGCCGCGATAGCGATACGCGGCGATTCGGGCGTCTGGGCAATCCAGCTCAAGCTCGACAAGCTGCCGCGCGACGGGCGCTGGGATCTCTACGCGTCGGTGCGTGTGCCGGAAGGCGGCGGTGCGGGTGGTGCTGGCGCTGCGGCCGTGCGGGTGGGCGCCTACCCGCCGATGACGCTGCGCACCGACACGCCGGCGCGCACGCTCGACGACGCGCGATTCGGATGGCTGCCTGTCCCGGGCGGCCCGTTCGCGTACGACGCCGATCACGAGAAGGGCATTTATGTCCACGGCGTCGGATTCGCGCGAGGCCAGTCCGTGCGCGTCGGCACCTTCATCGCCATTCGTCACGGTGCGCCGGGCGGCACGCTGCCGTCGGTTCCGCTCAAAGGAAACGCCTCATGAAAGTTGCCATCGTTTCGCCCATTCCGCTGTTTCCCGTCAATGCCGGCAATCGCAGTCGCGTGCTGAATCTCGCGCGGGCGATCAAATCGCTCGGCTGCGACGTGCATTTCGTCTATCTGGAATCGCGCCAGACGGGCGGCATGGACCTTGACGCGCATCGCCGGGAGTTCGGTGCCGACCGCGTGTCGATATTGCGCCGCGCGGGCCTCTCGCTTGCGCTGTATCGCGCCAAGCGGGTGGCCTGGCTGGCGCGTCGTCTCGCCGCGAAAGCGGCCGGCAGCCGCCATGCGTACTACACGGGGCTCGATGAATTGTTCAGCGAGCGCTTTACCGGGCAGTTGCGCGCGCTGCAGCACCGCCATGCATTCGATGCCGTGTTCGTCGAATACGTGTTCTATTCGCGCGCGCTGGATGCGTTTCCCGATACGGTGGTCAAGGTCATCGATACGCACGACATCTTTGCGGACCGGCATGTGCCGTTCATCGGCCGCCCCGGTGCGAAGCGCTACATGTTTTCGATTCCGCCGCAACGGGAGTGCGACGGATTGCGCCGCGCGCATGTCGCGCTGGCCATCCAGGCCGAGGAGGGCGACCTGCTGGCGGCGCGCCTCGGCAGCGGCGACATCCCGGCGGTCGCGGTGCTGAGTCACCTGCTGGCGTTTCCGCCGCAGGTGGACTGTGCCGGGCACGCCGACGCGACCTTCCTCGGCAGCGACAACCAACCGAATCGCGATGCCGTCAAATACTTCGTCGACGAAATCCTGCCGCATATCGTGGCCCGGCTGCCGGCGTTTCGCGTGCATCTGGCCGGCACGATTGCCGCGGCCGTCCCTGACGGGCCGAACATCGTCAAGCACGGCCCCGTCGCCGAGCTGGGCGACGCATTCGCGATCGCACCGATCTCGATCAATCCGATGCTGCTCGGCACGGGCATCAACATCAAGCTGCTCGAAAGCATGTCGCTCGGCGTGCCGATCGTCAGCACCCGGACGGGCGCGCGCGGCCTTGGCGAGCATGACCTGCGCGGGGTGACGGTCGTGCGGGACGGCGATCCGCAGGGCTTTTCGGATGCGGTCGTCCGGCTCGCGACTGACCGCGCGCATCGTATTGCCCAGGGCGCGGCGGCGCGCGATTCCGCGCGAGCCTGGCACGACACGCAGCTTCGCGTGCTTCGCGACACGCTCCAACGGCGGCCGCCCGTCGCCGCGGAGGCCTGACGAATGCAGCCGTCGAAACCATCGAATCACCCAGGAGAATCGAACATGTCGAAACTGGCCGGTCTGAAGCAGCGGCTTCGCGTGTGGCTGTATGTCAAGCGATTGACGATGCAATGGCGTCGCGAGGCCTCCCGGGGCGCCCCGCAAAACGACGGCGCGCGCGGCGCCCATCTGCTGATACTGCCGGGCGATCCGTGGACGCTGGTCGGCTCGAAAGGCGATGAAGCGATGCTGCGCGCGGTCGTCGAGCGGTTGCGACAGGCGAACGGCGCGTTGAAGGTGTCGGTCGTCACGGCTACGCCCGCGGCAGCGGACGCCGCGACGCAGCTCGGTTTGCATGCGGTCGACGCATGGAACGAGCCATGGCGCCTGACGGACACGGTCGAACGGCTTGCCGCGCTGCGACCCAGCGCGGTGGTCGTCATCGGTGCCGACGTGATGGACGGCTACTATTCGCCCATGACGTCGCTGAGGTTGCTGGCAACGGCGGATCTGCTGGTCAGGCGCGGCGTGCCCGGCACGATTCTCGGCTTCAGCTTCAATCGCTTGCCGTATCGGCAGTTGAAGCATGCTTTCGACCGGATCGACGCCCGGCTGCTGGTCAACGTTCGCGACGGCGTCTCGCTCGATCGATTCAGGCGTTTCAGTTCGGCGAGCGCGGAGCTCGTGGCGGATTCCGCCTTCATGCTTCGGCCGGACGATTCGTCCGATTGCGTCAGGGGCACGGCCGCGTGGGTCGAAGCGCGCCGCGCGGCCGGCGACATCGTGATCGCGTTCAACCTTCACCCGATGCTGATCCGCCGGGCCAGCGACGACGATATCGCGGCGCTGGTCGCGTCGGCGCAGGCTGCCATTCGCGAACTCGCGGAGCTTCATCGGATCAGCATCGTGCTGCTGTCCCACGACTATCGCGGCCGGGACGGCGACGATACCTGTCTCGAGCCGCTGCATCGCGCATTGGCCGCGACGATGGGCGAGCGGCTTTGCTACCCGCGCACCAGGATGTCGGCGGCGGAACTGAAGGCCATTTCAGGGCAGGTGGACGGCGTGGTAACGGGGCGCATGCATCTGGCGATCGCCAGTCTTGGCATGGGTGTGCCTGTCGCCGCGCTGACCTATCAGGACAAGTTCCATGGGCTCTTCAGTCATTTCGGTCTGTCGGACAGCTTCTTGCTGAAGCCCGAGGAAGCGATGCGCTCCACGCATCTGGCGGCGGTATTGGACCGGTTCGTGTCGGCGCTTCCGCAACTGCGCAACCAGGTGCATGCCGCGCTGCCGCGCGTAACGGAGGCGTCATCCAGAAACCTGCGCGGCGTGATCCATGCGATCCGGCCTTCGTGAGCGGTTTCCGCGATATTTTTCCCGCATTCGCAGCAGCGCCGCATGACGCGCGCGGTCATGCCGGCGTGACTCAAGTGAGCTGAATTCCAGAGGCATCGTTTCACATGCGGAATCCAAATGAAGATCCGGTTGATCCCGACAGTTCGGGGCTCAAGAAAAAAGCGCATTATCGTGCGCCGGCGCTCGAGAAGGGCCTCGATATTCTCGAGTTGCTCGTCGATCGCCAGTTCGGCATGGCGCAGGCGGACATCTGCCGCGCGTTGAAGCGCAGCCGGAGCGAACTGTATCGGATGATGCAGGTGCTCGAGGAGCGGGGATACATCTACAGGGTGGATCGTTACGACCGTTACGCGCTGACCATGAAGCTTTATTTTCTCGGGCAGCATCATGCGCCGACACGATCGCTCGGCGCGCTTGTCACGCCGCTCCTGAAGCAGTTCGCATTACAGACTGTCCAGTCGTGCTACCTGACGGTATTCGACGGCGACACGATGGTTGTCATCGCAACGGCCGGCGCTGAAACGGAATGGAACCTCGCGGTCCGGGTCGGCACGCGCGTTCCGCTGCACGGCAGTGCCGTGGGAGAGATGTACCTGGCTTTTCAGGACGAAGACGTGCGAACCCGATTGCTCCGGAACATCGGGCACGATGTCGAGTCGTGGAACCGGCAACGCAGCGATGACGCATTGCCGACCCATCGGGGCGACGGCTATATCTGCCGCCCGAACGAGCGCATTCCCGGCATCACGGATATCGCAACGCCGATCGTCGACAAGTCGGGCTCGGCAATCGCGATCCTCGCTTGCCCGTACCTGGCGCTCTCGGAAGAAGCCGGGGCGATGTCGATCAGGCAGATCGGCGTCGCGCTGTGCGAAACGGCACAACGCATCTCCGCGACGGCCGATCAGCGGTTCATGCAGTCTGCGGTCGAGATGCCGTCGCGTGAGCAGGTGCGGACTGCGCGTCGGGCGGGGTGAGGGAATCGCGGGGATTCGTGCGGCGTGGGGCCAGCGCGTGCGATAACGCGCGATACGGGGCGGGGCGATTCAGGTGTCCGCACCCGGACGATGGAAATCGAATCTCAAGGGCCGGAACTAAAAGCCTCGCCAGTATTGGCTCCCGGCACCCGCACCGTCGCCATCGCAGCTTCCTGCGGCATGCCAAGCAGCGGCAATGCGCCACCGCAATGCCAATGTGCGCACGATCGACGATGCGCCGCCCGTTCCTCCGTTGCATGTGCGATGCACGGATTCAAGAATGAAACGTGTCGAAGGATGCAAACCCGTATCGCGCAAACCGGAAAGTATTCATAGGATAGGTAAACCGCGCGCGCATGCCGCGGCGATCGACATCGATAGGGGGTGTCGATGGCGCCTGGAACCTGGGTGGTGGCGTTTGGTGGCGGCCGCGATGCATCGAGACGGGCGCGGCCGCTCGCGATTGCCCGATCCAGGTCGGTTTGTTTTTTGCGGGGGGCAGCATGGTGAACTGGATCAGCCGTTGGGCGATGCGTCACGCCCCGACACCGGAAAAGACCGCCGCGTCGATGCTGGTGACTGCTCGCATGGAATTGTTCGCTGCCGAGCAGCGTGTCATCGATGCGAAATTGCGAGCAAGCTACTGGAGCACGCGCGTTGCGTTTCTGGAAGAAGTGCAGCAGCAGGGCATCGATCCTTGGGTACACGCGCTGCCGTCGCCGCAACCTGAAGCCGAGTTCACTCCGCTTGGCGCGGGCCCGCGTCTCGCCGCCGGCACGTGACGGCCATACGCTGCGTGATCGCTCGCGGCATCTAGAAAAGACGATCCGGTAAATGCGAATCGATTAGTCAGGACGCTGGTGGCGGACGTCGCGAAAAGTGCGACCGCCGGCTCCGAGGCCGCCAGCGTGCCGCTGGATTCGGCGATTGCCGCCAAACGCGCTTTGCGAAATACTGCAACGAACTGGCCAACAGGCGGTTCAGGTCGCCCAAAGCAACCTCGACATCCATCAGGCGCGCTGTCGAGCCGGCGGCACCGGCCACCAGGCGGTAATGGCTGACGGTCGTTGGAGAGGTGGCCAGGCGTGAACGCTCGCGGCTAGCGCGATAAGGCGCCAGGGGTACCGGCGCCCGCAAATCGCGGCGCGATCCGATTCTCTGGTTTGTTGCCATTGTCATTGCTGGAGCGTGCCGGAATGGGAAAACACTCTGATGTTCGCTTCCGTTTTGCTTTCGCCGCCGCCGCCGCCGCCGTTGGCTTGGCTGTCGCGGGTTTTGCGAATGCCGACGAAGGCGCGCCGAGCCCGTCGAGTGGGCTCGGCCCGGGGCAACGCACACTCGACGCATACGCCGTTTATGGTAATGGCCGTGCGAGCGAGGGCGGCAACATGCACTGGCGCGCTTACGAAATCGGCTTTGGCCAGGCACTGAACGATTACGCGTCGGTTTTCGTCGCCTACCTGAACGAAGGCCATCCGACGGACAACCATCGCGACGGTTTCGCGCTGCTCGGCGCGGCGCGCTTGCCGCTTGGCGGGAGGGCGGCGCTCGAGTTTGCGGCGGGCCCGTATTTCAGCATGAATACGACACACGTCGGTGATGAGGCGCGCAACGAAAAGCGTCTCGGGATCCGCGCGTCGGCTGCGTTGCGTTACGAACTCACGCCCAATGGCATCTACCTCAAGGCGCAGTACAACCGTGTTCAGATGGCGGGCGGCCACTCATCCGATACGGTGCTGTTCGGCATCGGCTCGGGATTCGGCGGCGACCCTCATCCGTCGTTTTCCGACGGCAGGACTCAGCTGAGCGTCTGGACCGGAACCTCGCAAACGAACCGGCCGAGGGTTCCGATCCAGAAGGGTTACCTGGTCGAACTCAAACGGCCGATCGGCAATGCCTGGGCATATTCGGCAAGCTTCGTTTACGAGGGCGTCAACGACGTTGCTGCCAGAAGGGGCGTCGCAGCCCAATTCTGGTACGTTGCGCCGATCTTGAGCAGATGGAGTCTCAGTGCCGGAATCGGCCCCTATCTTGCATACGACAAGAGTGCGCCGTCTGACCGGATGAAGCTTGCTGCGCTTTTCAGCGCGCAGATCGGCTATGAATTTACCAAGGACTGGACTGCGAATCTTCGCTTCAACCGTGTCGCGACCGGCAACAACACGGACCAGGACATGTTCATGATCGGATTGGCCCACAATTTCTGAGGCGGGGTTGCCGTGCAGGAATCCTGACAATTCTGCCGACTTCGCGTCAGTCAGGGGCTGGCCGATGCATTGGATTTTCAGGACGAAGACGTACGAACGCGATTGCTCCGGAACATTGGGCCGGCGATGCGCTGCTTTCCGGATAGGACGCGACGGCCACCCGTCCATGCAGCGCGCCGTTTCGCGGATCTACTGCGCCATTCACGAAGAAACGTCGGGGCTCGTCGCATTCGATCCCGTTATGAAAAAAGCGTGAAATGGCCTGTTCGCTTTTTGCGCCGGCGCATTGGCGGCCGGCATTTCGTGCACAAGCGCCGGTAGCCGGCAGGTTGTACGTATATCGATAATGACACTACACTGATTATCAGCCGGCGCCGGGACACGCGGTTATCCATTCAATACGCATCGCCAAGTACTAATTAAACGCGTGCCGACAATCGCCATCGAGGATGGTTGCCTTGTTCCTCAATATCCAGCGGGGGGAAAGTGGCGATGAAAATCGGGGCTGCGCATAACCCGTCAGCGGTTTGCTAGCCGAACGGCGCGCGCATGAGCACGACCGGAAGCATTCAGGCGACGTCACTCGGGCTGCATGGCACGAGCCCGGCGATGACCGACCTGCGCCGCTATCTGGCGAAGGTCGCGCGGACCGATACGACGGTGCTGGTGACCGGCGAAACCGGCACCGGCAAGGAGCGCGTCGCCGCCGCCGTCCATCGTCTCAGCGCCCGCACCGGCAAGCCGTTCATCGCGGTCAACTGCGCCGCCGTGCCCGACAGCCTGTTCGAATCCGAGATGTTCGGCCACGAGCGCGGCGCTTTCACCAGCGCGCAGAACGCGTTTCCCGGCCGCTTCGTCGAGGCCGACGGCGGCACGCTGTTTCTCGACGAAATCAGCGAGATGCCGCCCGCCGTCCAGGCCAAGCTGCTGCGCCTGCTCGAAGACCGCACGGTGATGCCGGTCGGCTCGCTGCGCCGACGCGCGGTCGATGTCCGGATCGTGGCGGCCAGCAACGAAAGACTGGAGGATCTGGTCGCCGAACGCCGTTTCCGCCCCGATCTGTTCTATCGCCTGAACGTCGCGCGCATCGAGATACCGCCGCTGCGGGAACGGCCGGAGGACATCGCGTCGATCGTCGATCACTTCGTCGCCGAACACAACCAGCGGCGTGCGATGCGGGTGGGGCGGCCCGATCCGGCGTTGCTCGAATGCATGCGGCACTACCGGTGGCCGGGCAACGTGCGCGAGCTGCGCAACCTGGTCGAGGCGTTGTTCATCGATGCGCCGGAAGGGCGTCCGTTCGGGCTGGGCGACCTGCCGCCGGCGTTTCGCCGCCTGTTCGTGCAGGACTTTTCCGCCGGCGAACATGAGCGCGAGCGGCTGGTCTCGGTGCTGCGCCAGACCAACTGGAACAAGATGGAAGCGGCGCGCCAGATGAACTGGTCGCGCATGACGCTGTACCGCAAGCTGGCCAAGTACAACCTGGACGGCGGCAACACTGCATCAGTGTGACAGCGCGGCTGTCACATGGTACAGCCCGGCAGCCTTCACGCATTCCGGTCCGACCGGGAAATTCCACGGCAAATCATGCGCTTGCGTCAGCGCGCGCGGGTTGGCCCGCTCCTTGCGAAGATCGACGGACAGACCGCCCGTCGCCATGCAAGGAGGCTGTCGTGCACGTCATCGAGCCACTCCAGGATGCCCCGCCGGACCCGGCGCAGCCGGCCGGCCAGCCACGGCCGCTGCTTGCCAGTTATGCGAATTATTTCGAGGTCGGGCATAACGCGTTCGAGTTCCTGATCGATGCCGGACAGGTCGAGCCGCAGTCCGGCAACGTCCAGTTGATGAGCCGCATCGCGGTCAGCCCGGTTCACGCCAAGCTGCTGGCACAGTTGCTCGCGCACTCGATCGCCCAGTTCGAAGCGACGCACCACAACATCCCCGACATTGCCGACATCGCCGAACCGGAACCGGATCTGGCGATTCTTCCCCCGCAGGAATTCGAACAGCGCGCGATCGATGCGCGCAGCAAGCCGATGCTCGGCGGCCGTCGCGACGAGCCCGATCAAAACCAGAGCTGAGGACACGACATGGCAGCGCAACTCCATCCCAACCGCATGGTCGTGACCGACCGCTTCCCGATGCTGGGCTTCACGATTCGCGTCGGCCACGCGCCGTGCGTCGCCGAACTGGTGATCGCCACCGATTCCGCGCTGTTCGTGCGCAAGGAAGGCCGCACGTCGTCGACGTTCTACACCAGCCGCGAGGACGGCCTGCTGGCGATCCCGCGCGGCGAAGCGGTGTTCATGGTGCCGCCGGCGGTGCTGGCGCGCTTCACGGGCGCGGGCCGGCTGTGGTTCGGTCTCGCCACCGCCGCGTCGCCCGATGCCGACGCGTGGACGGTGGACGTCCTGCCGAATGCCGACAGCCCCTACGTGTCGCTGTCGGGGCTCAGCGACCGGGGGTTGCGCAGGGTCCTGATGTTCCCGACTCGCGGGGGGGCCGGCGTCAGGAGCCCGCTGTTGAGCTGGGCGGGCGACGGCACCCGGCCGGGTGCCGTCGCCGTGCCGGCGCCCGCCGCGCCGCAGCCGGGCGTCGAGGCTGCTGCGCCACACCACGACGTCCACTACGACGACGGGTTCGGCCCGCTGCCGCCGCTGCACGCCGCCGCGCCGGTCGCAGCGATCCCCCCTGCGCCGGCACCGGCGCCCGCCGCCGCGCCGGCGCCCGTCTCGCAGGGGATGGGCGACGATGCCGACTTCCGCATTGCCGGCGAGCGCCGCAGCTTTACCTGGCCGCGGCCGCGCAAGCTATCGACTGTCGAGCGGGCCGCGCTGCGCGCGATATTGAGCGCGAATCCGGCCACCGCATCGCTGCTGCTGCTGCTGCCGGTCGCGATGCGCAACGGCCTGTCGGTCTCGATCGGCGCGGGCGCGGGCGCCGGGCGGGAAGCCGGGGGCTCTGGCTCGGTCGGCCTCATCTTCGACGCCAATGGCGACGACATCGGCGCCTTCGCGGCGGGCGAGCTCGACTTCGGCTTCATCGTGTCGGCGAGCGTCACCGGGCAGATCAGCCTGCTGCGCGGGCATATCGACGATTTCGCGGGCGCCGGCACGTCCGTGGGCGTGACGATCGGCGAAGCCCCGGCGGGCGGCATCTCGGCGCTGTTCAACGCCCGCAACGAATTCGTCGGCGTCACGCTGTCGGCCGGCGTCAGCGTCGGCAGCCCGGTGAGCATCTTCGTCGGCGTCTCGCGCGCCGCGTCAGGCACGATCGCCACCTCGTCGTCGCTCGCGTGGTCGCTCAGCCTGAGCGACGACCCGGAGGCGTACGGCATCGATACGCCGCCGTACAGCGACGACGACGCGGCCGCCGAGCCGGCCGCAACGGCCAGTGCGCTGGCGCTGGGTGCGCGCGAGAACAGTCTCGTCACGCGCACCGCGGCCAGCCCGAATTTCGACGAGGGGCGCGGCAGCAGGACGATCGACCGCATCGTCATCCACATCGCCGACGTGCCCACCGTGCAGCACGTGGTGAATACCTTCACCAATGCCGCGTCCAAGGTGAGTTCGCATTACCTGGTCGGGCAGGCGGGCGAAGTCGTCCAGTTCGTCTCCGAGGCCGATACGGCGTGGCACTGCAAGGGCTCGAACCAGCGCAGCATCGGCATCGAGCATATCGCGGTGAAGCGCGGCGGCGCCGACTACCCGCGTCGCAACGGCACCGTCCAGCATTTCGATGCGCTGGCGCCGACCCCGCTCCAGTACGAAACCTCGGCGGCGCTGGTCGCGTCGCTGTGCGACAAGTATCAGCTGCCGATCAATCGCACCACGATCATGGGCCATCGCGAGGCCGACACGTCGACCGGCCATACCGCGTGCCCCGACGGCAACTGGGACTGGGACTACTTCATGCGGCTGGTCAACAGCCGCACCTGCCAGCCGCAGTCGGCCGGCCAGGCGCTGGGGCTCGCCGCCCGCGGCCTCGGCGACGACATTCCGCTCGATCCGGGCGTCGGCGGCCTGTCGATCGGCACCGATGCGCTGGAGATCGGCGACATCATTCTCAGCACCACCGGCAATCCCGGCTCCGGCGTCATTCGTGCCGGCTCCGGCGCCGAGGTCAGCCATGCGATGCTCTATGTCGGGCAAGGCGGGCAGGTGATCGAGGCGATTCCCGGCGGGGTCCAGCTGCGCCCGCTCGCGGATGCGCTGGCCGACGCGCGCCTCGCGGTCGCGTTCCGGGTGCCGGGCCTGACCGATACGCAGAAGCGGCAGGTCGCCGATGCCGCCGCGCGCTACCTCGATCGCGGCTTCAACTATGTCGGGCTGGTCCGCTGCGGCGGCTACCTGATCGATCGCCACGCGTGCGAACTCCTGTCGGGCGACGCGGCGGAGCGCTGCCGCCGTTTCGTCGGCCGCATCGAACTCGGCGAAGGCGCCGACACCGACAACTTCTTCTGCTCGCAACTGGTCGCCCAGTCCTTCCAGGACGCGGGCAAGCCGATCGTCAGCGTGCCGCCGCACTGGGTGCCGCCGGGCGATCTCGCCAGCCTGTCGACCGGCACGATGGCTCCGGGAACGCTCGCATATGTCGGCCACCTGAAGGCGCCGATCCCGAGCCGCGGCTTCTTCGGCATCGGCCAGGCGCTGTCGGTCGCGCCGGGCACCGCGCGCGCGCTGGGCGCCGACGACTGGACGGTGAACTGGGACGAGGTGCAGCTGACCCCGCAGCCTACCGACATGGGGTGCTGGGCAACGGCCGCGTCGATGGTGATCGGCTGGCGCGACAACCAGAGCGTCGACCCGGCGCTGCTCGCGCGCTGCATCAGCCTCGAGCGCCAGATGCAGGATGGCCTGAAGCCGGCCGAGGTGGCGGTCTTCGCCGGGGCGTCGAGCCTCACGGTCGAACCCAATGCGTGCTTCGCGCCCGAAGGCTTTCGGCGGTTGCTCGAGGCCAACGGGCCGATCTGGGTCGCCGAAGTCGTGCGCGCGCCGGTCAACTTTTTCCATGCGGTGGTGGTGACGGGCATGTATCGCAGCGGCGACGCGTATTTCGTGCGGATCACCGATCCGCTGGACCGCGTGGTCGGCACGCCGGGCCATCCCGGCGCGCGGACCCTGCCGCCGACCCACGCGACCGGCAGCCGCTACATCATGACTTACGAGGATTTCGTGTCGGAATACGAGGCCGCGGCCGGCATCGGCGTGATCCAGCTCATGCATGCGGGCGGCACGTTCGGCCACTTGATCAATCGCGGCAGCGCGGCGGGCGCCGGCTACGCGCTCGGCGTCGAGCCGCCGGCCGCGGGCGGCGAATTCGGCTTCGGCGTGAGCCTGACCCGGCGCACCGAGAGCCGCGACGGGCGCAGCTACGATCTTGCGCAACTGGCCGGGCTGGTCCAGCCGGCCAATGCGCTGGCGGGCGGCGCCGGCCAGCCGCGCATGACCGGTCAGCGCATCGCCCTCGACGACTGGCCGTACATCGACGGGCCGAGCGGCCGCACGTCGGCGCCGGTGACGATCGACTGGGCGTGGCAGGGCGGCGCGGTCGGCGACGTCGCGATTTCGCCGGGCGACGGGCAGATGCTCGACGGCTGGAGCGCGCTCGTGCGCGCCGATATCGGCCGCGGTTCCGGCACCCCCGAGCGGGCGAGCGTCAAGCTGCGCATCACCACCACGTTCCGGCATGCCGGCGAGGAGGATCAGATCGGCGTGACCGAGGTGGCGCTGAACGGCGACGGCCGCTTCCAGACCGTGCACGGCGCCGACGGCGCGGCGCCGCTCCCGGCAAGCGGCACGCAACCCGCGGCGCGCGAATTGCAGCCCGCCTGACCCCCGAGGGACACGCGCGATGGCCCGCCACATTCCCCCTCCGCCGCCACGCGGCGCGGCAACGCCCGCGATGGCGCTCGCTCGCGACGCGTTCGGCCGCGAGATCGTCGACGGCTCCGGATCGAGCGACCCGGGCAGGCAGGACGGCGCGTTGCCGCAAGCGACGCCGGCAGGCGGCCCGGGCGTGTCGGCGCCCCCCAAGGAGAAGGCGACCGACGCCATCGGCCGGCGTGCGGCGGCACTGGCCGACGCGATCGATTTTCCGACCTTTGTCGCGAGCCTCGTGCATGGCACGTACGACGCGATCGTCGACAGCTCGATCAAGCAGGTCGAGAGTTTCGCCGATCTGGTCGGCGCGGTGGCCAAGCCGCTTGACCAGTTCGCGCAGGAGAACGTGACCGACGGACAGGCGCGCGCGTGGCTGGTCGAGCAGTATCCGCACGACGTGACGCTGGTGCAGGACGGCGGCGAATACCGTCTCGCGCCGGTGGTCCGGCCCGGCGACGACGACGCGGCGCCCGCGCCCGCGTGGCTCGCCGATTTCGGCGCCGCCGACGGCGCGTTCGACGCCCAGACGCTCGAATCGGTGGTGCTGCCCCGCGCCCGCGAGCGCGTCGCGCAACATCGGCTGTCGACGTTGTCGACGATGGTGCTGCTGGGCATGCAGCGTGTCGTGGTCAAGGACGGGACGATCGCCGCCAGCCTCAATTTCCAGGCCAAGGCGCGCGATCGGGCCGCCGTGCAGTATGCGACGTCGAACGACCCGTCGTCGGGACAGACGACCTGGGGCGGACGGGGGACGTCGGGCGACGTCGTCACCACGGTCTCGACCGTTGCGGTCAACGCGCAAACCGATACCGATCTCAAGGCGACGCTGACCGGAAAGGTGAGCATCAATTTCGCGTCGGAAACACTGCCGCTCGACCGTTTCGTCGACGAGGCGTCGCGCAATCTGCTGGAGCGGCACAGCCGGCCCGCCGCGCGGATCGCGCCGCCGGCGCCGACGGCCGCGCCGGTCGCCCAGCCTGCCGCGCCGGTTGCGGCGCCCGCGCCCGCGGCGACGCCTGCGCCGGTCGCCGGGCCGGCGGCGGCCGCACCCGCCGCGCCCGCTGCTCCGGCTGCGCCCGCATCCACTCGAGGAGAACCGGCATGATTTCGCAGCGGCCGCTGGGCGAGACGCTGGGCGCGTTTGCCGACGTTGCCGAACTGCTGACCGCGGGTGCGGCGCAGGGGCTGCAGGTGCGCTCGCTGGCCATGGAGCTGCCGCTCGACCTGCGCGTCGCGCGCGGTGCCGGCGGCATCGAGCTGGTCGGCGACCTGCCGCAGTTCCTGACCCGCACGGCCTTCGATCCGGAGCCGGCGCGGCTCGTGATCGTCCTTGAAGCCGTGCCGGCTGGCGGAGCGGGGCAATGAACAGCAACGCCAGCCTGCGCCTCGAGGATTTCATCCAGGCCGTGCAGAGCCAGCTCGACAACGCGCAGGCGGCGATGGCGATCAAGGCGCGCAACCTCAACCTGCCGCTGACCTTCGCGATCAAGGACGTCAACCTCGATTTGCGCGCCCATGTCGAATTCGTCGAAAGCGAGGTCTGGATTCGCCCCGCCGGCCCGGGCGACAGCGACAGCAGCACCTTCCATCTCGTCTTCACGACCATCACGCGGCCGGCGATCGAGGAGAACGCGATCGCGCTGTCCGAGGACAGCAAGGACCAGCCGCTGGACGCGCTGGGCGACGAACTCTCGGCCGAGGACCGCAAGCGGCTGGAATGGGCCGGCGTGCGCACGGTCAGGCAATTCCGGCAGGCCGAGCAGCGCGACATGGTGCATGCGATCGGCCGCGTCACCAACCTGTCCGTGGACCGGCTGCGCCGGGCGCTCGATCGGGCGTCCGCGCCGAGCGTCGAGCGGGTCGAGCCCGTGGCGCCCGCCACCGATGCGCTGCCCGATGCGTCGCCGCTGCTGCGCGTGGTCGGGCGCAATCTCGTCAATGGCGGGCACGCGCCGCTGGTGCGGATCGGCAATCGCCCGGTCGCCGTGCTGCAATCGGCGGACGACGAGCTGCTGCTCGCGCCCGGTCACGACCAGTGGGCCGGCGAACTCGCCGTGTCGCCGACGAGCCGGCATGCCGCCGCCGTGGCGTTCGACCTGAGCGCTTTCGCGCCGCCGCCGGCGCCCGCCGCGAGGCCGATGACCCTGGCCGCCGTTCCCGGTCAGGAGGAGACGCGGCCATGACGATCCATGCACTCGGCACGCCGTGGGCGTCGCCCGGCGAGCGGCAGTTCAGCCTGCCGACCAGCCTGCTCCTGAAGCTGGCGCTCGGCGAAGCGCCCGAGCATGTGCCGTCGATCCGCGACGTGACGCGCGGCGCGCTGGCCGCCGCGCAATGCATCGACGGCGGCCCGGTCGACCGCATCGTGGTCGCGTTCGCCGGCCGCTTCCTCGCGGTGCGCCCGTTCAGCGCGCTGGCCGGGCGCTGGGTGCCCGGCCAGGCGCACCACGGTTACGACGCGGTCGAACAGACGACGGGCATGGCTCGCACGCTGCTGCTGCGCGTGCCGGCCGGCACGCCGATCGGCGCGCTGTGCGACTCGCTCGCGCAGCTCGCGAGCGTGGAGAGCGTGACGCCCAACTACGTGGCGATGGTGCCGATGGACGCGCCCGGCCGGCTGGCGCCCGTGCCGCCGGCCGCGCGGTTCGCGCAGGATGCCCGCGCGCTGGTGCGCATGGCCGACGCGCATGCGATCGAGCGGGGCGACAGCGGCGTCACGGTCGGCCTCATCGACAGCGGCATCGCCCGCCGGCATCCCGAATTCGCCCACGCGTTCCGCGCGGGCGCCGACACGGTGCGGCTGGAGCCCGGCGATCTGTCGCCGGGCGTGCAGCTGCTGAGCGGCCACGGCCATCGCGGCGATTTTCCCGAGGACCGCTTCGTCGGCCACGGCATGGGCTGCGCGGGCATCATCGCCGCCGAGGGCGTCGCGATGCCGCGCGGACTCGGCGGCGATTGCCGCATCCTGCCGATGCGCGCGCTGGCGGCCGCCCGCCTGCCGGGCAAGGCGCACGCGGTCGGGCTCGGCGCGATCGCCGACCTCGACCGCGCGCTCAAGCTGGCGGTCGACCTCGGCGCCAAGGTCATCAACATGAGTTTCGGCACCGACGATGCGACGATCGCCGCCAACCGCCCGAAACCGCATGCCGACACGATTGCGTATGCCGCCGCGCGCGGCTGCATCCTCGTTGCCGCGAGCGGCAACGACGGCTGCGTCACCCGCTACTGGCCCGCCGCCTACCCGCAGGTGATCGCGGTCGGTGCGGTGGGCGACGACGGACGGCCCACCCCGTTCTCGACGCGCGGCCCGCACGTCGCGCTGTGCGCACCGGGCGAACGGGTGCTGACGACCGCGATCGAGGCCTATCAGCTTGCAACCGGCACCAGCTTCGCCGCGCCGTTCGTCGCGGGCGCCGCGGCGCTGCTCGTCGCGTATGCGCAGCGCCGCGCCTATCCGCTCGACGGCGCGACGGTGCGCGATCTGCTCGTCGCCACCGCCCGCCCGTTCGCGCCCGGCGCGGCCGACGGCTGCGGCGCCGGCATTCTCGATGCGGCGGCGGCGCTGCAGGCGCTGTCCGGCCGCATCGATGCGTACGAAGCGGCGGACGACGGTTGCGCGGGCAAGGAAGGCAGTGCCGACGACGGCTGACTTGTGCACCGGATCCCGTTCATTCCCTCGAACCGACCGGATTTCAAGGAGAAGTTAAATGTTTCATGTCAATGATCAAGTCCGCTTCCTCGACTTCGTCGACCTCGAGACCCGGGCACGCGACGGGCTGGTCGATATCGTCAACCGGCTCGAGTCGCTGAAGCGGCCCCCGGTCGCTGCCGAGCGCGAGCAGCTCGCGCTGTGCAAGGCCATTCTCGACGTCGTCTACCGCAGCAAGACGTCGTCCGGCGACGTGGCAGAGGTCTGCGACCCGCTGTTCGTCGCCACCCGCGCACTGCTCGCCAGCAAGTCGCTGGTCAACCCGCCGCTGCTTACCGAGGACGAAGGCCAGCTGATCTTCGGCGCGGACGGCGCGAGTGGGGCGAGTGGGGCGAGTGGCGCGAACGGTGCGGACCCCGAGCCCGCGGCGATCACGCTGGTCGCGCTGGTGCTGGGCATCCTCGTGGTGGACGGAGCCACGCCGCCGCCCGTGAAGGTCGCGGATGGCAGGACCGTGCCGGACGACGACAGCGGGCTGATGAACGCCTTTACCCGCCAGTTCTTCGCGGCGGTGGGCGAAGCCAATTCGTATGGGGCGCTCGCGCAGCGGGTGCTGGCGCTGCTGTGCATCGAGGGCGATCCCGACGGCCGCGGCGGCGAGAAGCCTGGCGTGGTCGCCACCGAATTCGCGCGGGTGATGCGCGGCCTGCAGGCCCGCAAGATCCAGGCCGACGAGCCGCAGTTGCGCCGCCGCATCAACGAGGAGCTGAACACCGTCCAGAACATCGGCAGCCAGGACGCGATCGCCGATCTCGGCATCGACCTGCCGAACCTCGAGGATCTGGAGGATGCGAACATCGTCGCCGACAACGTGCGCGTGATGGGCCCGATGATCGTCGCCGCGATGTTCGACGAACTCAAGGTGTTCCAGGTCGTCGACCGCATCGTCGAGCAGTTCCAGCACGGCACGCTGCCGATCGGCCCGGGCAATGCCGGCAAGCTGCTCTATCGCTACTGGCGCGAAACGCCGAACCGCATCTCCGAGCAGGAGCGCAAGAACTTCGCGGCGATCACGCTCGGCGTCCCGGGCGGCGATCCGAATACCGCGGGCAACCGCGAATTCAACGATCTGTGGATCCGCTTCGTGTCGTCGGTGTCGTCGTTCGTGCGCCAGACCGAGGTCGACGCGTTGCTGCGCGCGAGCGTGCCGAACCCGATCAACCACCAGCAGGTGCGCAAGGCTGCCCGGGATCTCGCCGGCAACCTTTCGCTGCATGGCTACGGCATGGCGCATTACGCCGCGCGCGAGATCCAGTCGCAGGTCAAGTTCATGATCGACCTGCTGCAGGACCCCGAGATCCGCGGCTGCTACGGTGCCAAGGACATGTGGCAGGTGATCGACCAGGTCGCGACCTACGATCTGGGCGGCGCGCGCACCAGCTCGCGCTATCGCACGCTGGCGACCTGCGGCACGATCATCACCGCGTGGCTGGCCAACAACGTCGACCGCGTCAACAAGGCGACCGGCCCGCTGCTCAGCATCGACCAGATCGCCAATCCCGACGTCTCGTCGAACCACAAGTCGACCGTCGATCCCACCGACTACGACCTGGTCAACGCGTGCGAGCTGTGGCTGGCCGATACCGCGACCACCGATACGCAGATCGAGCAGTTCTCGCAGCCGCGCGAGGCGCCGCAGATGACGTCGAAGCCGGTGCCGATCCCGGCGATGGCGCGCGAGATGCTGGACGGCGTCGGCGATATCGGCGCCGGCATCGGCCTCGGCACGGGCGTGCCGGTGACGGCGGGCTACGGTGTCGGCACGCACAACGGCGCGAGCTACTACTCGAACCGCCCGCACTGAACCGGCGTTGCGTGCGCTGCGCCATCCCCGAACCCTGCCGGAGCCGAGCCATGCCCCTGACCTCAATCCGCGAGCCGGTCGTCGCCCGGGTCGAACGCCGCCTGAAGAGCGCCGCGCGAAGCCTCGGCACCGCCGATCCTTTCGCGCCGTCGCGCGACCTGTTCCTGCGCACGTTCGGCGACGGCGCCGACGATCTGCGGTTCCGCGACAACGCGCTGATGCCGATGGCGGTGCCGTTCGAACCCAGCTTCTCGGAAAGCCAGCCGGGCAAGCTGCGTTTCACGATCGAGCCGCTGCCGCCGGAGGCGTCCGCGATCGACCGGCGCGACGCGTCGACGCGCGAAATGCGCAAGCTGATCCGCGACTTCATCGGCCGCGAAGCGCTGCACTGGTTCGACCAGGCGAGCGAGCCGTTCCGGGGCTTCGCCCGACCGGGCGGCAACCTCGACTACGGCGCGTTCTTCGGCTCCAGCTACGACCGCAACGGGCTCTACGCGTCCAAGGTGTACTACGAGCTGCCCGGCGACGCCGGCACGATCGAGAACCTGCCGCGCGACCTGGCCGGCATCGTCCAGGCCGCGCTGCGGATGGTGCCCGGGCTCAAGCCGCTCTTCACCACGATGGCGGCGCAGCGCGACCTCGGCGGCCAGCGGCTCACGTTCGCGTGCACCCGGGCGCTGCGGCTCGCCGATCTGCAGCCGGTCATGGACGCGCTCGGCATCGGCCATCGCCTGCCCGGCATCATGCAGCTCCTGGGGCTGGTGCTCGGCGGGCGGTTCGACCTGCCGCCGCACGGCGCGCTGCTCGCGTTCGGGCTGGGACCGGACGGGCCGGATTTCGAGCTCTACGTGCTGCTCTCGGCGATCCCCGACGTGCCGCCCGCATTCCTCAGCCTGCTGACGATGGGGCTCGCCGAGCGTCCGCGCGGGCTGCAGGCGCTGGAGCAATGGATGGGCGCGTTTACGCCGGAGGACGCGCATTGGCCGGGCCGCTTCTCGATCATCAGCCTGCGCACGGACGCGGCTTGCCCGGCGCGGGTGAGCCTCTACCTGCGCCCCATCGAGTTCGAGTTGCCTGTGGACGCGTTCGCCCAGGCCAGCTGAATCCGAATCGCTTCGTCACGCGTTTCCCGCGAGGTCGCCATGTTCCCGCAAGCTGCCCGTCCCACGCCGATCGCGCCGCCCCCGCGCGCCGCCGCGGCCGTCCCGCGCCACACGCCGCCGGTGCCGGCCGACGCAGTGCGCCACGGCGTCGCGCAGATGCTGACCCGATCGCAGGCCTTCAACGCGATGCCCGACGCCGATCGCCGCGACATCGCCCGCAACACCGCGCTGATCGCCGATTACCTGGCGCGGCCCGAGGGGTTCGCCGGCCACGAGATTCCGGGCGGTCTGGGCATCGCCACTGCGCGCGCGCTCGACGACAATACGGATCATTCGGCGCAAGAGAAGAATTTCGACGACCACAACCAGGCAGTCGAGGCCATCGGCAAGTCCAAATTCACCGCGTCGGCCGCGCACGAAGGCGCCGCGGTGGCGGGCGAGCTGCTCAACCAGGTCAAGTTTCCGACCTTCGTCGCCAGCCTGATCAGCGGCGTGTTCCAGTCGATCACCCACAGCTCGATCGAGCAGATGAAGGCGTATCAGGAAATGATCGCGCAGGTGGCGAAATCGCTCGGCCAGTTCGCCGACGAGCACGTGACCGAGAACCAGGCGCGCGATCACATGGTCGGCCAGTTTCCCGACCTGTTCGAGATCGGCATGGACGACAGCGGCGATACGCCGAGCCCGCGCGTGCAGGTGCGCGACGGGGTCGACCCCGACGAAGCGTCGAAGACCGTGCGCGCCCGCCTGCAGATGGGCGACGGCGACACCTTCGACCTGTCGGACGAGGCGTCGGAACTGGCCATCGTCAACCGCTTCAAGATGCAGCTCGCCAAGCAGCGCCAGCAGATGCTGGCCTCGATCGTGCTGATGGGCATCAACCGCATTGTCGTCACCGACGGCAAGATTTCCGCGAAGATCATCTACGACGTGCGCGCGCAGGACACGCTCTCCAAGCAGCGTAGCGCCACCGCGGTCGACCTGGCCCGCGACAAGGACGGCAACGTCCAGACGACCCATGCCGGCAAGGGCACCTACGACCGCGGCGGCAAGTACGACTCCAGCAACGACAAGGACAACGGCCGCCAGTACAGCGCCGACTACTACGCGAAGGGCGACTACGAATACGAGAACAAGCCGATCATCACCGCGTCGACCGCCGCGTCCGAAACCAGCAACGCGGCGATGCAGACCAAGATCCAGCTGTCCGGCGCGGTCGACGTCAATTTCAAGAGCGACTACCTGCCGCTCGACAAGATGGCGACGCCGCAGATGATCGCCACCATCACCGGCAACGCGACGCCGGCCGATCCCAACGTGCTGCCCAGCCCG
The DNA here is from genome assembly GCF_900119325.1 of Burkholderia sp. NFPP32. Lineage (NCBI taxonomy): Bacteria > Pseudomonadati > Pseudomonadota > Betaproteobacteria > Burkholderiales > Burkholderiaceae > Burkholderia > Burkholderia sp. NFPP32. Next base: position 7,959 of record NZ_FPJP01000027.1, on the reverse strand, counting down.
AAAACGCCGCCGGCCGGAGCCGCACCCGCACCCGCTGCGGCTCCGGCCGCCGCACCGGCCGCCGCGCCCGCTCCGGCCAGGGGAAACTGAGCCATGGGCCTGTCCGCTCCCCCCGACGCGCTTCACCCGGTGCGGCCGCCCACGAGCGCCGCCGCGTTCGACGCGACGCGGCCCGAGGTGCGCCGCCTGCTGACCGCGATTCCGTCGTTCCTCGACCTGCCCGACGACGAGCGCCGCCGCATCGCCGCCGATACGGTGCGGGTGCTCGCGTACCTGGCCGATCCCAACGGCGTGCATGCCGAGATCGCCGAGCGCGAGGCGAACGGCGAACTGCCGCCTACCGGCCTCGCGCGCCCCGTCGCGGCACCGCGTCCGGTGCCGGCCGCCGCCGCGCTGGCCGACGATCCCGTCACCGCGACCAAGCGCCAGCTGTCGCAGGATCCCGGCTTCGCCGGCAAGGACTTCCAGGCCGGCGCGGTCAAGCAGGGCGTCGAGCAGTTCGGCCAGATGGTGCAGAAGGTCGATTTCCCGAAATTCGTCGGCGGCCTCATCAAGAACGTGTTCCAGGCGATCGTCGAAAGCTCGATCGAGCAGATGCGCGCGTATGGCGAGCTGATCGCCAATGTCGCCAAGACCACCGCCCAGTTCATGAGCGACAACATCAGCGAGGGGGCCGGCCGCGACTATCTCGCCGATTCGTTCCCGGACGTGCTGTCGGTGCAGGCGCAGGACGGCGCCGACGCGTTCGACGCCGACAGCGCCGGCGCGGCGGCCGCCGCGGCCCCGTCGCGGCTGGTGGCGCAGGGCGACAACGCGCCGCAGCGGCTCGCCGAGATCAGCCGCAACTACAACCTCGATCCGCCCGTGACCGACCTGTCCGACGACAAGTCCGAGCTGCGCCTCGTCACCGCGGCGCGCCTGCAGATGGCGAAGCAGCGCCAGCAGCTGCTGTCGTCGATGGTCATGCTCGGCATCAATCGCATCGTCGTCACCGACGGGTCGATCAACGCCAAGGTGGTGTTCGACATGCGCGCCAGCGACACCGCGAAGCGCACCTATACCGCGTCGATGCACGACCGCGAGAGCCAGAAATACAAGGAATCGCTCAGCGCCCACTACGGCAGCTGGTACACGCCTTATTCGGCCGACGCCGCGTTCGAGGGGCAGCAGGAACACGTGGCCACCGTCGGGTCGGCGCTCGACGACACCAGCGAATCCAGGGCCGAGGTGAAAGCGAAGCTCTCGGGCGAGGTCCGCGTCAACTTCAAGAGCGACTACCTGCCGCTCGACAAGATGGCGACGCCCGAGATGATGTCGGTGATCCAGGGCAACTCGACGCCGTACAACCCCAACAAGCCGGCCCCCGCCGCCGGCTTGCCGGCCGGGCAGCACTGAATCATGGCGCGCATGCTCATCGCCCCGCTGGCGGATGCCGGGCTCGCGGTCGCCATCCGGTCGGGGGAGCGGCTCGTCGAGCGCGCGACCGCGCACGGCCTGGCCTTCGCGCTCGACGAACTCGGCGACATCGCGATCCCCGATCCCGTCGCCGCGCGCGTCGACAAGGCGCAGCTGCGGGCGCTCGCGTCGCTCTATCTGGCGGCCGATCTCGAGCCCGCGGGCGTGATCCCCGCGGTCGAGGCGCTCGCCGGCTTGTCCGCGAGCGGCGCCGTCGGCGTCGATCTCGGCGGCGCGGGGCCGCTGGTCGCCAACTGGTGGCGCCACCGCGCCGAGAAGCTGGCGGCCGGCGAACGCGCGGCGTTCTATTCGCGGTTGTTCGGCACCGCGTACGGCCCGGCGGCGGCGGATGCCGAGTGCAACGTCCAGTTCGAGGAGTGCATGCTCGCGCTTTGCGAGGCGCTCTACAAGCTCGACGAGACGCCGGGTGCCGACCCGCGTGGAGATCTCGGGCACCAGGCGCGGGTCCGCAACGCCGCCCGCTCGCTCGCGCAAAACCTCGGCGCCGCGTGTACCGGCGTGACCGCGTTCATGGCCGGCGAGATCGTCGGCATGCTCAGGGACGCGTTCGCGATCCTCGGCCATGCCGACATGCGTCAAGGCTTCGGTGCGCACGACATCTGGGGCGTGGTCGCCGGCATCGGCCGGCTCTCGCGCCAGCCGCCGCGCCAGCCCGCCGCCCATGTCCGGCGCGGCAAGGCCGGGATGACCGTGATCGCGTGGCTGGCGGACGTCGCGGATGCCCTGGGCGGCGCGTCGCCGCTGGTGACCACCGACAATCCGGTGATCGCCGCCGCCGCCGAATGGATCGAGGCAACGCTCGGCCTCGGCGAGAAACCCGACGGCCAGGCGCCTGCCGCGCCGGACGCCGGCCGCGGCGTGCCGCCGGCTTTGGGGCCGGCCGCGCCGGAGAACCCGTGGGCGGCACTCGGACGCTGACATGAAACCTCGTCGCTCAGGCCGTCGCGATACGGACGGCACAACCGGGATACCGAGGGCGGTGGACGCGCCGTCGCCACCCCGGCCGCGCGCTACGCGTCGCGGGACGCGCGACGCGCGGCGGAGCCGTTGAGATGGCGGCGGCCGCGCGCCCTGCGCGTTCGCCGGTGCTGCGGCCCGACGTTCGCCACCGTGTCCGCGAACTGCTGTCCGCGCAGCAGGGCTTCGGCGCCCTCGATCCGGCCACGCGCCGCGATCTCGCGTCCGGACTGGTTCGGATCGGCTCGATCGCGCTTGACCACGACGCGCTCGCGGCGCGTCCCGGCGCGGCGCTGGCCGTCGCGCAGAACGCCGGCTCGGACTATTCGGGCACCGCCATCGACCGGATGGCCGGCACCACCCGGGCGGTGCTCAACGCGGTGTCGTTCCCGCGCTTCGTGACCGAGCTGATCACGGGTGTTTTCAAGGCGATGAACGATTCGAACCAGCAGCAGCTGACCGCGTTCGTCGACCTGATCCGCAACGTCGCGCAGACCACCGAAGGCTTCGCGGACAGCAACGTCGGCATCGCCGGTGCGCGGCAGTGGCTGGCCGAGCATTTCCCCGCCGCCTACCAGGTCACCGGCGACGACGAGGCCGCGGACGATGCCGACGAATTGGCGGGTCTGCCGCCGGACGAGCGCCGCCAGCGCCAGCAGGAGCTGCAGGCCGAGCGCGATGCCGCGACCCGGCTGACGTTGCGCCCGGGCGCGTCCCCGCCGGCCGAAGCGGCGCTGCGCAGCGCACTGGGAATGGGGCCGGGCGACGCGGTCCCGGCTTCCGATCCCGAGCGCCTGGTGCCGCTCGCGCAGCAGGTGCTGGCCCGCAACCGCCAGCAGTTGCTCGCGACGATGGTGCAGATGGGTCTGCAGCGCATCGTCATCGAGAGCGGGCGGCTCAACGCCGCGATGAATTTCCATATCGATGCGAGCAGCGCCGCCGCCAACGACCGCGGCTCGCAATTCGACACGCGCAACACGGTGGGCGTGAGCGGGGGCGCACGCTTCGGGCCCTGGGGCGCGGAGGCCAATGTGCAGAGCACGATCGGCTACGTGTCGACCGACCGGACCCAGACGACCGAGAGTTCGCACGCCGACGTCAACCTGAGCAGCGGCGTCGAACTGGTGTTTCGGACGGACTACGTGCCGTTGAACCGGCTGGCGGGCGTGGGCGACGTCGAGCGCATCCGCGTCAACACGATCAATCCGGATGCCGAAGCGGCGCGCCTGTCCTCCGATCGCGCCGCTCTGCGCAGCGCCGAACAGGCCGACTTGGCAGCTCGCCGGACCTCGCTCGACGGCGGGCTGCGCCCGCCGCCCGGCGCCGCGCCTGCGGCTTCGGGTTCCGTCGCGTCAGGTTCGGCAGCGGGAGCCGGCGCCGGCCAAGCGTCCTCGTCGCAGCCGGCTGCGACGCATACGCCTGCTCCGCCGCCGCCTTCCGGGCCTGGCGCCGCAGCGTCCCCGTCGCCCGCGCAATCCGCTGCGGCAGCACCTCGATCGCCTGCCGGCGCAACGGCAGCGGGACACCGCGCAGCGTCCTGAGCGCGTGCACCGGCGGCCGTTCCCGAAGCGTCCGCTTTTTAGGGTTCATTTAGCGTTCGTACCCGGATGACGGAAACTGCATTTCAGGCGCTGGAGCGAAAAGCCTTGCGGCTATTGGCTCACCGCGCATGCGTCGTTCAAAGTTAAATGATTTGTGATTATTTTCCGGGTGATCCGGCCAAGTCCGCTGAAATCCGTCCAGGCCCCGTCTGACAAGGGTTTGCGGGGAATTGGCGGTCCACCAACTTCCGCTGAAATCCTGCACGAGCCACGACTTTTTAGTGTCTTTTTAGTGTTCGCGGTGTGGGGTAGGCTCTGCTTAGGATGCACGGGCCGATCGAGTGGCGATATCAATGGAGGGCGATCATGGGCGCATTGACGGTCAGGCAAATCGAAGCCGCGAGGGCGACCGGGAAGCGGTATTTCCTGTCGGATGGGCGTGGATTGTTCCTGCGTGTCGGCCCGACGGGCGGGAAAACCTGGTTCGTTCGCGTCAGCATCAATGGCAAGCAACGTGACAAGCCGCTCGGCAAGGCATGGGGGCGCACGACGGCCGACGCGCAGTTGTCGCTGGAGGATGCCCGAGCAGCAGCGGTGAAGATTCGTTCACAGGCACGCGATGGCGTGGACTATCTCGATGCGAAGAAGCGTGAACGTCAGGCCACGGCGGAAATAGCGGCGATGGCCGAACTCACGTTTGGTGATTTATTCGATGCGTGGTTCGCGACCATCAACAAGAAGCGCGGCAAGAAAGGCCGAAAGGATGGCGGCAAGTTGCTCAGAGGTGCGATGGAAAAACATGTGCTTCCGACTCTCCGTGCGCAAAGAGTCGCGGGTGTGTTTGCGTCGAACGTTCTGCCGCTGCTTACCGCGATCTCCGACGTGGGACATAACCGACAAGCGGTCGAGATGCTGGGAACCATCCAGCAAATGATTCGATGGGGCGAACGCAATCAGCCGTGGAAGCGCTTGCTGAGCGATTGCGATGTGCTCGCACTTACGAAAGAGGATGTCGTTTCAGGCGATTACGATCCGGTACGTGGCAACGAACGCGATCGGACACTTACGGACGACGAAATCTGCACACTCGGTGAACTTATTCCGGCCGCGCGGCTTCCTCGTTCTATTGTGTCAGCGGTATGGGTGATGCTAGGTTGCGGAACGCGCGTCGGCGAAACGCTCATGACGCGATGGGCCGATCTCGACTTCAAGGAACGGACGTGGACGATTCCAAAGGAACACACGAAGTCGAACGCGGAGATTACGATTCATCTGTCCGATTTCGTTCTCGCGCAGTTCGCGGCGCAGCAGGTCGAGCGCGCTCGAGTGCCCGAAGGTGACGCACGTCGCGAATACGTGTTTCCGTCGCAAAAGGGCAAGCTAGCGCACGTCAGCATCCATACGGCGTGCAAGGCGATCCGTGACCGGCAACGCCCAAAGGATTCGCCGACCGAAGGTCGAACAAGAGCAACTGATGCGCTTACTCTCGCAGGTGGTCAATGGAAATGTCATGACCTGCGCCGGACGTGCGCAACGATGATGCAGTCGCTTGGCATTCCGGAGAGCATCGTGCATCGATGCCTGAATCACGCGCGCAACGATCCGCTTGATCGCATCTATCTGCAATTCGACTATGACGTGCAAATGCGCGACGCGTGGCGGCGATGGGGCGAACGTCTGTCGGTATTGCTCGGCATGGATATGGGTAACGTGCGCTTCTTGTCCGCGTCGTAACCCGCGTTCGCAAAACGATAACGGTCCGTGCGGGGACGTTGCGACGCTGTTCGGCCAACGCCGTATGCGGACCGTACGTCTGATGGTGTGGCCGAAAGCGGATAGGTACCCGGCAAATTCACATGATTATGCCGAAGCCGTTGGCAACGGCTCCTCCGTAGTGGTCTTCGAGTGGAAGATGTAACCTGATAATGAAAAATGCGAGTTATCATGGCTAATCTATTATGGGGTCCGATCGTTTGGGGCGGTTTTTCCCGCGTTGCGACCGCGCTAACGGTGCGGGCGGCGGAGGCGCGCGCGGTGTCGGTAAAATGAAAGGTGCCGTGCGTGAACAGCTCGCGAAGCGGCAGGCGTCTCCTGGATTCGGCATGTGCTGGGTGAGCGGCGCCCGATGGCACGCTCGTTTTGAAGTCCGAGGGTTTGCTTGTCCGCCGTGGTATGCGGTAGGGTGCGACTTTGACATGGTGAGCGGGAGGGTTCATGACCAAGCAGGAACTCATCGACGCCGTTGCTGCGGGTGCCGGTGTCAGCAAGAGCGACGCGGGTAAGGCGGTGCAGGCGGTGCTGGAGGTCATCACGGACGCGGTGAGCCGCGACGTGGCGGTGCAGCTCATTGGCTTCGGCACGTTCTCGCAGGGGCGGCGCGCAGCGCGGACCGGTCGCAATCCGACGACCGGCGCGGAGATCGCTATCGCTGCGGCGAACACGGTGAAGTTCACGGCCGGCAAGTCCTTTAAGGACGCGGTGAACGCGTCGTGACGCAGGGCGAGTTCGGGCCGGCCGCCCACGCCGGCCTGCATCGCGAGATTGTCGAGGTGGTCGCCTCCACTCGTGCGGCGTCGGCCCGCAGCGCGAACGCGCTAATGACAGCGACTGGAGGATTGGGCGGCGGATCGTGGTGTTCTCGAGCACGGCGGCGTCGAAAGGGTGGGCTACGGCGAGACCGTGATCCGGCGCTTGGGCGCAGACTTGTCACAGTGGTACGGCCGTGGCTTTGGGTGACGCAACCTCGCGCGGATGCGCGCCTTTTATCTGATCTGGCAGATCGACTGGATTGTGCAGACGCCGTCTGTACAATCAACGTCTGGACTCACGTTCGCGAGAGAACTGGAGCGTACCAGGATCCAACAGGAACGACGCGACCGCAGTATGAGTTCGTGTGCGGGGCACGGACATTCGCCGACGAGTGACGTCGGCGATGCGACTGAACGGACCGTACGGTCACTTCCGATTTACCCTGGACTGTCGATAGAGCAATGCGAAAACACTCTACCTTGCGCCGTTGGCCGCTGACGAAGGCGCAATTGCTACCACTGCCTACGAATCAGGTCCGTCGCCTTTCGCTCAAGTACCATCTCGCACTTGCGGCGCTATGTGGTGGATGTGGTGACGTCGAGTCGATCGCCACGCTATCCAGTACGCTCGCGCTCGCGTTCCACTTGCGTGCCCATGGCGAGGCCGAACCGTATCGCTGCGCGGATACCGCGCTCACGCAGTGCATTGCTCGGGCGGAGCGAGGTGGCCCGTGGACCTTGACGGACGCCGAGCGGGCTGCACTCGAAGCGTTGCTTCTTGTCCATGATGAGCAACTTGCTGCAGTGCCAGTCCATCGCTACCTTGAAGCGCTGGAACAGGTGCAGCGTGTCAGCACGCCGGACTTTGGCTTGCCGGTCGAATCGGACTAGTACGACATCCCGCAAATAGGTTTAATAATTGTCGGGCTGCAGGTACGGGTGCAGCAGCGTGAAGACCACCCCAGCCATCTCGTCGAGCGTACCGGTGCCTGGCAGGGGTTCCCAACGTCCACTCTGGCTGCGAAAGGCGGCGCCGTAACGATTGCGGGCGAGTTCGGTGAGGCGCGCCACCACGATTGGCTCCTCGTCGTCCAGACGTTTGATCAGCAGGTGACGCCCGTAGGCTTGCGTAACGATCTGCTCATGGCCGAGCAGACTGCGCAGTCGCCGCTGCAGTTCAGCGGCGTAGTGTTTGGCGGGTAAAGCTGGCATGTCGGTCCCTCAATTACGATGCGCCGCCTTGTAGTGGATAGCCTCGGAAGCTCCATTTGAAGGGGCGCGCGGCCTGATTGTGCTCGCTGACGAACCGCTCGGTGCGCTCGCGCAGATGCGCGGTGCTGGTATAGCTGGCATGGCGCAGCACCCGGCGCGTGTAGCGGGCAAACCAGAGTTCGATCTGATTGACCCAACTCGCGTGCAACGGCGTGAAGTGGAAGCGAAACCGCTGGCCGTGCCGC
>NZ_FPJP01000018.1:0-140792 GCF_900119325.1 Burkholderia sp. NFPP32 | reverse complement strand
GCTACGCAGCCGCTGGAACTTCGCGCACAAGCGAACCTGTGCCTTCCAGGCATGTTCGCGGATTGGTTGCGCGAGCGTTCGCTGGCGCGTGCGAAGCTCGTTGCTGACGCGCGGCACGAACCGGTAGTTCCAGGCGGACTCGGTAAGCAGTCGGCGTGCGTGTGCGTTGCCGGTCTTGGTAATCGCACCGCGTCGCAAAGTGGCGCCGCTGGAATGCTCCGAGGGGACCAGCCCGAGGTAGCCCATGAGTTGACGAGCAGTAGCAAAGCGCCCAATATCGCCAATCTCGGCTACCAGTCCGATGGCGCTGACCGTGTCGATGCCGCGCAGGGCGCGTAGTGCAGCCACGACCGATGCAACCTGTTCACACAGTACGCTGTGCTCCAGTGCGTCGCTGAGCCGCTCCACGCGAGCCTGGGTGTCCTCGACGGCATGCTGGTATTCGGCAAACGCCAACTGGTCGGCGCTTTGCTCAAACCGTTGATCGGCGATCCAGCGCAAGTGCATGCGGCTCCAGGCCGTCTTGCCCGGGTACACGCGTCCATGGCGCAGCAGGAATGCCTTGAGTTGCTGACGGGCCTTGAGTCGCATGTTCACGGCATCTTCGCGGGCACGCCACAGGTTACGCAGTGCCTCGTGCGCGGCATCGGGTATCCAGATCGCCTTGAGCTCGCCAGCCCGCGACAGTTCGGCCAGGCGCAGGCAGTCGCGACGGTCGTTCTTGATCCGGTCCGCGGCGTGGTGTCAGCGAGGGGGCGATCACCTGGCATTGGTAGCCATGTCCGGCGAGCTCGCGATACAAGCCATAGCCGGTTGGCCCTGCCTCGTACACCACGTTGACCTGTGCGGCTTCACCGTACTTGCGTAAAACCTTGTGCAGCGTCGGCACGTCATGACGGATGGTGCCAGCAAACCGCGCAGACTCCCGACCAGGTTCGCACACCGCAATCGAGATGGTGTCTTTGTGCACGTCCAATCCGACAAAAAACTTGATAATCTTGTCCATGGCCCGTCTCCTGAAGTTCTGCGCCTGGCCCACCCAGGCGTATGTGGCTCAGCACACTTCGGTGCGCAACCCACGATACCCGAGGCGGGCCCCTGCGGCCGGGTTCAGTCAGCAGCGACCATTATGTCTAGCCGACTCGGTCCTTTGTCGAGACTTGGCCAGGAATTTGATGCTCGAACCATAGCATGCGTATGAAACGCACGTTCACGACGTGTCGTTTGCGCTACCCGAGTTATTGGGTCAATGCTTGTCTGATATCTACTCCCCGCCATCCAAGCCGAGCTATCGCCTCCTCGCGTCGATCACGGTATCCCGGTTCGGCATGACCGTCCCCGTCACGCCCCGATCCGCTCCGCTTGCGCCGGCGGCAGCAGCGCGTCGCTGTCGTCCTTCAGCCCGACGCCCGTCAGCTGGAGCCTGCGCGCCTGCGTCATCAGGTAATGGAGCTTGTGCGCGGCGGCCGCGTGCGGCAGCCCTTCGGGCCGCACGTTCGAGATGCAGTTGCGCAGCGCGTCGTGGCAGCCGACCTTCGGCGCCCACGTCAGGTACACGCCGAGGCTGTCCGGCGAGCTGAGCCCCGGCCGTTCGCCGATCAGCATCGCGACGACCTTCGCGCGCAGCAGCTCGCCGATCTCGTCGCCGAGCGCGACGCGCGCCTGCTTTGCGACCACCACCGGGCCGATCCGCCAGCCGTCCGCGTCGAGCCGAGGCCGCACGGCCTGCAGCAGCGGCAGCGCCTGCTTCGCGGCCGCGAACGCCGACAGCCCGTCGCCGACCACGAACACGACGTCGGGCGCATCGTCGAGCGCCGCGCCGTAACCGGCCAGCAGCCCGCGGCTGTCATCGGAAAGCTTGCGACCGAGATCGGGCCGGCGCAGATAGTGGTCGCGGTCCGGCGCGGCGCTCAGCACGCCGAGCGTCGGCAGCAGGCCGGCCGCCTCGATCTCGCGCCGCAGCGCGTCCGCGTCGAGCGGCTGGTGCACGGCGTCGCGCGCCTGCGCATGCGACAGGTTGAAGGCCAGCAGCGGCGCGGTCGGCAGGCTGTTGCCCGCGCGGCCGAGCGCGATCCGCGCGTTCGTGAACGACTTCAGCTGGCCCCACGGATTCTTTTCGACGGCATCGCTCATGCTGACAACCCCATCCAGTCGTTCGCGCCGGCCAGAAGCGGCACGCGGGCCGACGCGGCGCGCAGCGCGCCGTGCGCATCGGCGATCTCCATCGTCTCCAGCCACTCCTCGAACTCCGGCGCGCGGCGCAGGCCGAGCACCTCGCGCACGTAGAGCTGGTCGTGGAACGACGTGCTCTGGTAGTTCAGCATCACGTCGTCCGCGCCCGGAATCCCCATGATGAAGTTGATGCCGGCCGCGCCGAGCAGCGTCAGCAAGGTATCCATGTCGTCCTGGTCGGCTTCCGCGTGGTTCGTGTAGCAGATGTCGCAGCCCATCGGCACGCCGAGCAGCTTCCCGCAGAAGTGATCCTCGAGCCCCGCGCGGATGATCTGCTTGCCGTCGTACAGGTATTCGGGCCCGATGAAGCCGACCACCGTGTTCACGAGGAACGGCTCGAACTTGCGCGCGACCGCATACGCGCGCACTTCGCAGGTCTGCTGGTCGACGCCGTGATGCGCGTTCGCCGACAACGCGCTGCCCTGGCCCGTCTCGAAGTACATGAGATTGTTGCCGACGGTGCCGCGCTTCAGCGACAACGCGGCCTCGCGCGCCTCGCCGAGCAGCGCGAGCGAGATCCCGAAGCTCGCGTTCGCCTTCTCGGTGCCCGCGATCGACTGGAACACGAGATCGACCGGCGCGCCCTTCTCGATCGCCGCGATCGTGTTGGTCACGTGGGTGAGCACGCACGACTGCGTCGGCACGCCGTAGCGTTCGCGGAACCCGTCGATCATCGCGAGCAGCTTCATGATCGCCGCGAGGCTGTCGGTCGCCGGGTTGATACCGATCATCGCGTCGCCGCAGCCGTACATCAGCCCGTCGAGCATCGACGCGGCGATCCCCTTCACGTCGTCGGTCGGGTGGTTCGGCTGCAGCCGCACCGACATCCGGCCGGCCAGCCCGACCGTGTTGCGAAAGCGCGTGACCACGCGGCGCTTGCGCGCGGCCGCGATCAGGTCCTGGTTGCGCATCAGCTTCGACACGGCCGCGACCATCTCGGGCGTGAGGCCCGGCGCGATCCGTTCGAGCGCCGCGCCGTCGGCCACGGGCGACAGCAGCCAGTTGCGGAAGTCGCCGACGGTCAGATGCGAGATTTCCGCGAACGCGGCTGCATCGTGATCGTCGACGATCAGGCGCGTGACCTCGTCGTCTTCATACGGGATCACCGCTTCGTTCAGGAACGCCTTCAGCGGCACGCCCGCGAGCGCGATCTTCGCGGCGACGCGCTCCTCCTCGCTCGCCGCCGCGACGCCGGCGAGCTGGTCGCCGGAACGCAGCGGGCTCGCCTTCGCGAGCAGCGTCTTCAGGTCCGCGAAGCGGTACGTGCGCGGACCGATCGTCTCCGTATAGGACATCGTGCGAGTCTCCTTCCTTGCCAAAAGCCGACGGCGCGCCCGTTCGACGGGGCGCGCCGGATGCCGTCAGGAACGGCCGTTCACCTTCGCCATGCTCACTCCTCCAGCAGCGCGTCGCCGGGCGCGCTCGCGCGCTGCGAACGGGTCGCGAGGAAGTACGCGTAGCCCACCGCGAGGAAGCCGACGAACACCAGCGCGACCAGCCCGTTGAAGTACACCATCGTGCCGAGACAGACGAGCGCCGCAAGAATCGCGAATGCCGGGAAGATCGGGTACAGCGGCGCGCGGAACGGCCGCGCCATGTTCGGCTGCGAGCGGCGCAGCTTGAACAGCGACGCCATGCTCACGATATACATCACGATCGCACCGAATACCGACATCGTCACGATGTTCGCGGTCAGCGTCTGGCCGCCGAACTGGATCAGCTCGTCGCTGTAGATCGCCGCGATGCCGACCACGCCGCCCGCGAGGATCGCGCGATGCGGAGTCTTGAAGCGCGGATGCACCTTCCCGAGCCATTCCGGCAGGTAACCTTCGCGGGCCAGCGCGAAGATCTGGCGTGAATAGCCGAGGATGATCCCGTGGAACGACGCGACGAGCCCGAACAGGCCGAGCCACACGAGCATGTGCATCCAGCCGCTGTTGGCGCCGACGATGTACTTCATCGCCTGCGGCAGCGGGTCGTTGATGTTCGCGAGCTTGGTCCAGTCGCCCGCGCCGCCGGCGAACACCATCACGCCGATCGCGAGCGCGACGAGGGTCAGGATCCCGGCCACGTAGGCGATCGGAATCGAGCGCTTCGGGTTCTTCGCTTCCTCGGCGGCCATCGCGACGCCTTCGATCGCGAGGAAGAACCAGATCGCGAACGGGATCGCCGCGAACATCCCGTGGAATGCGCCGACGCTGAAATGATCGGCGCCCGACCAGCCGCCCTTCATGAAGTTGCCCCACGTGAAGCCCGGCGACACGACGCCCATGAACACCAGCAACTCGAAGATCGCGAGCAGCGTGACGACGAGTTCGAACGTCGCGGCGATCTGCACGCCGACGATGTTCAGCGCCATGAACACGAGATACGCGCCCATCGCCGCATGTTTCGGTTCGAGCCCCGGAAACTGCACGTGCAGGTATGCGCCGATCGCGAGCGCGATCGCGGGTGGCGCGAACACGAACTCGACGAGCGTCGCGGCGCCGGCGAGATAACCGCCCGTCGGGCCGAATGCACGGCGCGCATACGCGAACGGGCCGCCCGCGTGCGGGATCGACGTCGTCAGCTCGGTGAAGCTGAAAATGAAGGTCGTGTACATCGCCGCGACGAACAGCGCGGTGACGACGAAGCCCAGCGTACCGGCGCTCGCCCAGCCGTAGCTCCAGCCGAAGTATTCGCCGGAAATCACGAGGCCGACCGCGATGCCCCACAGTTGCCAGGTCCCGAGCGTCTGCTGCAGCGCGGGCTGGCCGGACGACTTGGCGCCGGCGGCGGGCCGGCCATTCGACTCTGCTTTCATCGGACTCTCTCCTCAAATGCGCCGGGCCTGCCGGCCTGCGCGACTGAGAAACGATGCTAGAGAGTCATTAAACGACGTGTTATCGAAATTCGGCAAAGATCGCGGCTGACATTTCGCTGACGGAAACGCCGAGCCCGGCCGCGCGACGCGCTCCGATGCACCGGGCGCGCCCGCCTGACCGCCCCCCTGCGGCCACCGCCGCCGGCCGCGCGAAGCGGCCGGACGAATGCGCGCGGCAGGCTTACTGGCCGCTGCGCTGGTTGAACCAGCGGTCGAGCAGCTTGCCGGCCGCTTCGCGGCCGCCGAGGCCGAACGACAGCGCGACGGCCACCGCGATCGCGCCGAGCACGAGGCCGAACGCGAGCTGGACGATCTCGTTCGCGATGCCCATCGCGCGCAGCCCCATCGCGAACACGAGGCCGAGGATCGCGAATTGCGCGATGCGTGCGAACAGCACGCTGTGCTCGCGATCAGCCTGCTCGATCACGCGGCGCGCGAGGCCCGCGAGCCACACGCCGATCACGAGGATCACGCCGCCCATCAGCACATGGCCGCCGAATTCGATGAACAGCGTGACGACGTCGCGCACCTGCGAGAAACCGAGCCGGTTCGCGGCTTCGACCGACGCGAACAGCATCGCGAAGAACACGATCAGCCGCGCGACCAGCACCGACGGCTGCAGGATTCCCGAGAACACGCGTTCGACGCCGAGCACGGCCGGCAGCCCGTCGGCGCCGGCGGCTTCCAGCAGCTTCTGCGCGAGCGATGCGACGAAGCGTGCGAAGTAGAACGTGACGAGCACGATCACGATCGCCGCGACAATGTCCGGCACCGCGCCGAGGAACTGGTTCAGCATGTTGGTCGCGGGGCCCGAGATCGCGTCGATCTTCAGCGCGTCGAGCGCGGAGATCAGCGTCGGCACGAACACGAACACGTAGACGATCGTGCCGATCAGGCTCGACACGCGCACCGGCGTCGGGCTGTCGAGACGCTGCGTGAGGCGGTCGGCGCCGGCGGCGACGAGCAGGTTCGTCACGAGGCCGCGCAGCACGCGTGCGACGACCCAGCCGACGAAGCCGATCACCGCGGCCGCGAACAGGTTCGGCACGATCGCGAGCAGCTTGTCGACCATCCCCTGCACCGGCGACAGCAGCCCCGACAGCGCGAACGACGCGAGGATCGCCGGCAGGAACATCAGGATCACGAGCCAGAACAGCACGTCGCCGAGATAACCGCTCATCGGCTGCATGCCCGTGCCTTCGGACAGCTTGTCGTCGATCTTGCTCGCCTTCAGCGCGCGGTTCGCGAGGCTGCGCAGCAGCGACGCGATCAGCCACGCGATCAGCGTCAGCGCCGCGCCGCCGATCAGGTTCGGCAGGTAGTCGACGATGTGCGTGACGAGCAGCGAGAACGGATTGGAAACCGCGTACAGGTTGAGCACGTTGAAGATGCCCACCGCGGTGACGAGCAGCACGAGCCAGAACAAGCCGCCTGCGATGATCCGCTCGACGTACGCGCCCTGGCCGGTGCTTTCGTTGATCCGCTGATCGACCTTCAGCGCGCTGAGCAGGCGCAGCGCGCCGGCCCGCGCCACCACCGCGATCAGCCAGCCGATCACCAGGATGCCGATCGCGCCGGCGATCTTCGGCAGATATCCGCCTAGCGTGGTCTGCAGCGACGTGATGAAGCTGGAAGCATCCATTTCTTGTTCTCCCGAAAAACGTGGCGTTGCGATTGAACATCGACGAACTACCTGCGTACTTCGAATGGTGTGCGTTGCCGCTTGAGCAACTTACCCGAGAAAAATGACGCCTTCACCCGATTTCACCGTCTTTAACTTTAGTCATAGATCGCAGGGGGACAAGACCCCATTTCGGCAAATAAAAAGGGGCGGATTTGTCGGCCGCTACGCATTTCCGCAAGATTTATCCATTCGGGCCATGCTACCGTGGCTTCGGTTCTTGCCCGGACACGCCGATGACAGTCGAAACGAAAACCGACAAACCCGCGTGGGTCCGCTATGCGGCCAGCGTGGCGCGCGTCCACGAATACATCCGCGCGCACCTCGACGGCCCGCTCGACCTGAACCGGCTCGCCGAAGTCGCGTGCCTGTCGCCGTATCACTGGCAGCGCGTCTACCGCGCGCTGTACGGCGAGTCGATCGTGCTGACGGTGCGGCGGATGCGGATCGTGCGCGCGTCCGAGGATCTCGTCTGCACGGCGCGGCCCATCGACGAGATCGCGCGGCGCGCGGGCTACGGTTCGACGCACGCGTTCGCGCGGGCGTTTCGCGACGCATACGGCGTGCCGCCCGCGCAGCACCGGCGCACGGGCGTCCACCGGCCCATCTATCCGCTACAGAGAGGAGAGGAAGACATGTTCAAGCATGAAGTCGAGATCCGGCGCCTGCCGGAACTGCGCGGCTACGCGGTGGCGCACACCGGCGCGTACCTGAAGGTCGGCGACGCGTTCGCGCGAATCGGCGCATGGGCCGGGCAACACGGGCTGATCGGCCCGGGCGCGAAGATGATCGGGATTTTCTACGACGATCCGGACACGACACCGGAAGCGCAGCTGCGCGCGAAGGCCTGCTTCGTGCCGGCCGACGGCACGCCGGACGTCGAGCCCGTGCCGCCCGTCGAACGTGCGACGGTAGCGGGCGGCGAATACGCGGTGCTGCTGCATACGGGGCCGTATGCGGACCTGAAGACCGCCTACCAGTGGCTCTACGGCGACTGGCTGCGTCACTCGGGCCGCGAAGCCGCCGACGCGCCGCCGTTCGAGCTGTACCTCAACACGCCGATGGACGCGGCGCCGGCCGACCTGCGCACCGAGATTTACCTGCCGCTGCGCTGATCGAAGGGCCGGTGCGCCGGGGCGAGCCGGCGCGCTGTTCCAGGGCGATGTCCGTTGCGGGCGCCATGCCGTCGTTGGCGGTTCCGATGCCAGGCCGGCGATTGCGCGTCAGCCGGCCTGCGTCCCGCAGCCCGGGCAGAAGCGCGCGTCGGCGGCCAGCGCCGCGTGACAGCGGCTGCAAGCCTTGGCGCGCTGCGACGCGCCGCACTGCGCGCAGAAACGCGCATCCGCCGCGTTGAGCGCGCCGCAGCCCGCGCAGGCGAGCTGGCTCAGCGGCATGTTGCCGCCTTGGCCGACTTGACCATCGGCCGGCGCCTGCCAGCCCCAGCCGTGACGATCGCGACCGCGCGCATCGTGGCCGCCGTGCCCGTCCCGGCGCTGCCCGCCGTGATGCCCGCCGCCGCCACCGCCACCGCTATTGCTGTTGCCGTGCCCGCTGCCGTGCCCACCGCCGTGGCCACCCAGGATCCGTTTCAGAAAACTCATCGCACGCTCCTCAACGCGTGGCCCGCGCGCCGCCGAACGCCCCTGAGGACGACAGCAGCCGCAAGCCGTTGGCGACGACGATCAGGCTCGCGCCCGCGTCCGCGAATACCGCCATCCACATCGTGCCGAGCCCCGCGACAGTGAGGCCGAGGAACACGACCTTCACGCCGAGCGCGAAACCGATGTTCTGCACCAGCACGCGGTGCGTCGCGCGCGACAGCCGCACGAACGCGGGAATCTTGCGCAGGTCGTCGTCCATCAGCGCGACGTCGGCCGTCTCGATCGCCGTGTCGGTGCCCATCGCGCCCATCGCGAAACCGATGTCGGCCCGCGCGAGCGCCGGTGCGTCGTTGATCCCGTCGCCGACCATCCCGACCGCGCCCGCACCGCCAGCCGACAGTTCCTCGACCGCCGCGAGCTTGTCTTCGGGCAGCTGGTTGCCGCGCGCGTCGTCGATGCCGGCCTGCTGTGCGATGGCTTGCGCAGTGTGCGGGTTGTCGCCCGTCAGCATCGCGGTGCGGATGCCGAGCGCGTGCAGATCCGCGATCGCGTCGCGGCTCGTGTCCTTGATCGTGTCGGCCACCGCGAAGATGCCGAGCACGCGCGCGTCGTCGACCAGCACGACGACGCTCTTGCCCTGCCGCTCGAGCGCATCGAGCTTCGTTTCGAGGGCCGGCGAGCAGCGCTCGAGTTCCTCGACGAGCCGATGGTTGCCGAGCCAGTAGCGCGCGCCGTCGATCGTGCCGCGCACGCCGCGCCCGACCAGCGCTTCGAAGTCCTGCACATCGGCGAACGCCGCCGTTCCGGCGTCGCGCGCCGCGGCTGCGATCGCCTGCGACACCGGGTGATCCGAGCGCGCGGCGAGGCTCGCGCCGAGGTGCCGGATACGCTCGGCATCGACGTCGGTCGCATGCGCGTCGAAGTCGGTCTGCACCGGCTTGCCGTGCGTGATCGTGCCGGTCTTGTCGAGCGCGAGCCACGCGAGCTTGCGCCCTTCTTCCAGATAGACGCCGCCCTTCACGAGAATCCCGCGCCGCGCCGCGGCCGCGAGCCCCGACACGATCGTCACCGGCGTCGAGATCACCAGTGCGCACGGGCACGCGATCACGAGCAGCACCAGCGCGCGGTAGATCCAGTCGTGCCACGCGCCGCCCATCACGAACGGCGGCACCACCGCGACCAGCAGCGCGACCGCGAATACGATCGGCGTGTAGACGCGCGCGAACTGGTCGACGAAGCGCTGCGTCGGCGCCTTCGCGCCCTGCGCCTCCTC
The DNA here is from genome assembly GCF_900119325.1 of Burkholderia sp. NFPP32. Classification (NCBI taxonomy): domain Bacteria; kingdom Pseudomonadati; phylum Pseudomonadota; class Betaproteobacteria; order Burkholderiales; family Burkholderiaceae; genus Burkholderia; species Burkholderia sp. NFPP32. Next base: position 131,142 of record NZ_FPJP01000018.1, on the reverse strand, counting down.
GACCGCGTGGATGATCCGCGCGAGCGTCGAGTTGGCAGCGACGGCCGTCACGCGGTATTCGAACGAACCCGCTTCGTTGATCGTGCCCGCGTACACGGCATCGCCGGCCGTCTTTTCGACAGGCAGGCTCTCGCCGGTGATCGGCGCCTGGTTGACCGTCGAGCGGCCCGCGACGACTTCGCCGTCCAGCCCGATCCGCTCGCCCGGCTTCACGCGCACGACCGCGCCGAGCGCGACCTGCGCGGCCTCGATCATGCGCCACGATCCGTCGGCATCCTGCACGGTCGCGGTGTCCGGCGCGAGCTGCATCAGGCCCTGGATCGCATTGCGCGCGCGGTCGAGCGACTTCGCCTCGATCAGCTCGGCGATCGTGAACAGCACCATCACCATCGCGGCTTCCGGCCACTGGCCGATCGCCATCGCGCCCGTCACCGCGATGCTCATCAGTGCGTTGATGTTCAGGTTGCCGTTGCGAATCGCGATCCAGCCCTTCTTGTACGTAGTGAGCCCGCACGCGAGCACCGCCGCGAGCGCGAGCGCCGCCGACAGCCACACCGGCAAGCCGGCCCAGGTCGCCCCCTCGGACGCGATCGCGGCGACGCCCGCCAGCGCCAGCGGCCACCAAGGCTTCGCGGGCACGTCGGCGACACGCGCTGACGGCGCGCCGGCCGCTGCGGCCTCGGGCGTCATGCCGAGCGTGCGGATCGCGCTTTCGATCGCCGGCTGGGCGCCCGGCACGTGCTCGACGGTCAGCATCCGCTGCATCAGGTTGAATTCGAGCGCCGATACTTCGCTCATCCCGCCGAGCTTCTTGCGGATCAGCGTTTCCTCGGTCGGGCAGTCCATCTGCATGATCCGGAACACGGAGCGCACGTGGCCCGACGCGGTCGCCTGCGCGACCGGCAGCGGTGCGAGCGTCAACGCAGCCGGCGCGCAGCATTCGCCGGCCGCATGGTCGTGGTCGTGGTCGTGGTCGTGGTCGTGGTCGTGGTCGTGGTCGTGGTCGTGGTCGTGGTCGTGGTCGGCATCGTCGTGCGCGGCGTGGTCGTGCGAGCACGCCGCGCCGTGTACATGCGCGTCGCCATGTGCATGATCGTGACCCGCATCGTCGTGCGAGCACGCGGCACCGTGCCGATGTGTGTCGCCGTGTGCATGGTCGTGATCGTGCCCCTCACCGTCGCCGCCATGATCATGGTCGTGGCCGCGCGATGCGGCGTCGCCGTGCGCGTGCTCGCCGACCGCCGGCACCTCGTCGGCAACGGTCGCCGCGTGCGTGTCGCGCGCGTCGGCGCAGCACGTGTCGGCGCCGCCGGCATGGCGGTGTCGTGGGTCGTGGGTACGCTGGGCGTCGGTCATGACAACCTCCTTTATGGCTTGACGGTGTAGAGTTAACACCCTGAAGCCACTACAAGGTCAACCCTTACACGGGAGAAAGGCATGAAGATTGGCGAACTGGCCAAAGCGGCCCGCTGCACCCCCGAAACGATCCGTTTCTACGAAAAAGAGGGGCTGATGCCGGACGCAGAGCGCACCGACGCGAACTACCGCAACTACACCGACGTGCACGTCGAACGGCTGCGCTTCATCCGCAACTGCCGCGCGCTCGACATGGCGCACGACGAGATCCGCGCGCTGCTGCGGCTCACCGACACGCCGGCCGACCGCTGCGATTCGATCAATTCGCTGCTCGACGACCACATCGGACACGTCGACGCGCGCCTCGCGGAACTCACGCATCTGCGCGACCAGCTCACCGAATTGCGCCGCCAATGCGTTGGCGAACATTCGGTCGAGGATTGCGGAATCGTGCATGGTCTCGCGACGATGGAAACCGTCGCGCCGGCCGCGAAGCGCTCGCACCTCGGCTGAAACCCTTGTGAAATAAGATAGTCTGATTGAAAATAGTTATATTCTTACTAGACATAGCATAACTATTCATGTCAACGAGCCGCCCGTCCCCGCTCGCACTGGCCGTCCTCGCGACGCTCACCGAAACGCCGATGCATCCGTACGGGATGCTGCAGCAACTGAAGGCCCGCGGGTACGACGAAGTCGTCAACGTGCGGCAGCGCACGAGCCTCTACCAGACGATCGACCGGCTGCTGCGCGACGGGCTGATCGCCGTGCACGACACCGAGCGCGACGGTGCTTTCCCCGAGCGCACGCTATATGCGCTGACCGAGGCCGGGCACACGGCGGGCCAAACGTGGCTGCATGCGCTGCTCGCGGAACCCGCGCGCGAATATCCGGTGTTCGGCGCCGGCCTCGCGTTCCTGCCGCTGCTCGATGCCGAAGATGCACGGCACCAGCTCGAACTCCGGATTGCCCGGCTCGACGCCGAGCGCGAACGCCTGGAGGCACTGCGCAACGCCGCGCAGGCCGACCAGGTACCGCGCCTGTTCCTGCTGCAGAACGAGCACGCGCTCGTGCTGCTCAATGCGGAGCTCGACTGGGCGCGCAGCGTCGTCGAACACCTGAAGATCGGCGCGCTGCGCTGGGTGGACGGCTGACAAGTCACGAAGGCCGATTCCCGCTGACAACGGGAATCGCCCCTGTCAAAGCACCTTGCCGGGATTCAGGATGCCGCGCGGGTCCAGCGCAGCCTTCAGGCGCCGCATCAGCCCGATTTCCGCGTCGCTGCGCGTGTGCGCGAGATAAGGACGCTTGAGCGCCCCGATCCCGTGCTCGGCCGACACCGAGCCGCCCATGTCCCGCACCACCGCGTACACGCAGTGATCGAGCGCATCGGCGTCCGCGTCGGTCATCGTGGCCAGCGACACGCCGATATGCACGTTGCCGTCGCCGACGTGGCCGAAGAACAGGCACGTGAGCGCCGGCCAGCGCACCCGCAGCGACGCCTCGCAGCGTTCGGCGAACGCGCCGAGCTCGCCCGTCGGCAAACTCACGTCGAAGTTGACGAGCTGCGGCAGCGCATCGATCGCGAGGCCTTCGCGCAGCGTCCACAGGTCGCGCGCCTGCCGCTCCGACGTCGCGAGCACCGCATCGTCCACGAGCCCTGCTTCGATCCCCGCCGCGAGGCCGGTTTCCAGCGCTTGATGCGCATCGCCGCCCGGCGCGCTCGTCGCGCACTCGATCAGCACCGCGAACCCGCCGTCACCTGCGAATGGCGCAGTGACGCCCGGCGTATGGCGCGCGACGTAGTCGTAGAACGCCGGCCACATCGCCTCGAAGCTGACGACCTCGGGCAGCGTGCGCACGCGGTTCCACAATCCGACCACCGCGTCGTAATCGCGTACGCGGCAGAGTGCGGTGGCCGGCGCGGCGAGCAACGGGTGCAGCCGCAGCACGGCGCGCGTGACGACGCCGAGCGTCCCCTCGCTGCCGATGAACAGCTGCTTCAGGTCGTAGCCCGCGTTGTTCTTCAGCATCCGGTTCATCGACGACACGACCGTGCCGTCCGCGAGCACGGCCTCGAGCCCGAGCACCTGATCGCGCATCATCCCGTAGCGGATCGCGCGCGTGCCGCCCGCATTGGTCGCGAGCATGCCGCCGATCTGGCACGAGCCGCGCGCACCGAGATCGACGCCGAACGTGAAGCCCGCTGCTTCCGCGGCTTCCTGCACCGTCTGCAGCGGCGTCCCGGCGCGCACGGTCATCGTGCCGGCCGCCGCGTCGAGCGCTTCGATGCCCGCGAAGCGTTCCATCGACAACACGACCTCGCCGCCGAGCGCGACCGCGCCGCGCGCGAGCCCCGTCAGCCCGCCTTGCGGCACGACCGGCTGGCCGAGCCGCGCGCATAGCGCGAGCGTGCGCGACACGTCGTCGACGCTGCGCGGGCGCACCAGCGCACGCGGCCGCACGCCGGCCGGCTCGTTGTACGCGGTGAAGTAACGCGGATCGATGTCGGCCGCGCGCGTGACGAGCGCGTCGCCCAGTTCGGCGACGAGCATGGCGCCGAGCGCATCGTCCGACAATGGCGCGCCGCCCTGTTCGCCGCCCGCGGCGGCCGGGTTCGGGTTCTGCATCGCGCGCGGCCCCGCTTACTTCGTCGAGATGTCGATATCGCCGAAATACTTCAGGCCGAGCGACTTCACCGTGCCGTCCGCCTTCAGCTTGTCGATCGCCGCGTCGAGCTTCGCCTTAAGCGCGTCGTCGCCCTTGCGCAGGCCGAATGCGATGCCGCTGCCGAGGATCCGGTCGTCGTGCACGGGCTGGCCGACGAACGAGAAGCCCTTGCCGTCCGGGCGCGACAGGAAGCCGCGCTGGCCGGACGGTGCGAGCACGAGCGTTGCGTCGAGGCGGCCCGCCACGAGGTCCGCATACGCCTGGTTCTGGTCCTGGTACGCGACGACCGCGACGCCGGCCGGTTCCCAGTGCGCCTTCGCGAAGGTTTCCTGGATCGACGCCTGCAGCACGCCGACGCGCTTGCCCTTCAGCGATTCGGGCGTCGGCAGCAGGCCGCTGCCGGTGCGCGCGATCAGCTGGGTCGGCACGCGATAGATGATCGTCGTGAAGTCGATCGCCTGGCGCCGCTGCTCGGTCGCGTTCATCGCCGAGTTGATCGCGTCGAACTTGCGGCCCTTCAGCGCGGGAATCAGGCCGTCGAACGACGTCTCGACCCATTTGCACGACAGCTTCGCCGTCTGGCAGACGGCATTGCCGACGTCGATGTCGAAGCCCTGCAGGTCGCCGTTCGGCGCTTTCGATTCGAACGGCGGGTATTGCGCCTCGAGGCCGAAGCGCAGCGTCTGCGTATCGGCGAGCGCCGCGCCGGAGCCGATTGCGCACGCGAGTGCGAATGCGAGTTTCAGGGTTGCCGTGTGCTTCATCGTGATCTCCTTGGTCTGGTCGATGCGACGTCCTCGTCGCCGGTTTCCTTGCTTACAGCGAACGCAGCCGCCGCGCGCCTTCGACCAGCGTCGCGTCGTCCTTCGAAAAACTGAGCCGGATCACACCGGCGTCGGTGCCGTCGGTATAGAACGCCGACAGCGGAATCGTCGCGACGCGCGCGTCGCGGATCAGGCGCAGCACGAAATCGCTGTCGCTTTCGTCCGAGAAGTGCCGGAAGCGCGCGAGCATGAAGAACGAGCCTTCGCTCGGCAGCAGCTCGAAACGCGAATCGGCCAGCTCGCGCGCGAGCAGGTCGCGCTTGGCCTGGTAGAACGCCGACAGGCCGAGATAGCCGTCCGGCCGCGCGAGGATCTCCGCGAACGCGACCTGCATCGGCGTGTCGGCAGCGAACACCATGAACTGGTGCACCTTGCGGATCTCGTCCATCAGCTCGGCCGGCGCGAGGCAGTGACCGACCCGCCAGCCGGTCACGTGGAACGACTTGCCGAACGACGACACGATCACGCTGCGCTCGGCCAGCTCGCGGTGGCGCGCCACACTCTGATGCAGCGCGCCGTCGAATACGACGTGCTCGTAGACCTCGTCGGACAGGATCACGATGCCGGTGTCGCGCGTGAGCTGCGCGAGCCGCTCGAGATCGTCGGCCGAGAACACGGTCGCGGTCGGGTTGTGCGGCGTGTTCACGATGATCATCCGCGTGCGCGGCGTGATCGCCGCGGCCACCTCGTCCCAGTTCACGCGGAAATGCTCGGGCGACAGCTTGATCGCGACCGGCGTCGCGCCCTGCAGCCGCACGATCGGCGCATAGCTGTCGAACGACGGCTCGAAATAGATCACCTCGTCGCCCGGATGCACGAGCGCGCTGATCGCCGCGTACAGCCCTTCGCTCGCGCTCGCGATCACCGTGATCTCGGTCGCCGGGTCGTAGCGCGTGCCGTACAGCGCCTCGGTCTTCTCGGCGAGCCGCTCGCGCAGCGCCATCACGCCGGCCATCGGCGAGTACTGGTTGTGCCCGTCGCGCATCGCGCGCGCGACGCCTTCGACGAGCGCCGGATCGGGCGCGAAATTCGGCGCGCCCTGCGACAGGTTCAACGCATCGTGTTGCGCGGCCAGCTGGCCGATCACCGTGAAGATCGTCGTGCCGACGTCGGGCAGTTTCGAACGGGGCGCGGTGGCGCTTCGCATGACTCCTCCTTCTGATGTCCTTCGGGCTGGCCCGCGCGACACGCGCGGCCCTGCATCTGCCGCATGATTTAGCCCCAGCCAATATCGGCGGACAATCGAAAGTTCGTCATGGCGGCCATGCATTTTTCTCATGGCTCACGGTGTGAAGCACGCAGCGGCAAGGCTGAACTGCCGGCCTGATATGCGAATCAGGCATTACCCGTAGGGGATGCTACGCGCCCGCCGCCGCCAGATACGCGAGCAGCACGGCCCGCAGCTCGCCGCGCAGCGCGGCGAAGTCGAGCGCGGGCCCGAGCGTCAGCAATGCCTGCGAGAGGCCGCCGTAGCAGACCGTATGCGCCATCCGCGCGAGCCCGTCGAGCCGCGCGGCCGGCGGCGGATCGGCCGCGTGCGCGAGCGCGTCGCGCCACAGCGCGACATATGCGTCGTAATGCCGGCGGTATGCGGCGAGCGGCGACACCTGCCGCTCCAGCGCGAAGAACGCGCTCCACAGCGCGGCGTCGGCGCCGATCGCGTCGACCTGCAGGTCGACGAGCGCCACGGCGAGTTCGGCCCGCGGCGCGCCGCGCAGCCGCTCTGCCGCATCGCGCAGCCGGTCGGCCATCGCCAGCACATACCGGTGGATGCAGAGCGCCGCGAGGCTCTGCTTGTCGCCGAAATACTCGTAGAAGGTGCCGATGCTCACGCCCGCGACGGCCGCGATCTCGCGGATCGTCGCCTTCGCGTAGCCGCGTTCGAGCAAAAGCCGAACGAACGCCTGCTGCAGCGCGTCGGAGCTCGCCTGCGCGCGCGACTGGCGCGGCCGGCGGCGCAACGCGGGCGCGGGTTGCGCCGCCGGCTGGCCGGGCGGCGCCGGAACCTGAACATGTCGCGGCGGCATATTTGCTACTCTGGAATTCAGCAGGGAATGCGTTTACCGGGAGCCGGAACCAGCGCCGCAGCGCCATCCGTGTTGCATGACGCCGGCCGCCCGCGAAGCATGAGACCGGAGACAACCTCGATGACCGAATCGACTCACGCCGTCACGAACCAGTTCGACGAACTGGTCGACTATAACCTCTTCGCGACGGACGTCGCGCTGCGCGACGCGCTCGCCCGCGCCGGCGCCGACTGGGCCGTGCCGCAGCTCGACGCGTACGGCGCGCGGCTCGGCAGCGCCGACACCGCGCAACTCGCCGACGAAGCGAACCAGCATCCGCCGGAACTGAACGCGTTCGACCGGCGCGGCCGGCGCATCGACCGCGTCGATTTCCACCCGGCGTGGCACGCGCTGCTCGGCCAGTACCGCCACGAAGGCTTCGTATCGCTCGCGTTCCGCGACACACGCCGCGGCCGCTGGGCCGCGACCGCGGCCGGCTTCTACCTGCACGGCCAGATCGAGGCCGGCACGCTGTGCCCGGCGACGATGACGCAGGCCGCGATTCCCGTGCTGCAGAAGGAGCCCGCGCTGTGGAACCTGCTGCGCGACAAGCTCTACAGCGACGACTACGATCCGCGCGACGTGCCGGTCGCCGACAAGCGCTCGATCTGGTTCGGCATGGGGATGACCGAGAAACAGGGCGGCTCCGACGTGCGCGCGAACACGACGCTCGCCACGCCCGTCGGCGCGGGCGGGCGCGGCGGCGAATACCTGCTGCGCGGCCACAAGTGGTTCTTCTCCGCGCCGATGTGCGATGCGCACCTCGTCGTCGCGCACACCGAAGGCGGCAGCCCGTCGTGCTTCTACGTGCCGCGCTGGCGGCCGGACGGCACGAAGAACGCGGTCGAGATCCAGCGGCTGAAGAACAAGGTCGGCAACCGCAGCAACTCGAGCAGCGAGATCGAGCTGAACGACGCGTGGGGGATCATGCTCGGCGACGAAGGACGCGGCATTCCGACCATCATCGAGATGGCCACCTACACGCGGCTGAACTGCGTGCTCGGCAGCGCGGCGATGCTGCGCCAGGGCGTCGTGCAGGCGATCGCGTACACGCGCCAGCGCCACGCGTTCGGCCGCGCGCTCGCCGAACAGCCGCTGATGCGCACCGTGCTCGCCGATCTCGCGCTCGAAAGCGAAGCCGCGCTCGTACTCGCGATGCGCCTTGCCGACGCGTTCGAGCGCGACGACTCGCCGCGCGAACGCGCGTGGAAGCGCATCGTCACGCCCGCCGCGAAATTCTGGGTCTGCAAGCGCGCGGTCGAGCTGACCGGCGAGGTGATGGAAGTGTTCGGCGGCAACGGCTACGTCGACGACGGCCCGATCGCGCGGCTGTTCCGCGAGGCGCCCGTCAACTCGATCTGGGAAGGCTCGGGCAACGTGATGTGCCTCGACGTGCTGCGTGCGGTGTCGCGCGAGCCCGACGCGGCCGCCGCGCTGTTCGCCGAACTCGCCGACCTCGGCGCGGGCGAACCGCGCATCCGCACGGCGCTCGACGCGCTGCGCGCGATGCTCACCGCGCGTGCCGACACGCTCGAAGCGTCGGGCCGCGTGTTCGCGCAGCGGCTCGCGCTCGTCGCGCAGGCGTGCCTGCTGCGCCGCGATGCGCCGGCGGCCGTCGCCGACGCGTTCGTCGCGACGCGGCTCGCCGCGCCCGACTGGGGCCGCATCGCGGGCGGCTTCGATCCGCACGCGCTCGACGTCGCCGCGCTGCTGCAGCGCGCGTATCCGGCCTGACGCCGGTTCGCTCGCCTGAGTTCACCTTCGTTCGCCCCGCCCGGAGCCCCATGAACCTCGTCGCCGCCCTCGACCGCGCCGCCCGCGCGACGCCCGACAAGCCGTTCCTCGTCAGCGAATCCGCGACGATCACCTATGCCGCCGCGCGCGAGCGCTCGCACCGCGCGGCGGCCGTGCTGAGCGCGCTCGGCATCGCGGCCGGCGACCGCGTCGCCGCGATGTGCTTCAACACGCCGGCCTTCGTCGACCTGATGTTCGGCGCGTGGCGGCTCGGCGCGACGTTCGTGCCGGTCAACCACAAGCTGCAGGCGCCGGAAGTCGACTACGTGCTCGAACACAGCCGCAGCAAGGCGCTCCTGTTCGACGTGGCGCTCGCGCCGGTGGTCGAACGCATCGTTCATCCCGCGCGGCGGCTGGTGACCGAAGGCGAACTCGACGGCGTGCCGTGCTTCGACACGATGTGCGCGACGATGGACGGCGTCGCGGGCATCGAACCGGCCGACGGCGACATCGCGCAAATCCTCTATACGTCCGGCACGACCGGCCGCCCGAAAGGCTGCGTGCACAGCCACCGCACCGTGACGCTCGCCGCGATGTCGGCGGCGCTCGCGACCGGCATCGGCCGCAACGAGCGCACGCTGATGGCGATGCCGATCTGGCATTCGTCGCCGCTCAACAACTGGTTCGGCGGCACGCTGGTCGCGGGCGGCACCGTCGTGCTGCTGCGCGAATACCATCCGCTGCGCTTCCTGCAGACCGTCGAGCGCGAGCGCGTGACGCTGTATTTCGGCGCGCCGGTGTCGTACACGCTGCCGCTCGACACGATCGACGGCTTCGCGGCATTCGACCTGTCGAGCGTGCGCGCCTGGTTGTACGGCGGCGGCCCGATCGGCGCCGCGCAGGCCGAACGGCTCGCACGCGCGTATCGCACCGACGCGTTCTTCCACGTGTACGGGATGACCGAAACGGGGCCGGCCGGCACGACGCTGTATCCGGACGAGCAGATCGCGAAGGCCGGTTCGATCGGCCGCCACGGCGGCCCGGGTGTCGACCTGCGCGTCGTGCGGATGGACGGCGTCGATGCGCAACCGGGCGAGACCGGCGAGATCTGGCTGAAGACCGACAGCATGATGCTCGGTTATCTCGACGACGCGGCCGCGACGCGCGCCGCGTTCGCACCGGGCGGCTGGTATCGCACCGGCGACGTCGCGCGAATCGATCAGGATGGCTACCTGTTCATCGTCGACCGGCTGAAGGACATGATCGTGACGGGCGGCGAAAACGTCTATTCGAAGGAAGTGGAAGACGTGCTCGGCGCGCATCCGGACATCGCCGAGGCGGCCGTCGTCGGTGTCCCGCATCCGGACTGGGGCGAGACGGTCGTCGCGCACGTCGTGATGCGTGCAGGCACGGTGCCCGACGCGGACGCGCTGCGCGCGTTCTGCGGCGAGCGGCTCGCCGCGTACAAGATTCCGCGCGAGTTCGCGTTCGCGCAGGCGCTGCCGCGCACGCCGACCGGCAAGCTGCAGAAATTCCTGCTGCGCGTGCGCAAGGAGTAGCGCCCGCTCACGCCCCATGAAAAAAGCCACCAGGCCCGACGGCCCGGTGGCTTTTTCGCATGATCGGCCGGGCAGCGACGTGCGCCGCCGGCCGCGAGTCACAGGTTGCTTACTTGCCGCCGATGCTCTTCAGCGGCTTCCACTCGCCCTTCTCGACCTTGTACATCGTGATGCCGCCGTTCTTCAGGTCGCCCTTCGCGTCATACGCGACGTGCGTCGACGTGACGCCCGCCATGTCGCTCTTCGCGAGCACCGGCAGGTACTTCGCCGGATCGGTCGAATCGGCCTTCTTCATCGCGTTGAGCATCGCCATCGCGCCGTCGTATGCGTACGGCGAGTAGGTCTGCACTTCTTCGCCGAAGCGCTTCTTGTACTTGTCGGCGTAGGCCTTGCCGCCGGGCATCTCTTCGAGCGGGAGACCGGCCAGCGAAGCGATCGTGCCTTCCGACGCGTTGCCCGCGATCTTCAGGAACGTCGGCGTCTTCACCATTTCGCCGCTCATCAGCGGTGCCGTCATGCCGAGCGCCTTCATCTGCTTGACCATCGGCGCTGCCTGCGAATCCGCGCCGCCGTAGTAGACGAGGTCGGGCTTCGCCGCCTTCAGCTTGGTCAGGATCGCCTTGAAGTCGACCGCCTTGTCGTTCGTGAATTCACGGTCGACGATCGTCGCGCCGCCGGCCTTCGCGGCCTTCTCGAACTGGTCGGCGAGACCCTGGCCGTAGGCCGTGCGGTCGTCGACGATCGCGATCTTCTTCATGCCGAGATCCTTCGACGCGAACGTGCCGGCCACCGAGCCCTGCTGCGTGTCGGACGTCATCATGCGGAAGGTCGTCTTGTAGCCTTGCTGCGTGTATTCCGGTGCCGTCGCCATCGCGATTTCCGGAATGCCCGCGTTCGCGTAGATGCGCGAAGCCGGGATCGTCGTGCCCGAGTTGAAGTGGCCGAGCATGCCCTTGATGCCGTCGTCGACGAGCTTCTGCGCCACCGTCGTGCCCGTGCGCGGGTCGGCCTGGTCGTCCTGCGTGCTGAGCACGAACTTCACGGGCTTGCCGCCGATCTTCGGGTTCGTCGCGTTGAAGTCTTCCAGCGCGAGCACGATCCCGTTCTGCATATCCTTGCCGTAGTGTGCCTGCGCGCCCGTCATCGGCCCTGCGTAACCGATCTTCACGTCATCCGCATGGGCCGTCCCCGCCAGCGACATGACCGCGACGAACGTCGCGCCTGCCACCTTTTTCATCGTGTGTTGCATAGCATCTCCTTGGTACCAGGGTAAATGAAGCGGCTTCGGGATCGCCTTGCCGCTTCTTTGTTTGATCCGAACGGCAAGGATGATCAGCCGATCGTCATCAAATTCGCATTGCCGCCCGCCGCGGCCGTGTTCACGCTCACCGAGCGCTCGGTCAGCAGCCGCTCCAGCGCGTAGTCTTCCGCGTCGCCGTTCTCGAACGCGCCCACCGACACGCCCTGCACCGACACGATCGGGCCCGGCCGCTGCGCGACGTCCTTCACGAGCGTCTGCAGTTCGTCGCTGTCGCCTTCGAACAGCACCGCGTCGAACGCCGCGTCGGCCTGCTTGCGCACGGCCGCGTGCGGCTTCAGCGACGCCGGCAGCGCGGCGACGAGCGCCTCGCCGGCCGCGCCGGCGAACAATGCGCGGTTGCCGGTCGCGAGCACCGCCGCGAACTGCGCGCGCGCGCCGCCCGGCGTCGCCGCGACACACAGCACCGTGCCGCGCGGGCCGAGTGTATACGTGTTTCGCTCGCCCGTCGGGCCGGTCAGCACCGCGGTCGCGCCGGCCGGCACCTGCGCGAGATAACCGTCGCAACGCGCGGCCAGCGCCGGTTCGCGCTGTTCGATCAGCCAGTCGCGCAACGTCGTGAGCGCCGCCGCCGGGTTGCCGCGCGCGTCGCCCTCGACCGCGCCGTCCGCCACCAGCGTCTGCGCGAGCGAGCGCGGCAGGCCCGACGGACGCGTCGCGAGCAGGCGCTGCAGGTACAGCGCGCCGCCGGCCTTCGGGCCCGTGCCCGACAGCCCTTCGCCGCCGAACGGCTGCACGCCGACCACCGCGCCGATCACGTTGCGGTTCACGTAGATGTTGCCGACGTGCGCGTTCGAGATCACGTGCGCGATCGTCTCGTCGATCCGCGTGTGGATGCCGAGCGTCAGGCCGTAACCCGTCGCGCGGATCTGCTCGAGCAGCTTGTCGAGCTGGTTGCGGCGGTAGCGCACGACGTGCAGCACGGGGCCGAACACTTCACGCTTGAGCTCGTCGATGCTGCCGATCTCGATCAGCGTCGGCGGCACGAACGTGCCGTGCGCGCACGCGTCGGGCGCCGGCAGCTGCGTGACCGCGTGACCCTTGTCCTTCATCGCCGCGACGTGCGTGTCGATCGTCTGCTTCGCTTCGCCGTCGATCACCGGGCCGACGTCGGTCGACAGACGGTCCGGGTTGCCCAGCGCCAGCTCGTGCATCGCGCCCTTGAGCATCGTCAGCGTGCGGTCCGCGACATCGTCCTGCAGACACAGAACGCGCAGCGCCGAACACCGTTGACCGGCCGAGTCGAACGACGACTGCATCACGTCCGCGACGACCTGCTCCGCGAGCGCCGACGAGTCGACGATCATCGCGTTCTGGCCGCCCGTTTCCGCGATCAGCGGAATCGGCTTGCCGTCCGGGTCGAGGCGCGCGGACAGCGTCTTGTTGATCAGGCGCGCGACTTCGGTCGAGCCGGTGAACATCACCGCGCGCGTGCGCGGATCGGCGACCAGCGCCGCGCCGACGGTCTCGCCGGTGCCCGGCAGCAACTGCACCGCGCCGGCCGGCACGCCGGCCTCGCGCAGCAGGCGCACGGCTTGCGCGGCGATCAGCGGCGTCTGTTCGGCCGGCTTCGCGAGCACCGTGTTGCCGGCTGCCAAGGCTGCCGCCACCTGGCCCATGAAGATCGCGAGCGGGAAGTTCCACGGGCTGATGCAGACCACGGGGCCGAGCGGGCGGTGCGTGTCGTTCGAGAATTCGTCGCGGATCTGCGCGGCGTAGTAGCGCAGGAAGTCGACCGCTTCGCGGATCTCGGCGATCGCGTTCGGCAGCGACTTGCCGGCTTCGCGCACGATCAGGCCCATCAGCGTGTGCATCTGCGCTTCGAGCAGGTCGGCCGCGCGCACGAGGCAATCGGCGCGCGCATCGACCGGCGTGGCCTGCCAGATCGGCGCGGCGGCCACCGCGTGCGCGAGCGCCGCGCTCACGTGTTCGGCCGTCGCTTCGCTGACCGTGCCGACCGTGTCGCGCTGGTCGGCCGGGTTGCGCACGTCGCGGGCCGGCGCGTCGGCGAGCGCGTCGTCGGCGAGCATCGGCGCCGCGCGCCACGGGAAATGCGCGCTCGCGAGCAGCGCGGACGACAGCGACGCGAGACGGTGTTCGTTCGACAGGTCGAGGCCCATCGAGTTGGGACGCTCGTCGCCGTACAGGTTGCGCGGCAGCGGGATCTTCGCGTGCGGCGCGCCGAGCGGCACGACCTTCATCGCTTCGTCGACCGGATCGGCGACCAGCTCCTTCACCGACACGGTTTTATCGGCGATGCGGTTCACGAACGACGTGTTCGCGCCGTTTTCGAGCAGGCGGCGCACCAGGTACGCGAGCAGCGTCTCGTGCGTGCCGACCGGTGCGTACACGCGGCACGGACGGTTCAGCTTGTCGCGGCCCGTGACTTCCTCGTACAGCGGCTCGCCCATCCCGTGCAGGCACTGGAATTCGTACTGGCCCGGGTAGTAGTTCTGGCCCGCGAGCTGGTAGATCGCGGCCAGCGTGTATGCGTTGTGCGTCGCGAACTGCGGGTAGACGGCGTCGGGCGCCGCGAGCAGCTTCTTCGCGCACGCGAGGTACGACACGTCGGTGTAGATCTTGCGCGTATAGACCGGATAGCCTTCGAGGCCGTCGACCTGCGCACGCTTGATCTCGCTATCCCAGTACGCGCCCTTCACGAGACGGATCATCAGGCGGTGACGGCTGCGGCGCGCGAGATCGATCAGGTAGTCGATCACGAACGGGCAGCGCTTCTGGTAACCCTGCACGACGAAGCCGATGCCGTTCCAGCCCGCGAGATCCGGATCGAAGCACAGCGCCTCGAGCAGGTCGAGCGACAGTTCGAGCCGGTCGGCTTCTTCCGCGTCGATGTTCAGGCCGATGTCGTAGCGGCGCGCGAGCAGCGCGAGCGCGCGCACGCGCGGCAGCAGCTCGCTCATCGTGCGGTCCTGCTGCGAGCGCGAATAGCGCGCGTGCAGCGCCGACAGCTTGATCGAGATCCCCGGGCCTTCGTAGATGCCGCGGCCGCCGGCCGCCTTGCCGATCGCGTGGATCGCCTGCTCGTACGATGCGTAGTAGCGCTGCGCGTCCTCTTCGGTCGTCGCCGCTTCGCCGAGCATGTCGTACGAGTAGCGGAAGCCGCGCGCTTCGTACTTGCGGCTGTTGGCCAGCGCTTCGGAGATCGTCTCGCCGGTGACGAACTGCTCGCCCATCAGGCGCATCGCCATGTCGACGCCCTTGCGGATCAGCGGCTCGCCGCCGCGGCCGATCAGGCGCGTGAGCGCCGACGACAGGCCCGCTTCGCTGTTGGTCGTCACGAGCTTGCCGGTGATCATCAGCCCCCAGGTCGCCGCGTTGACGAACAGCGACGGCGCGTGGCCGACGTGCGAGCGCCAGTCGCCCTTGCTGATCTTGTCGCGGATCAGCGCATCGCGCGTCGCGCGATCGGGAATGCGCAGCAGCGCTTCGGCGAGACACATCAGCGCGACGCCTTCCTGGCTCGACAGCGAGAACTCGTGGATCAGCCCTTCGACGCCGCCGCCCGAGCTCTTCTCGCGCAGCGCCTCGACGAGCTTCGTCGCCAGCGCCTGCGCGTCCGCCTGCAGGTTCGCGGGCAGGCGCGCCTGGCCGAGCAGGAACGGCACGCATTCCGGCTCGGGGCGGCGGTACGCGGCCGTGATCGCCGCGCGCAGCACCGATTGCGGCTGCACGTTCTGCGCGAACTCGAGGAACGGATGCGGCGAGTTGTCGTCGTCGCCGTCCGCAGCCTGACCGTCGGCGAGCTCCGTGACGCCGCTGTGGCCCGACAGCTCGGGCGGCAGCTGGCCGTGCTCGATCCGCTCGAGATACGCGAAGATCGCCTGCTTGATCAGCCAGTGGGGAGTGCGCTCCAGACGCGCGGCTGCGTCCTTGAGGCGCGAGCGGAGAATGTCGTCGACTTTGACGCCGAGAGTCGTGCTTGCCATGGTGGGTTCGTGCGCCGGTGCGAGCCCGGCAATGTGGTGTGAGAGGATGCGCGAAATCCTACGGCACGCAATAAAAAGGTGCAACCAAATTGAGAGATGGGTTGCACCCCTTGGTTAGCCAATATAATCAGCCACTTAGAAGGTTGCAACCTAGGAGTTGCCCGCGGTCCGGGGATCGGTGTTTTCCCTGATCGAACCGATTCGACATGCGCGTGCAACCTCCGGCGCGCACGGCAGCGGACGAAAACGGGTTGCACTGGGTGTGGCGGCGAGTGAGTCGCCTGATATGAGTGCGCGACGAGAGACGGTTCGGAAGGGCCCGGCAGCCCGGGCTTCAACGCGGTGCCCCGCGCGACGGCTGCGCGGGGCGCCGCTCAGATATCCAGCGGATCGACTTCGACGCTCCATCGCAGCACGCCCTTCAGTGCACGCAGCTCCGGCTGCCATGCGCGCAGCGCATGCTGCAGCGCCGCCCGCGATGCGCTTTCGAGCAGCAGCTGCGCGCGGTGGACGTTCGCGACCTTGACGATCGTCATCGGCACCGCGTCGTACACGGTCACGCGATCGGCGCCCGGCAGCCCCGGCAACGCGGCCGCGGCCTGCAGCAGGAACGCGAGCGCCGCGTCGAGCGTGCGCCCTTCGGCACGCAGCAGCGCCTGGTAGACGAACGGCGGCAGGTGCGCGTCGCGGCGCTCGCCGAGCGTCGAATTCGCGAAGCCGACGTAATCCTGCCGCCCGAGCGCGTGGTACAGCGCGTGACGCGGGTAGCGCGTCTGCACCATCACCTCGCCCGGCAGCCCGGCGCGGCCCGCGCGGCCGCTCACCTGCATCAGCTGCGCGAACAGCCGTTCGCTCGCGCGGAAGTCGTGCGAGAACAGCGCGGTGTCGGCATTGAGCACGCCGACCAGCGACACGCGCTGAAAGTCGTGCCCCTTCGCGATCATCTGCGTGCCGACGAGGATGTCGACCTCGCCCGCGTGCACGTCGGAAAAGAGCGCCTGCGCGCTGCCCTTGCGGCGCGTGCTGTCCGCGTCGATCCGCAGCACGCGCGCGCCCGGCACGGCCTCGGAGAGCGCCTCCTCGATCCGCTGCGTGCCGCGCCCAAGCGGCGCGATGTCGACGTTGCCGCACTCGGGGCACGAGCGCGGAATGCGCGCCTCCCAACCGCAGTGGTGGCAGCGCAGCGCATGCTCGGGCTTGTGCAGCACGACGTACGCGCTGCAGCGCGGGCAGCCCGCGACCCAGCCGCAGGCGTCGCACGCGAGTTGCGGCGCGTAGCCGCGCCGGTTCAGGAACACGAGGCTCTGTTCGCCGCGTTCGAGCCGCGCCTTCAGCGCCGCGACGAGCGGCCCCGACAGCCCGCCCATCGACGCGCGCCCGCGCCGCCGCTCCTCTTCGAGATCGATCAGCCGCACGGACGGCAGCGTCGCGTCGGCCACCGCGCGGCGCGACAGCGTGAGCCGCGTGTAGCGGCCCTGCTCGGCCTGCCACCAGGTTTCGAGCGACGGCGTTGCCGAGCCCAGCACGACCGTGATGCCGAGCTGCTTCGCGCGCCACACGGCGAGATCGCGCGCCGAGTAGCGCAGCCCTTCCTGCTGCTTGTACGCGGGCTCGTGCTCCTCGTCGACGACGATCAGCGCGAGCGTCGGCATCGATGCGAGCACCGCGAGGCGCGTGCCGAGCACGATCCGCGCGCGGCCCGTGTGCGCGGCGAGCCAGTTGCGCGCGCGCTCGCCCTCGGCGAGCCCGCTGTGCAGCGTGACGATCGCGTCGTCTGCGAGCGCACCCGCGAAGCGCGCGCGAAACGCGGCCTCGAACTGCGGCGTCAGGTTGATTTCGGGGACGAGCACGAGCGCCTGCGCGTCCGGCCGCGCGTCGAGCAGCGATGCGAGCGCATGCAGATAGACCTCGGTCTTGCCGCTGCCTGTCACGCCATGCAGCAGGAACGGCGCGAAACCCTGCGCGGCGCGGATCGCGTCGAGCGCCTCGGCCTGCTGGTCGGTAAGCGCCGGCGGCACAGCTCGTCCACCGGTTGTCGACAGGTTATCCACAGCTTTGGGCACAGGCGCGTCGTTCCAGCCGATCTCCTCGACGTCGACCCAACCGCGCGCCGCCCAGTCATCGAGCGTCGCGGCCGCCTTCGGATGCAGCGCGCGCGCGTCGGGCAGTCCCAGCGAGCCGGTGTCGACGAGCGCCTGCGCGAGTCGCCGCAGCGCGGCCCCGCGCGCGGGCAACGCATCGGGCAGCGCCGCGCGGCCGGCTTCCGTCGGCAGGTAGCGCACCTCGGGCGCCAGCAGCCGCCCCCAGCGTCCGGCGTCGCGCAGCGCCTGCGGCAGCGCCGGCAACGCGACCTCGCCGCGCCCGCGCTGATAGTAGTCGGCGGCGAACGACACGAGCGCGAGCCAGTCCGCCGACAGCGGCGGCAAGTCGGTGCAGATCGCGTCGATCGCGCGCAGCCGGGACGGCGGCACGTCGGTGTGAGTCGTCACTTCGCAGACGAGCCCGACGGCCTGCCGCTTGCCGAACGGCACCTGCACGAGCGTGCCGGGCACGGGTGCCGGTTGCGCATCGCAGCGGTAGTCGAACAGGGTCGCGAGCGGATGGTCGAGCGCGACGCGCAGGTAGGTGCCGTTCATCACGGCGCCCCGGCGGCGGTACGTGCCGCATGGGCGGCTTGCACCCGCGCCCGCATCGCGGCAGCGAACTTAAAGTAAAACTTCAGATTCGGCGCTAAGTTTTGGATTCGCATTAGGAATCGCCGTATACCCTGCCCAGCCTGTGGATAACTTTGTTGAGAACTCGCCGCTCAATGGCCGCAACGCGCGCCGGGCCGTGTTTTCCACGGTTTTCCGCCGTTTGCGGCGGTGCCCCGCGGAGCCTTATTCCATAAGGCTGCTATTCAAATTACCAAACCATAGCGAGACAATTTGACCGACGCGGGGCTCTACCGCGCTGCAACGTGGAAAATGTGCATAAGTCAAGTCTTGACAAGCAACGAATCGGCAACCGGTACGGGGTTGCGCCCTGTTTAGCGCCGGCAGCGAAACGCTGTCACCCCGCAGTGCAGCATGACAGCGCTTGCGTTCAGCCGGCGGCTCCGCTACGGATCGCGCGGCTGTGGTTATGTACCTCGTCGACGAGTTCGGCGACGTGATCGGGCGACGTGAATTGCGAGATGCCGTGCCCGAGGTTGAATACGTGGCCCGGGTGGTTGCCGTAGCTGTCGAGCACGGCGCGCGCCTGTTCGCGCACTGCGGCCGGCGGCGCAAACAGGATCGTCGGGTCGAGGTTGCCCTGCAGCGCGACGCGCCCCGCGACGCGCTCGCGCGCGGCGCCGAGGTTGACCGTCCAGTCGAGCCCGACCGCGTCGACACCGGTCGCCGCGATCTCCTCGAGCCACAGCCCGCCGCCCTTCGTGAACGTGATCACCGGCACGCGCTCGCCGTCGTGCTCGCGCTTGAGCTGCGCGACCACGCGACGGATGTAGTCCAGCGAAAAGCGCTGGTAAGCGCCGTCCGCCAGCGCGCCGCCCCACGTGTCGAAAATCATCACGGCCTGCGCGCCCGCTTCGATCTGCGCGTTCAGGTACGCGGCCACCGCCTGCGCGTTCACGTCGAGGATCCGGTGCATCAGGTCGGGGCGCGAATACGCCATCGATTTCACCGTGCGGAAATCGTCCGACCCGCCGCCTTCGACCATGTAGCACGCGAGCGTCCACGGGCTGCCCGAGAAGCCGATCAGCGGCACGCGCTGGCGGCCCTGGCCGTCGGTCAGCGCGCGGCGGATCTCGCGCACGGCGCCGGTCACGTAGCCGAGCGTGGCTTCGATGTCCGGCACCGCGAGCTTCGCGACGTCGGCCTCGGTACGCACCGGATGCGCGAACTTCGGCCCTTCGCCGACCTGGAAGTCGAGGCCGAGCCCCATCGCGTCCGGAATCGTCAGGATGTCCGAGAACAGGATCGCGGCGTCGAGCGGGAAACGCTCGAGCGGCTGCAGCGTCACCTCGGTCGCGTAGTCGGGATTCTTCGCGAGGCCGAGGAAGCTGCCGGCGCGCGCGCGCGTCGCGTTGTATTCGGGCAGGTAGCGGCCGGCCTGGCGCATCAGCCAGATCGGCGTGTAGTCGGTCGGCTCGCGCAGAAGCGCACGCAGGAAGGTGTCGTTGAGCAGGTTATGGGCCACGGTAGGAGCGACGATGCGAAGGCAAAGCGGCATTTTACCGGACAGCCGGCGTCAGGCTGCGCATGCCGATGCGATGGCGGCCATATGACGCGCGCGATGGCTCCGTTATGATCGGACGCTCATATCGAACCGAACGAAGGAGGAGACCGATGAAGACATTCGCCACGCTCGCCGCGGCCGCATTGCTCTGCTGCGCCGCCGCGCACGCGCAGACCGGCGCGGGCAGCGCCCCCGCCGCCCCGGGCGCCGGCTCGCGGCTCGACGACGTACTCGCGCGCGGCACGCTGCGCGTCTGCACGACAGGCGACTACAAGCCGTATTCGTACTACCGCGCGGACGGCCGCTTCGAGGGCATCGATATCGACATGGCCGAATCGCTCGCGAAGTCGCTCGGCGTGAAGACCGACTACGTGAAGACGAGCTGGTCGAACCTGACCGGCGATTTCGTCGCGAAATGCGACGTCGCGGTGGGCGGCGTATCGACGACGCTCGAGCGCCAGAAGCGCGTGTTCTTCACGCAGCCGTACGTCGTCGACGGCAAGACGCCGATCGTGCGCTGCGCGGACGCCGACAAATACCAGACCGTCGCGCAGATCGACCGGCCCGAAACACGCGTGATCGTGAACCCGGGCGGCACCAACGAACGTTTCGCGAAGCAGTACTTCACGCATGCGAACCTGACCGTCTATCCGGACAACGTGACGATCTTCAAGCAGATCCTCGCGGGCAAGGCGGACGTGATGGTGACGGATGCGTCCGAGACGCAGCTGCAGCAAAAACTGAATCCGGGGCTGTGCTCGGTCCATCCGGACAAACCGTTCCAGTTCGGCGAGAAGGCATACATGGTGCCGCGCGGCGATGTCGCGTTCCAGCAGTACGTCGACCAGTGGCTGCATCTCGCTCTGTCGACCGGCGAATACCAGGCGATTTCGGACAAGTGGCTGAAGTAAGCGCGCATGTTTGCGGCGGCCGATGACGGGCACCGACCCCGTGGCCGCTGCCCGCTGAAATCGCTGCGCGGCGGCGGCCGGCCTGCCGCAGTTACACATCGCCACCTTGCCCTGGCGAACCGCTGCCGCGCGAAATCACCCGAATCGGCCAAACGGCCGACTTCCACACATCCCGATCACGTTTCAAAATCTTTCTGACGAATGAATCGTCATCCGCGGTATCTGCCGCGCGGTGCGTTTTCTCACGTGTAAATCGGCAATTCATCGCGCCCGATACGCGTGAAAAACGCGCCGTATGCATATGATGAAAACGGCGCGGAAAATATGGGTAAAAATGACCTTTTTCAGGACCCCGAAAACAGCAAAAAATCCCGGAAAGCCTTATCTGGCGGGCGTTACAACCTGAAACACTTTGTTACCGCGATGGGTCGGTAATTCGCCCACAATGGCCTCAACGGTTTCAACACGGATGCGGTCTCGTGTGCCAAGTGTGAGCGGACGCGAAGCGCTGCGAGCCAGTCGGTCACGTACCGAAGCCCTTCCCAGGGGCATCCCTGTTGGAGTCGTTTCCGGCCCCCGCCGGACTCGGTTTCATCTTTGGTCTCCTCGCGCTAACCCCGTAGCGTGTGGTTTTTAGCGGGCTAATAAGCCCGCTTTTTTTCGTCCATCGAAAACGCAACGGCCCGCTGGCCGCGCGTTTTTCCCGCCGCCGGGCCGCCGGGCCAACTTACGCGGTCTTCTGCACGTCGAGCTTCAGTTCCTCGATCATCCGGTCGCGCATCACGAATTTCTGCACCTTGCCCGTCACCGTCATCGGCAGCTCGTCGACGAAGCGGATATAGCGCGGAATCTTGTAGTGCGCGATCTGCCCGTTGCAGAACGCACGCACGTCGTCCTCGGTCATCTGCTCGTCCGCGCGCAGCACGATCCACGCGCACAGCTCCTCGCCGTATTTCGCATCGGGCACGCCGAACACCTGCGCGCTCTGGATCTTCGGATGCCGAAACAGGAATTCCTCGATCTCGCGCGGATAGACGTTCTCGCCGCCGCGAATCACCATGTCCTTCAGCCGGCCGACGATGTTGCAGTAGCCGTCCGCGTCGAGCGTCGCGAGGTCGCCCGTATGCATCCAGCCGTCGACCAGCACCTCGCGCGTCTTCGCGTCGTCGTCCCAGTAGCCGAGCATCACCGAATAGCCCTTCGTGCACAGCTCGCCCGTCACGCCGACCGGCACGATGTCGCCGCTCGGATCGACGATCTTCACTTCGAGATGCGGCTGGATGCGCCCGACCGTCGTCGTGCGCTTCTCGAGCGGATCGTCGGTCGAGCTCTGGAACGACACCGGGCTCGTCTCCGTCATCCCGTATGCGATCGTGATCTCCGCCAGGTGCATCTGCGACACGACGCGCTTCATCGTCTCGATCGGGCACGGCGAGCCGGCCATGATCCCCGTGCGCAGCGTCGACAGGTCGAATGTCGGGAAATCCGGATGATCGAGTTCCGCGATGAACATCGTCGGCACGCCATGCAGCGCGGTGCAGCGTTCGTCGGCCACGGCCGCGAGCGTCGCGACCGGGTCGAATGCCTCACCCGGGAACACCATCGCCGCGCCCTTCGATACGCACGCGAGTACCGCGAGCACCATCCCGAAGCAGTGGTACAGCGGCACCGGAATGCAAAGCGAATCCTGCTCGGTGAAGCGCATCGCCATCGCAATCGAGCGCGCGTTGTTGACGACGTTGCGATGCGTGAGCGTCGCGCCCTTCGGGCTGCCCGTCGTGCCGCTCGTGAACTGGATGTTGATCGCGTCGGTGGACTCGAGCGTCGCGCCGATCGCATCGAGCAGCGCGGGGTCGACGGCCTGGCGGCCGCGCGTCATCACGTCGGCGAAACGGAACATGCCGGCCGGCGCGACGTCGCCCATCGACACGACCGTACGCAGGCTCGGCACGCGCGCCGCATGCAGGTCGCCCGGCGTCGCGGTCGCGAGCTCCGGCGCGATGGTCTGCAGCATCTCGACATACGCCGACGACTTGAAGCGCTCGGCCGCGATCACGGCCTTGCAGCCGACCTTGTTCAGCGCGTATTCGAGTTCCGACAGCCGGTAGGCCGGATTGATGTTGACGAGCACCGCGCCGATACGCGCGGTCGCGAACTGCGTGAGCAGCCATTCGCTGCGGTTCGGCGACCAGATGCCGACGCGGTCGCCCTTCACGATCCCGAGCGCGGCGAGGCCGGCCGCGAGCACGTCGACCTCGTCCGCGAATTCGCGCCAGGTCCAGCGCACCTGCTGCTCGCGGAACACGACCGCCGGGCGTTCGGGAAAGCGGCCGGCGGTATCGCGCAGGAACCGGCCGATCGTCGCTTCGGATAGCGGCACGTCGGTCGCGCCGCGCACGTACGACAGTCCGTTTTCGGGCGCGATCAGCGCCCCCACGCCAAGGTCTGCTGCCATGAATGTCTCCGTCTTTTTTGTCCGATCGGCCCGCGTGCGCTTGCTGCGCCCGCCTCCGTCGCCACACTCGCGGCGGGCGGCCTGACTGCGGATGATGACGCGCTCCGCTGACGACACTCTGACATCAATTCGCGGCGGACGGATGAAATAGCACGACCGGACGAAACACCGCGGCACGCAAAGGACAGGCGAAAAAAAAGCAGCCCGAAGGCTGCTTTCTTTCGCGGGATACGCGGCGCGGCTCAGTGCCGGCTGCGGATCTTCGCCAGACGCTGGATCGCCTCGAGCTGCGCCATCGCGGTCGCGAGCTCGGATTGCGCCTTCGCGAGGTCGAGGTCCGACTTCGCGTTCTGCAGCGTTTCCTCGGCACGCTTGCGCGCTTCCTCGGCTTTCGCCGCGTCGAGGTCCTTGCCGCGGATCGCGGTATCGGCGAGCACCGTCACGGCGCCCGGCTGCACTTCGAGAATGCCGCCCGCGACGAACACGAATTCGTCGTTGCCGCCCTCGACTTCGATGCGCACCGCACCCGGACGAATCCGCGTGATCAGCGGCGTGTGGCCCGGCAGAATACCCAGCTCACCCGTTTCGCCCGGCAGCGCGACGAATTTCGCCTCGCCCGAGAAGATCTGCTCTTCCGCGCTGACGACGTCTACTTTGATGGTTGCCATATCGACTCCTGTCGGCGGGAGTCGGCGCTTCTGCGCTGACTCCCGTCCCATGCACGGCTAGGGTTGAGCGTATTACGTGGGCGCCTGTCCGCGAAAAGCTGCCGGAACGGCAGTCGTCGCGAACGCTCGGCGCCCGCTGCGTTACACCCGACCCTTACTGGATCTTCTTGGCCTTTTCGAAGGCTTCGTCGATCGTGCCGACCATGTAGAACGCCTGTTCCGGCAGGTGGTCGCACTCGCCGTCGACGATCATCTTGAAGCCGCGGATCGTTTCCTTCAGCGGCACGTACTTGCCCGGCGAGCCCGTGAACACTTCAGCGACGTGGAACGGCTGCGACAGGAAACGCTGGATCTTACGTGCGCGCGCGACCGACAGCTTGTCTTCCGGCGACAGTTCGTCCATGCCCAGAATCGCGATGATGTCGCGCAGTTCCTTGTAGCGCTGCAGCGTCTGCTGAACGCGACGGGTGATCGAGTAGTGCTCTTCACCGATCACGTTCGGGTCGATCTGACGCGACGTCGAGTCGAGCGGGTCGACCGCCGGGTAGATACCCAGCGAAGCGATGTCACGCGACAGAACGACGGTTGCGTCAAGGTGGCCGAAGGTCGTAGCCGGCGACGGGTCGGTCAAGTCGTCCGCAGGGACGTACACGGCCTGGACCGACGTAATCGAGCCCTTCTTGGTCGACGTGATGCGCTCTTGCAGCTTGCCCATTTCTTCAGCCAGCGTCGGCTGATAGCCCACTGCCGACGGCATACGGCCGAGCAGTGCCGACACTTCGGTACCGGCCAGCGTGAAACGGTAGATGTTGTCGACGAAGAACAGCACGTCGAGGCCTTCGTCACGGAAGTGCTCGGCCATCGTCAGGCCGGTCAGCGCGACGCGCAGACGGTTGCCCGGCGGCTCGTTCATCTGGCCGTACACCAGCGCGACCTTGTCGAGAACGTTCGAGTCCTTCATTTCGTGGTAGAAGTCGTTCCCTTCACGGGTACGCTCGCCCACGCCCGCGAACACGGAGTAACCGCCGTGTTCCTTCGCGATGTTGTTGATGAGCTCCATCATGTTGACGGTCTTGCCCACGCCGGCACCGCCGAACAGGCCAACCTTGCCGCCCTTTGCGAACGGGCAGATCAGGTCGATGACCTTGATACCCGTTTCGAGCAGTTCGGTCGACGGCGACAGTTCGTCGAACGCCGGAGCCTTCTGGTGGATCGAGCGCGTGTGTTCGCTCACGATCGGGCCGGCTTCGTCGATCGGACGGCCGAGCACGTCCATGATCCGGCCGAGGGTCGGCTTGCCGACCGGCACCGAGATCGGATTTGCCGTGTTCTTCACGGTCAGACCGCGGCGCAGGCCGTCGGATGCACCCAGACAAATGGTGCGGACCACGCCGTCGCCCAGCTGCTGCTGGACTTCGAGCGTCAGTTCCGAGCCATCGAGAATAAGCGCGTCGTAGATCTTCGGCATGCTGTCGCGCGGGAATTCCACGTCGATAACGGCGCCGATGCACTGTACGATCTTGCCTTCTACCAAAGCAGCAGTACTCATCGCTTTTCCTTTAAATACCTGATTCTTTACTCGCG
This sequence comes from Burkholderia sp. NFPP32, assembly GCF_900119325.1. Taxonomy (NCBI): domain Bacteria; kingdom Pseudomonadati; phylum Pseudomonadota; class Betaproteobacteria; order Burkholderiales; family Burkholderiaceae; genus Burkholderia; species Burkholderia sp. NFPP32. The sequence continues at coordinate 105,832 of NZ_FPJP01000018.1, read as the reverse complement.
CAAAGGCGCAGTTGTCGTCCGGGCGCGCGCTTAAACAGCGGCTGCGCCGCCGACGATCTCCGACAGTTCTTTCGTAATCGCGGCCTGACGGCTCTTGTTGTACACGAGCTGCAATTCGCTGATCACCGTCTTCGCGTTGTCGGACGCGGCCTTCATCGCGACCATCCGCGCCGATTGCTCGGACGCCATGTTCTCCGCGACGGCCTGGTACACCAGCGCCTCGACGTAACGCACGAGCAGTTCGTCGACGACTGCCTGCGCGTCCGGCTCGTAGATGTAGTCCCACGACGTGGCCGGCGTACCGTCATCGGCCTCGAAGTGCTCCGACGACAGCGGCAGCAGCTGCTCGATCACGGCTTCCTGCTTCATCGTGTTGACGAAGCGCGTGTAAGCAATATAAACCGCCGACAGCTTGCCTTCCGAGTACAGGTCGAGCTGCGTCTTCACCGCGCCGATCAGCTTGTCCAGATGCGGGGTGTCGCCGAGGTGCACGACCTGCGACATCACCTTCGCGCCGAAGCGGTTCAGGAACCCGAGGCCCTTGCTACCGATCGCGGTGGCTTCGACCTTCTGGCCCTTCTCTTCCAGCTCCTTGAACTTCTGCACCGTCGCACGCAGCACGTTGGTGTTCAGACCACCGCACAGACCCTTGTCCGTCGTGACGAGGATGATGCCGGCCGTGTTCGTGCCGTCGTTCGCCACCATGAACGGGTGGCGGTACTCCGGGTTCGCACGGCTCATGTGCGCGGCGATGGCACGGACCTTGTCCGCGTACGGACGAGCAGCGCGCATGCGTTCCTGCGCGCGGCGCATCTTCGATGCGGCCACCATCTCCATCGCCTTCGTGATCTTGCGCGTGTTCTGCACGCTCTTGATCTTGCCGCGAATTTCCTTCATTCCAGCCATAGCTTGCTCCTTGACCGAAGCGGCGCGGGCGCATCAGCACCCGCGCGGCCTCAGTGTGTCACTCGCGGATCAATAGGCACCGGACTTCTTGAAGGATTCGATCGCCGAGCGCAGTGCGCCTTCGTCGTCCTTCGAGAGATCCTTGGTGTCTTCGATGCGCTTGATGAGGTCAGCGTTGCTGGTCTTCAGGCTTTCGCGCAGGCCCTTCTCGAACGGCAGCACTTGCTTCACGTCGAGGTCGTCGAGGTAGCCGTTGTTCGCGGCGTACAGCGACACGGCCAGTTCCCACACCTGCAGCGGCTGGTACTGCGGCTGCTTCAGCAGTTCCGTCACGCGGCGGCCGCGCTCGAGCTGCTTGCGGGTCGCTTCGTCGAGGTCGGATGCGAACTGCGCGAATGCGGCCAGCTCACGGTACTGCGCGAGGTCAGTACGGATACCGCCCGACAGCTTCTTCACGACCTTCGTCTGAGCGGCGCCACCGACTCGCGACACCGACACGCCGGCGTTGATTGCCGGGCGGATGCCTGCGTTGAACAGGTCGGTTTCCAGGAAGATCTGGCCGTCGGTAATCGAGATCACGTTCGTCGGAACGAACGCGGTCACGTCGCCTGCCTGCGTTTCGATGACCGGCAGTGCCGTCAGCGAACCGCTCTTGCCCTTCACTTCGCCGTTCGTGAACTTCTCGACGTACTCTTCCGACACGCGAGCCGCACGCTCCAGCAGACGCGAGTGCAGATAGAACACGTCGCCCGGGTACGCTTCACGGCCCGGCGGGCGGCGCAGCAGCAGCGAGATCTGACGGTATGCCCAAGCCTGCTTGGTCAAGTCGTCATAAATGATCAGCGCGTCCTGGCCGCGGTCGCGGAAGTATTCGCCCATCGTGCAGCCGGCGTACGGTGCCAGATACTGCATTGCTGCCGAATCCGATGCCGTGGCGGCGACGACGATCGTGTATTCCATCGCGCCCGTTTCTTCGAGCTTGCGAACCACGTTCATGATCGACGAAGCCTTCTGGCCGATCGCGACGTAGATACAGATCAGGTCCTTGCCCTTCTGGTTGATGATCGCGTCGAGCGCCACCGCGGTCTTGCCGCACTGACGGTCGCCGATGATCAGCTCACGCTGGCCACGGCCGATCGGCACCATCGCGTCGATCGACTTGATGCCCGTCTGCACCGGCTGCGACACCGACTTGCGCCAGATCACGCCCGGGGCGATCTTTTCGATCGCGTCGGTCAGCTTCGCGTTGACCGGGCCCTTGCCGTCGATCGGGTTGCCGAGCGCATCGACCACGCGGCCGACGAGTTCCGGGCCGACCGGGACTTCCAGAATGCGACCCGTCGTCTTGACGACGTCGCCTTCCGAGATGTGTTCGTATTCGCCGAGAATCACCGCGCCGACCGAGTCGCGCTCGAGGTTCAGCGCGAGGCCGAACGTGTTGCCCGGAAACTCGAGCATTTCGCCCTGCATCACGTCCGACAGGCCGTGGATACGCACGATACCGTCGGTCACGGAGATCACGGTGCCCTGGTTGCGAACGTCTGCGCTCGCTTCAAGGCCCTGGATCCGGCTCTTGATCAGCTCGCTGATCTCAGAGGGATTGAGTTGCATTATTCGCTCCTGATAGTCAATTCTGTTGCGTGCCGGCGTGGCGCTCAGGCGGTCAAGGCAGCCTGCATCGATGCGAGGCGCGCGCGAACCGAGGTGTCGAGCACTTCGTCGCCGACCGTCACGCGCACGCCGCCGATCAGCGACGAATCGACTTCGACCGTCGGTTTCAGCTTGCGCTTGAACTTGCGTTCGAGGCCCGAGACGAGACTTTCGAGATCCGCGCCGTTCAGCGGGAACGCGCTCACGATCTCGGCGTCGGCAGCACCTTCACGTTCGTTCTTGAGCGCCTCGAACTGCTCGGCAATTTCCGGCAGCAGCGCGATGCGATGATTGTCGACCAGCATCTGCACGAGGTTCTTCGCTTCGGCGCCGGCCGCGAGCGGCGACTTCACCGCAGCAAGCAGCAGCTCGGCTACTTGCGTGCGCGTCACCTTCGGGCTCGACGCGACCGACAGTACTTCCGGCAGATGCGCAACCTGGGCCAGCTCTTGCACGAGCGTGGACCAGGCGGCGATGTCACCGCCCTCGGCCACGCGGAACAGCGCTTCTGCGTAAGGGCGGGCGATGGTTGCAAGTTCGGCCATGATCAGAGCTCGGCTTTCAGTTGATTCAGCAGTTGGGCGTGGGCCGTTTGATCGACTTCGCGCTTCAGGATCTGCTCGGCGCCCTTCACGGCCAGCGTAGCGACTTCGCCACGCAGCGCTTCGCGCGCCTTCACGATTTGCTGTTCTGCTTCCGCCTTCGCCTGGGCGACGATGCGGGCGGCTTCAGCCTGGGCGTTGGCCTTGATTTCCTCGGCGACCGCCTGTGCACGCTTTTCAGCGTCGGCGATGCGCTGCTGGCCGTCGTTGCGGGCCTGCGCGAGTTCCTGGTCCACGCGCTTGTGCGCTGCGTCGAGTTCCGCCTTGCCCTTCTCCGCGGCGGCGAGGCCGTCGGCGATCTTCTTCGAACGTTCGTCGAGGGCGTTGATCAACGGCGGCCACACGAACTTCATCGTGAACCACGCGAGGACCAGGAACACGACCATTTGCGCAAACAGAGTTGCGTTGAGATTCACGGTGTTTCCTTATCTGCTATTCCGGAAAAATGAAACGGTAAGGCGCTCATCGAGTTGCATTCGATCAGCGCCCCAAGTCTCCGTTCCGCCCTGCGCCGGCTCACGCCGGACGCAAATTTCCGAGGAACCTTAGCCTGCGAGCTTCGACAGGAGCGGGTTCGCGAACGCGAACAGCATTGCGACACCAACGCCGATCAGGAATGCAGCGTCGATCAGACCAGCCAGCAGGAACATCTTCGTTTGCAGCGGGTTGATGAGTTCCGGCTGACGTGCGCAGGCTTCGATGTACTTGCCACCCATCAGCGCGATACCGATACAGGCGCCGATTGCACCCAGGCCGATGATGATGCCGATACCGATGGCGGTCAGACCCTGGATGTTGGCGATGTAAGCTTGCATGATCACTCCTTTGTGAAAAGACTTGGAACTGAGATTTAAAAAACTAAAACGAAGACTCTTTCTTGCACGCCGCGCTTAGTGCGTGTCGTGCGCCTGGCCGAGATACACCAGCGTCAGCATCATGAAAATGAATGCCTGCAACAGAACAATCAGGATGTGGAAGATTGCCCAGACGCTACCCGCGATCACGTGACCAACGAAGCCGAGGAACGTTGCGTCGCCACCGAAGCTCCACATGCTGCCGAGCAGGGCGATCAACAGGAACAACAGCTCACCCGCGTACATGTTGCCGAACAACCGCATACCGAGAGAGACGGTCTTCGCGAGATATTCGACGATGTTGAGCGCGAGGTTCGGGATCCACAGCAGCGGGTGGGCACCGAACGGGGCCGACAGCAGCTCATGCACGAAGCCGCCCGCGCCCTTGATCTTGATGCTGTAGTAGATCATCAGGACGAACACGCCGAGCGCGATGCCGAGCGTGCCGTTCAGGTCGGCCGTCGGGACGATGCGATGGTGGGAAATCACGTCCGACAGACCGAGCAGGCCGATGACGCGGCCCGGCAGGTCGACCGGGAGGAAGTCGAGCGAGTTCATCAGCGCGACCCACACGAACACCGTGAGGGCGAGCGGAGCGATGAAGGTGCGATTGCCGTGGACGATGGCCTTCGACTGGTCTTCGACCATTTCGACGAGCATCTCGATCGCGCACTGGAAACGGCCCGGCACGCCCGACGTCGCCTTGCGGGCGGCCAGACGCAGCAGGAGGATCGTCACGATGCCGCATACGATCGACCAGAACAGCGTGTCGAGATTCCAGACGTGGATGTCGAAAATCGACGTCTGATGCGAGGTGGAGAAATTCTGCAAGTGGTGCGCAATGTACTCGGACGGATCCGGACCGCGCGTGCCTTCGCTAGCTGCCATATCGTTAATGCCACCCAAATTGTCGAAAATCGTTTTGCCCGTTCCGCAACACGCTATTGCGGGAACGGGCCGGTGCGGTTCGTTGTCGAAACCGCACGCTGCTTGTTGCTTACCGCCAGGCCAGCGCGATCCAGTACGTCTTCAGCACGACGAGGTACGTGACGAGGAACGGCACCCAGTGCACGCCGGCCCAGCCGAACGCCACTGCTGCGAACATCCCGATCGTCAGGCCGAGCTTCAGGGCTTCGCCCATCACCCAGCTCATCACGGTGGCCGAACCACCTGCCTTCAGTCGTGCCACGAACAGCGCACTTGGTACCCAGCCGATCGCTCCACCCAGAAACGCGGATTGCGCAGCGGCGCCCGGCGACTTCGAAAACAGCCACCACGCCAGCGTTGCAACCAGGGACAAGACCACTTGCGCGAACACCACCTTGTAGGGGGTCACGCGCGAGGGCTTGCTCACGTCCGGGCCGAACAGCCTCTCGGCTTCTGCCCGCGTGAGCGGAACGATATTGTTATCTTGCTGCTCGGCATCCCAGTCATCGTCGGATTCGCGCCGCTCGCCGGCCGCCGAAGCGGTGCGTTGCGTACGCTGATCATCGTGCCTGTCGTCCGGCGCCTGACCCGCCATCGCAATCTTCCGCAAAATCCTTGAATCCGGCCCCAAGCTTTCCGAAAGCTTTCAGGGGTGCCTAGCTAACAAATCCGGGCGATTGTAAGCGATAGTTGCAAGTGATTCAAGGCTTTAGACGCGACAAAAACCTGCATAAAACGACGCCTCATCATGTGAAAAACACGCGATTCGACGACGTACGATGACAGTTGTAAGGTCAAATTTTTGCCCCGGCATTTCTTGCTTGAAAAATGTCCGGTGATGGTGGATGGCGTGGAAGCGATGCCCGACGCGGGATCGAACGAAACGGCACGATCGCCGCCGAAAATCCGCTGTGATGCAACTGCCCGGAACGACTCGGCGCGACATCCCGGGACAAGCAAAACACTGTGGCCAGTCAGCCGCACCCGATTCACGCAATTCGACCGGATGCCGGCGCATCGAACCATCCAGCCAGTTGTCGCGCCACCACAGACGATCGACTGTGAATCGCCGCACTTATCAACAGCCTCGCAACTATCGCGAACGCTGTGCACCCTCCCCGCCTCTCGAACCGCACACCTGTGCCGCAACACTCAACCGTGCACGAGCAGCCACGCGCCGAGTGCCGCGCTCACGAGCGCGAACGGAATCGAGACCAGGTGGAACGGCAGCCACATGCGCGGCTCCTTCGCGAGACGCACCGCGATCAGGTTCGCGAGCGAACCGATCGCGAAACCGAAGCCGCCGACCGATACGCCGAACGCGAGCGCGCGCCAGTCGTGCGTGAATTCCGATAGCAGGATAGCGGCCGGCACGTTGCTGATCCCCTGCGACAGGACGGCGCCGGCAGCAAATACGCGCAGCGGCGAATCGAGGCGCGCATGCGCAATCGCGTCGTGCACGACGGGCAGCGCAGCCGCGCTGCGCAGCACCACGAACATCAGGACGAAGATCAGCAGCAGCAGCCAGTCGATCTTCAGGACTGCGTCACGTTTTACGGCGAACAGCATGATCGCGACCGCAACCAGACCCGGCAGCGGATGGTGCGCATCGGCGAGCAGCACGAATGCCGCGAACAGCACCGCAGCGATCAGCGCGTGCATGCGCTGCACGGGCAATGCGACGACGTCGCCGGACAGGTCGAGCGGTTTCGCGCGAAACGCGCACGCGGTCAGCGCGAGCAGCAGCGCCATCAGCGCGATCGCGAGCGGCCCGAGCGTGACCACGAAACGGCCGAACGACATGCCGCTCAATTGCCACAGAAAAAGATTCTGGGGATTGCCGAGCGGCGTCGCGACGGACCCCGCATTGACGGCCAGCGCGACGACGATCACGAGCCGCCGGAACGGCAGCGGCGTCAGCGCACGCAGCGACACCATCAACGGCACGACGACGAACAGCGCGACGTCGTTGGTCAGCCACATCGACAGCGCTGCCGCGAACACGACGAGCAACATCGCGAGCCCACGCTCGGAATGCACGTGATGCACGATGCGGTGCGCGAGCCACATCAGGCAGCCGGACAACTCGAGCGCCTTGGTCAGCATCAGCAGGCCCGCGAGCGTCGCGACCGTCTGCCAGTCGACTCGACCGGCGAGTACGGAAAATGGTTGCGGACGCACCCATTGCTGCACAAGCAGGCCAAGCACGAGCACCGATAGCACGGGCTCCTGCGCAAGCCATCCGAGCCACCGGCGCGGCGCCGGTGCGCCCGTCTCCTTCATCGTCAATTCGTTACTCTTCGGTCGCTACGTTGCCGCGCAGCCGCGCGAGAATGCCCTCGAGCGCGTCGAGGTTGCCGAAGTCGATCATCACCTGCCCTCGCCCGCGGCGGCCGAGCTTGATCTTCACCGTCGACGCGAGCAGGTCAGACAACTCCTCCTCGAGACGGCGCGTGTCGCGGCCGCCGTCGTCCTTCGCGCGCGCCTTCACGGCCGGCGCTTCCTTCGTCGTATGTGCGACGAGCTTCTCGGTTTCGCGCACCGACATGCGCTTGTTGACGACCTGATGGGCGAGCGTGATCTGCGTTGCCGCATCGACGGCGAGCAGCGCGCGCGCGTGCCCCATGTCGAGATCGCCGGCCAACAGCATCGTCTGCACCGGCGAAGCGAGGTTCAGCAGGCGCAGCAGGTTCGACACCGCGCTGCGCGAACGGCCGACCGATTCGGCCGCCTGTTCGTGCGTGAAACCGAACTCGTCGAGCAGGCGCTGGATGCCGTGCGCCTCTTCGAGCGGGTTCAGATCCTCGCGCTGGATGTTCTCGATCAGCGCCATCGCCGCGGCGGCCTGATCGGACACATCCTTCACGAGCACCGGCACTTCGTCGAGGCCTGCCAGGCGCGCCGCGCGGAAACGCCGCTCGCCCGCGATGATCTCGTATTTGTCTGATGAAATAGGCCGTACCAGGATCGGCTGCATCACGCCCTGCGCGCGAATGCTTGCCGCGAGCTCCTGCAGGCTGCCTTCGTCCATCCGCGTCCGCGGCTGGTACTTGCCGGCCTGCAGCTTGCCGAGCGCGAGCGTGTTCGGCGCCCCTTCGATCTTCACCGCTTCGGTGATATCGGCGCTGCCGCCGAGCAGCGCTTCGAGGCCACGTCCCAAGCCCTTCTTCTTTGGTACCGCGTTCATGTCTTTCTTCCTCGCTTCGCTCATGTCCGGATCACGACACCTCGAACGCGCGAACGCGTTCGATCATCTCGGCACCGAACTGGATATACGCCTGCGCACCACGCGAGTTGCGGTCGAACACGACGCCCGGCAGCCCGTAACTCGGCGCTTCCGCCAGGCGCACGTTGCGCGGAATTACCGCGTCGAACACCTTGTCGCCGAAGTGCGCTTTCAGTTGATCGGAGACTTGCTGCTGCAGCGTGATGCGCGGATCGAACATCACGCGCAGCAAGCCGATGATCTTCAGGTCGCGGTTCATGTTCGCGTGAACCTGCTTGATCGTATTGACGAGGTCCGACAACCCTTCCAGCGCGAAGTATTCGCACTGCATCGGGATCACGACGCCATGCGCCGCGCACAGCCCGTTCAGCGTCAGCAGCGACAGCGTCGGCGGGCAATCGATCAACACGAAGTCGTAGTCGTCGGCCACGTGCTCGAGCGCGGCCTTCAGCCGGCGCTCGCGGTTGTCGATGCTGATCAGTTCGATCTCGGCACCGGACAGCTCGCGGTTCGCGGGCAGCACGTCGTAGGTGACGCCTTCCGGACGCACGCGCGCATCGGTCACCGACACGCCGTCGACCAGCACCTCGTACACGGTCGATTCGCACGCGGCCTTGTCGATCCCGCTGCCCATCGTCGCGTTGCCCTGCGGGTCGAGATCGATCAGCAGGACTCGTTGCTCCTGCGCTGCAAGGCTTGCGGCGAGATTGACCGATGTCGTCGTCTTGCCGACGCCCCCCTTCTGGTTCGCAACGCAGAAGATCTTTGCCATCGTTGGTGTGTTCCCTTTACCTTCAAACAAACGGCGCGTACCGCGCGCCTTCATTTCGCTTCGTCGACGGCCACTTCGATCAGATGCCGCTCGGCATCGAGCATCGGCACCGCCAGCCGCATCGTCTGCTTCACACGGCTGCCTTCCGGCAACCGTGCAATCTCGTCGTCCGGGCGTACGCCCTTCATTGCCCAGATCGATCCGCCCGGCGCAACCAGATGTCGAGCAAGTTTAACGAAGTCGGACAGATCAGCGAAGGCGCGGGATACGATCATGTCGAATTTTTCCGGCACTTCGACGCCCGGCTGCAGCGATTCGACTCGCCCGGTGACCACCGACAGGTTCGCGAGCTTCAGCTCCGCGCGCATCTGCGTCTGGAATGCCGACTTCTTCTGCACGATATCGTTCAGTGTGACCTGCCAGTCCGGCTCGATGATCGCCAGCACGATCCCGGGCAACCCGCCGCCAGAGCCGACGTCGAGCACGCGAGCCGACGCACGGCCACGCAGATGCGGGACGATCGAAAGCGAATCGAGGATGTGCTGAATCAGCATCTGCTTCGGGTCGCGAATCGCGGTCAGGTTGTAGACCGCGTTCCACTTGCCGAGCAGCGCGACATAGTCGAGCAACTGGTTGCGTTGTGCATCCGTCAGTGCAAGGTCGAGCGCCGTCGTGCCGTCGACGAGCATCCCTTCCAGTACGTCCCGATTAACCGCCGGCGCGCGACGCGCCGTCATTGTTGCGTCGGGACGGCGCCGTCCCCCTGCTCCGTTGCCTCTGCGGCAGTGCCATTACGGCGGCCCAGGCCGCGGCGCTTCAGGTGCACCATCAGCAGCGAGATCGCCGCCGGCGTGACGCCCGAAATGCGCGACGCCTGCCCGATCGTTTCCGGCCGGAACTCGTTGAGCTTCTGGCTCACCTCGAACGACAAGCCACGAACTTCGCGGTAATCGATACCGTCCGGCAGACGCGTGTTCTCGTTCGCGTCGTTACGTTCGATCTCGGATGCCTGGCGCTCGATATAACCCTGATACTTGATGCCGATCTCGACCTGCTCCTTGATCTGTTCGAGCAGCACCGAATCGTCGGTCAACGGCTCGGCCGGGCCGCATTCGCCGCCTTTCAGGCCGCACACGCCGTCGTAGCTGACGCCCGGACGGCGCAGCAACTCGGCGAGGCTGTATTCGTGATCGATCGCCTTGCCGAGCAGCGCGGTCGCCTCTTCCGGCGGCAGCGTCTTCGGCGTGACCCACGTCGACTTCAGGCGTTCGGTTTCACGTGAAACAGCGTCGCGTTTCCGGCTGAATGCGTCCCAACGCACGTCGTCGACGAGGCCCAGTTCGCGGCCGATCTCGGTCAAGCGCATGTCGGCGTTGTCTTCACGCAAGCTCAAGCGATATTCGGCGCGGCTCGTGAACATCCGGTACGGCTCGGCCACACCGCGCGTCACGAGATCATCGACCAGCACGCCAAGGTATGCCTGGTCGCGGCGCGGGCACCATGCGTCCTTCTCCTGCACGTAGCGGCCCGCATTGAGGCCGGCCAGCAGGCCTTGCGCGGCCGCTTCTTCATAGCCGGTCGTGCCGTTGATCTGGCCCGCAAAGAACAGCCCGTTGATCGCCTTCGTCTCGAGCGATGCCTTCAGCGCGCGCGGGTCGAAGTAGTCGTACTCGATCGCGTAGCCGGGGCGCAGGATATGCGCGTTCTCGAGGCCGCGCATCGAGTGCACGAGCTCGAGCTGGACGTCGAACGGAAGGCTCGTCGAGATCCCGTTCGGGTAGAACTCGTTGGTCGTCAGCCCTTCCGGCTCGAGGAAGATCTGGTGAGATTCCTTCGATGCGAACCGATGGATCTTGTCCTCGATCGACGGACAATAACGCGGCCCTACGCCTTCGATCACGCCTGTATACATAGGCGAACGGTCGAGGCCGCCGCGAATGATGTCGTGCGTGCGCTCGTTCGTATGCGTGACCCAGCACGGCAACTGCTGCGGATGCTGCTCTGCACGGCCCAGGAACGAGAATACGGGGATCGGATCGAGGTCGCCCGGCTGCTCGTCCAGCTTCGAGAAGTCGATCGTTCGGCCGTCGATACGCGGCGGCGTACCGGTCTTCAGGCGGCCCTGCGGCAGCTTCAGCTCCTTCAGGCGCGACGACAGCGACACGGCCGCCGGATCGCCCGCGCGACCGCCCGTGTAGTTGTTCAGGCCGACGTGGATCTTGCCGTCGAGGAACGTACCGGCCGTCAGCACGACTGCGCGAGCACGGAAGCGGATGCCGATTTGCGTGACGGCGCCCACCACGCGGTCGCCTTCGACCATCAGGTCGTCGACGGCCTGCTGGAACAGCCACAGGTTCGGCTGATTCTCGAGCCGGTGGCGGATCGCGGCCTTGTACAGGATGCGGTCGGCCTGCGCACGCGTCGCACGCACGGCCGGGCCCTTCGACGAATTGAGGATCCGGAACTGAATACCGCTCTCGTCCGTCGCGGCGGCCATCGCGCCGCCCAGCGCGTCGACTTCCTTGACCAGATGGCCCTTGCCAATGCCGCCGATCGACGGATTGCAGCTCATCTGCCCGAGCGTTTCGATGTTGTGGGTCAGCAGCAGCGTCTTCGCGCCCATCCGGGCGGACGCCAGCGCTGCTTCCGTGCCGGCGTGACCGCCACCGACGACGATGACGTCAAATTCTGTGGGAAAAAGCATGGTGGATTCCGTACGCAGGGCTGCGCACGAACCTATCAGAGAAATGTATGGGCCGAATTATAGCGGGTTCGCTTTTCACTCGAAGGCCGTCCGAATGGTAGGGTCTGTTCATTTCGTCGTTTTTTCGGCTGCGGCTGGGTGAATTCGTGGGGTCGTGCCTTCTCTAGCAAGGCTCCCGGCCGGGATGGCGCACATCGTCGTGGCTGTGCAAAAAATAGATCAGTGGGGAAATGGCCCGTAGAGGACAGACCGACATCGACTCCTGTGGCCGACATGACAGCCTTGGCACCAGATCCTGTGGCACCGCCTCATCACAGACTTCCCCGTTGTTGGTCCGGCACTTATCCCCGAGATTCGGCACATCGTCAGCCCGTGCAGAGATCCATGCACCAGGAATCCAGCCTGTGGAACATGCGGCCACCCACTCCCGAACGAGACGCAGGATCGTCACCCGCTCTGTGGACACGTTACCCACCGCCGCCACACAGAACTTCCGACTATTCCCCAGATACTTATCCCCTGGCCGCGAACCACCGGCCATCGAGACATTGCTCCAACCCCACAAACAAAAACGGCGTGTTTCACGTGAAACACGCCGCCCGTTTCCCGCCAACCGCCGCGACTATCAAGCCGTCTTCTTCGCCAACCCGAGGTACGTTTCGATCACGCGCGGATTCTGCGCAAGTTCGGCCGCCGCCCCTTCCAGCGCAAACTCGCCCGTCTCCAGCACATAACCATAGTCGGAGATCTGCAACGCGGCCCGTGCGTTCTGCTCGATCAGCAGCGTTGCAACGCCCGTACCACGCAACGCGCTGATGATATGAAAGATCTCCTTCACGATCAGCGGCGCGAGCCCAAGGCTCGGCTCGTCGAGCATCAGCAGGTCGGGCTTGCCCATCAGTGCGCGGCCGACCGCGAGCATCTGCCGCTCGCCGCCTGACAGCGTGCCGGCCGCCTGTTTGCGCCGCTCCCTCAGCCGCGGAAACAGCGCGAACACGTGATCGAGCTGGTCGAGGAAGTTCGACTCACCTGCCTGCTTGCGCCGATACGCGCCCAGCACGAGGTTGTCCTCGACCGTCATCGTGCTGAACAGCTCGCGCTTTTCCGGTACAAGGCACATCCCGCGCGCGACACGCTGCTCGACCGGCAACGCGCCGACGTCGTTGCCGCGATACACGACCGCGCCCGACGCATGCCCGGTCACCGGCAGCGCGCCCATGATCGCGTTCAGCAGCGTCGATTTGCCTGCGCCGTTCGGGCCGATCACGCTGACGATCTGCCCGGCACCGACCTTGATCGCCGCGCCGTGCAGCGCCTCCACTTTCCCGTACCGGACTGCCAGCCCGCGCACGTCGAGAATCGGCATCGTCGTGTCCGTCATCACTCCACCCCGCCCAGATACGCTTCGAGCACCGCCGGATCCTGCTGCACGTCCTGCGGCAGCCCTTCCGCGATCCGCGTGCCGAATTCCATCACCACCAGCCGGTCGGTGAGGTTCATCACGAAATCCATGTCATGTTCCACGAGCAACACGCTCATGCCTTCCGCCTTCAACCGCCGCAACAGGTCGGCGAGCTGCTGCTTCTCCTGGTAACGCAGCCCGGCGGCCGGCTCGTCGAGCAGCAGCAGCGTCGGGTCGCAGCACAGTGCACGCGCGATTTCGAGAATCCGCTGCTGGCCGAGCGCAAGGCTGCCTGCTTCGTCGTACATGTGCTTTTCAAGCCCGACGCGGCGGATCTGGCGTGCGGCTTCGGCCAGCAACTGCGCTTCCTCGTGTGCATTGAGCCGCGCCACGCTGCGCCAGACACCGGTATGTCCGCGCAGATGCGCGCCGATCGCGACGTTCTCGAGCACCGTCATCGCCGGCAGCAGCTTCACGTGCTGGAACGTGCGGCCGATGCCGCGCCGGACGATCTGGCGCGACGTGAGCCCGTCGATGCGCTCGCCGCGGAACGTGATCGCACCGCCTGTCGGCTTCAGCACGCCCGTCACGAGGTTGAACGTGGTCGACTTGCCGGCGCCGTTCGGGCCGATCAACCCGATGATCTGCCCTGCTTTCACGTCGAAGCTGACGTCGTTGACGGCCACGAGCCCGCCGAACTGCTTGCGTGCGTTGTCGACGACGAGCAGCGGCTCGCCGGCCGCTGGCTTCGCGCGCTGCGGCAACGGATCGGCATGCTCGGGCACATGCGCGCGCGGCCCGCGCGGGAACAGCCTCGCGACGAATGGCCACACGCCCTGGCGCGCGTACTGCAGCAGCAGCACCATCAGCACGCCGAACACGATGATCTCGAAGTTGCCTTCGGAGCCGAGCAGCTTCGGCAGCAGCGTCTGCAGGTAGTCCTGCAGCACGGTGAGGATTGCCGCGCCGAGCACCGCGCCCCAGACATGCGACACGCCGCCCACCACGGCCATGAACAGGAATTCGATCCCGTGGTTCAGGCCGAACGGGGTCGGGTTCACTGCGCGCTGCAGGTGCGCGTACAGAAAGCCCGACACGGCTGCCAGCACGGCCGCATAGACAAAGATCACGACGCGCATCCACGCGGTGTTCACGCCCATCGCCTCGGCCATCACGCCGCCACCGCGCAGCGCGCGGATCGCGCGACCCGGCCGACTGTTCAGCAGGTTCTGTACCGACACGATCGCGGCCAGCACGACGGCCCAGATCAGGAAATACAGGCTGCGGCCGCTGTCGAGGGCGATGCCGAACAGGTTCAGCGCCGGAATCCCGTTGATCCCGTCGTACTTGCCGAGCAGTTCGAGGTTGCCGAACAGGTAGAACAGCGCGAGGCCCCACGCGATCGTGCCGAGCGGCAGGAAGTGCCCGGACAGCCGCATCGTGACCGCGCCGAGCACCAGCGCGACGAGCGCCGTCAGCACGACGCCGACGATCAGCGCGAGCCACGGCGACACGCCGTACCGCGTCGTCAGAAACGCGGTCGCATATGCGCCAATGCCGACGAACGCGGCCTGCCCGAAGCTCGTCATCCCGCCGACGCCCGTCAGCAGCACGAGTCCGATCGCGACGATCGCATAGAGGCCGATGTAGTTGAGCAGCGTGATCCAGTACTCGGGCACCTGCAGCGCGCCGGGCAGCACCGGCAGCGCGAACAGCACCACGAGAAACACCCAGAAGGTCTTGTTGCGTACCATCGTCTTCATCGCGTCACTCCTCTTCCTCTTCCGCGTGCGGCGTCACGAAGCTGCGCCACAGCAGCACCGGAATGATCAGCGTGAACACGATCACCTCCTTGTATGCGCTCGCCCAGAACGACGAATACGATTCGAGCACGCCGACGAGCAGCGAGCCGGCGGCCGCGAGCGGATAGCTGACGAGCCCGCCGATGATCGCGCCGACGAAGCCCTTCAAGCCGATCAGGAAGCCCGAGTCGTAGTAGATCGTCGTCAGCGGGCCGACGAGGATCCCGGACAGCACGCCGAGCCCCGCCGCGAACGTGAACGCGAGTCGCCCGGCTTCGGTCGTGCCGATGCCGACGAGCCGCGCGCCGAGCCGGTTCACCGACGTCGCGCGCAGCGCCTTGCCTGCGATCGTGCGGCCGAAGTACACGTAGAGCGCACCGATCAGCACGAGTGCCGTGACGACGACGAGGATGCTCTGCACCGACACCGTCATGCTGCCGATCGACAGCGACGCGTCCGAGAATCCATTGGTGCGCGAGCCTTCCGCGCCGAACATCACCAGCCCGAGGCCCACCATCGCGAAATGGACGGCGACCGATACGATCAGCAGCAGCAGCGTCGTGCCCTCGGCAATCGGCTGGTACACGAGCCGGTAGACGAACGGCCCCATCGGCACGACGATCGCGAGTGTCAGCGCAATCTGCGCGAGCATCGGCATCGGCTGCACGGCAAAACTGCGCGTGATCGCGAACACCGCGAGCGGCAGCAGGATGTAGCGGCTGCCGAGCGTCGCGAGCGTGCGGCCGAGCTGATGGCGGCGTTCGCGATGCCGGATCAGGCCGCCGACTTCGAGCAGGAAGCACGCGATGCCCATCACGAACAGCAGCCAGCAGGTGGCGGGGAATTTCTGCGCCTGCAACGCCGCAAGCGTCAGCGCACCGTAGGCAACGAATTCGCCCTGGGGAATGAAGATCACCCGCGTAACGGAAAACACCAGCACGAGCGCCAGCGACAGCAATGCATAAATGGCGCCGGTCGTGATGCCGTCTTGCGCGAGGATCGCCGCAATCGAGAGATCCATACGTGTCTTGTATCGAGAATGCTGCGGAGAAACGGCGACGGGAACGGCCGGGGCGCACGGACGGCAAGATCGAAGCGTCAGGCGCCACGCGGCGGGCCCCGGTGGTTCCATGCGGCACGGGCGCGGCCCGTCAGGCCCGGCGCCCTGCCGACGGCGGGCACGGCGCCGTTCGCGCCACGCACGCCGGTTTCACGTGATGCTTACTCGGCCTGCAGCTTCCACTTGCCGTCGACGATCTGCACCATCACGCGCGCACGCGTGTCGAAGCCGTTGTGATCGGTCGACGTCATGTTGATCACGCCGTGCGACACCGGCAGATCCTTGACGCTTTCGAGCGACGCGCGCAGCGCCTCGCGGAATGCCTCGCTGCCCGGCTGGCCCTTCTTCAGCGCCTCCGGAATCGCGCGCTGCAGCAGCAGCCCCGCATCCCACGCATGGCCGCCGAACGTCGCCAGCGAGCCCGCGCCGTAGGCCTTCTCGTACGCGGCCTTGTAGCCGAGCGCCGCCTTCTTCACCGGGTTCGAATCCGGGAGCTGGTCGGTCACGAGCACCGGGCCGGCCGGCAGGATCTCGCCTTCGCAATCCTTGCCGCACACGCGCAGGAAGTCGTTGTTCGCGACGCCGTGCGTCTGGTACACCTTGCCCTTGTAGCCGCGCTCCTTCAGCGTCTTGGCCGGCAGCGCCGCCGGCGTGCCGGAGCCGGCGATCAGCATCGCATCCGGATTCGAGCCCATCAGCTTCAGCACCTGCCCCATCACCGATGCATCGGTGCGGTTGAAGCGCTCGTTCGACACGATCTTGAGGCCGTTCTTCTCGGCCGCCGCGCTGAACGTCTTGTACCAGCTGTCGCCGTACGCATCGGCGAAGCCGATGAAGCCGACCGTCTTCACGCCGTGCTTCGCCATGTAGCCGGCGATCGCGTCGGCCATCAGCTGGTCGTTCTGCGGCACCTTGAACATCCACGCGCGCTTCGCGTCCATCGGCGCGATGATCTGCGCGCTCGCCGCGAGCGAGATCGTCGGCGTCTTGCCCTGCGACACCGGGTCGAGCATCGCGAGCGAATTCGGCGTGACGGACGAACCGATGATCGCGTCGACGTGGTCTTCGTCGATCAGCTTGCGCACGTTCTGCACCGCGCGGCTCGTGTCGGACGCATCGTCGAGCACGATGTACTGCACGCTCTTGCCCGCGATTTCCTTCGGCAGCAGCGCGATCGTGTTCTTTTCCGGAATCCCGAGCGAAGCGGCCGGCCCGGTGGCCGACAGCGTCACGCCGATCTTCACCTGTGCCGACGCCGTGGCCGCCGCGCACACGAGGCCCACGGCAAGCACGGCCTCCATCCATCGATTCATCTTCATTTATGTTGTCTCCAAACGCTGCTCGAAAAATCCGCGGGTCGCTCGGGCGGCTCCCGTTTCCCAAACAAGTTAATAATTTAACTATCTCGTCTTGCCGCGCCTACGCTCGTTTTCCCGTGAAACGCCGCCACCCTGGCAGGATCCCGACGGCGCGGCGCATGCGCGTGCGCGTACATCGCGGCCGACACGTTCGTTCGACCGCCACGATGCGCAGCAGCAGTGTCGTCAGGATGAAGAAGGCGAAGAAATGCGGGAGCGAGCGCGCGATCGATGCGCGCGCAACGATTGCCGGAAGGTCCGCCGGCCGGGCTCGGCCCGGCCACGCGCGGCGGCGGCGAAAGATCGGAAAAGCGGCGGTTCATGCCGAAACGGGTGCGAGCGCAACGACCGGCGAAGGCACCATGCCGGCGAATCGCGCAGGAGCGCGCGTACCGGCCGCAGGACGGCTCGGAAAGGCCGGGAAGTACCGATGCGCACTCAATGACGAACGAGCGGCGCCAGCCGCCCTTTCTGCCCCGATCCATCGTCCTGCGCTGCTCATCCAACCGTACTCCCTCTTCTGCATTGTGCTTGTAGGAGAACTGCCGACCGATTTTCCCGACCGCGCGGTCGGCGAAAGCCAAGTGTAACGGACGCGTTTCGCGCACGCCAACCGGGTAAGCCCGGACGGCCTGCGCATCGCAACGTGCCATCTGCGACCGGATTGCGAGAAAGGAAAAAAACGGTGGACGCGGCGAAGCGCGGAAAAGGCGCGGTGCGAATGCAAGCGCGGAATACGGCAATTGCGCAGGCCGATGCACCATCGGTGGAAATCCGTGCACGCAAATGAAAAAGCGCTGTTGGATTCCGTCCAACAGCGCTTTGGGGTCCGGGCACTTTGTGCCTCGATTGTCTCCTCGTTCTCCACCTGCAAATTCGTTTCGCGGTGCATCAGAACTGAAATGAATCTTAAAGAGGCTTAAGCACCACGGCAACTTAGCATTTACCCCTATGGTGCATCGCCGCACGAAAATGGGGCACCAGCCTGCCGCGCGGCACCGTCTCGAGCCCGCTGCGACGCCGTTCCGGAGCGCGCCGGATGGTGCTTCGCATCAACGTGGCGCGACGCGCGCGACATGCGCTCAGGACGCCCTGAGCGGCTTGATCCGCGCGACCATCTCGCCGACGATGCCGCGGCGGAACGCGAGCACGCACGCGATGAAGATCAGCCCGGTGACGATCGTCGTCGATTCGCCGAGCGAATGGAACCACGCGACGCCCGTCGTCGACGCGAGCCATTCGCCGATGTCGCCCAGCCGGTCTTCCAAAGCGACGATCAGGGCCGCGCCCAGCAACGGCCCGAACAGCGTGCCCATCCCGCCGACGAGCGTCATCAGCACGACGAGGCCCGACATCGTCCAGTGCGCATCGGAGAGCGTCTCGAAGCCGAGCACGAGCACCTTCAGCGAGCCGGCCAGCCCCGCGAGCCCGGCCGACAGGATGAACGCGAGCAGCTTGAAGCGGTCGGTGTCGTAGCCGAGCGAGATCGCGCGCGCCTCGTTCTCCTTGATCGCGACCAGCACCTGCCCGAACGGCGAATGGACGACCCGCACGATGAACGCGCACGCGACGACGACCACCGCCAGCACGACGTAGTACAGCGCGACGTCGTTCGACAGGTCGAGCAGCCCGAACAGGTGGCCGCGCGGCACGCCCTGCAGGCCGTCCTCGCCGTGCGTGAACGGCGCCTGCAGGTAGATGAAGTAGACCATCTGCGCGAACGCGAGCGTGATCATCGCGAAGTAGATGCCCTGCCGGCGGATCGCGAACAACCCGACGACGAGCCCGAGCAGCGTCGCGGCGACGGTGCCGACGAGCACGCCGAGCTCCGGCGTGAAACCGAGCGTCTGCATCGAATAGCCGGTCGCGTAGCCAGCGGTCGCGAGGAACATCGCATGGCCGAACGACAGCAGCCCCGTATAGCCGATCAGCAGGTTGAACGCGGCCGCGAACAGCGCGAACGTGAGCACCTTCATCACGAAGACCGGATACGCGCCGATGAACGGCGCGACGAGCAGTGCGGCGAGCAGCACGCCGTAGAGCACTTTTCTCTGCATCATTTTTCCTTGCCGAAGAGGCCCGCCGGGCGGAACAGCAGCACGATCGCCATGATCACGAACACGACGGTGGCCGACGCTTCGGGATAGAACACGCGCGTGAAACCCTCGATCACGCCGAGCATCAGGCCCGTGACGATCGAGCCGAGGATCGAGCCCATCCCGCCGATCACGACCACCGCGAACACGGTGATGATCATCGGCTGGCCCATCAGCGGCGACACCTGGATCACCGGCGCGGCCAGCACGCCCGCGAACGCGGCGAGCGCGACGCCGAAGCCGTAGGTGAGCGTGATCATCATCGGCACGTTCACGCCGAACGCCTCGACGAGCTTCGGGTTCTCGGTGCCCGCGCGCAGGTACGCGCCCAGGCGCGTCTTCTCGATCACGAACCACGTCGCAAGGCACACCGCGAGCGACGCGACGACGACCCACGCGCGATAGTTCGGCAGGAACATGAAGCCGAGATTGGTCGCGCCGGAAAGCTGCGACGGCACGTCGTACGGCTGGCCGGACGATCCGTAGATCGAGCGGAACACGCCCTCGACGACGAGCGTCAGGCCGAACGTCAGCAGCAGCCCGTACAGGTGATCGAGCTTGTACAGCCAGCGCAGCATCGAGCGCTCGATCGCGATCCCGAACGCGCCGACGACCAGCGGCGCCAGCAAGAGCATCGCCCAGTACGGCAGCCCGAGGTACGTCAGCCCCATCCACGCGAGCATCGCGCCCAGCATGAACAGCGCGCCGTGCGCGAAGTTGATCACGTTGAGCAGCCCGAAGATCACCGCGAGCCCGAGGCTCAGGATCGCGTAGAACGAGCCGTTGACGAGCCCGAGCAGCAACTGGCTCAGCATCGCCGGCAACGGAATGCCAAAGATTTCCATCGAATCTGCCGCCTGTCAGAATGAGGTTCGTTGCGCGCGCAACCGTCAGGCGCAGCGCGCGCATGCGGCGCACGGCAGGTGCGTGCCCGGCGCACCGCCCGGCCCGCCGCCGTGGCACGCATCAGGCCGCGCGCCACGGCGCGGCGCTTACTTCCACATCGCGCAGCGCGTTTCCTGCTTGGTCGTGAACGCCTGTTCGCCCGGAATCGTCGCGAGCACCTTGTAGTAGTCCCACGGCTCCTTCGATTCGGACGGCTTCTTCACCTCCATCAGGTACATGTCGTGGATCATGCTGCCGTCCGCACGGATGTAGCCCTTCGCGTAGAAGTCGTTGACCTTCGCCTTCTTCAGCTCGGCCATCACCTTGTCGGAGTCGGTCGTGCCGGCAGCCTGCACGGCCTTCAGGTAGGTCGTCACCGACGAATAGTCGGCCGCCTGCAAGCTCGACGGCATCTTCTTCATCTTGCCGAAGTAGCGCTGCGCCCACTGGCGCGATGCCGCATCGCGGTTCCAGTACCAGCTGTCGGTCAGCACGAGGCCCTGCGTCGTCTCGAGGCCGAGGCTGTGCACGTCGTTGATGAACATCAGCAGCGCGGCGAGCTTCATCGTCTTCGTGATGCCGAATTCCTTCGCGGCCTTGATCGCGTTGATCGTGTCGCCGCCCGCGTTCGCGAGGCCGAGGATCTGCGCCTTCGACGACTGCGCCTGCAGCAGGAACGACGAGAAGTCCGACGCCGACAGCGGGTGCCGCACGTAGCCGAGCACCTGGCCGCCGTTCGCCTTCACGACATCCGACGTGTTCTTCTCGAGCGCCTTGCCGAACGCGTAGTCGGCGGTCAGGAAGAACCACGACTTGCCGCCCTGCTTCACCACCGCCGAACCGGTGCCCTTCGCGAGCGCCATCGTGTCGTACGCGTAGTGGACCGTGTACGGCGTGCACTGCTCGTTGGTCAGCGTGTCGGCGCCCGCGCCGATGTTGATGTAGACCTTCTTCTTCTCGGCCGCGACCTGGTTCATCGACAGCGCGGTGGCCGAGTTCGTGCCGCCGACCAGCAGGTCGAGCCCGCCGCGGTCCATCCATTCACGCGCCTTCGATGCGGCGATGTCGGCCTTGTTCTGGTGATCGGCATAGACGACCTCGATCGGCTTGCCGAGCACCTTGCCGCCGAAGTCGGCGACCGCCATGCGGATTGCCTCGAGGCCGCCCTGCCCGTCGATGTCCGCGTAAAGCCCCGACATGTCGGTGATGAAGCCGATCTTCACGGTATCCGCGGCATGCGCGGCGCCGGCGGTGAGTGCGGCGGTCGCGAGCGCGAGACAGGCGTGTGCGAGGGTCTTCATTTTCATTGACGTCTCCTGTTGTTCTGATGCGTTGTGGTTATTCGAGGGCCGCCACGGCTAGCGGCAAGGGAAACGGGGCGGCGTCACACCCCGAGCAGGTCGTGCAGCGTCGGCATCTTGCTTTCCAGTTCGGCCGCACGGAAATGCTCGACGATGCGGCCGTGCTCCATCACGTAGAAGCGGTCGGCAAGCGGCGCGGCGAAACGGAAATTCTGTTCGACCATCACGATCGTGTAGCCGCGCGCCTTCAACGCGACGATCATCCGCGCAAGCGCCTGCACGATCACCGGCGCGAGGCCTTCGGAAATCTCGTCGAGCAGCAGCAGGTTCGCGCCGGTGCGCAGGATCCGCGCGACCGCGAGCATCTGCTGCTCGCCGCCGGACAGCCGCGTGCCCTGGCTCTGCCGGCGCGACGCGAGGTTCGGGAACATCGCGTAGATCTCGTCGAGCGACATCGCATGCTCGCGCGACCCGATCGGCGGCGGCAGCATCAGGTTCTCCTCGCACGACAGGCTCGAGAAGATTCCACGCTCCTCCGGGCAGTAGCCGATGCCGAAATGCGCGATGCGGTGCGTCGCGAGACCGATCGTCTCGCTGCCCGCGACCTTGATCGACCCGCTGCGGCGCCCCGTGAGGCCCATGATCGCGCGCAGCGTCGTCGTGCGGCCCGCGCCGTTGCGGCCGAGCAGCGTGACGACCTCGCCGCGATGCACCGTCAGGTCGACACCGTGCAATATGTGGGATTCCCCGTACCAGGCCTCCAGGCCCGTGATCTCCAGCGCGGGCGTACCGCTCTCGACGCCGCTCAATTCGCGTTCCTCCCGTTCGCTGTGCTTCATGCGTGCGCCCCCGCGAGCGCCGCATCGGCGCTGCCCATGTAGGCCTCGATGACGAGCGGATTCTTCGACACTTCCGCATACGAGCCTTCGGCCAGCACCTCGCCGCGTTGCAGGACGGTGATCGTGTCGGAGATGCCCGCGATCACGTTCATGTTGTGCTCGACCATCAGGATCGTGCGGCCGCTCGCGACCTTCTTGATCAGCGCGGTCACCCGGTCGACGTCCTCGTGGCCCATCCCCTGCGTGGGCTCGTCGAGCAGCATCAGTTCGGGTTCCATCGCGAGCGTCGTCGCGATCTCGAGCGCACGCTTGCGGCCGTACGCGAGTTCGACGGTCGGCACGTGCGCGAAATCGGTGAGGCCGACCTGCGTGAGGAGATCCATCGCGCGATCGTCGAGCCGCTTCAGCGTGCGTTCGCTGCGCCAGAAGTGGAATTCGGTGCCGAGCGCGCGCTGCAGGCCGATGCGCACGTTCTGCAGCGCGGTCAGGTGCGGGAACACGGCCGAGATCTGGAACGAGCGGATGATGCCGCGCCGTGCCACCTGCGCAGGCCGCTCGTCGGTGATGTCGATCCCGTTGAAGACGATCTGGCCGGCCGTCGGTGTCAGGAACTTGGTGAGGAGGTTGAAGCAGGTCGTCTTGCCCGCGCCGTTCGGCCCGATCAGCGCATGAATCGCGCCGCGCCGCACACGCAGGTTGACGCCGTTCACGGCGGTGAAACCCCTGAATTCCTTCGTCAGTCCGCGTGTTTCCAGAATCGTGTCGCCGAGAATCATGTTCCCTTCCGTACGAAGTCAGGCGAAGCACCGGGAAGCGTGGCGCAAGCGGCCGCGAACAGGTCAGCGGATCAGCCGGCTGCCCCCGGGCGCCGTGGTACGCCTCGAGGGTGGTCTCCCGCGCCGACGCGTATGCACATTGCGCAACATTGTCGCGCCGTTGGTGCAGTGCAATCATCGGGATTTGCACTTATAGGGCTGGCCGCGATGCGCGCATGCGGCCATGCACGGTTTTTCGCCACGCTTTTTTGACACGTGCATCATCGGCAGTTGACCGCCCGCACGGCGCGGCACGCGTGCAATCAAACAAGCAGCGCGGCTCGCATGGATCTTGCCGTTCGAACCGCCGCAACCGGCATGGCCGCTGCAACGGCACGGCAGCTTGTTTCGCATATCGAATCAGCAGGCGCCCGCATGACGGCCCGCTGTCGCGCGTGTCAGCGTTCCGTCACGCGGCCGTCACGGTGGCCTCCGTTCGCACCGGCGTCGCGTCGCGCGCCGCGCGGCGATCGGCACGAATCATGTCGCTCGCACGCTCGGCGATC
This sequence comes from Burkholderia sp. NFPP32, assembly GCF_900119325.1. Classification (NCBI taxonomy): domain Bacteria; kingdom Pseudomonadati; phylum Pseudomonadota; class Betaproteobacteria; order Burkholderiales; family Burkholderiaceae; genus Burkholderia; species Burkholderia sp. NFPP32. The sequence continues at coordinate 82,127 of NZ_FPJP01000018.1, read as the reverse complement.
ATCAGCGTCGGCGAATTGGTGTTGCCCGACGTAATGAACGGCATCACCGATGCATCGACGATCCGCAGCCCCGCGATGCCGCGCACGCGCAGCCGGCTGTCGACCACCGCGCGCTCATCGTCGGCACGCCCCATCCGGCAGGTGCCCACCGGATGGAAGATCGTCGTGCCGACGGCGCCGGCCGCTTCGATCAGTTCTGCCTCGGTCCGATACCGTGTGCCCGGCAGGATTTCCTCGGGACGATAGCGCGCAAGCGCCGGCGCAGACGCGATCCGGCGCGTGAGGCGCAGCGCGTTGGCGGCGACATGGCGATCGTGGTCGGTCGACAGATAGTTCGGCGCGATCGCGGGCGCGATGCCCGGATCGGCGCTCGTGACATGCACGCTACCGCGCGACGTCGGCCGCAGATGGCAGACGGACGCCGTGAACGCGTTGAAGCTGTGCAGCGGCTCGCCGAAGCGCTCGAGCGACAGCGGCTGCACGTGGTATTCGAGATCGGGGCGCGTGAGCGCGGGATCTTCGGGATCGGATTTCGCGAACGCGCCGAGCTGCGACGGCGCCATCGACATCGGCCCGCGCTGCAGCAACGCGTATTCCGCGCCGATCATCAGCTTGCCCCACCAGTGCGCGGACAGCGTGTTGAGCGTGCGCACGCCTTCGACGCGAAACGCCATCCGCAATTGCAGGTGATCCTGCAGGTTTTCGCCGACGCCCGGCAGATCCTGCACGACGTCGATGCCGAGCGCCTGCAGCCGCCGGCCGCAGCCGATACCCGACAGTTCGAGCAGTTGCGGCGAATTCACGGCGCCGGACGTCAGCAGCACTTCCGCACGCGCCCGCGCGACATAATCGGTGCCGCCGCCGTGATACTCGACGCCGACCGCGCGCCGCCCTTCGAAGATCACGCGCTGCGCCTGCGCGCCGGTGATCACGGTCAGGTTCGGGCGCGCCATCGCAGGCCGCAGGAACGCCTTCGACGTATTCCAGCGCACGCCGCGCTTCTGGTTCACCTCGAAATAGCCGACCCCGGAATTGTCGCCGCGGTTGAAATCGTCGGTCGCAGGGATGCCCGTCTGCTGCGCTGCCTGCGCGAACGATTCGAGGATCTCCCAGCGCAGCCGCTGCTTCTCGACGCGCCAGTAGCCGCCCGCGCCGTGCGCGTCGCTCGCGCCCGCATGGTGATCCTCGCTGCGCTTGAAGATCGGCAGCACGCTGTCCCACGACCAGCCCGCATCGCCGGTTTCCTGCGCCCAGCTGTCGTAATCCTCGCGCTGGCCGCGCATGTAGATCATCCCGTTGATCGACGAGCAGCCGCCGAGCACGCGGCCGCGCGGATACGACAGCGCGCGGCCGTTGAGCGCCGCTTCGGGCTGCGTCTTGTACAGCCAGTCGGTGCGCGGGTTGCCGATGCAATACAGATATCCGACCGGGATATGGATCCAGTGATAGTCGTCCTTGCCACCCGCTTCGAGCAGCAGCACGTGGATGTCGGGATCCTCGGTCAGGCGGTTCGCGAGCACGCAACCCGCGGTGCCCGCGCCGACGATCACGTAGTCGAATTCGCCTTCGAGCGTGCGTTGAGTAGTCACTGCTTGTCTCCTGTCGATCAGAGTAAGCGCTTTAGCGCTTACTCTGATCCCATGGCGTGGCTGGATGGAGTTGGCGCTTCAGCGCTTACTCCATCCCCACGGCGGTCGACCAGCGTTAGTGCTTTAGCACTTACGCTGCTCCCACGCAAAGTTCGTTGTTGTGCGCCGCGCGAGTGCTTTAGCGCTTACTCGGGTCCCATGGTGTGACTGGGTGGAGTCAGTGCTTCAGCGCTTACGCTGGTCCCATGCAATCTCGTTGTTTTATCCCGCGCGCTGCGATGCCGCGCATCATTTCCAGCATAGTGCGTCACGGCGGGTGTCTGCAGCAGCGCCCGCCTGCCCGGCCATACTCCACGCCAGGTGCCGCCGGAACGCGCCGGGCGACGCGACCGATGAAGCGTACTCCGGCTGCCGGCCGCCGATCCAATGAGTTATGCTGAACTGCGTTATAAGCAGCGCTCATATCACGACGATGGATCTCACCCTGCTCCGCGCGTTTGCGACGGTCGCGCGCGAAGGCAATCTGACGCGCGCCGCCGCGCAACTGCACCTGACGCAGCCGGCCGTCAGCCTGCAGATCAAGCATCTGCAGGAAACGCTCGGCGTCACGCTGTTCACGCGCACGTCGCGCGGGCTCGCGCTCACGCGCGACGGCCAGACGCTGCTGCCGCACGCGGAACGCGCGCTCGCCGCGGCCGCCGACGTGCAGCGCGCCGCTGCTGCGCTGCGGCACGAGGTGCGCGGCCGGCTGCGGATCGGCACGATCCTCGATCCGGGCTTCCTGCGGCTCGGCGGTTTCCTGCGCGCGCTGGTCGAGACCCATCCGCAGATCGAAACCGCGCTGCGGCACGGGATGTCGGGCTGGGTGATCGAACAGGTGCGCGCACAGGCGCTCGACGTCGGCTACTACATCGGCCGGCCGGGCGAGGACGATCAGCTCGACGGTGCCCTGTTCCACACCGTCACGCTCACGCATTTCCAGTACCGCGTGCTCGCGCCGGCCGGCTGGAAGGAGCGCGTGCAGCGCGCGCACGACTGGCGCGCGCTCGCCGCGCTACCGTGGATCTGGACGCCGCCGGCGTCCGCGCATCACCGGCTGCTGTCGCGGCGCTTTGCGGAAGCCGGCGCGCAGCCCGTGAAGGTCGCCGAGGTCGACCAGGAGCAGTCGATGCTCGACCTCGTCAAATCGGGCATCGGGTTGACGCTCGCGCGCGACTCGACCGCGCTGGCCGAAGCGCACGCGCACGCGCTGACGATCGTCGAACGCGTGACGGTGCCGACCGAACTGACGTTCGTGACGCTCGCCGAGCGGCGCGACGAGCCGGCGATCGCGGCCGCGCTGCGGCTGATCGAAGCCCAGTGGGCGATATGAGCGATGCTGATGAAGGCGCGGCCGCCACACGCCGGGTGCCGGCGTCGCGCGCAACACGCGTCATCTCGCCGCCCCCTGCCCGTCGTCACGCCGCCGTCCCCGCCTTTTTGCTAGATTGTGCGTTCGCACACCGCGAGACCCCGATTGAAGGAGACCCGCATGGCCCGCAACATCGAGATCAAAGCCCGCGCCCGCGAATTCGACCAGCTACGCGAACGCGCGGCGACGCTCGCGGCCGAAGCGCCGCTGTTCTACCGCCAGCAGGATTTCTTCTATGACGTGCCGCGCGGCCGGCTGAAGCTGCGCCGCTTCGAGGACGGCACGCCGGCCGAACTGATCTTCTACCAGCGCGACGACCGCGACGGCCCGAAGGCGTCGTACTACACGCGCAGCCCCGTGACGAATCCCGACGCGATGCACGCGCTGCTCGCGACCGCGCTGACCACGCGCGGGATCGTGACGAAGGAACGGCACGTGTACCTCGCGGGTCGCACGCGCATCCACCTCGACCGCGTCGACGGCCTCGGCGACTTCATCGAACTGGAAGTCGTGCTCGGCCCCGACGACGACGAAGCCGGCGGCGAAGCCGAAGCGCACGACGTGTTCACGAAGCTCGGCGTGTCGCAGGACGATCTCGTCGCGGTCGCGTACGTCGACCTGCTGAACGCCGACACGCCGCACGAAGCGGCCTGATCCGGCCCCGCCGGCGACGGTGCGGCACGCGCCGCCTGGGGCCGGTTCCCGCTAAGCAGGCTTGCTCTGGCCGCCGCGTCACGCGGCGCCGGGCGCCAGGTGCGCGAGCGGCAGCGCACCGTTGCGCTTGAAGGTCGTCAGCACGATGTTCGAGCGCACGCTGTCGACGCCCGGCACACGCATCAGCTTCTTCATCACGAACTGCGACAGCGCGTTCAGGTCGGGCGCGACGATGCGTAGCAGGTAGTCGGCATCGCCCACCACCGCATGGCATTCGAGCACTTCCGGCAGCACGTCGATCTGCTGCTGGAACTGCTCGATGATCGAATCGCCGTGGTGCTTGAGCTTCAGGCTCGTGAACGCGGTGACGCCGAGCCCGAGCTTTTCGGGCCGCAGCATCACGCGGTAGCCTTCGATCACGCCGGCCGCCTCGAGCCGCTGCAGCCGCCTGCCGATCTGCGATGGCGACAGCGGCACCTCCTCGCCGAGCTGCTGATGCGTCGCGCGACCGAAGCGCTGCAGCACGTCCAGCAGCGCGAGATCGAAGTGATCGAGTTCCAGCATGAGCATTCTCCGCATTGATTCGCAATTTGATGCGAGATTATCGCATCATCAGGCAAATCAACGCCAACTTTGCGCCCATTCCGCGCGCAGGCCGCTCTACACTTGCATGGTTCCCAACCACAGCGTGCAGAGCCTGATCATGTCCACCGTCGTCACCGCGAAACTGCAGGAGCAGTTCGACGCGGGCCTCGAAACCCGCGCAGATTTCACCATCGACCAGTCGCTCGAACGTTACGGCCAGGTCGACCATGCGGTGTGGAAGCAGCTCTATGCACGCCAGTCGGCGCTGCTGCGCGGGCGCGCCTGCGACGCGTTCGTCGCGGGGCTCGGCAAGATCGACCTGCCGGCCGATCGCGTACCGTCGTTCGCGGACGTGAACCGCCAGTTGAAGCCCGCGACGGGCTGGGAAATCGTCGCCGTGCCGGGCCTCGTGCCGGACCGCGTATTCTTCGGGCATCTCGCGAACCGGCGTTTTCCGGTCACCTGGTGGATGCGCCGTCCCGACCAGCTCGACTACCTGCAGGAACCCGACTGCTTCCACGACCTCTTCGGCCATGTGCCGCTGCTGATCGACCCGGTGTTCGCCGACTACATGCAGGCGTACGGCCGCACCGCGCTCGCGGTCGCCGACGACGAAGCGGCGCTTGCGCGGCTCGCTCGCCTCTACTGGTATACAGTTGAATTCGGGCTGATCCGCGACCCGCGCGGCACGAACGGGCTGTCGATCTACGGCGCCGGGATCGTGTCGAGCAAGGGCGAGAGCCTGTACAGCCTCGAAAGCGCGGCGCCGAACCGGCTCGGCTTCGACCTCGAACGCGTGATGCGCACGAAATACCGGATCGACACGTTCCAGAAGACCTACTTCGTGATCGACGATTTCGCGCAGCTGTTCGCGCTCGCCGACGTCGACGGCCGCGCGCTGGCCGACCGGCTCGCGGCGCTGCCCGAATTCGCGGCTGGCGCGGTGCTCGATACCGACCGCGTGTTGCATCGCGGCACGGGCGAAGGCTGGCCTGACGACGCCGACGCGTAACGCGCCAGCGTGCGCCGGATGCCGGCCAACCCGTCGCCGGATGGCCGTCCCACAACTATGAAACAATGACCGGTGCCGGCTGCGCCGCGCGGCGCAGCCGCGCACGAGCGCCGTTACCGAACGAGAGGTGCAAGATGATCCACAAGCTCACATCAGAAGAACGCAAGACCCGGCTCGAAGGCCTGCCGCTCTGGACGGCCGTGCCGGGCCGCGACGCGATCCAGCGCAGCCTGCGCTTCGCCGATTTCAACGAAGCGTTCGGCTTCATGACGCGCGTCGCGATCAAGGCGCAGGAAATGAACCACCATCCTGAATGGTTCAACGTGTACAACCGCGTCGACGTCACGCTGTCGACCCACGACGCCGACGGCCTGACCGAACGCGACATCGAACTCGCGCTGTTCGTCGACCGCGCCGGCGCGCACGCGCAACCGGCCGCCTGAGCCCTTCTTCTGCCGCCGCGCGTCTTTCGGCGCGCGGGCGTCAACTTTTCATTTCGCTGAACGTTTTCTAGGATGTAGTCAGCGAAAGCCTTCAGCTTTCCAAGCCATCCTTAAGCCGCACGTAAGTCTCGTATGCTTTCCGCGCCTTGGGGTCCAAACCTTCCAGTTGCAGCGCGCTTTCGCGCTGTACAATCAGCAGCGCATACGGCTTGGAGAGCGCGCTGGCCTCTTCGCAGAGTTTGAGTTCGTCGCCGCTCGACGGCGAGCGGGCGCGCCAGAAATTGATCGCGGCTTCAAGGTCGTTGATCGAAATATCGGACATGATTGGATTTAATCGTTCGCTGGCCGCCATGCTTGATGTCACGCGATGCGGCGCCCCTGTGGAAACGGCTTCGTGCTGTCCGCGTGCCTGAACCGCCAACCCATTGTACTTGAGCGAACTTCATGCGACTCCTTCTGATCGAAGACGACCGCCCCATCGCACGCGGTATCCAGAGCAGCCTCGAGCAGGCTGGCTTCACCGTCGACATGGTGCATGACGGCATTTTTGCCGAACAGGCGCTGGCACAAAACCGCCACGAACTCGTGATCCTCGACCTCGGCCTGCCGGGCATCGACGGAATGACGCTGCTCACGCGCTTCCGCCAGACCAACCGCCATACGCCCGTGATCGTGCTGACCGCACGCGACGAGCTGAACGACCGGATCCAGGGCCTGAACTCGGGCGCCGACGACTACATGCTCAAGCCGTTCGAACCGGCCGAGCTCGAAGCGCGCATCCGCGCGGTGATGCGCCGCAGCGGCCCGCACAGCGACATGCCGCGTCCGGAAGTGTCGCTCGGCGGCGTCCGCCTGTCGGGCGTCGACCGCCGCATCTTCAACGACGACAAACCGCTCGAACTGTCGCCGCGCGAGTTCGCGGTGCTCGAGATGCTGCTGCTGCGTCACGGCCGCGTCGTCAGCAAGGCCCAGTTGCAGGATCACCTCACGCACTTCGGCGGCGATCTCGGCGACACCGCGATCGAAGTCTATGTGCACCGCGTGCGCAAGAAACTCGAGCAGTGCCGCGTCGAAATCGTCACGGTGCGCGGTTTCGGCTACCTGCTGCAGGAAATCCGCCAGACAGCGAGCGTCTGAGCGGCCAAGCGCCGGCCGGCCGCGTGCCGCCGGCGTGTGCGCCCTGCTCCGCGTCGCCGCCCGGCGCACGACCGCGCCGCTCCCCGTGAGCGGCGCTTATCCATTTGCCCGTCGAAATGTCTCCTGATCCGGCTGTGACCACCAGCCTGCGCCGCTCGCTGCTCCGGCGCCTCGCCGCACCGCTGTCGATGCTCGCGCTGATGAGCGGCCTGATTGCCTACTGGCTCGCGTGGCAATACACGCAGCACGTGATCGACCGCTCGCTCGCCGATCTCGCGACCGCCATCTCGAAACAGATCCAGATCGCCGGCCCTGACGCGCCGTTCACGGTGCCGCCGCTCGCGCAGGCGATGTTTTCCGATCCCGCCGAAGCGCTGATCTACCGGATCAGCGACGGCGAACAGGAACTCGCCGGCGATCCGAAGCTGCCGCTGCGGGGCATCAACGTGCGCCGCATGCATCACGCGTACGTGTTCGAGGCCGAGTACGACAACCGCGCGGTGCGCGTCGCGCAGGTGCGCGTCGACAATGTCGAAGGCGGCAAGCCGATGGTCGTCGAAGTCGCGCAGCCGGTGCGGCATCGCTACCGGATCGCGGCCGAATTCCTCGTCGCGATCATGATGCCGCTGCTGCTGCTGCTGCTCGCGGGCTGGGGCATCGTGTGGCGTGTCGTGAACCAGCAGCTCGGCCCGCTCACGCATCTCGCCGATTCGCTGAACCGGCAGACCCACACGTCGCTGGAACCGGTCGACGAAACCGAGGTACCGCTGGAGATCCGGCCGCTGACGAGCGCGATGAACGCGCTGCTCGGCCGCCTGAAGACCGCGCTCGACGCGCAGCGCAAGTTCATCGCCGATGCCGCGCACCAGTTGCGCACGCCGCTCACGGCCGTGAAGCTGCATGCGGAGCAGGCAGCCGTCGCGCGCGACCCGCACCAGACCTTCGCCGCGGTGCGCGAGCTGCGTGCGGCCGCCGACCGCGCGGTGCGGCTGTCGAACCAGTTGCTGTCGCTCGCGCGCGCGGAGCCGGGCGAACAAGCCGCGCGGTTCGTCGACGTCGACCTCGCGGCGATGGCGTTCGAAACGGGTGCCGAGTGGGTGCCGCGTGCGCTCGCGTCGCATGTCGACCTCGGCTTCCAGCGCAGCGACGACCCCGGCGACGACGAGAAGCTGATTGTGCGCGGCAACCCCGTGCTGCTGCGCGAGGTGATCGCGAACCTGCTCGACAATGCGCTGAAATACGTGCCGCTCGCGCGGCCGGACGGTGCGCGGATCACGGTGAACGTCGCGCGCAGTGCGCTCGAAGACGGCCAGCCGGCCGCCGAGATCGTCGTCGAGGACAACGGCCCGGGCGTGCCCGCTAACCAGCAGGCCGACCTGTTCAAGCGCTTCTTCCGCGGCGACGCACAAAGCGGCAACGGCGTCGAGACGGGGGCCGGGCTCGGCCTCGCGATCGTGCACGACATCATCGCGATGCATGGCGGCACCGTGTCGTACGAGGATGCATCGGAAGGCGGTTCGCGCTTCGTGGTGCGGGTGCCGCTCGCCCAGCGCACGGAGAAACCGGCCAGCGAAACGCCGGCCGCCGCGTCGGCGCATTGAGCGACCATCGGGCGATTCGCGTCGGGCGAGCGTTGACCGGACCGCCCGACGGATAAGGAAACGGGAAGGACTGCTGAAGCGGCAGCGCACGATGCGCGGCCGCCTGCGTCACTTCCTGTTTTTCTTGTCCTTCGCGCTGGACTCGGACTTGCCGTCCTTCTTGTCCTTCTTCTTTTTCTTCTTCTCGCCGTCGTCCGACGTCGCGAGCAGCGTGCCGCGGCACGAAGCCGCGCCGCAATGGCATGCGTATTCGCGCTTGAGCTTCTTCGTCAGCTTCGCGTCGATCACGAGGCCGTAGTCGTAGAACAGCTCCTCTTCCGGCCCGATGTCGCGCAGCGCGTGGATATACACGCGGCCCTTGACCTCCTCCGCTTCGCAGTTCGGCGCGCACGAATGGTTGATCCAGCGCGCGCTGTTGCCGTCGACCTTGCCGTCGATCACGCCGCCTTCGTCCAGTGCGAAGTAGAACGTATGGTTCGGCTCGCTCGGATCGTGCGGATGGCGACGCAGCGCTTCCTTCCACGAAATTCGCTCGCCCTTGTATTCCACTACGCGTTCGCCGGCCCTGATCGGCGCCACCGCGAACACGCCCTTGCCGTGTACTCCCGAGCGGCGCACCGCGATCCTGCGTGAACTCATCGAACGAATCCTTGTGAAGACGAATGAATGGAAGACGGCCGCGATCGCGGCCCGGCGCGCGCCAAACGAAAACGCGGCACCGGTCGGTGCCGCGTCGGGGCATGCGGCGAATCACCCGCATCCTACACGTTCGATATTGCTTCGTTCAACATCGCGCGCAATATTGCGCGCTTGACGCTTCAACGCTGGCCGAACGCGATGTCGCCGAACAACGCCTTGTGCTCGCGCGGCTGCGAGCGCCAGTACTGCGGCGGCGCCGTCACCTGCGCGCCGAGCTCGGCCGCCGCATGCCACGGCCAGCGCGGGTCGTACAGCATCGCGCGCGCCATCGCGACGAAATCGGCATCGCCGGCCTCGATGAGCCGGTTCGCATGCGCGGGCTCGTTGATCAGGCCGACCGCCATCGTCGGCATCCCGACCGCGCGCTTCACGGCCTGCGCGAACGGCACCTGGTAGCCGGGCGCCAGCGGAATCTTCTGCAGCGGCGACACGCCGCCGGACGACACGTCGATCCAGTCGCAGCCGCGGCGCTTCAGTTCGTGCGCGAACGCGATCGTGTCGTCGAGCTCCCAGCCGCCTTCGACCCAGTCGGTCGCGGACACGCGCACGCCGACCGGCCGATCCTCCGGAAACGCCGCGCGCACGATCTCGAAGATCTCGAGCGGAAAACGCATCCGGTTTTCGCGCGAGCCGCCGTATTCGTCGGTGCGCCGGTTCGCGAGCGGCGACAGGAACTGGTGCAGCAGGTAGCCGTGCGCGGCATGCACTTCGATCGCGTCGATGCCGAGCCGCGCGGCGCGCTTCGCGGCCGCCGCGAACGCATCGCGGATCCGGTTCAGGCCTGCGGCATCGAGCGCGAGCGGCGGCGTCTCGCCTTCCTTGTGCGGTACGGCCGACGGCCCATGCGGCAGCCAGCCGCCGTCGGCGACGGACACGAGCTGACCGCCCTGCCAGGGCACGTCGCTCGACGCCTTGCGCCCCGCATGCGACAACTGCATCGCGATGCGGACCGGCGAATGCTTGCGGATCGCGGCCAGCACGGGCTTCAGCGCGGCTTCGGTCACATCGTCCCAAAGGCCGAGGTCGCCGTGCGTGATGCGCCCGTCGGGCTCCACCGCAGTCGCCTCGATGCAGAGCAGGCCCGCGCCCGACAGCGCGAGATGGCCGAGGTGAATCATGTGCCAGTCGGTCGCTTCGCCGCGTTCGGCCGAATACTGGCACATCGGGGAGATCACGATCCGGTTAGGAAGGGTCACGCCGCGCAGCGTGAACGGGGAAAACAGCGCAGTCATGGAGGCCGCTCGCCTGGAAAGGGAAAGAGCGGACGAGCGTAGCACGCGGGCTTGAAGCGTGCAGATGGCGCGGTCGGCAGTAAGCGGATGGTCAGGTACGGCCGGCAGCAGGTTGCCGGCGCGGCGGGAAACGCGTTGCATGCAGCGATGCGCCGGCCTGCAACGGATGCGGGCCGGGCCAGGGATTCGCGGCGAACGGCGCCGCCCGTGGCGTCAGAGCCCGATGCTGTCGAGCCACTCCGCGAACATGCGCCGCGCGGCCGTCTCGAGCGCGGGGCCGTGCTGCGCGGTATCGGCGCGCAACTGACGGGCGTCGATACCCGGCGTCGCCGCGATTTCGCCGGCGTTCCCGATCAGCCACGGTTCGAAGCGGTCGGTGCGGATTTCCGGATGGCACTGCAGCGCCAGCACGTGCTGCCCCCATGCGAATGCCTGGTGGCGGCAGGCCGGTGTCGATGCGAGATGGATCGCGCCGCCCGGCAGGTCGAACGTATCGCCGTGCCAGTGCAGCATCGATGTCGCCGCGCCATCGAGATGGCGCAGCGGCGACGCGCGACCGGCATCGGTGAGCGTCAGCGGCGCCCAGCCGAGTTCGTGCTGTGCAGCCGGATAAACGCGCGCGCCGAGCGCACGGGCGATGAACTGCGCGCCGAGGCAGATACCGAGGATCGGCAGCCCCGCGTCGATGCGCTGGCGCACGAGCGCCGCGAGCGGCGCGATCGTCGGATACTGCGCATCGTCGTACACGCTGAGCGGCCCGCCGAGCACGACGAACAGCGACGGCTGGAGCACGTCGAGCACCTCGAACCGCGACGACCCGACGTCTACATAGCGCACCCGCCGGCCCCGTTCGCCGAGCACCTGCTCGAAGCTCCCGAGATCCTCGAAATGCACATGGCGGATCGCCACGACTTCAGCGTTCATCATCGGCCTCCCGGTCGATCGACGGACGTCAGCCTGCGAAAATCTTCCAGGTCTTCTTCTGCGTCGCCGCGTCGGCTTCTTCCTGCACCGAGCAGTCGAGACGCAGGTCGCTGTCGGACATCGAGATGTCGAGCGCCGCGCAGTAATGCACGGTCTTCTTCGACAGCTTGCCCGGCTGGAAGTGGGCGCACGTCACGCACATGCGCTGCGGCGGCGTCGCGCCGGCCACCTGCAGCTCGCGCAGCGTCTTCAGCAGCGCGCGATACAGTGCGCCCTGCTCGTCCGCGCCGAGCTTGCCGACCGCTTTCGTCAGGAATTCAGGCCATTGCAGCGCCTTCTTCGCGGCCGTACGGCCACGGGCCGACAGGCGCACGGCCAGTGCGCGGCCGTCGTCCAGCGCACGGCGCTTCTCGACGAGCCCCTTCGTCTCGAGCGTGCTGACCGCATCGCTCGTGGTCGCCGCGGTGAGCTGCGTCTCGCGCGCGATCTCGCCGAGCCGCATCGGACCCTTGCGCTGCAGCAGCAGCACGAGAATTTCGCCCTGCGTCGGCGTCAGGCCCGCGCCTTCCGCCCAATCCCATGCCTGGCTTCGCATGGCCGTACTCAACCGCAGCAGGCTGTGGGTGACACGTCCCGAAGCCTGGTTCCCGTAAACGCCTTCGCTCATAGTCTTTTCGCTTTGCCGCCGCCCGGAATGCCGAGCGGCCGTAGTGTGGAGATCGAATGTCCATCTCAAAACAGACGCGCTCTTGCGAGTGCGTCAGCACGGCCGTCGCGAGGCACACGCGGCGGTCGCATTCGCGGCGACCGGTGAGACACGCGTCGTTCCGGTGTCCGCAAAGCCGACATTCTAAGCGAGAGCGGAAAATCGCACAGCTAAGTTATCCCCTGCATTCTGTGGAAAATCACTGGATAACTGAATTTTTTCGTTGTGCCTGCAATGCCGCGCACCGCGAAACGGGCTGCGCCGGCATTTTCCTGTTCGGATCGGCCATCGGGCGAATGGCATTGATCCACCGGGTTATCCCGCCCGCAGATCGTTGACTTTGCAGAGGAATGTCGGGTTATCCACAGATTTTCAGGGCGACTCGCAACGATTTCGGCCTGAAACCGGCCCGGCCGTCGTTCAGCGAATCGCAACGCGGTCGAGCCCGCAATCTGCAAAACATTTTTTCATTCACGCCAGCGTAAGCACTGCTGCCGGACCGTTTCGTTCAGCGATTTTTCCTGTTTGAAAACGGTTCTCAACCACGATGCATCGTTCACGCGCGCCTTCGCCAGCGCACCGATCTCGTCGAGCGCCGCGCGCGAACCGAGCGCGGCCGCATGCGGCGCGATCCGGTCGAGCGTGTCGAGGATGTCTTCCGCGATCGTGCGGCGTTCACCCGTCTGAGGATTCACGCAGGTGCCCTCGAGCCCGAAGCGGCACGCTTCGAAACGATTGAACGTATAGACGAGGTAGTCGTCCTCCAACAGCTTCAACGGCCGGTCGGTCAGCAGGTAACGCGCGAGCGTCTGGATGTAGCAGGCGATCGCCGCCGCCCGATCGACCGACAGCGGCGTATCCATCACCCGCACCTCGATCGTCCCGTAGCCGGGCTTCGGGCGGATGTCCCAGTAGAAGTCCTTCATCGAGTTGACGACGCCCGTGTTCACCATCTTCATGAAGTACTCCTCGAAGCTGTCCCAGGTCAGCACGAACGGCGCGCGGCCCGACAGCGGGAACGCGAACACCGAATTCAGGCGTGCCGAATGGAAGCCCGTGTCGACGTTCTGCACGAACGGCGACGACGCGGACAGCGCGATGAAGTGAGGAATGAAGCGCGACATCGAGTGCAGCAGGAACAGCGCGCTGTCGGGATCGGGACAGCCGATGTGCACGTGCTGGCCGAACACGGTGAACTGTTTGGCCAGATAGCCGTACAGCTCGGAGATGTACTGGAAGCGCGGCGCATCGTAGATCTGCCGGTCGCTCCATTGCTGAAACGCGTGCGTGCCGCCGCCGGCGAGCCCGACGTTGAGCTGGTCGGCCGCCTTCACGAGCACGTCGCGGATCGCATGCAGCTCGCTGACCGCCTGCTCGTGCGAATGGCAGATGCCGGTCGACAGCTCGATCATGCTCTCGGTGATTTCCGGCGTGATGTTGCCCGGAAAGGTCTCGCCCTGGATCAGGCGCATCAGGTCGGATGCAGCCTTGGTCAGGTCGTAGTTGTGCGTGTTGACGACCTGGATCTCCAGTTCGACGCCGAACGTGAACGGTTCGGAATTGACGAAGGTTTCGAGTGCCATGGCAGGTTCCGGAATCAGTTGCTGTCGCTGCGTTCGCCGACCGCCGACAGGCAGCGGTAGACCACGAACGGGCTGACGAGCTGCAGGATCACGATCGTGCACATCACGATCGCGCGCAGGTGCGGGTCGAAATTCGGATAGAGCTGGTAGGTATCGTCGACGAGCAGGTACGACAGTGCGGACATCGGCGTCAGCGCGATGCCGAGCGCGACGCCCTGCTTCATCCCGATGCCGCTCGGCTTCGCGAACGCGACGACGCCGGCCAGCTTCGCGACAAGCCGCGTGACGATCAGCACGATCGAGAGCAGCCCGCCGAGTGCGATGTCGCCCCACGTGAACGACGTGAGCGTCAGCACGAACAGGACCACCGTCAGCAGCCAGCCGGCCGTGCCGAAATGCTCGGGCCACAGCTGCGGACGCGCTTCGAGGTTCTTCACGATGATGCCCGCGAGCAGCAGCGTGAGCAGCGTCGACAGCTTCAGCGCCTGTGCCACCGCGATCGCCAGCATCACGAGCCCGAACAGCGCGACGAACGAATGCTCGTCGCGCATCGTCGACGTCATGTGGCGGAACAGGAAATTGCACGAACGCGCGACGAGATACGCGACGATGAACGAACCGGCGATCAGGTAGAGCGGCTGCAGGATCGTCGCGAACACGTTGCCGTACGCTTCCTGGTGCAGCCAGCTCGTGACGAGCTTGGTCAGCACGATCGCGTACACGCTGTTGAGCGCCGTGAGCGTGATGAGGCGCTGCGACACCTGCCCTTCCGCGCGCAGTTCGGTCTTGAGCTGGATCACCATCGACGGCGACGTCGCGATCGCGATCGCCGACAGCACGAGCGCGACCATTCCCGACACGCCGAGCGCAAGCATCACGAACAGCACGAGCACGAACGTCAGCGTGGCTTCCGCGAGACTCGACGCGACGAGCCACGGATTGCGCCGGATCCAGCGCAGGTCGAGGCGGCTGCCGAGCTCGAACAGCAGCAGGCCGAGCGCGACGTCGATCAGCAGCCGCGACGTTTCGTCGGTGCTTGCGTCGATCACGCCGAATCCGAACGAACCGGCGACGAGGCCGATTACCGCATAACCGGTGATGCGCGGCAGGCGCCATGCGCGATAGCACAGTTCGCCACACAGGCCGGCCGCGAACAGCGCGAGCCCGGCCCAGAACACGGCATCCGGCGCGAGCGGCCAGTTGGGCAGAAATGAGAACGCCGACTTCATCGTGGTGACTTCTCCTTTGGAAGCAACCGCCAGCGACGCGGGGTCGAGCGTCAGAAATGGATGCGCGCCGGCTGGGTATCGCCCCGAATGTGATTGTTGTGGTCGACGACGGCGGGACATGGGGTCCGCCTGTTCCGCCATCCGGCGGAAAGTCGCACAGGTTGCCGATCTGGATTGTCGGCCTGGTGTGTGAACGGACTGCGCAGTCTCGAAGATTCAGATTCGAAATCGTGCCGACCGTTCCATTGAAGCTTGTCCGGCGCCTGGCCGGACGAACGCGAAGGAAACCGATTGTGCCACAGCTTTTTCGGTCTGGAACCCATTGAATACGACTCGCGGCGCTGTGCGGCACCACAGGTCTTTGGTTTCAAAGGTTTACTTGTATATATACGTAGTAGAAGTTAACAAAGGACGCACAGTTCTGTGGATAACTTCGGTTTACGCTGATGGATCAACGTGTTGGCGAAACCATAACCCGTTGCACAGGCTGTTCGTGCACAGAAGTTTGAGATGAGCAACTTTGGGGCCGCCTCACAGCTGTGCCGAGTTGCCCAGTTTACGTCCACTGTGATTACACACGAAGTGCGTGTGGATTTCGCAAGGTTATCCACAGCACCGGGTGGATAACCTTGCGCGGGGAAATCAGGAAACTGTGAGCGATTCGCGCGGCCGGTCAGCCGGCCGAACCGATGCGGCGTGCGCGCAGTGCGCGGATCAGGAAGCGTGCGGGATCGACGGCTTCGGCGAGTTCGCGCTCGAGCGGCCATGGCTCGCCTTCGAGTTGCGATGCGATCAGTTCGGCGCCAAGCGCGGCCCACACGAGGCCGCGCGAGCCAAAGCCGAATGCGCCGTAGAGGCCGGGCGTGCGCGGCAGGTCGCGCGCCTTTGCGCCGCTCAGCGCGCGTGCGTTCGCGACGGCCTGCGCTTCGTCCGCGAGCGGGCCGATCAGCGGCAGACGATCGGCGACGACCCAGCGGAATGCAACGCGGCCGCGCAGCGTGCCGAGATCCGGAACGTCGCCGATCAGGCCCGGCAGCAGGTGCCGCACGCGGTCGAGGTTTTCGACGTGGCCGGCCGCGCGCATCGCCGGATCGACGTCGTCGGGTTCGAATGTCGCGCCGATCAGCAGCGTGCCGTCGTCGAGCGGCACTGCGTAACCGTCGCCGATCGCCGGGCACGGCAGCGACGATGCACTGCCGGCAGGCAGCAGCGTGAGCTGGCCGCGCACCGGTTGCAGCACGACATGCTGCAGCCCCGCGAGACGCACGGCGTCGCCCGCGTTCGCAAGCACGACGACGGGCGCTTCGGCCAGCGTGCCGCCCGTCGAATCAAGCGCATGCCATGTGTCGCCCCGCCGCTCGAGCCGCGCGACGCCGGTAGACGCGAGCAAGCGCACGCGTTCGCCGGCCGCCGTGCATTGCGCCGCGCACAGCCCGGCCGGCCAGACGGCGCCGCCGTGCGGAAACAGCAGGCCGCCATGCGCGACCGGCAGGTTCAGATGTGCGCGCGCGGCATCGGTATCGAGCAGCGATGCATAGTCGGACGGTGCGCCGAACGCATCGAATGCGTCGCGCATCCGCGCGAAGTCGCCGGCCGATTCGGCGAGATGGATCATCCCGTGCGTGCTGCGCGCGAACGCATGGCCCGAGCGTTCGAGTGCGCGCCAGCGTGCGATCGCGTGCAGGAAGCCGCTGCGCGTGAGCCGGCTTGCGACGTTGTCGTCGCGCGTCATCAGCGGATGGAATACGCCGGCCGGATTGCCCGACGCTTCGCTCGCGATCCGTTCGTGCCGCTCGATCAGCGTGACGTCCCAGCCGCGCGCGGCCAGGCGTTCGACGACCGCGCAGCCGGCCAGGCCCGCGCCGATCACGATCGCGCGGCGCGCCGCAACGGGCAGTGCGCGCGGCGGCTCGTGCCGGCGCGCACGCCAGCGCGGCGCATATTCGCCGACGAGCGAATCGTCGACTTCACGATACGTGAAACCCGATTCGCCGAGTGCGTGTTTCACGGCGCCGGAATTCGCATGCGTTGCAAACGTCGCGCCTTCGCCGGCGATTTTCGCGAGCGCACGAACCACGTCGGTCGCGCGGAGATCCGCGTCGTTCGACGACGTGAAGCCGTCAAGATGGAACGCATCGGCGCGCGCGACGAGCTTGGTCAGCATGTCGACGGCATCGCCGAACGCGAGCGTGAGCACCACGCGCCCTGCGTCGAATTCCAGCCGGTGCAGGCCCGGCACGAGCATCGGCCAGGCGTCGACCAGTGCGTCGACGTCGGCCGATATGGTTGTGTTCGCAACGATGTGCGAAACCGCGCGGCGCAGGTCGTCGCGCGAGAACGGATGCGGCTCGACTGCGACGAAATGCAGCCGCTCGCAGCGCGCCGGATCGTCGCGCCACGCGCCCCATGTCGCGAGGAAGTGGCTGCCCGCGCCGAATCCCGTCGCGACGATCGTGAATGTGCGGCGGCCTTGCCAGCGCGCCGGCAGCCCGTTGCCGGAGACGCACAGGTGATGCGCAAGCGCACCTGATGCGCCGCGATGGAGGTCGCCGTACTCGGGCGAAGCGAGCGTGCCGTCGTCGCGAAGCGCGAGCGTGGCGGGAACAAGTCGGTCGGGCATGCGAAACAAAAAACGTGGCAGCCAAGCCTGGCAAGGGATTGCGCGAGGTCGTCCGAGCGGCCGTTGGAAAAAGCCAACGGGGCCGCGCACGGGCGGACCGCGCTGCGTATCCTGTCCGGTTGGCGCAGGTCAAAAAACTGGCAATCGACGATTCATTCGGCGAAATACTGATGAAAATCTTTGAAACCCTTGTCGTTATTGGGTTTGCGCTGCGCTATCATAGCAACGCCGTACCGCGGGGTGGCCGCCGGCAAGCCGGAGGGCGCGTCGCGCGGGCCAGGATTCGGCGCTGTGTCGTCGGAGTCTGACTCTCGACGGCACGGTTCGCGCACGTATAATCGGCGCGTTCGCGCTGTTCGTGTCAACCTAACCTGATAAAGGAACCTTAATGAACAAACAGGAACTGATCGACGCCGTCGCCGCCCAAACGGGCGCCAGCAAGGCTCAAACCGGCGAAACGCTGGACACGCTGCTCGAAGTCATCAAGAAGGCCGTGTCGAAGGGTGATGCGGTTCAGCTGATCGGCTTCGGCAGCTTCGGTTCGGGCAAGCGCGCAGCACGTACGGGCCGCAACCCGAAGACCGGCGAAACCATCAAGATCCCGGCAGCCAAGACGGTCAAGTTCACGGCTGGCAAGGCGTTCAAGGACGCCGTCAACAAGCGTTAAACCAGCGCCTGTTCCAGAAAAAACCCGCCTTTCGGCGGGTTTTTTGTTGGGCGCGCGCGGCATTTTCGCCACAGTCCGCGCCGCTCTTGCAAGATTTAACGGTTGTTTTTACAAGCCGTTACCGAGCCGTCAGGCGTGCACGATTTGCGTGTCGCCGTGATCGTCGTCGTCGTGCGAATCGACATCCCACGCCGGGAACGGATCGTCGAACGCGCTCCATCCCGCCGCGCCGACGGCGAATTCCGCATCGGTCAGCAGGCACGCGTCGAGTTTCTCGCGCCATGCATCGGCATCGAGCGCGATGCCGATCAGCACGAGTTCCTGCCGGCGATCGCCGACCGTGCGATCGTCGAGATCGCCGTGCCATTCGGCGCGGATTTCGGCGAGCAGCTCGTCGTCGTCCGGCCATTCCGCGCGATCCTGCGCGGCCCACCAGAGACCCGCCGGGCCATGCCGGCATACGCCGCCCGCCTGCGACAGCGAGCCCGCGATGTCGTTGCGCGTCGCGAGCCAGAAGAAGCCCTTGCTGCGCAGCACGCCCGGCCACTCCTGGTGCAGCAGCGCCCAGAGTCGTGCCGGATGGAACGGCCGGCGCGCGCGGTAAACAAAATTGCCGATCCCGAATTCGTCGGCTTCGCCGTGCACGTGCGCATGATGTTCGTCATGGCATTCGGGGTCGTCGCAATGCGTGTGATCGTGATCGAGCGACGCGAGCCAGCCCGGCGCATTCGCGGCTTCGTCGAAATCGAAGCGGCCCGTGTTCAGTACTTCGTCGAGCGGCACGTTGCCGAACGTCGACACGACCTGATGCGCGCGCGGATTGAGCCGCGCGAGGATGTGCTGCAGGCGCGCGAGTTCGTCCGCGCCGACGAGGTCGGCCTTGTTGATCACCAGCACGTCGCAGAATTCGATCTGCTCGATCAGCAGTTCGACGAGCGTGCGATCGTCTTCTTCCGATGCGGCGATGCCGCGCGTCGCGAGTGCGTCGTCGGAGCCGTAGTCGCGCAGGAAGTTGTACGCATCGACCACGGTGACGAGCGTGTCGAGCCGCGCGATTTTCGACAGCGACTCGCCGTCGTCGTCGACGAACGTGAAGGTTTCGGCGATCGGCATCGGCTCAGCGATACCGGTCGATTCGATCATGATCGCGTCGAAGCGGCCTTCGGACGCGAGATTGCGAATCTCGACGAGCAGGTCGTCGCGCAGCGTGCAGCAGATGCAGCCGTTCGACATTTCGACGAGGCGTTCCTCCACGCGCGACAGCGCCTGAGCGTCGCGCACGAGCGACGCGTCGATGTTGACCGCCGCGAGATCGTTGACGATCACGGCGACTTTCAGGCCCGCACGGTTCGCGAGGACGTGATTGAGCAGCGTGGTCTTGCCGGCGCCGAGGAAGCCGGACAGCACGGTGACGGGCAACGGCTGGTTCATTGCGGTACACACCAACGGAAAAGATGAAAAAGCGGCCGCGGCGCCCTTCCGGGGCGCGATCGGCCCGCGGACGGGCGAACCTGCGGCGTGAGCCCGCATTGTGCATCAAACGCGCGCCGGGCGGCCGGCGCCGCGTCAGGCCGCGATGCGGCGCGACGTCATGGCGCGGGCGGCAGCAGCTTCCATTGCGTCAGGATGCCGGCGATCTGCCGCGCGTACTTGTCGCGCAGCGACGGCGTTTCGGAATGGTAGGCGCCGACGGCCTGCCACGTGTTGCCGTAGCGGTTCATCTTCTGTTTCAGATGCCACGCGGCGATGTACACGTTCTTGCATGGTTCCATCAGCGTGCCGCGGTCGATCCCGTAGCGCGACAGCGTCGACAGGTGAACCGAATTGATCTGCATCAGGCCGTAGTCGATCGAGCCGTTCGTGTTCTTGTTCAGCGCGCCGGGCCGGTTACGCGATTCCTGCCACGCGATCGCGCGCAGGATCAGCGGATTGACCTGCTGGTATCTGGCCGCCTCGTCGAAACAATCCGCGCGAGCGTTTGCGCTGGCGAACCACACGCCGGCGGCAATCCACGCAATCGAAGCGAACCGTCTGTTCATGGGGCGAAAATGAAAAGGAATTGTGCGAGGATCGGGAAAACCCGTGCCTGTTATTCGTGCGGCGAGAAACTTGTCGCACGTATCATACCGACAGTCCGTCAGGTTGCGACATGCGGAAATACGACAGCCGGGTTATACCGCATTTCCGTGTCGATTCATCGCGAAACGGGGGCGATGGCCGGCATGCCGGTATGGCGCGGAATCTTACATATCACATACGACTCGCCCGATACATGTCGTATGTGAGACAGTCTTCGGATCAATGTGATATTTCGGACATGAAAAACTGCTAATGTCGCCTTTTTCGGACTTGGATCCCAGCACTACCGCCGGAAGCGGCCTGAGCCGGCATCGACCCATTCATCCATGACAAGAAATCGCTTCGTTATGCGGCGCATTGCCACGACCCTCGTCGTCGCCGGCATCATCGTCTCGCAGGCCGCCTACGCTCAGGTCACGCTCAACTTCGTGAATGCGGATATCGACCAGGTCGCGAAGGCGATCGGCGCCGCAACCGGCAAGACCATCATCGTCGACCCCCGTGTGAAGGGGCAGCTCAACCTCGTTGCCGAACGTCCGGTGCCGGAAGACCAGGCGCTGAAGACGCTGCAGTCGGCGCTGCGCATGCAGGGCTTCGCGCTCGTGCAGGATCACGGCGTGCTGAAGGTCGTGCCCGAGGCCGACGCGAAGCTGCAGGGCGTGCCGACCTATGTCGGCAATGCGCCGCAGGCGCGCGGCGACCAGGTGATCACGCAGGTGTTCGAGCTGCACAACGAATCGGCGAACAACCTGCTGCCCGTGCTGCGGCCGCTGATCTCGCCGAACAACACGGTGACGGCCTACCCGGCGAACAACACGATCGTCGTGACCGACTATGCGGACAACGTGCGCCGCATCGCGCAGATCATCGCGGGCGTCGACAGCGCCGCGGGCGCGCAGGTGCAGGTCGTTCCGCTGCGCAACGCGAACGCGATCGACCTCGCCGCACAGTTGCAGAAAATGCTCGATCCGGGCGCGATCGGCAACAGCGATGCAACGCTGAAGGTGTCGGTCACGGCCGACCCGCGCACCAACTCGCTGATGCTGCGCGCGTCGAGCGCATCGCGCCTCGCGGCCGCGAAGCGCCTCGTACAGCAGCTCGATGCGCCGAGCGCGGTGCCCGGCAACATGCACGTCGTGCCGCTGCGCAACGCCGATGCGGTGAAGCTCGCGAAGACGCTGCGCGGGATGCTCGGCAAGGGCGGCAACGACAGCGGCTCGTCGGCGTCGTCCAACGATGCGAACAGCTTCAACCAGAGCGGCGGCTCGTCGTCGAGCGGCAACTTCTCGACCGGGTCGTCCGGCACCCCGCCGCTGCCGTCGGGCGGCCTCGGCGGTTCGTCGTCCTCGTCGTCGTACGGCGGCACGTCCGGCAGCGGCGGACTCGGCTCCGGCGGCCTGCTTGGCGGCGACAAGGAAAAGAGCGACGACAACCAGCCGGGCGGGATGATCCAGGCCGATGCGGCGACCAACTCGCTGATCATCACCGCGTCCGATCCGGTTTACCGGAACCTGCGCTCGGTGATCGACCAGCTCGACGCGCGGCGTGCGCAGGTCTATATCGAAGCGCTGATCGTCGAGCTGAACTCGACGACGCAGGGCAACCTCGGCATCCAGTGGCAGGTGGCGAGCGGCCAGTTTCTCGGCGGCACGAACCTGAACCCCGGGCTGGGCCTGGGCAACAGCATCGTCAACCTGACGGCGGGCGGCGTGACCAACGCCGCCGGCGGGATCACCGGAGGCGGGCTGGCTTCCAATCTCGGGGCGTTGAGCCAAGGCCTCAACATCGGCTGGCTGCACAACATGTTCGGCGTACAGGGGCTTGGCGCGTTGCTGCAGTATTTCGCGGGCGTGAGCGACGCGAACGTGCTGTCGACGCCGAACCTGATCACGCTCGACAACGAGGAAGCGAAGATCGTCGTCGGCCAGAACGTGCCGATCGCGACCGGTTCGTATTCGAACCTGACGAGCGGTACGACGAGCAATGCGTTCAATACCTACGACCGTCGCGACGTCGGCCTGACGCTGCACGTGAAGCCGCAGATCACCGACGGCGGGATCCTGAAGCTGCAGCTCTACACGGAGGATTCGGCGGTCGTCAGCGGTACCACCAACGCGCAGACCGGCCCGACCTTCACGAAGCGCTCGATCCAGTCGACGATCCTGGCGGACAACGGCGAGATCATCGTGCTCGGCGGTTTGATGCAGGACAACTACCAGGTGTCGAACAGCAAGGTACCGCTGCTTGGCGACATCCCGTGGATCGGCCAGTTGTTCCGTTCGGAATCGAAGCAGCGCCAGAAGACCAACCTGATGGTGTTCCTGCGCCCGGTGATCATCTCCGACCGCAGTACCGCACAGGAAGTCACGGCCAACCGCTACGACTACATCCAGGGCGTGACGGGCGCGTACAAGTCGGACAACAACGTGATTCGCGACAAGGACGACCCGATCGTCCCGCCGATGCCGCTCGGCCCGAGCCAGGGTGGCACGCCGGCAGGGAACCTGTTCGATCTCGACAAGATGCGCCGCCAGCAGGTGCAGCGTCAGGTCGTGCCGGTTCCGGCCCAGCCGTTGCCGGAGCAGACGCCCGCTCAGCCGCAGAGCGGGCCGCAGCAGGCGGTGCCGCAACAGCCGCTGACCGCTCCGGGAGCCTCGCAGTGAGCGACATGCTCGCGTCTTCCGCCCACGACGGCGCGCCGGGCGACCGGCAGCCGCCGTCGCCGCTTGCCGCGCGCCTGTTGCCGTACGGCTTCGCGAAGAGCGGCCAGGTGCTGATCGCGCACCAGCTCGACGACACGCTCGAGGTGTGGATCAGCGAACGCACGAGCGACGCCGCGCTCGCGGAGATCGCGCGCAACTTCGGCTCGATTTCCGTGCACCGCGTGCCGGCCGACGAGCTTGCGCAGGCGATCAACCAGGCCTACTCGCGTCATGACGGCAGCGCCGCGCAGGTGGTCGGCGAGGTCGAAGGCGAAGTCGACCTGTCGCGGCTGATGCAGGACATCCCGGAAGTCGAGGATCTGCTCGAATCGGAAGACGACGCGCCGATCATCCGGATGATCAACGCGCTGCTCACGCAAGCGGCGCGCGAACAGGCATCGGACATTCACATCGAGCCGTTCGAGAATTCGTCCGTCGTGCGTTTTCGCGTCGACGGCACGCTGCGCGACGTCGTGCGCCCGAAGAAGGCGCTGCACGGCGCACTGATCTCGCGGATCAAGATCATGGCGCAGCTCGACATCGCGGAGAAACGGCTGCCGCAGGACGGCCGCATCACGCTGCGCGTCGGCGGCCGGCCGGTCGACGTGCGCGTGTCGACGCTGCCGACCGGGCACGGCGAGCGCGCGGTGCTGCGCCTGCTGGAAAAGGATGCGAAGCGCCTGAATCTCGAAGCGCTCGGGATGGGCCGCGACACGCTCGTCCAGTTCGACAAGCTGATTGCGCGACCGCACGGCATCGTGCTCGTCACGGGCCCGACGGGCTCGGGCAAGACGACGACGCTGTATGCGTCGATGTCGCGGCTCGAAACCGCGACGACCAACATCATGACCGTCGAGGATCCGATCGAATACGACCTCGGCGGCATCGGCCAGACGCAGGTGAACGAGCGGATCGGGATGACCTTTGCCCGTGCGCTGCGCTCGATCCTGCGCCAGGATCCGGACGTGATCATGATCGGCGAAATCCGCGACCTCGAAACCGCGCAGATCGCGGTGCAGGCGTCGCTGACGGGCCACCTCGTGCTCGCGACGCTGCACACGAACGATGCGGCATCGGCCGTCACGCGTCTGACCGACATGGGCGTCGAGCCGTACCTGCTCGCATCGTCGCTGCTCGGCGTGCTCGCGCAGCGCCTGGTGCGGCAGCTCTGCCCCGTCTGCAAGGAAGAGCGGCACGAGGATGGCCGCACGCTGTGGCATCCGGTCGGCTGCGACAAGTGCGGGCATTCGGGCTACGCGGGCCGGCGCGGTGTATACGAACTGTTGCTGGTCGACGATACGATCCGCTCGCTGATCCATCGCAATGCGGCCGACGCGGAGATTCTGGCCACCAGCCGCGCGGAAGGGATGCGCACGCTGCGCGACGACGCCGAACGCTGGCTGACCGCCGGCGCGACGTCGCTCGAGGAAGTGCTGCGCGTGACGGGAGGCGCATAGCGCGATGCCGGCATTCCGTTTCGAAGCGATCGATGCGGCGGGACACGCGCAGAAAGGCGTCATCGATGCCGACAGCGCGCGTTCCGCGCGCGGCCAGTTGCGCACGCAGGGGCTCACGCCGCTCGTCGTCGAGCCGGCCGCCAGCGCGACGCGCGGCGCGCGTACGCAGCGGCTCGCGTTCGGCCGCAAGCTGTCGCAGCGCGAACAGGCGATCCTCACGCGCCAGCTCGCGAGCCTGCTGATCGCGGGGCTGCCGCTCGACGAGGCGCTCGGCGTGCTGACCGAGCAGACCGAACGCGACTACATCCGCGAACTGATGGCCGCGATCCGCGCCGAGGTGCTCGGCGGCCATTCGCTCGCGAATGCGCTGGGCCAGCATCCGCGCGATTTTCCGGAAATCTACCGCGCGCTCGTCGCGGCGGGCGAGCACACGGGCAAGCTCGGCATCGTGCTGTCGCGCCTGGCCGACTACATCGAGCAGAGCAACGCGCTGAAGCAGAAGATCCTGCTGGCCTTCACGTATCCGGGCATCGTCACGCTGATCGCGTTCGGCATCGTCACGTTCCTGCTGAGCTACGTGGTGCCGCAGGTCGTCAACGTGTTTGCGAGCACGAAACAGCAGTTGCCGATCCTCACGGTCGTGATGATGGCGCTGTCGGAATTCGTGCGGCACTGGTGGTGGGCGATCCTGATCGTGGTCGCGCTCGTCGTGTGGTTCGTGAAGGCGACGCTGTCGCGCGCCGGGCCGCGGCTCGCGTTCGACCGCTGGGTGCTGACCGCGCCGCTCGCGGGCAAGCTCGTGCGCGGCTACAACACGGTGCGCTTCGCGAGCACGCTCGGCATCCTCACCGCGGCCGGCGTGCCGATCCTGCGCGCGCTGCAGGCGGCTGGCGAGACGCTGTCGAACCGCGCGATGCGCGCGAACATCGACGACGCGATCGTGCGCGTGCGTGAAGGCTCCGCGCTGTCGCGCGCGCTGAACAACGTGAAGACGTTTCCGCCGGTGCTCGTGCACCTGATCCGTTCCGGCGAAGCGACGGGCGACGTGACGACGATGCTGGATCGCGCGGCCGAAGGCGAAGCGCGCGAGCTCGAACGCCGCACGATGTTCCTGACGAGCCTGCTCGAGCCGCTGCTGATCCTGGCGATGGGCGGCATCGTGCTCGTGATCGTGCTGGCCGTGATGCTGCCGATCATCGAGCTGAACAACATGGTGCAGTGACGGCCTGACCAGTTGGTGAGGCCGTCGCCGTTCAGCGCATGTAGATCGCGGGGGACGGCGTGTTCGCCGGGAGCTGGATTTCGGCGCGGGCGCCGTTGCGGTCGACGATGATCGAGCGGGGGCGGACTTCGGCGAGCTTCGCGCCGGGCGCGACCTCGGCACCGAGCGACACGGCGCGCGGCGGTTCGCCGCCGATGCCGATGATCGCGGCGGCGCCGCGCTGGAGCGCGAGGATGCCGAACAGGTGGATGTCCTGCACGGGATTCTTGTCGAGCTGACCGCCGAAGAGCGCCGCGGCGTCCTCGGTGCGGATCGGCGGCCGCGCGGCGGCGGCGGGCAGCGGCGCTTCGCGGGCCGACAGCGTGACGACCCAGTAGGTGGCCGTCGCGCACAAACCCGCGAAGAGGGCTAGGGAAAGGATCCGGATCGAGAGCGCGTTCATGCGCGCTATTGTACGGATGTATATGAAATTTGCGTTGGGTGAAAGCCCTCGGCGACGCGCGCCTTACAATGCGTGCTCCGCGCCCGCGGGTCCGGAAGGTTGCTGTCAGGTAATCGTCCGGTGCGCCGGGTGCGTCACTCAATCGACGACATTTTTTGGAAAGAGGTAGTCAGTCATGCAAACGTGGATCACTCGCCGCAACGCGGCCGTGCGTCGTCAGCGCGGTTTCACGCTGATCGAGATCATGGTGGTGGTCGCGATCCTCGGGATCCTGGCGGCGCTGATCGTGCCGAAGATCATGAGCCGCCCGGACGAGGCGCGCCGCATCGCCGCGAAGCAGGACATCGGCACGATCATGCAGGCGCTCAAGCTGTACCGTCTCGACAACGGCCGTTATCCGACCCAGGAACAGGGCCTGAACGCGCTGATCCAGAAGCCGTCCACCGATCCGATCCCGAACAACTGGAAGGACGGCGGCTACCTCGAGCGCCTGCCGAACGATCCGTGGGGTAACGGGTACAAGTACCTGAATCCGGGCGTGCATGGCGAGATCGACGTGTTCAGCTACGGGGCCGACGGCAAGGAAGGCGGCGAGAGCAACGACTCCGACATCGGTTCGTGGCAATAAGCCGGCGCTGATCGTCCCGACGCTTCGTTCCCGCTCTTCATGCTCGCCATTCGCACGACTTCCCGCCGCGGCCGCGATTGCCGTGCGCATCGCGGCACGGCGCCGTCCGTGTCGGCGCGCGCCGATGGCGGGCCGATGAGGCACGGCGTGCGGCGTTCGCGCTCGCTCGCGCGCGGCTTCACGCTGCTCGAAATGCTGGTCGTGCTCGTGATCGCGGGGCTGCTCGTGTCGCTCGCGTCGCTGTCGCTGACGCGCAATCCGCGCACCGACCTGCGCGAGGAAGCGCAGCGCATCGCGCTGCTGTTCGAGACCGCCGGCGATGAAGCGCAGGTGCGCGCGCGCCCGATCGCGTGGCAACCGACCGCGCACGGCTTCCGTTTCGACGTGAGCTCGCCCGACGGCTGGCGCACGCTGCGCGACGACCTGCTGCGCCCGCGCGACTGGGATGGCGGCGTCACGGGCGCCGACATCGACTACCCGGGCTCCGACACGCGCGCGAACCGCATCGTGTTCGGCACCGAGAGCGTCGACACGCCGGTGCGCGTGACGCTGCATTCGGCCGTCGGCAGCGCGACGATCGTCGGCACCGGCAACGGCCGCTACGAGGTGCAATGACGATGCGTCGTCGCCTGCCCTTCCCCGTTTCTTCGTCGCGCGGCTTCACGATGATCGAGGTGCTGGTCGCGCTCGCAATCATCGCGGTCGCGCTCGCCGCGTCGATCCGCGCGGTCGGCACGATGGCGACCAATGCATCCGAACTGCACCGCCGGCTGCTGGCCGGCTGGAGCGCCGACAATGCGCTCGCGCAGCTACGGCTCACGCACGCGTGGCCGCAGGTCGGCGACCAGAGTTTCGACTGTTCGCAAGGCAACGTGCAGCTCGTCTGCACGCAGAGCGTGAGCGCCACGCCGAACCCCGTGTTCCGGCGCGTCCGGGTTTCGGTGAGCATGCCCGGGCGCTCCGGCGTGCTCGCGCAGATGGTGACGGTGGTCGCGAATGAAACCAGCCGTCCGCTCTGACGCGCCGATGCGGCGCCCGCACGCGCGCTCCGCCCGGGGCTTCACGCTGATCGAGCTGATGATCGCGATCGCGATCCTCGCGGTGGTCGCCATCCTCGCGTGGCGCGGGCTCGACCAGGTCATGCGCGGCCGCGACAAGGTGGCGTCCGCGATGGAAGACGAGCGCGTCTTCGCGCAGATGTTCGACCAGATGCGCATCGACGCGCGGCTTGCCGCGACCGACGACGAGGCCGGCCAGCCGGCGATCGGCGTCGCCGGCAATACGCTGCAGATCGTTCGCGAATTCGACGTGCCGGGCGCGGCGCCGCGGCTGCAGGTGGTCCGCTACCGGATCGCCGGCGGGCGCGTCGTGCGCTATGCGTCGCCGCCGCTCGACGATGCGAACCGGCTGCAAGGCGTGCTGAAGGACAGCAGCGTCGAAGGCTGGAGCTGGGTCGCGCTGATGGGCGGCGTCGGCGCGATCGACGCGAAGCTGTACGTGCCGCGCGTGGGCTGGACCACCAACCTGCAGACAGCCGACGACGCGCTCGCGCAGAACAACGATGCGCTCAAGGTGCCGCAGATCGGCAACGCGCCGCCGCCGCGCGCGGTGACGGGGCTGCAGGTCAGCATCGGCGCGACGTCGCTGCGCGTGCCGGTCACGCGCGTGTTCCTCGTCGGGGAATGACGATGCGCGCGCGCTCTCACCGTCCGCTCACCATCAACCGCGCTGCCGCGCGCGCGCATGCACGCGGCCGCCAGCGCGGCGCCGCGATCATCACCGCGCTGCTCGTCGTCGCGCTGTCGGCGATCCTCGTCTCGGGGATGCTGTGGCGCCAGCAGGTGCAGATCCGCCGCATCGAGAACCAGCGCGTGATCGCGCAGGCGCAGTGGGTCGCGCGCGGCGCGCTCGACTGGACGCGGATGATCCTGCGCTCCGAAGGCGATACGGCGCCCGGCATCACGTATCTCGGCGGGATCTGGGGCGTGCCGATCGCGAAGACGAAGCTGTCGGACTTCCTTGGCCGGATCGGCGCGCCCAACGACAACGGCGGCGAAGACACCTATCTCTCCGGCTCGATCGAGGACGCGCAGGCGAAGTTCAACCTGCGCAACCTCGTGTCGTCGCCGGCGCCCGGCGTGCTGCAGTTGAACGTCACGCAGCTGCAGGCGTTCCAGCGCCTGCTGACGACGCTCGGCTACGACGGCGCGTTCGCGAAACGCATCGCGTTGCAGGTGCGCGCGGGCCTGCTGCATTCGGCGACACGCTTCCAGATGCCGACGCTGCCCGGCGGCGGCGGCACGGCGCCGGCCACTGCGCCGGTAACCAGCGACCAGCAGACCGGCGGCTTCACCGACGATCCCGGCATGTCCGGCGGCGACCGCGGGCCCGCGCCGCTGATGATGACGAGCGTCGACAGCCTGCTCGACGTCGACGGTGTGACGCCCGAGATGGTCGCGCGGCTGCGCCCGTTCGTCACCGTGCTGCCGACCACGACGCCCGTGAACATGAACACCGCGCCGGCCGAGGTGATCGCGGCGCTCATGCCGGGGATGAGCGTGTCGTCCGCGCAGGCGCTGGTGTCGCGCCGCGAGACCGTGTTTTTCCGCAACGTCGGCGACGTGCAGCTCGCGCTGCGCGGCGCCGGCGCGCCGAACGTGACGCTCGACTCGAGCCTCGTCGACGTCAATTCGAGCTATTTCATCGTGCATGGCCGGATCCAGCACGAACGTGCGGAGGTCGACCGCACGTCGCTCGTGTATCGTGATCCGACCACGCACTCGACGCGGGTCGTGCGTATCCGCGACCAGCTATAACGACGCCATTCGGGAGAGGAGCTCTTGTGAGCACGTTGATTGTTTCTTTGCCGCCGCGCGAGCCTGCCGTGCCGTTGCAGGAATGGCAGTGGCCCGAGCTGCCGTTCACGCTCGTCGACAAGGCCGGCCAGGTGCAGCGCGCGGGCCGCGCCGCGCTCGCGCTGCTGCCGCGCGCGAATGCGACGGTGCTGATCGTCGCCGCGCGCGACGTGCTGCTGCTGGCCGCGAAGGTGCCGCCGCTCAAGGGGCCGAAGCTGCGCCAGGCGCTGCCCAACATCGTCGAGGATCAGCTGATCCAGGATCCGCTCGGCTGCCACATCGCGCTCGATCCGGCCGCGCTGCCCGACGGGCGCCGCGTGCTGGCCGTGGTCGATCGCGCGTGGTTCCGCGCGATCTGCGACGCGTTCGCGGCGGCCGGCCACCGGCACCTGAGCGCGGTGCCCGCGACCCGCTGCCTGCCGGCGCCGCGCACGTCGGCCGAAACGGCTTCCGCCGCGCCGGTCGACGGTGAAGCGGCCGTCGCGGCCGATGCCGCGCTTGTCGCGGACGCCGTCGAGCCGCCCGCCCGCCCGGCGACGGTCGCCGCCGTGCTCGGGCTCGCGACGGCGGTCGAACCGGCGCTCGTCGAAGCCGGCGCGCTGCCGGCCGCGGCCGGTGCGCCGCGCCTCGAACTCGCGGTTGCGCGCGGTGCGCTCGGCGAAGGCTTCGCGGCGCCCGCGTCGCGCGCGGCCGGCACGCTGGCCGCGCTCGCGGGCGGCGGCGACGTCGAACTGTACGAACTCGGCGAGCCGGGCGCGGAGCCGCGGCTCGCGTCGGTCGGCCGCACCGACGGCCCGCTGCTGCCGGGCGCCGCGCCGCTGTCGTTCGACACGTTCGCGCGGCGTGCGCTAACCGAGCGTTTCGATCTGTGCCAGTTCGAATTCGAGTCGCAGCCGTGGCGCTTCGACCGCGCGACGGTGAAGCGCCTGCGCGTGCCGATCGCACTCGCCGCGGCGACGCTCGGCGTCGCGGTGATCGGGATGAACCTGCACTGGTGGAAGCTGTCGCGCGAGCGCGATGCGCTGTCCGCGCAGATCACCGAAACGCTGCTGTCCGCATTCCCGAAGACGACGACGGTGCTCGATCCGCCCGCGCAGATGCAGCGCCAGCTCGATCAGTTGCGCCTGGCGGCCGGCGAGCTGTCGCCGAACGATTTCCTCGCGCTGGCGAGCGGGTTGACGCGCTCGATGGGCGCGCTGCCGCTGAACGGCATCGCGTCGCTCGACTATCACGACCGGCGGCTCGACGTCGGCTTCAAGCCGGAGGTCAAGGTCGATCCCGATTTCACGCAGCGCCTCGCGCGCAACGGACTGTCCGGCGAAGTCGACAGCAACACGGGCAAATGGACGATCCGGAGCCGCTCATGAAGACGGAACAACTGAACCAGACGCTGACCCAGTTCTGGGGCGAGCGCTCGCAGCGCGAGAAGATGCTGCTCGGCTGGGGCGGCGCCGTGCTGGCGGTCGCGATCGCGTATTCGGTGCTGTGGTCGCCCGCGCAGGAAGGCCGCGCACGGATCCAGCGCGAGCTGCCGACGATGCGCCGCGAACTCGCGCAGATGACCGCGCAGGCGAACGAGGCGAAGTCGCTGACGGCCGCCGCGCAGGGCGTCGCGCCGACCGGCCTGGCGCTGAAGGACGCGCTGACCGCGTCGCTGTCCGATCACGGGCTGCAGGGTGCGCAGGTGCAGATCGTCGGCAACGGCGTGCAGATCCAGATGAAGAACGTGTCGTTTCCGGTGTGGACGCAGTGGCTCGACGATGCGCGCCGTCAGTTCAAGGTGCAGGTCGGCGAGGCACACGCGACCGCGCTGAAGGACGACGGCCAGGTCGACCTGACGGCCGTGATGCAACCGTCGACGCAGAAATGACGCAGTGGATGACGCAAGCGGCGGTCGGCCGATGAGGCCATGGACGAAGCGGCTCGCCGCAGCATTGCCGTGGGTACTGGCGGGCGGACTGGCGACGGCGGTGACGCTCGTCGCGCTCGCGCCGGCCGCGTGGATCGCGCCGCAGTTCGCGCGTGCGACCGGCGCTCACGTGAATCTCGTCGATCCGGACGGGTCGCTGTGGCACGGCTCGGGCACGCTGATGCTCGCGCCGGGCGCCGACCAGAGCGCGGCGACGCTGCTGCCGGGCCGGGTCGAATGGACTACGGGCTTCTGGCCGCTGCTGACCGGGCGCGTGCAGATGCGCATGCGCCAGACCGAGGCGATGCCCGATGCCGTCACGCTCGATGCGACGTGGCGCGGCGCGGTGCTGTCGGCGGGCACGATGGCCGTGCCCGCGTCGCTGCTCGCGGGGCTCGGCACGCCGTTCAACACGCTCGACCTGCAGGGCGACGTGCGGCTCGGCTGGACCGACTGGCGCCTGTTCGGCAACAACGCGTTCGGCCAGTTGACGGTGACGATCGACTCGATGAGTTCGCGCGTGTCGCGCGTGAAGCCGCTCGGTTCGTACCGCGCGGTGCTGCAGGCGAAGGGGGCGGGCGCCGATCTCGACCTGTCGACGACGCAGGGCCCGCTGTTCCTCGACGGACACGGCAGCTTCGGCCCAGGCCAGGGATCGTTCCGCGGCACCGCGCATGCGGCGCCCGAGCAGCAGGCGAACCTCGCGGGGCTGCTGAACCTGCTCGGTCACCCGATCGGGAACAACGAGGTGTCGCTGATCTTCGGCGACGCGATGCGCTGACGCGCGCGTTGGCCTCCCCTCTCCTTACTTCTGCGCAAGCGGCGCGGCGGCCGACGACGCGGTTGCCGCGGGCGCGGGCGCCGGCGCAGCGATGTCGCCCGTTTCGCGCGTCATGTCCGACGCATCCCAGCCGCCGCCGAGCGCCTTCACGAGCCCGACCGACGACACCATCCGCTGCCCGGCGATCGTCGCGAGCTTCTGCTGCGCGGTGAACGCGGTGGTCTGCGCGGTCAGCACGTTCAGATATGCGACCGTGCCGGCCTTGTACTGGTTCGTGACGATCGCGAGCGAGTGTTCGGCGCTGTCGACGGCCTGCCGCTGCACGTCGATTTCCTGCGCGAGGATGCGTTGCGACGCGAGGTTGTCCTCGACGTCCTGGAATGCGGTGAGCACCGCGAGGCGATACGCGGCGACGTCCTGGTCGTAGGTCGCGCGCGCGGCGTCGGTCTGCGCGGCGCGCAGCCCCGCGTCGAACAGCGTGGCCGCGAGTTGCGGGCCGACCGTCCAGAAACGCGCCGGCAGCGTGAACAGCTGCGACCACACCGAACTCTGGAAGCCGCCGGTGGCCGACAGCGTGAGCGTCGGGAAGAATGCGGAAATCGCGACGCCGATCTGTTCGTTCGCGGCGGCCGCGCGGCGTTCGGCGGCCGCGATGTCGGGCCGGCGCTCGAGCAGCGCGGACGGCACGTCGACCGGCGTGATCGGCGGCTCGGCCGCGAGCGGGTTCGGCGGCAGCGAGAAGGTCGACGCCGGTTCGCCGATCAGCGTTGCGATCGCATGCTCATACTGCGCGCGTGCGACGCCGTTGTCGATCGACGCCGCCTGCGCACTCTGCAGTTGCGTCTGCGCCTGGATCACGTCCGCGCGCGCGGCGACGCCCTGCGCATACTGGTTCTGCGTGAGTTTCAACGACTGTTCGTATGACTTCACGGTGTCGTCGAGCAGCTTTTGCAGCGCATCGGACGTGCGCAGCTGGAAATAGGTTTGCGCGAGCAGCGCCTGCTGCGACAGCCGCGCGTTCGCGAGATCGGCCGCTGCCGCCGCTTCGCCGGCGCGCTGCGCGCCGACGGTGCGGCTCACCTTGCCCCACAGGTCGGGCTCCCAGCTCGCGTCGAGGCCGACGCTGTAGCTGTTGCCGATCGATCCGGACGAGCCGCTGCCGAAACTCGACGACGAGCCCGACGACAGCGACGTGCGCGGCGTACGGGCGCGCGAGCCCGACGCGGTCAGCCCGACGGTCGGGAAATACGCGGCGCGCGCCTCGGTGACGAGCGCGCGCGCCTGCCGGTATGCGGCCGCCGATTGTGCGATGGTCTGGTTCGACGCGTTGAGCTTGCCGACCAGCGCATCGAGCTGCGGATCGTTGTAGACCGTCCACCACGGGCCGCGATCGGCGCGATCGGCGGGCTGCGCGACCTTCCAGCCGGCCGGCGCTTCCTTGAATGCGGCGGGAATCGACGTGTCGGGCCGGTGATAGTCGGGCCCGACGGCGCAGCCGGCGAGCAGCACGGCCGTCGCAACGGCGACGGCGGCGCTCAGCGGGCGAAGGGCGCGCGGGAGGGAGGCGTACGGCATCGTGGTTTTCCTGTCTGGGCGCGACGGCCGGCGAGCGGCGTCGCGCGATGCGGTCGTCATGCCGCTGGCGGACAAATGGTAACTGACGGCGGGGAAGCCGCGCAGCCCTAAGGGTACGGTGCGCGGCGGCCGGAATGTGTTACCGGTGCGAGCGGCCGGGTTACCGGCCATTACGGATCGCTTGCGGCAAGACAGGCGCGCGACGGCGGCCGCGGCCGGCAATC
The DNA here is from genome assembly GCF_900119325.1 of Burkholderia sp. NFPP32. Taxonomy (NCBI): domain Bacteria; kingdom Pseudomonadati; phylum Pseudomonadota; class Betaproteobacteria; order Burkholderiales; family Burkholderiaceae; genus Burkholderia; species Burkholderia sp. NFPP32. The sequence continues at coordinate 48,161 of NZ_FPJP01000018.1, read as the reverse complement.
AGTCGGAACAGGCAGGACAGTCGGGAAAGCGGGAGCGACGGTGTCAGAGGCAGCGCACCGGCACCGGGACGGGCTCGGCGGCGGGCCGCCATGACGACGGCTCCGTCGCGGCCGGCTGGCTCGTGCGGCGTGCGCCGCCCTTCGCGTTGCGCTGCCGGCGATGATCGAACCATGCGAACCCGAGCGCCGCGAGCGAGCCGCCCGGCACCACCAGCATCGTCACGTACAGCGCGATCTTCCAGCCGCGGTGCGGCCCGGAAAACACATGATGAGCGGTATCGGTCAGGTTGCGGCGCAGCGCGCCGGCGGCATTTTTCAGGAACAGCATCGCGAACATCCTCGGGTGCCCGGCAGCGCGGGCGAATCGGTCAGAACATAGTCTCCGGCAGTGCAACATGCACGTCGTAACTGGTTGCCTCAAATAATATTGACTAAGCAATCATTTTTCAAGATACTGGGCGCGTTTTAACCCGAAACGCACTGTTGCTGCGTGCGCAATCGCATGACCGGCAGCCTCTACGATCCCGAGAACATCGCGCTGGAAACGAGCCTCGGCTATTACCTGTCGAAGGCGAAGCAGGCGCTCGTCGAGCGGATGGACCGCGCGCTCGAGCCGCTCGACCTCACCGCGCAGCAGATCGGCGTGATCCTGCTGCTGTCGCGCGGCTATGCGCGCACGCCGTTCGAGCTGTCCCGCAAGATGTCGTACGACAGCGGGTCGATGACACGCATGCTCGACCGGCTCGAACGCAAGGGGCTGGTCGCGCGCTCGCGCAGCGAGCAGGACCGCCGGATGATCGAGCTGACGCTGACCGAACGCGGCGCCGATGCGGCCCGCGCGCTGCCGTCGCTGATCGCGACCGCGCTCAACGCGCAGCTCGACGGTTTCTCGGCCGACGAACTCGCGACGCTCACCGGCCTGTTGCAGCGCTTCATCGCCAACGGGCCCGGCACGACCGGTTGCCCGAAGCCCGACGAACCGGACTGCTGATGCGCACGGAGGCCCCATGTCTAGGTTAAGCATTCGTTTATTTCTCTGTCTGGGCAGAAGATGACAAGGCACGCGCTGCGTTTCTTTCCTGATCCGTTCCACCCGGCCGGGCCGCGCTGCGTCGCGCACCCGTGCGTTGTGCCGGCGCGTCGCGCGCGCCGCGTCTAGGAGATTCCGATGTCCGCCACCACGGCATCTGCCGCCTCCCCCGCCGCCGAACCCGCGCCGCTGACCGGCGGCGCGCTCGCGCTGCTCACTGTCGGGCTCGCGCTCGGCACCTTCATGGAAGTGCTCGACACGTCGATCGCGAACGTCGCGGTGCCGACCATCTCGGGCAGCCTCGGCGTCGCGACGAGCGAAGGCACGTGGGTGATCTCGTCGTACTCGGTCGCGTCCGCGATCGCGGTGCCGCTGACCGGCTGGCTCGCGCGGCGGGTCGGCGAGGTGCGGCTGTTCACGCTGTCGGTGCTCGCGTTCACGGTCGCGTCGGCGCTGTGCGGCCTTGCGACCAACTTCGAGACGCTGATCGCATTCCGGCTGCTGCAGGGCCTCGTGTCGGGGCCGATGGTGCCGCTGTCGCAGACGATCCTGATGCGCAGCTACCCGCCCGCGAAGCGCGGGCTCGCGCTCGGGCTATGGGCGATGACGGTGATCGTAGCGCCTATCTTCGGCCCGCTGCTGGGCGGCTGGATCAGTGACAACTACACGTGGCCGTGGATCTTCTACATCAATTTGCCGATCGGCGTGTTCTCGGCGACCTGCGCGTACTTCCTGCTGCGCGGCCGCGAGACGAAGACGTCGAAGCAGCGGATCGACGCGGTCGGCCTCGCGCTGCTCGTGATCGGCGTGTCGTGCCTGCAGATGATGCTCGACCTCGGCAAGGACCGCGACTGGTTCAACTCGTCGTTCATCGTCGCGCTCGCGCTGATCGCGGTCGTGTCGCTCGCGTTCATGCTCGTGTGGGAGGCGACCGAGAAGGAGCCGGTGGTCGACCTGTCGCTGTTCAAGGACCGCAACTTCGCGCTTGGCGCGCTGATCATCTCGTTCGGTTTCATGGCGTTCTTCGGCTCGGTCGTGATCTTCCCGCTGTGGCTGCAGACGGTGATGGGCTACACGGCCGGCAAGGCCGGCCTCGCGACCGCGCCGGTCGGGCTGCTCGCGCTCGTGCTGTCGCCGCTGATCGGCCGCAACATGCACCGGCTCGACCTGCGGATGGTCGCGAGCTTCGCGTTCATCGTGTTTGCCGGCGTGTCGCTGTGGAACGCGACGTTTACGCTCGACGTGCCGTTCAACCACGTGATCCTGCCGCGGCTCGTGCAGGGGATCGGCGTCGCGTGCTTCTTCGTGCCGATGACGACGATCACGCTGTCGAGCATCTCCGACGAGCGGCTCGCGAGCGCGTCGGGGCTGTCGAACTTCCTGCGCACGCTGTCGGGCGCGATCGGCACCGCGGCCAGCTCGACGTTCTGGGAAAACGACGCGATCTACCACCATGCGCGGCTGTCGGAATCGGTGAGCGTCTACGCGCAGAACACGACCGACTACCAGGGCGCGCTCGCGCAGCTCGGCATCGTCGGGCAGACGGCCAATGCGCAGCTCAACCAGCTCGTCACGCAGCAGGGCTTCATGATGGCGACCAACGACTTCTTTCACCTGTCGGCGGTGATGTTCATCGCGCTCGCGGCGCTCGTGTGGATCACGAAGCCGAGGAAGGGCGCGGGGCCGGCGATGGGGCATTGAGCACGCGGCGGGCGATCATTGCGCCCGCCTTTTTCGCTTTATCTCCCGGCGTTGCCAGCCGTCACTCCCTCGCCCGCAACCCGCCGAACGCGAGATCGTCGACGGGCGCGACCGGCAGCGTCGCCCGCGCCACTTCCAGCCACGCGCGCGCCGCGTGCGACAGATACCCCTTCTTCAGCCAGCCGAGCGCGATCGCCCACGTGATTTCCGGCTCGACGATAGGCCGGCACGTGAACTGCCCCGCGTCGAGCCGCCGGCAGTACGGCTCGGGCAGCAGCGCGATGCCGACGCCCGCATGCACGAGCGCGGCCATGAAATCCCAATGGCCGCTGCGGCTCACGATCGACGGCGTGAAGCCGACCTTCCGGCACGCGTCGAGCACCGCGTCGTGCAGCGCGAGGCTTTCCGCATAGAACACGAACGACTCGCGCGCGAGATCCGCGAGCGGCACGGCCGCGTGATCCTCCCAGCGCGACTCGCGCGGCGCGACGAGCCACAGCGGCGCGCGCACCATCGGCAGCACGTCGAACGTGGCCGGATCGACCGGCTCCAGCAGCCCGCCCAACTCCAGCTCGCCCGACATCAGCGCCGCCTCGATCATCCGCGCGCCCTGCTCGAACAGCTTCAGCTCGATGTTCGGATAGCGCTGCTTGTACGCGGCGATGATCGGCGTGAACAGCGAGCCGCCAAGCGGCGGGATGCCGATCGTCAGCTCGCCGCGCCCGAGCGTGCCGAGATCGTTCAGCTCCGACTGCAGCTGCGCCTGCGCCGCGAGCACGTCCTGGCCGCGCTGGAACACGATCCGCCCCGCGTCGGTCAGCACCATCTGCCGGCCGTCGCGCAGCAGCAGCGGCGAACCGATCTCGTCCTCCAGCGCCTTCACCATCTTGCTGATGGTCGGCTGGGTCACGAACAGCTTGTCGGCCGCCGCGGTGAAGCTCTGCTGGCGGACCACCTCGACGAAGTACCGCAGCGCGCGCAATTCCATCGATGACTCCCCAAATTGGTGCGGCAATCAAAAACGAATTCCGAATTGGAATGACAAGGATAGAGACAAGTCATTTTATTTATGGTTAGGGGAAACCCTATACTCGCACCATCAACGGAATATCTGTAGGGAGCCCGCCATGACCAAGCCGACCGCCGCACTCGCCGCCCGCCCTGCCGCTTCGGGCAGCATGACGCGTACCGGCCGGATCGCGCTGCAGGCCGCCGCGCTCGGCGCGCTGTGGCTGGCGGTCGACTGGGCCGTGCGCACTGTCGGGCTGCCGATCCCGTCCGGCGTGATCGGCCTCGCGGTGCTCCTCGTGCTGCTGTTCTCGGGCCGCGTCGCACCCGCGTGGGTGAAGGACGGCGCGAACTGGCTGCTGTCCGACATGCTGCTGTTCTTCGTGCCGGCCGCCGTCGCGGCCGTCCAGTACGGCGGATTGTTCCGCGAGGACGGCTGGCGCATCGCGCTGGTGATGCTCGCGGGCACTGCGTTCGTGATGGTCGCGGTGGCCGTCGCGGTCGACCTCGCCGCGAAGCTCGAACGCCGGCTCGCCGCGCAGCGCGTGTTCGCCGAACGCCGCCGTGCGCGCCTGAGCGCCGTGTCCGCCCACTGAGCCGGAGCCGCGCATGCCTGCCTTGCTGTCGAACCTGTCCGCCGACAAGGTGAATACCGCGATCTCGTTCGGCTGCTTCGTGCTGACGGTCGTGCTGTATTTCGTGTCGAAGCGGCTCTATGCGTACAGGAAGACGCTGCTGTTCTCGCCGCTCGTGTTCGTGCCGGGCGTGCTGGTGCTGCTCGTCCTGCTGACCGGCATCCCGTATTCGGTCTACTTCCGCGACACGCGCTGGCTGATGTGGCTGCTCGGCCCGGCGACGATCGCGTTCGCGGTGCCGATCTACGAGTATCGCGACCTGATCCGCCGGCACTGGCTGTCGCTGTCGGTCGGCGTCGCGGTCGGGATCGGCGCGGGCGTGTGCGGGTCGCTGCTGCTCGCGAAGCTGCTGCACCTGTCGCCCGAACTGCAGCGCTCGCTGATGACGCGCTCGGTGTCGACGCCGTTCGCGCTCGCCGTGTCGGACAAGATCCACGCGCCGAAGGATCTCACGGCCCTGTTCGTGATCGCGACCGGCATCTGCGGGATGCTGCTCGGCGAGATCGTGCTCGCGCTCGTGCCGATGCGCACGCGGCTCGCGCGCGGCGCGCTGTTCGGCGCGGCCGCCCATGGCGTGGGCACCGCGAAGGCGCGTGAGATCGGCAGCGAGGAAGGCGTCGTGTCGAGCCTCACGATGATGATCGCCGGCGTCGCGATGGTGCTGATCGCGCCGCTGCTGACGCTGCTGCCGATCTGACGGCCCGCGCCGCGCCCTGAATGACGGCCTTCGGCCGCTGCCCCTACCCTGCATCGGGCCGCGCCGGCCGACGATCGGCTGAGATATAGCCGCAAATCCCCCCTCTTTTCCGCCCATCGGGCTCGGCCCGGATGCCGAACAATGCATGCTACGAGACATCACGCACGCATTCACATGGCCTCCACGACCGCAAACCCGACCGCCGACAAGCCGGCTTCCTCCGGCAAGTTCAAGCGCATCGCGCTCATCGCCGTCATCGCGCTGGGCGCGGCCGCCGCCGCAGCCGGCGGCATGTACGTGTTCCTGAGCAAGGAAGGCGTCGGCCATGCGAGCGCGCCTGCCGAGCCGGCGCCGCTCGCCGCGCCGGTATTCTTCCCGCTCGACCCGCTGACCGTGAACCTGCAGTCGGACGACGGCGCGCAGCACTACCTGCGCGTCGGCCTGTCGCTGAAGCTCACCGACCCGAAGGCGCAGGAGCAACTGACCGCGCGGATGCCGGAGATCCGCAGCCGGATCCTGCTCGCGCTGTCGAACAAGCATCCCGAGGATCTCGCGACGCCGGACGGCAAACGTTCGCTCTCGAAGGAACTGCGGGAACTGATCGAGCAGCCGACGCAGCCGGGCAACCAGCGCGCGAAGGTCGACGACGTGTTGTTTACCGAATTCGTCGTCCAGTAACGCGGCCGCGAAAGGAGCGCGCATGGGCCACCAGGAGTTCATGTCCCAGGAGGAGGTCGATGCCCTCCTCAAGGGCGTCACGGGCGAAACCGATTCAGTCGACGAGCAGCGCGACATATCGGGCGTCCGCCCCTACAACATCGCGACGCAGGAGCGGATCGTCCGCGGCCGGATGCCCGGCCTCGAGATCATCAACGACCGCTTCGCGCGCTTGCTGCGGATCGGCATCTTCAACTTCATGCGGCGCACGGCGGAAATTTCCGTGAGCCAGGTGAAGGTGCAGAAGTACAGCGAGTTCACCCGCAACCTGCCGATCCCGACGAACCTGAACCTCGTGCACGTGAAGCCGCTGCGCGGCACGTCGCTGTTCGTGTTCGACCCGAACCTCGTGTTCTTCGTCGTCGACAACCTGTTCGGCGGCGACGGGCGCTTTCACACGCGTGTCGAAGGCCGCGATTTCACGGCCACCGAGCAGCGGATCATCGGCAAGCTGCTGAACCTCGTGTTCGAGCACTACGCGACCGCGTGGAAGAGCGTGCGGCCGCTGCAGTTCGAATTCGTGCGCTCGGAGATGCACACGCAGTTCGCGAACGTCGCGACGCCGAACGAGATCGTGATCGTCACGCAGTTCTCGATCGAGTTCGGGCCGACGGGCGGCACGCTGCACATCTGCATGCCGTACTCGATGGTCGAGCCGATCCGCGACGTGCTCAGCTCGCCGATCCAGGGCGAGGCGCTCGAAGTCGACCGCCGCTGGGTGCGCGTGCTGTCGCAGCAGGTGCAGGCCGCCGAAGTCGAGCTGTGCGCGAATCTCGCCGAGATCCCGTCGACGTTCGAGAAGATCCTGAACCTGCGCGCGGGCGACGTGCTGCCGCTGGAAATCGCCGACACGATCACCGCGAAGGTCGACGGCGTGCCGGTGATGGAGTGCGGTTACGGAATTTTCAATGGTCAATATGCGTTGCGCGTGCAGAAGATGATCAGCGCGGGCGATACGATGAAGGAAGGTGGATATGAGTGAGCTGAACCAGACGCCCGAGGACGACGTGCAAGCCATCGCCGATGCGGCGCTCGCGGCATCGGCCGCCGACGCGCAGGCGGCACCGGCCGCTGCGGAAGAGGAGCAGGGGCTGGACGACTGGGCCGCCGCGCTTGCCGAGCAGAACCATCAGCCGGTGCAGCCGGGCGCGACGGGCGCCGGCGTGTTCCAGCCGCTGTCGAAGGCCGCGGCGAGCTCGACGCACAACGACATCGAGATGATCCTCGACATCCCGGTCAAGATGACCGTGGAGCTCGGCCGCACGAAGATCGCGATCCGCAACCTGCTGCAGCTCGCGCAGGGCTCGGTGGTCGAGCTGGACGGCATGGCGGGCGAGCCGATGGACGTGCTCGTGAACGGCTGCCTGATCGCGCAGGGCGAGGTGGTGGTCGTCAACGACAAGTTCGGCATCCGCCTGACCGACATCATCACCCCGGCCGAACGCATCCGGAAGCTGAATCGATGAACGTCGCGAAGCCCGGCCGCCGCGCGCGCATCGCGATCGCGGCGGCGCTTGCCGTCGCCGCTTCGCTTTCCGTGTCGCTCGCCAGCGCGCCGGCCGGCGCCGCCGACATGAACGCGGTGAATAACGCCGGTTCGATCGCGTCGAGCGTGACGGTCGGCTCGGCCGCGCCGTCGCTCGGCATCGGCGCGGTGTTGCAGACGCTCGTCGGGCTCGCGGTCGTGATCGGTCTCGTATTCGCGTGCGCGTGGCTCGCGCGCCGCTTCGGCTTCCAGCCCGCACGGCGCGGCGGCCCGCTGAAGGTCGTGTCGAGCGTCGGGCTCGGCGCCAAGGAAAGCGCGACGATCGTCGAGATCGGCGACACCTGGCTCGTGCTCGGCGTCGCGCCGGGCAACGTTCGGCTGCTGCATACGCTGCCGGCCGGCCCGGCGGCGGCAACCGCCGCCGCGGCATCGGGTTCGGCCGACGCACCTGCCGGCGCCGTCTCGTCCGAAGGCGGCCTGCCCGGCACGTTCGGTTCGCGGTTTCGCGACGCGCTCGCGGGCGAAGCCGCGAAGCGGCTCGGTCGCGGCAAGGACCGCTGACATGGCGCTGCGCCCTCTTTCCGTTCCCGCATTCCGATGAAACACGAATTCCTGCGTCGCGCGGCGCGCTTCGCGCCCGTGCTGATCCTCTGCGTCGCTCCCGCGCTCGCATACGCGCAGGCGAACGGCCTGCCCGCGTTCAACGCGAGCCCGGGCCCGCACGGCGGCACCACCTATTCGCTGAGCGTGCAGACGATGCTGCTGCTCACGATGCTGTCGTTCCTGCCGGCGATGGTGTTGATGATGACGAGCTTCACGCGCATCATCATCGTGCTGTCGCTGCTGCGCCAGGCGCTCGGCACCGCGACGACGCCGCCGAACCAGGTGCTCGTCGGCCTCGCGATGTTCCTCACCTTCTTCGTGATGTCGCCGGTGCTCGACCGTGCGTACAACGACGGCTACAAGCCGTTCTCCGACGGCACGATGCCGATGGAGCAGGCCGTGCAGCGCGGCGTCGCGCCGTTCAAGACCTTCATGCTGAAGCAGACCCGCGAGACCGATCTCGCGCTGTTCGCGAAGATCTCGAAGGCGGCGCCGATGCAGGGGCCCGAGGACGTGCCGCTGTCGCTGCTGGTGCCGGCGTTCGTCACGAGCGAGCTGAAGACGGGTTTCCAGATCGGCTTCACGGTCTTCATCCCGTTCCTGATCATCGACATGGTCGTCGCGAGCGTGCTGATGTCGATGGGGATGATGATGGTGTCGCCGTCCACCGTGTCGCTGCCGTTCAAGCTGATGCTGTTCGTGCTGGTCGACGGCTGGCAATTGCTGATCGGCTCGCTCGCGCAGAGCTTCACGTAAGCAGCGGAGGAATCTCTCGATGACGCCCGAACAAGTGATGACCCTCGCGCACCAGGCGATGATGGTCGGCCTGCTCCTCGCGGCCCCGCTACTGCTGGTCGCGCTCGCGGTCGGCCTCGTCGTGAGCCTGTTCCAGGCCGCGACGCAGATCAACGAGGCGACGCTGTCGTTCATCCCGAAGCTGCTCGCGGTCGCCGCGACGCTCGTGATTGCCGGCCCGTGGATGCTGACGACGATGCTCGACTACCTGCGGCAGACGCTGCTGCACGTCGCGACGCTCGGCGCCGGCTGAGCCGCGCTTAACCCCCGGCGGCGATGTTCTCGGTTACCTACGCGCAGCTCAACGGCTGGCTCACCGCCTTCCTGTGGCCGTTCGTGCGGATGCTCGCGCTGGTCGCGACGGCGCCCGTCGTCGGTCACGCGGCGGTACCCGTGCGCGTGAAGATCGGCGTCGCCGCGTTCATGGCGCTGGTCGTCGCGCCGACGCTCGGCGCGATGCCGGACGTCACCGTGTTCTCCGCGCAGGGCATCTGGATCGTCGTCACGCAGTTCCTGATCGGCGTCGCGATGGGTTTCACGATGCAGCTCGTGTTCGCGGCCGTCGAGGCGGCCGGCGACTTCATCGGGCTGTCGATGGGCCTCGGCTTCGCGACCTTCTTCGATCCGCACACGAGCGGCGCGACGCCCGTGATGGGGCGCTTCCTGAACGCGGTCGCGATGCTCGCGTTCCTCGCGGTGGACGGCCACCTGCAGGTGTTCGCCGCGCTCGCCGCATCGTTCCAGTCGCTGCCGGTGTCGGCCGACCTGCTGCACGCGCCCGGCTGGCGCACGCTCGCCGCGTTCGGCGCGACCGTGTTCGAGATGGGGCTGCTGCTCGCGCTGCCGGTGGTCGCGGCGCTGTTGATCGCGAACCTCGCGCTCGGCATCCTGAATCGCGCGGCGCCGCAGATCGGCGTGTTCCAGGTCGGCTTTCCGGTGACGATGCTCGTCGGGCTGCTGCTCGTGCAGCTGATGGTGCCGAACCTCGTGCCGTTCGTGTCGCACCTGTTCGACATGGGGCTGGATGCGATGGGCCGGGTGCTGCTCGGCTGGCGGTGACGCGCGGATCATTCGTTCCGAGGTACGGGCACTGCCTCGGCCGATCTGGATTCCGGGCCTATTCATCCGGCCAATTGGCGACGATTCTCCCGATGGACCCCCGGGAACGATTCGTTCGCGTCAGATGAGGATACTTGCCAGCGTGTTGCGGGCGGCATGGGCGGTGGCGACGACCAAAAAGGGACGGCCGCCGGGGTAATCACGCAGCACGAAGACCGTTGCGAAAATCAGCCCGCCCCATAAAGCGACTGCCACGTACAGGATGCTGTAGCCGTGCGTTGCACTGAACACAAGAGTTGAAGCACCAATGGCTGACCAAACACTCGCTCCGAATGTGCGGCGAATCAACCGAATGGGAAGCCACTGGAAAAGAAATGTTTCCGCTATTGGAGCAACGAGTGAGCCGACAAACAGGCGAGTCAATAGGTCGTACTTCACTATTTCAGGCAGCGCACCGGAGGAGGGGCCAAATGGAAGTTCGAATACAAATTGGCCAACCCAGAAAAAAATGCCGCCGACGTATGCGAGAGCCCAAGCCAGAAGTACCGAGACGAGCACCGGGCCGCGCGAGATCGTGCGAATCACGCGGTTATCAAGACAGTCTTCCATTACAATTCACCGCTCATTCAAAGGGAAATATCTAGGCAAAATTTCACCAATGAAATTGTTCGAAAAATAGTCCTAAATAAACATCGAACCTATAGCGAAACATCCAATTTTTTCCGATGTCGCGGCTTGCCGAAAACAGGCGGGGCATTGACGGCCACCAACATGGGAACACTAGTGCTGCCGTCGCAACTGGCGAGGCTCGTCAAACTGTCGATTTGTTGGCTGATGGCGGCATTTCGCTCCGACCGGACTTCCTCAGCGTTCTCCTTTGTCGCGGGGCGCTTGCCTGTGCTTCGTGCGGCGTGCCGCTATCCCCGCTCGGTGCTCCGTCGCATTCCGCCCTTCGCGCCCCTGCCAGTACGAGCCGAAAATTGGACAAACGACGATATCGTGCCGTCACGCATGACTGAATAATTCCCTGCTTTGCGGCGTAACCTCGCCGCGGTTCTCGCGACCGGCATGCGGCGGCGCGTACAGGCAGATGATTTCGACACGATCCTTCCAGCTGGTGGCGGTTCTTGGCTGGCTCGGCGCCGCATGGCCGGTGCAGGCGGCCGACCTGCTCGACGCCGTGAACGCGGCGCGGCGCTTCGATGCGGGCATCGGCGCGGCGCGCAACGCGCAGCTCGCCGGCCGCGAGAAGCGCTGGCAAGGTCTTGCGGGGCTGCTGCCGCGCGCAGAACTCAACGGCAGCTACACGAAGCAGGACCAGCCCACCGCGGCGTATGCGGCAGCGGTCCGCCGTCACAGCGCTTCCGTAACCGTCACGCAGCCGCTGTTCGATGTATCCCGCGTCGCCGATTTCAAGCGCGGCGGCACGCTTGCCGACCAGGCGGACATCGAGTACGAGAAGGCGTCGCAAACCCTGATCACCGATGTCGCCAGCGCCTATTTCGACGTCCTGTTCGGACGCGAAGTGTTGCAGGCTGCCGAAACCGCCCAGCAGGCATTCCATAGGCAACTCGACCAGGCGCAGGCAGCGCTGCGGATCGGCGATGGCACGCGCACCGACGTGGACGAGGCGCGCGCGAACCTCGACGAAGCGCTCGCGCGCAAGGTCAGCGCGCAGAACGATCTCGAAATCGCGAGCGGCACGCTGCGGCGGCTCACGGGCCTCGCGGCGGATACGCTTGCGCCGGTCGCATGGCAGTGCACGCCGCCGACGCCGCCAGTCGATCTCGCGACCGCAATGGATGAAGCCGCGCTCGAGAACGTCGAGGTGCGGATCGCCGAGAAGCTGGCCGAGCAGACACAGGCCGACGTCGTCGCCGCGACGGGCGCGCACCTGCCGGTCGTGAACCTGCAGGCGAGCTATGGCACGAACTGGAGCCGCGGCGCCAACGAGAACGGGCTCGACACGGTGTTCGGCACGACGTCGAAAACCCGTTCGTCGATGATCGGCGTGACGGTCACGATCCCGCTGTTCGCCGGCGGCGGCCCGCTGTCGGCGAGCCGCGAAGCCTACCGGCGGCGCGAGCAGGCACGCGACGCGCTCGAGGATGCGCGCCGCAAGGCCCGCGAGCACGCCCGTGCCGCGTATCTCGGCATCACCAACGGCGCCGCGCTGATCCGCGCGCAAGAACGCGCTCTCGCGTCGGCCGACAGCAAGGTGAAGTCGACCCACCTGGGCCGCGAAGTCGGGCTGCGCACGCAGATTGACGAACTCAACGCGCAGCAGCGCTATTTCGAGGCGATCCGCGATCTTGCGGACGCGCGCTATCGCTATCTGCGCGCGCGACTGCAGCTGTCGGCCGCGCTCGGCACGCTCGGCGAAGCGGACGTCGCCGCGATTGCATGCCGCCCGGCAGGCTGACCATGCGCGATTCCGTCTCCCTCCATTCGGTCTCACCGGTAGCGACACATGACTGATTCGCTGTTCCGTCAGGAAGCGCTCGACGCGACCAAGCACAAGCTGATGGGCACGGTCAGCCTGTATTCGCCGCCGTGGCGCTGGCTGACGATCGGTGTCGCGACGGCCGCAGCGCTTGCGGTCGTCGCGTTCTTCGTGCTCGGCACCTACACGAAGCGCGAGCGCGTCGCCGGCCAGCTGCTGCCCGCGAAAGGGCTGCTGGCCGTCATGCCGCCGCTGACGGGCACGGTGATCGACACGCGCGTGCGCGAGGGACAGACCGTCGCGGCCGGCGCCGAGCTGATGGCCGTGTCGGCCGAAGTCGCGACCGAGCTCGGCGGCACGCGCGAGCGGGTCCGCGAGCAGCTGGATCTTCAGCGTGCGCGCCTCGAGACCGATCTCGCGAGCCAGTCGCAACTGAGCGGCGAGGCGAAACGCGGGCTGCATGCGCGCGCCGCGGCGCTGAACGACCAGCTCGCGCAGATCGCGCTGCAGAAGACGCAGCGCACGCGCCAGGCCGAACTCGCGCTGCGGCAGCTCGGCAAGCTGCAGTCGATGCGCGAGCAGGGCTACGTGTCGAACAGCCAGGTCGAGCAGCAGGAAGCCGCGCTGCTCGATGCGCAGGCGCGGCTGCAGGATCTCGCGCGCCAGCGGCTCGACGTCGAGCAGCAGCTCGGCCAGATCCGCCAGCAGCTGCGCGAATTGCCGCTCAATACCCGCAATCAGCAGAACGACATCGAGCGCAAGCTCGCCGACGTCGACCAGTCGATCGCGGAAAACGAGGCACGCCGCGCGGTGATCCTGCGCGCACCTCAGGCAAGCGTCGTCGCGACGCTGCTCGCGAAACCGGGGCAGGTCGTCAACGCGGGCCAGTCGGTCGTTTCGCTGCTGCCGCAGGGCGCATTGCTCGAGGCGCAATTGATGGTGCCGAGCCGCGCGATCGGCTTCGTGCGTACCGGCGCGCGCGTCGTGCTTCGCTACGAGGCCTACCCGTTCCAGAAATTCGGCCAGCAGTTCGGCCGCGTGACCGACGTATCGCGCACCGCGTTGTCGCCTCAGGAAGTCGCGAACCTCACCGGGCGCACCAACGTGCCCGAGCAGCTGTACCGCGTGGTCGTCGCGCTCGATCGCCAGGACATCGTCGCGTACGGCAGGCGCGAAACGCTGCGCCCCGGGATGGCGCTCGAGGCCGACGTGCTGATTGACCGGCGCCGGCTGATCGAGTGGGTGCTCGAGCCGCTGTACGCGCTCGGCCGCCGCGCGTCGGCATGAACGCCCCCGCGCATTCGATTCGCTATGGAGCCCGTTGGACGATGAAATGGATGGATGCCCTGCAATTCGGCTGGCGCCGCCGCCTGCCCGTGATGCTGCAGACGCAGGCGGCCGAGTGCGGGCTCGCGTGCGTCGGGATGATCGCAAGCTATCACGGCCACGATCTCGACCTCGTCAGCCTGCGCAGACGCTTCAGCCCGTCGCTGAAAGGGGCGACGCTCAACGACGTGATGCTGATGGCCTACCGGCTTGGCCTCGCGTCGCGCGCGCTGCGGCTCGAACTCGACGAGCTCGGCAAGCTGCGGCGCCCGTGCATCCTTCACTGGGACATGAATCATTTCGTCGTGCTGAAGTCGGTGTCGCGCAGCGGGATCACGATCCACGATCCAGCGCGCGGCGTGCGCGACGTGCCGCTTGCCGAGGTGTCCGACCACTTCACGGGCGTCGCGCTGGAGCTGATGCCGTCGCCGTCGTTCGCGCGGGCGCGCGAGCGCGAATCGATCTCGATGGCGACGCTCATCGGCGGCGTCACCGGCATCCGCGCGGCGTTCGCGCAGGTGCTGCTGTTGTCGGTCGCGCTCGAGGTGTTCGGCATCGTCACGCCGTTCTACATGCAGTGGGTGATGGACCAGGTACTCGTGTCGGCCGACGCCGACCTGCTGACGCTGCTCGGCATCGGCTTCCTGCTCGTCGTGCTGTTCCAGAACGCGGTCGCGGCGCTGCGCTCGTGGGTCGTCACGTGGTTCTCGAGCCTGCTCGGGGTGCAGTGGACGGCGAACGTCTGCTCGCATCTGTTCAGGCTGCCGATGACGTACTTCGAGCAGCGCCACATCGGCGACGTCGTGTCGCGGTTCGGCGCGATCGGCACGATCCAGGGCACGCTCACGACGCAATTCGTCGGCGCGCTGCTCGACGGCGCGATGGCAATCGTCACGCTCGCGATGCTGTTCGTCTACAGCCCGACGCTCACGTGGCTCGTGCTCGGGCTGTTCGCCGCGTACGGCGCGATCCGCTGGCTTGCGTACCGGCCGTTCCGGCAGGCGAACGAGGAACACATCGTGTACGCGGCCCGCGCGGAATCGAACCTGCTCGAGTCGATCCGCGGCGTGCAGGCGATCAAGCTCGCGAACAAGCAGGAGGCGCGCGTGGCGACCTATGCGAATGCCGTGGTCGAGACCACCAACAAGAACGTCGTGATCCAGCGGTTGTCGATCGGCTTCTCGACGCTGCAGGGCGTGATCTCCGGCGCGGGCCGCGTGGCGCTCGTGTGGCTGGCCGCGAAACAGGTGATCGACGGGCAGTTCTCGGCGGGGATGCTGGTCGCGTTCGTCAGTTTTGCCGATCAGTTCATGGCGCGCGGCGCGGGCCTGATCGGCACGGTGATCGATTTCCGGATGCTGCGGCTGCACGGCGAGCGGCTCGCCGATATCGTGCTGACCGACGCCGAATCCGACATGGAAGCGAAGGCCGCGCGCGCGCCGGCGGCGGGCGGCCACGCGGCGGCGCCCGCGATCGACGTGCGCGACGTGCGCTTTCGCTACACGGAGACCGAACCGTGGGTGCTCGACGGCTGCTCGTTCTCGATCGCGCCGGGCGAATCGGTCGCGCTCGTCGGCCCGTCGGGCCAGGGCAAGACCACGATGGCGAAGGTGCTGCTCGGCCTGCTGACGCCCGAGCACGGCAGCGTGCGCGTCGACGGCATCGACATCCGCAAGCTCGGGCTCCATCAGCACCGCGAGCTGATCGGCTGCGTGATGCAGGACGACATCCTGTTCGCCGGCTCGATCGCCGACAACATCGGCTTCTTCGATCCGCAGCCCGACCAGGCGCGCATCGAGGAAGCCGCGCGGCTCGCACAGATCCACGACGACATCGCGGCGATGCCGATGGGCTATCAGAGCCTCGTCGGCGACATGGGTTCGTCGCTGTCAGGCGGCCAGTGCCAGCGCGTGCTGCTCGCCCGCGCGTTCTACCGGAAACCCGCGATTCTCGTGCTCGACGAGGCGACCAGCCATCTCGACGTCGAACGCGAGCGGCTGATCAACGACGCGGTGCGCGCGATGAACATCACGCGGATCATCATCGCGCACCGGCCGGAGACGATCCGGAGCGCGGATCGCGTCGTCGAACTCGCGCGAGGCAGCGCACGCGAAATGGGCGTCGACGCGCGGTTCGATCCGGCGGCCGCCTAGCGCCGCCGCAAGTGGAGTGCCCGTCGCGCGCGATGCGCGACGGGAGAGCCGATGCCGATCCGGCTTTCGACGATCGGCAGTGCGTAACTGTAGGGAGAACTTCAAATGCGCGAGTTGACCACGATGGAATTGAATGAAGTAAGCGGCGGCCTTTTCGGCAACCTGGGGGCGGGGGTGCTGGGCGGCGTTGCAGGTCTGGTTGCCGGCGGCTTCAAGGGGGCCGCAACCGGCGGCAGCACCGGCGGCATCCTGGGCGCAGGCATCCTCAGCGCCGGTGTCGGCCTGCTCGTCGGCGCCGGCCTGGGCCTGGTCGGCGGCAAGATCTACGGCTGGGTCAATGGGGCACAGCAGACGCTCAAGGTCTTCAACCGCGTGATGGAAGGCCTGTTCGACCCGAACCTGCCGGCACCGAAGTAATGCGAGGCGGGGGCGCCGTTCCGGCGGCGCCTGCTGCCGTCATAGCACGGGCCGGCACGCGCGACGCGATGCCGGCCATGCCAATCCGATTTCGTCAGAAGGTGAATCATGCGTGAAATCAGCAAGATGGAACTCGCGACCGTTTCGGGCGGCGCCATCGCCGACTGGATCAACAGCCTGTTCAAGCCGGCCGCGCCGCGCGAACCCTGGGTCAATCCGTTTCCTTCGGACAACACCCAGACGGGCGCCGTCGAGACGCTCGGCAAGGTCGTCTTCGCGACAGGCGTCGCAATCGCGGCCGCGGCGACTGTGTCGGTCCTCGCCGTCCTCGCCGCCGCGGCTCGCCCGACCGGCCGATAGGCAAGCGTTCGGTGCGACGACTCGCCATCCGGACGACATGCGTGCCGATTGCTTCGGTCGCTTCGGCACGCCACTCGACCCCGCGGCCCGCATCGGCCAACGGGATCGTGAACGGGAGCCGTTTTTGGATGGATTGCGATAGTCGGAACGAATCGAGCAAGTTAATTTTATCCCTCCCGACACGCTTGCGTGCCCGGTGGGAATTTTTGAGCGATTAAAAAGGATACCGGATCATGATGAAGAAAATTCTATTGGCCTCAGCAACGGCGTCGGCGATGTCGTTCATGCCGCTCGCGGCGCATGCATACGACGGCACCGTGAACATCACGGGTGCGCTGAGCGGCGCCAGCTGCACCATCAAGGTCAACGATGCCGACAACAACGGTACGGTCCAGCTTCCGAGCGTGGGCGCAGCTTCGCTGGCGTCGAAGGGCGCGGTAACGGGTGCGACGAACTTCACCATCGCGCTCAGCAACTGTACGAACGCGGGCAAATCGGTGCGCGCGTTCTTCGAGGCCGGCCCGAACGTCAACGGCGGGGACGGCACGCTCTACAACCGCGCACTGACCAACGCCGCGACCAACGTCGCCGTGCAGCTTCTCGACATGGACGGCAAAGCGCTGAAGGCCGGTGACGTCAGCCAGCGCAACGGTCGTCCGGTCGACCTCGTCAACAACGCAGCCTCGATGGTCTATGGCGCGCAGTACTACTCGCTCGGCGCGGCGACGGCCGGCAGTGTAAGCACGTCGGTCACGTATTCGATCGACTATCTGTAAGCCGTCATGCCGGCCGTCTCGTACGGCCGGCATCGACGACTCGCGCGACGCGGGCCATTCCGGCCTGCGGTACCGCCGCTCCGGGGAAGCGTCCCGTCGCGCGGCCTTCCCCTTCCCTCTTCATCGAACGATGTACTCGCTCCTCTCGTTTCTCTTCCGCCGGTTGCCGATCTGCGTATGCGTCGTGCTGGCCTGCACCGTACAGCACGGCATCGCGGGCGTGATCATTTCCGGCACGCGCCTCGTCTATCCGGCCGGCGATCGGGAGATCACCGCCAAGATCGACAACGTCGGCACCGATCCGGCGCTCGTGCAGGCATGGCTCGACGACGGCGACCCGCGCTCGCGCCCGGGCACGGCCAAGGTGCCTTTCGTGTTGATGCCGCCGATCTTTCGCGTCGACCCGGGCAAGGGACAGACGTTGCGGATCGTCTATACCGGCGATCCGCTGCCGCAAGACCGGGAATCCGTGTTCTGGCTGAACGTACTCGACATTCCGCCGAAAACCGCCGATCAGCCGTCGACGACCATGCTGCAGCTCGCGTTCCGTTCGCGAATCAAGGTGTTCTTCCGGCCGGCCGGCCTCGACGCCGATGGGGCGGTCGAGGCGGCCAAAGGCGTGAAATGGTCACTCGCGCCCGCGCCGGACGGCGGCAAAGGCCATCTGCTGCGCGCGACCAATTCGTCGCCGTTCAACGTCACCGTGCTGTCGGCGCAAGTCGTGCACGACGGCCGCACGTACACGATCGACGACGGCGCGATGATCGCGCCCGCTGCCGACCGTCTGTTTGCGCTGAACATGCCGCTGCCGAGCCTCCCGGCCGGCACAAAGCTCGACTATTCGACGATCAACGACTTCGGCACCGACGTGAAATGGCCGGCGGTGCTCGAGGCCACGCCTTGATTCGACCTCGGCATTCGAGCCGCCTGCGCGCGTTGCCGGGCGACGCGGGTCGGATTCAGACCGAGCCCGCGGCACGTCGGCGATCCGTCCAATTCGAGCATTCGAAACGAAGCCCATGAAATGCATCCATCCCGCATCCGGTCCGCGCACCGGTCGGCCGGCGCTCGTGCTCCGGCGCTCGTACGCGACGGCGTTGCTCGCCTGGTCGGCGCTGCCGCTCGGCGCAGCGGCGAGCGAGCTTGCGCCCGCCGATCCGCAGCCCCGGATCGGCGGGCCGGGCCGGGGGGACGGGCTGCCGTCCCGGACGCTGCAGTTCGACCCGGACTTCGTGCTGACGTCGCCGGACAGCGGAATCGACCTGTCCCGTTTCGAGAAGGGCAACCCGGTCTGGCCCGGCGAATACCGGGCCGACGTGTACCTGAACGGGGCGCTGCTCGGCCGCGACGACGTCACCGTGCGCGAATCGGGCGCAAACGGCCCGCAAGTGTGCTTCAGCCGCCGCATGCTCGACAGGATCAACGCGGATACGAGCCGGATCGCGCCCGAAGCGCTCGCGCCGCTCGCCGATCCCGCCGCGTGCGAATCGTTCGATTCGCTGCTGCCGGGCGCGTCGGCGTCGTTCGACGCCGGCTCGGCGCGCCTCGACATCCATGTCCCGCAAGCGCTGTTGCGCCGCACGGCCCGCGGCTACGTCGATCCGTCGATGTGGGACAGCGGCGTGACCGCGGGATTCGTCAGCTACAGCGCGAATCTCTACGGAAACGTCGCGAACGGCCGGAGCGACAGTGCGGCATACGTCGGACTGAACGCCGGCATCAATGCGGGCGGATGGTACTTCCGTCACGACGGCGCGCTGAACTGGCAGAATCGCGGCGGCCAGCACTACAGCATCGCGAACACCTACGTTCAACGCGACCTGACGGCGCTCAAGGCGCGCGTCAGGCTCGGCGACGCGAACACGTCCGGCGAGCTGTTCGATACGTTTCCGTTTCGCGGCGTGCAGATCGCCAACGACGATCGCATGTGGCCCGATTCCCGTCGCGGCTATGCACCGGTCGTTCGCGGTATCGCGAATTCGAATGCGCGTGTGACCGTGCGCCAGAGCGGCGCGGTCATCTACGAAACGACCGTGCCGCCCGGCCAGTTCGTGATCGACGACCTCTATCCGACCGGTTACGGCGGCGATCTCGACGTGACCGTCACCGAATCGGACGGCAGCGAGCGGGTATTCAAGGTGCCGTACGCATCGGTCGTGCAATCGCTGCGGCCCGGCATGAACCGGTTCGGTTTCGTCGCGGGCGTGGTGCGCAAGAGGAATCTGTCGTATACGCCGCACATCGTGCAGGCGACCTACGCGCGTGGCGTGTCCAACCTGCTGACGCTGTATGGCGGCGTGCTCGCGAACGAGGACTACCAGAACCTGCTCGTCGGCGGTGCGTTCAACACGCCGATCGGCGCGATGGCGCTCGACGTGTCGGGCGCATTCACATCGTCGAACGGCCGGCGGGCAAGCGGCGCGAGCGTGCGCATCACGTACAGCAAGACGCTGGAAGCGACGAACAGCAACCTGTCGGTGGCAGCGTATCGCTTCTCGTCGTCCGGCTATCTCGATCTCGACAACGCGCTCGCCTATGTCGACAACGCCAGGCGCAACGCGACAGGCCTCACTGCACAGCCGCTCTGGCGCGCGCGCAACCGGGTATCGGTCACCGCATCGCAGCGGTTCGGCGACAACGGCGGCCAGTTGTTCGTGAGCGCGTACACGCAGAATTACTGGGAGCGCCGCGGCACCGACACGCAATTCCAGATCGGCTACAGCAACCGTTTCCGCGTCGTCGACTACAGCATCTCGGTCAACCGCGCCCGCGCGATCGGCGGCGACGTCGATACGCAGTACATGCTGACCGTGTCGCTGCCGCTCGGTCGCTCGGCACAAGCGCCGCGCGCAAGTGCGAACGTCGCGCACGACAGCGTGCGCGGGGTCACGTCGATGATGACGGCGAGCGGCTTCGTCGGTACGCAGAACCAGGGCAGCTATTCGGTTTCCGCGTCGCGCGACGCGGGTGCGACGTATTCGGGCAGCGTGTCCGGCCAGTACCGCACGCCGTACACGACGGTTCAGGGCGCGTTCGCCAAGGGCGATCGCTACGGGTCGGGCTCGGTAGGATTGAGCGGCGCGATCGTCGCGCATCCGGGTGGCATAACGGCGTCCCCCTATGCGGCCGACACGGTTGCCGTCGTCGCGGCGCCGGCGGCGGGTGGCGCCAGGGTGGTCGGATACGGCGGCGTCGCGCTCGACGGGCGCGGCTACGCGGTCGTGCCGTACCTGAATCCGTACCGGGTCAACCAGATCGAGATCGACCCGCGCGGCCTGCCCGCCGACGTCGAGCTGCAGACGACGAGCCTGCAGGTAGCGCCGCGTCAGGGCGCCGTCGTGATGCTGCGCTACCCGACCGTGAAGGGGCGTGCGCTGCTGATTCATGCGTCGACGCCGACCGGCCGGGAATTGCCGTTCGGCGCGCCGGTATTCGACGCGCGCGGCAACAACGTCGGCGTGGTGTCGCAGGGCGGCCAGATTTATGCGCGCGTCGCGGGACCGGACGAAAAGCTGACGGTGAAATGGGGGCACGCCGACTCGTGGCAATGTTCGATCCGCGTGGCGTTGCCGCCGCTCGACGCCGGCGCGCGGCAGGCCGCCATCCAGCGCGTCGACGCCCCGTGCGAATTCGACGCGCGGCCGCCCGGTCCCGGCGATGCGCCGCGGCACGCGGCCCCGCCTGCATGACGGCGCCCTGCACGCGCGCACGACAACCTCGGATGAAATCGCACATGAACGACTGGAACACACCCATCCATCGCATCAGGCTGGCTTGCACGGCGGTCCTGCTGGCCTGCGCGGCGGGTGCGGGCACCGCGCAGGCGGCCGCGAATTGCCAGAACGCAAGTACGGCGGAACTCGGCACGCTGCCCGATCCGTTCAGGATCGCGGCCGATGCGCCGATC
Organism: Burkholderia sp. NFPP32; assembly: GCF_900119325.1. NCBI lineage: Bacteria > Pseudomonadati > Pseudomonadota > Betaproteobacteria > Burkholderiales > Burkholderiaceae > Burkholderia > Burkholderia sp. NFPP32. The sequence continues at coordinate 27,048 of NZ_FPJP01000018.1, read as the reverse complement.
GGCACGGTGCTCTGGAGCAAAACCGGCATCGAGATCAAGGCGTCCTGCATGAAGACCCTTGCATCGGCGAACTTCGAGGCGACGCTCTATCGATGGATGGCCGACCCCGACCTGACGGCGAACGGTCTCGGCTTGTACGTGACCTATAACGGCAATCGCGGCACCGGGGACGCATCGTTTCCGATGGGGAAGATCATCAGTTCGCCGCTGACGCCGACGACCGTTTCCGCGACGATCGACGTCGAGCTGGTGAAGATCGGGCCGACGCCGTCCACGCCGAAGACGTTTCCGGTCCTGTCGGTGCTGACGGCGCTGATCGGCGGCCCGAACAAGGACTATTCGAAAGCGGCCCGCTACGTCACCTACGGCTTCAAGAACATCTCGTTCCAGGCAGCCACCTGCGCGCCGTCGACCACGCAGGTGGCCGTGGATCTCGGCACCCACAAGCTCAGCAAATCGTCGGGACTGGGTTCCGGCATCGGCACGACGTCCACGTCGAAAGCCTTCGCGATCGGCCTGAAGTGCGATGCCCAAGTCGCCGGCAGTTTCGCGGTCCACCTGACGCTCGACGGCAACGCGGACGACGCATCCAGCGGCATCCTGTCGCTGTCGTCGTCGAGTACGGCGCAAGGCGTCGGCATCCAGCTGCTCAAGGGCGACGGCAACCCGGTGTCGCTCGGCAAGCCGTGGAAGGTGACGGATGCGCCACCCGCGAGCACGCTGTCGGTACCGCTGGCGGCGCGCTATTACCAGACGAAATCCGGTACTCGCCCAGGCACCGCCAATGGCACGGCGACCTTTACGATCAGCTACAAATAGCGCGCGAGCGGTCAGATCAATCCGTTTTCGTACGCGTAACGGATCAGGTGGACGTTGAAATCCATGGACGACCGGGCCGACGTCGCACACCGGATGCAACGGAGCGTTGCAGACTACCCACTACGGTTCCCAAACGGTTGCCGGCGGGTTGCCGGCGCCCGCGACCAGCAATCGTTCACCGTCGGACGGAATATGCGCTTTGATCATCTCCTTCGGAAAATATAAAAAAACGACTCGCTTAATGCGACACCTATCGCTGTGGTCAACAGTGTAGACGCCGCTCCCACCGGCAGGATCATAAATTCGATATTTATAAAATTAATCGCAATAATCGAGAGAATTGTGTTCATTAATCTTGCGATGAAAGTCATGATCAATACTCTCGTGAAGTTATCGATGAATTTGTATTTGATGGATGCGCTGGATATGAAGAGTGCCCGCACACACGCCGTGAGAAATCGGCGAGTCGGTCGCGTTGTCGAATATTTTTGATTCCCGTTCAGAACCTTGCAATTTTGACAGGTCGCGCCGAAGGCACGGCGACGTTCACGATCACCTGCCGGCAGTACGGCATTGCACTTCGTCAAATCAGCCCACTTTCGTACGCGTAGCGGATCAGGTTGATATTCGTATCGGCCTGCAGCTTTTTCATCGCCGTGTATTTCTGTGTCGACACGGTACTGACCGAGCGGCCGAGCTTTTTTGCGATGCTCGCGAGCGAGTAGCCCAACGCGAACAGGCGCACGACGTCAAGTTCCCTTTGTGTCAGCTTTGCGTGGGAGTCGCGGCTGATCGTGCCGGATTGCTCAACGATCGCGCGAACCGTCGGGGAAAAATACCGCGTTCGGCCGGCGCGCACATGCCGGCACGCATGCACGATCTCGTCAATCCCGTCTTCCTTGCTGACAATGGCTTTCACACCCAGTTGCAGTGCAGCCGCGAAGACGCTCGGATTTTTCTGCGCGGTCAGCATCACGCATTGCGCACCAGGCGCGACGTCATGTAGCCTGCGCAGCAGCCTCAGGCCATCGATCGGTTTATCGCCCCGGTTCATCGAATAGTCGATGACGACGAGATCGACCGGCGAGCGCGTCAATGCGTCGATCAACTCCATCCCGCTATTGCAGCAATGTGAAATGAGGAATTCCGACCCCCACTGCGGCAGACGCTTGAGCATTTCGATCACGACCGGATGGTCGTCGGCAATGGCGATGGTGGTTGGATTCATTGGATGGTCAACATGAAATATCGATTCGGAACCTGTTCCGAATCGATCAAGGAAAAATCACAGTCGGAACACTGCGCAACGCGATGCTTCCTGTCGACCGACGATATTGTCGAAATGCCATGTTTCCGTGATTGGTCTGCGCGCAATGGATGACTCTGTTCGTATATGCCGAAGCGTAATGGCGAGAAACCGGCATTTGACAGGCCCGTTGTCATTCCGACCCGCGGCGTGATTCGGCCGGAAGTACGCTCGTCGAGCATTCGCGCCGGATTCGTGGAAAACCCCTAAACGAACCGCCTCCCCGCGAAAGGTTGCAGAAGGTTTCGCGTCCCTATACTCGTCGTGACGATGCAGCAAGCATCGCGCCATACGAATACAACGAACGGAGACGACCCGATGCGACCCACCCTGCGCACCCTCGCCGTTGCAGCCGGCCTCACCTGCGCGCTCGCCGCGCACCCCGCCTTCGCCGCCGACGACGGCGGCAAGGTCACGATCATGGTCGGCGGGATCGCGAAGCTGATCTACCTGCCCGCGCGGCTCACGCAAGAGCTCGGCTACTTCAAGGCCGAAGGGCTCGACGTCGAGCTGCTGTCGCAGCCGGCCGGCGTCGACGCCGAGAACGAGCTGCTCGCGGGCGCCGTGCAGGGCGTCGTCGGCTTCTACGATCACACGATCGACCTGCAGAGCAAGGGCAAGGACGTGAAGGCGATCGCCGTGTTCGGCCAGGTGCCGGGCGAAGTCGAGATGGTGTCGACCAAGGCCGCGCCGACCTTCAAGTCGATGGCCGACGCGAAGGGCAAGACGCTCGGCGTGACGGGCCTCGGCTCGTCGACGAGCTTCCTCACGCAATACCTCGCGCTTGCACACGGCGTGCCGTCGACGCAGTACACGATGCTGCCGGTCGGCGCCGACGCGAGCTTCATCGCCGCGATCAAGCAGGGCCGCATCGACGCCGGGATGACGACCGAGCCGACCGTGTCCGCGCTCGAGAAGATGGGCGACGCGAAGGTGCTGGTCGACATGCGCACGCTGGAAGGCACGCGCGCCGCGCTCGGCGGCACCTACCCGGCCGCGAGCCTGTACGTGCAGTCGGCATGGGCCGATTCGCACAAGGCGGAAGCCACCAAGCTCGCGCACGCGTTCGCGAAGACGATGCAGTTCATCCACACGCACAGCGCCGAGGAGATCGCCGCGAAGATGCCGGCCGACTACCAGAAGGACAAGGCGCTGTACGTGAGCGCGCTGAAGGCGTCACTGCCGATGTTCACCGCCGACGCGAAGATGCCGGCCGACGGCCCGGCGACGGTGCTGAAGGTGCTGTCGGCGTTCAACCCGTCGGTGAAGGGCAAGCACATCGACCTGGCGCGCACCTACACGAACGATTTCGTGAACGCGAAGTAATCGATATCGGTCAGGCGCCGGCGGCGGCGATCCCGCCGCCGTGCGTTCCCCGTTCCGGCCCGGTTGACCGGCCCGGCGTTGCGTCACGATGCGACGCCCTCTTCACCCGCAGGACGAATGCGATGACCCAGGCAGTCTCCCCGAGCACACCGGCGATCGAGTTTCGCAACGTGTCGTGCCGCTTCATTTCGCCGGAAGGCAAGGCCACCGTCGCGCTGCGCGACTTCAGCATGAGCGTCGCGCGCGGCGAGTTCATCGCGATCGTCGGGCCGACCGGCTGCGGCAAGTCGACGACGCTCAACCTGATCACCGGGCTGCTCAAGCCCGTGTCGGGTGAAGTGCGCGTGATGGGCCGCCCGGTCGACGGGATCGACCCGCGCATCGGCTTCGTGTTCCAGGCCGACGCCGTGTTCCCGTGGCGCAACGTGATCGACAACGTCGCGGCGGGCCCGCTGTTCCGCGGCCGCTCGAAGGACGTCGCGTATGCGCAGGCCGAGGAATGGATCCGCAAGGTCGGCCTCGACAAGTTCACGAAGCATTACCCGCACCAGCTCTCGGGCGGGATGAGGAAGCGCGTCGCACTGGCGCAGACCTTCATCAACCAGCCGGAAATCCTGCTGATGGACGAGCCGTTCTCCGCGCTCGACATGCAGACCCGCACGCTGATGCAGGACGAGCTGCTGCAGCTCTGGTCCGCGAACAAGGGCTCGGTCGTGTTCGTCACGCATGACCTCGAGGAGGCGATCGCGCTCGCCGACCGCGTGTTCGTGCTGACCGCGCGCCCCGCGACGCTCAAGCACGTGTACGAGATCGACCTGCCGCGCCCGCGCGTCACGTCGGAGATTCGCTACGACACGCGCTTCATCGAAATTTCCAAGGACATCTGGCACGACCTGCGCGAAGAAGTGCAGATCGGCTGACGCATACGCCGCACGGCAAGAACAGCAAGGACAGGAGCATGACCGACATGACGCTTCCCCCCACCGCCCTTCCGGCGACGACGCTCGAGGACGACGAGCGCGCCGCGCAACGCCGGCTGCGCCGCCGGCGCAACCTGATCGTCACGCTGCGGATCGCCGTGCTCGTGCTCGTGCTGGGCGGGTGGGAACTCGCCGCACGGCTCAAGTGGATCGATCCGTTCTTCTTCTCGATGCCGTCGCTGATCTTCGCGCAGCTCCAGGACTGGTTCGTGAACGGCACGTCGCAGGGCCCCCTGCTCACGCAGGTATGGGTCACGCTCGAGGAAACCGGCATCGGCTTCGTGATCGGCTCGGTCGCCGGCGTGATCTGCGGGATCGTGCTCGGCCGCAACAAGCTGATGGCCGACGTGTTCGGCCTCTACATCCAGATCGCGAACTCGATTCCGCGCGTCGTGCTCGGCTCGATCTTCGTGATCGCGCTCGGCCTCGGGATGGCGTCGAAGATCGCGCTGGCCGTCGTGATGGTGTTCTTCGTCGTGTTCGGCAATGCGTTCCAGGGCGTGCGCGAAGCCGACCGCTACCTGATCGCGAACGCACAGATCCTCGGCGCGTCGCGCCGGCAGATCACCACGGCGGTCGTGATCCCGTCCGCGCTGAGCTGGATTCTCGCGAGCCTGCACGTGAGCTTCGGTTTCGCGCTGGTCGGTGCGGTCGTCGGCGAATTCCTGGGTTCCAAGCAGGGCATCGGCCTGCTAATCTCCACCGCCCAGGGCGCGTTCAACGCGAGCGGCGTGTTCGCGGCGATGATCGTGCTGGCCGTGGTCGCGCTGGCCGCCGACTACCTGCTGACCTGGCTCGAGAAGCGGCTCTTGAAGTGGCGCCCCGCGGCGTTCTGAACGCGGCGTCCGGACGCCTGACATGACACTCCCGACCGCGCCGGCGACCCCGGCGCGGTTCGGCATTTCGGAGAAGGAGCGCAACGGGATGGCGCACAGCCTGCGCGGGCGGCTGCTGTGGTGGCTGCTGCTGCCGCTCGCGGTATTCGTGCTGATCGCCGGCGCGATGTCGTACGACACCGCGCGGACCACGGCCGGGCTCGTGCAGGACAGCGCACTCGTCGCGTCCGCGCGCACGATCGGCGAGGACGTCGAATGGCGCAACGGGCTGCCGGTCGCCGACGTGCCGCCGGCCGCGCTGGAGATCTTCGAATCGCCGTCGCAGGATTCGGTGTTCTACAAGGTGATCGACGGCCATGACCGCCTGCTCGCAGGCACGCCGGCGCTCGACGTGCCCGCGCGGCACGGCATCGAGCCGACGCTGTACGACACGACGCTCGACGGCGTGCCGCTGCGCGCGGTGGCCTACGATCGCCAGCTTTACGACGAGGGGCAGATCGAGACGGTCACGGTCGTCGTCGCGAAAACGACCCGCTCGCGCAACGCGATGGTCGCCACGATCTGGCGGCCGCAGCTCGTGCGCCTGTCGCTGATGCTGATGCTCGCGGTGGTGCTCGTCTACCTCGGCCTCACCTTCGAGCTGCGCCCGCTGATGAAATTAAAGGACGACGTGGCCGACCGCGGGCCGATGGAGCTGGAGCCGATCCGCCCCGAGCGGCTGCAGCACGAGCTGCGGCCGATCGTCGACGCGATCAACCAGTGCATCGCGCGGCTCAACACGCATACGGCCACGCAGCGCCGCTTCATCGCGGACGCCGCGCACCAGCTGCGCACGCCGATCGCGGTGCTCGACACGCAGATCCAGTACGCGCAGCGGCGCGGCAACGGCGATCCGGAACTCGCGTCGGTGCTCGACAGCATGCAGCGCAGCAGCCGCAAGATGGCCGACGTGACCGACAAGCTGCTGCTGCTCGCGCATGCGGAAGCGACGCCGCCGACGCTCTTGACCCATCGCGTCGATCTCGCGGCCGTGGTGTCGAGCGTGCTCGAGGAAACGATCGTGCTCGCGCAGCGGCGCGACATCGACCTCGGCGCCGATCTCGGCGAGCGGCTCGACGTCGCGGGCAGCGACAGCCTGCTGACCGCGCTGGTGATGAACCTCGTCGACAACGCGGTGCGCTACACGCAGCCGGGCGGCTGCGTGACGGTCGCCGCGCGGCGCGACGGCGACGCGATCGTGCTCGACGTGATCGACAACGGCCCCGGCATTCCGGCCGAGGCGCGGCCGCACGTGTTCAAGCGGTTCTACCGCGTGTCGGCCGACACCGAGGGCTCGGGCCTCGGGCTCGCGATCGTCCGCGAGATCGCGCAGGCGCACGGCGGCAGCGTGTCGCTCGCGCCGGGGCCCGGCAATCGCGGTATTGTCGTGACTGTGCGGCTGCCCGCCTATGATTGACGAGATGTCCCCATGAAACTCCTGCTGGTCGAAGACAACGCCGAACTCGCGCACTGGATCGTGAACCTGCTGCGCGGCGAGGATTTCGCGGTCGACAGCGTCGGCGACGGCGAACGCGCCGACACGGTACTGAAGACCGAACGCTACGACGCGGTGCTGCTCGACATGCGCCTGCCCGGCATCAGCGGCAAGGAAGTGCTCGCGCGGCTGCGGCGCCGCAACGACAACGTTCCGGTGCTGATGCTGACCGCGCACGGCTCGGTCGACGACAAGGTCGACTGCTTCGGCGCGGGCGCCGACGATTACGTGGTGAAGCCGTTCGAGTCGCGCGAGCTGGTTGCGCGGATTCGCGCGCTGATCCGCCGGCAGGCCGGCGTCGGCACGACGCAGCTCGTGTGCGGCGATCTCGTCTATGCGTTCGGCACGCGCGAATTCCGCTGCGGCGAAACGGTGCTCGCGCTGCGCCGCCGCGAGCACGCGATCCTCGAAACGCTGATGCTGCAGCAGAACAAGACGGTGTCGAAGGCACGGCTGATGGACAGCGTGTTCGCGCTCGACGACGAGCCGAGCGCCGACGCGATCGACATCTATATCCACCGGCTGCGCAAGCATCTCGCGGGCAGCACGGCGGAGATCATCACGCTGCGCGGGCTCGGTTACATCCTGCGCGCGAAAAGCGCGCACGACTGACGGGCGTTCCTCCTCGCCCCCGAACATCGATTCGTATCACGAAACGTCTCCGGAAACCCGGCGGGCGCGCGTCCGCACGCCTGCACCATCCGCGATTGTTGCGCGTTCGGTGTTTTCACCGATCCGATTCTTGCGTCGGGGAAAGCGTCGTGAAGGATTGCACCCTCTACGATGCTACGCGTCGGCCCTCTCGCAGTGGCCGGCAAGAGTCGGCATACATTGCGTACTGCCAACGACCAGATTTCAATGCGGCAGCTCGGAGGAGACGATCTTGAAACGAAAAACCCTTGCCCTTTCCATCGCGGCGGCAGGCCTGTGCGCCGGCACCCACGCGCATGCGCAGTCGAGCGTGCAGCTCTACGGCCTGATGGACCTGAGCTTTCCGACCTACCGGACCCATGCCGACGCGAACGGCAAGCACGTGATCGGCATGGGCAACGAAGGCGAGCCGTGGTTCAGCGGCAGCCGCTGGGGCCTGCGAGGCGCCGAAGACATCGGCGGCGGCACGAAGATCATCTTCCGCCTCGAAAGCGAATTCGTGGTCGCGAACGGCCAGATGGAAGACGAAGGCCAGATTTTCGACCGCGACGCGTGGGTCGGTGTCGAGGACGAACGCTTCGGCAAGCTGACGGCCGGCTTCCAGAACACCATCGCACGCGACTCGGCGGCGATCTACGGCGACCCGTATGGCTCCGCGAAGCTGTCGACCGAGGAAGGCGGCTGGACCAACTCGAACAACTTCAAGCAGATGATCTTCTATGCGGCCGGCCCGACCGGCACGCGCTACAACAACGGCATCGCGTGGAAGAAGCTGTTCGGCAACGGCATCTTCGCGAGCGCCGGCTACCAGTTCAGCAACTCGACGCAGTTCGCGACCGGCTCCGCGTACCAGGTCGCGCTCGGTTACAACGGCGGCCCGTTCAACGTGTCGGGCTTCTACAACCACGTGAACCACGGCGGCTTCAGGAACCAGACGTTCTCGGTCGGCGGCAACTACACGTTCGACATCGTGCGCCTGAATGCCGGCTACTTCCGCTACAACGGCGACCAGGGCTCGCTCGGCCAGCGCCACGACGATTCGTGGACGGTGTCGATGAAGATCGCGCCGAAGGGCGCGCTCGACTACGAGCTCGGCTACCAGCAGATGCGCATCAAGAACGCCGCGAACAACGCGGACGGCTTCACGCCGAACGCGAACCTCGGCGCGTTCAGCCTGACCAACGGCGTCGCCAACGGCTTCAAGGAGACGATCTACGGGTCGGTGTTCTATCACCTGAGCAAGCGCACCGAGGTGTACCTGGCCGGCGACTACATGAAGCTGCATGGCGGCTACACGGCGGCGTCGACGTTCGGCGCGAAGAACCAGCTCGAACTGACTTCGGGCATCCGTACGCGTTTTTGACCGGAAGCGGGGCCCATCGCGCCCCGCCGTTCCCTCCGTCCGGGATTCTTCTCCATGCGGGCACGCCGGCGCTTTGCGCCGACCGTGCCCTTTTTTCGTCCTTTCCGCGGTGCCGCTCGACGCCCGCGAAGCGGCCGTCGGCCGACCGCGCGACAACCGGCCCGAACCCGCTTGCGGCCCGTCCGGCGGGCGATCGCGGCCGATGCGCGCACGCCCGGCCCACATCGGCGCTTGACCTGCGCCGACCGACTCGCTAGCGTTTCGGGTTTGCCCGGGCGGCCATTGCCGCCGGTGCCGTGAGCGCGCCCGACGTCCTGGCGCGCGCGGCCGGGCTCCGATGGAAAAGACGATGCAGAAACTCGATGCGGCCAGCCCGCAGGCGATGTCGACGGATTTCACCGCCGACAACGTCGCGCGCCTGAAGGCGCTGTTCCCCGAACTCGTGACCGAAGGCCCCGACGGCGCGTCGGTCGACGTCGACGTGCTGAAGGCGCTGATCGGCGAGCGCACGGTCGGCGACGCCGACGAGCGCTACGGCTTCCACTGGCACGGCAAGCGCAGCGCGCGCCAGGCCGCGCTGACGCCGTCGACGGGCACGCTGCGCCCCTGCCCCGACGACAGCGTCGCGTGGGACGACACGCGCCATCTCGTGATCGAGGGCGACAACCTCGACGTGATGAAGCTGCTGCACAAGAGCTACGCGGGCAAGGTGAAGCTCGTCTACATCGACCCGCCGTACAACACGGGCAGCGATTTCGTCTATCCGGACGACTTCAGCGACAGTATCCGCCACTACCTGGCGATGACCGGGCAGACCCAGGGCGGCGCGAAGCGCAGCACCAACACCGAGGCGAACGGCCGGTTCCACACCGACTGGCTGAACATGATGTATCCGCGCCTGAAGCTCGCGCACGCGCTGTTGTCCGACGAAGGGCTGATCGCCGTGCACATCGACGAGCACGAAGTGCATGCGCTGGTGCTGATGCTGCGCGAGATTTTCGGCGAGGAGAACGAGCTCGGCGTCGCCGTGTGGGACAAGCGCAACCCGAAGGGCGACGCGCGCGGCGTCGCGTACCAGCACGAATCGCTGGTGCTGTTCGCGCGCAATGCCGAGACGCTGCTCGAGCAGGCGCCGCTCAAGCGGCCGAAGCGCAACGCGCAGCGCATGCTCGACGCCGCGCATGACGCGGTGTACCGCAGCGGCAACCCGAAGGACGCGCAGAAGGCATACCGCGCGTGGATGAAGGCGCAGACCAACCTGTCCGGCGGCGAAGTGATGTACGACCGGCTGTCGGCCGATGGGCGCGTGTACCGCCTCGTGTCGATGGCATGGCCGAACAAGAAGAAGGCGCCGGAAGAGTATTTCACGCCGCTGATCCATCCGGTCACCGGCAAGCCGTGCGCGATGCCGGCGCGCGGCTGGCGCAACCCGCCCGCGACGATGCAGGCGCTGATCGAGCGCGGCCAGATCGAATTCGGCGCGGACGAAACCACGCAGCCGCAGCGGATCTACTACCTCGACGAGAACATGTACGAGAACGTGCCGTCGGTGCTGCCGTTCGCGGGCTCCGACGACGCGCTGCTGAAGACGCTCGGGATCCCGTTCGACCAGCCGAAGCCGGTCGATTTCGCGGCGGCCGTGATCGGCTGGTGCACGCGCGGCGACGACATCGTGCTCGACTGCTTCGCGGGCTCCGGCTCGACCGGCCACGCGGTGATGCAGGTGAACGCGACCGACGGCGGCGCACGCCGCTACGTGCTCGTGCAACTGCCCGAAGCACTCGACCGCCGCGACAAGACGCAGCAGAGCGCGGCCGATTTCTGCACGAAGCTGAAGAAGCCCGCGACGCTCGCCGAAATCACCAAGGAGCGCCTGCGCCGCGCCGCGCAGCAGGTCGCGCGCGACTATCCGGAAAGCTATGGCGACCTCGGCTTCCGCGTGTACCGGCTCGACACGACCAACGTGATCGAATGGGACCCGCGCCGCGACGATTTCGACCATGCGCTGTTCGCGTCCGTCGAGCACGTGAAGACCGGCCGCACCGAGGACGACCTGCTTGCCGAGCTGACGCTGAAGCTCGGCCTCGACCTGTGCACGCCGGTCGAGCATCACCAGATCGCCGGCAAGGCCGTGCACCTGATCGGCCGCTCGATCGTCGCGTGCTTCGATGCGCGCATCTCGCGCGACGACGCGGGCCCGCTCGCCGACGGTATCGTCGGGTTGCTCGACGCGACCGGCGCGTCGCATGACGTGACATGCCTGTTCCGCGACAGCGGCTTCGTCGACGACGTCGCGAAGCTCAATCTCGCCGCGCTGCTCGAACAGCACGGCGTGAAGCGCGTGCGGAGCCTGTGATGCGGCTGCATTTCGAAGCGGATCTCGACTACCAGCGCGACGCGATCGACGCCGTCTGCGACCTGTTTCGCGGCCAGGAATCGTATCGCGGCGACTTCAGCGTGCTCGCGAACGCCGCGCCCGGCACCACGGCGGCCGCGCAAGGCTCGCTCGGCTTCGCAGTATCCGAACAGGGCGTCGGCAACCGGCTGTCGCTGACCGACGACGCGCTCGCGCGCAATCTCGCCGACGTGCAGTTGCGCGGCGGGCTGCCGCCGTCCAGCCTGCCCGGCTCGCGCGACTTCACCGTCGAGATGGAGACCGGCACCGGCAAGACCTACGTGTACCTGCGCACGATCTTCGAGCTGAACCGCCGCTACGGCTTCACGAAGTTCGTGATCGTCGTGCCGTCGATCGCGATCAAGGAAGGCGTGCACAAGACGCTCTCGATCACCGAGGATCATTTCCGCGCGCTGTACGCGGGCGTGCCGTACGACTACTTCCTGTACGACTCCGCGAAGCTCGGCCAGGTGCGCCACTTCGCGGCGAGCGCGGCGATCCAGATCATGGTGATGACGGTTGCCGCGATCAACAAGAAGGAAATCAACAACCTCTACAAGGACAGCGAGAAGACCGGCGGCGAGAAGCCGATCGACCTGATCCGCGCGACGCGGCCGATCGTGATCGTCGACGAGCCGCAGAGCGTCGACGGCGGGCTCGAAGGGCGCGGGCGCGAAGCGCTCGCCGCGATGGCGCCGCTCTGCACGCTGCGCTATTCGGCGACGCACGTTGACCGTCACCACATGGTGTACCGGCTCGACGCGGTCGACGCGTACGAGCGCAAGCTCGTCAAGCAGATCGAGATCGCGTCGGCGATCGTCGAGGATGCACACAACAAGCCGTACCTGCGGCTCGTCGGCGTGTCGAACCGGCGCGGCGCGATCAGCGCGCGCGTCGAACTCGACGTCGCGACGGCGGCCGGCGTGAAGCGCCAGATCGTGTCGGTCACCGACGGCGACGACCTCGAACGCCTGACCAAGCGCGCGCTGTACGCGGGGCTGCGGATCGGCGAGGTGCATGCGCTGAAGGGCGCCGAATACGTCGAGCTGCGCCATCCGGAAGGCGAGGCGTTCCTGTCGCTCGGCGAGGCGTTCGGTGACATCGACACGCTCGCCGTGCAGCGCGAGATGATCCGCCGCACGATCCGCGAGCATCTCGACAAGGAGCTGCGCCTAGCGGAGCGCGGCGTGAAGGTGCTGTCGCTGTTCTTCGTCGATTCGGTCGAGCGCTATCGCCGCTACGACGAGAACGGGATGCCCGTGAAGGGCGACTACGCGCTGATCTTCGAAGAGGAATATGCGCGCGCGGCACGCGTGCCGGCCTACCGTGCGCTGTTCGACGGCGTCGACGTCGCGCTCGAAGTCGGGCGCGCGCACAACGGCTACTTCTCGATCGACCGCAAGGGCGGCTGGACCGACACGAGCGAGAGCAGCGCCGCGGCCCGCGAGAATGCGGAACGCGCGTACGGCCTCATCATGCGCGAGAAGGAAGCGCTGCTGTCGTTCGACACGCCGCTGAAGTTCATCTTCTCGCACTCGGCGCTGAAGGAAGGCTGGGACAACCCGAACGTGTTCCAGATCTGCACGCTGCGCGACATCCAGACCGAACGCGAGCGCCGCCAGACGCTCGGCCGCGGGCTGCGCCTCGCCGTCGACCAGGACGGCGAACGCGTGCGCGACGCGGGCGTGAACACGCTCACCGTGATCGCGACCGAGCGGTACGAGTCGTTCGCGGAGAACCTGCAGAAGGAAATCGAGGCCGACACGGGCATTCGTTTCGGGATCGTCGAGGAGCATCAGTTCGCGGCGCTGCCCGTGCAGGAAGGCGACGGGCCCGCGCATGCGCTCGGCATCGAGCTGTCGCGCGTGCTGTGGAACCATCTGCACGAACAGGGCTACGTCGACGCGCAGGGCAAGGTGCTCGACCGGCTGAAGGATGCGCTGCGCCAGAGCGCGCTCGTGCTGCCCGACGCGTTCGAGATGCTGCGTGCGCCGATCGTCGCGACGCTGCGCAAGCTGTCGGGCCGCTTTGCGGTGCGCAACGCGGACGAGCGCCGCGCGATCGCGCTGCGGCGCGATGCGTCGGGCAAGGCCGTGGTGTTCGGCGAGGATTTCCGCGCGCTGTGGGATCGCATCCGCCATCGCACCGTGTATCGCGTCGAGTTCGACAACGCGAAGCTCGTGCGCGACTGCGCGGCCGCGTTGCACGACGCGCCGGACATCGCACGCGCGCGGCTGCAGTGGCGCAAGGCCGAGATCGATATCGGCAAGGCCGGCATCGAGGCGATCGAGGTGGCCGGCGCCGGCACGGTGCTGATCGACGAAGGCGAACTGCCGCTGCCCGACCTGCTCACCGAACTGCAGGACCGCACGCAGCTCACGCGCCGCTCGCTTGCGACGATCCTGGCCGACAGCGGCCGGCTCGACGATTTCCGCGTGAATCCGCAGCAGTTCATCGCGGTCGCGGCCGAGGCGATCAACCGCTGCAAGCGGCTCGCGCTCGTCGCGGGCATCGCGTACCGCAAGCTCGGCGAGCGCCACGTCCATGCGCTCGAATCGTTCGAGAGTGAGGCGCTGACCGGCTATCTGCGCAACCTGCGGCCCGATGCGCGGAAGTCGATCCACGAAGCGGTCGTGTGCGAGACGGACGCGGAGCGCGCGTTCGCCGATGCGCTCGAAGCGCACGACGGCGTGAAGCTGTACGCGAAGCTGCCCGCGTGGTTCCGCGTGCCGACGCCGCTCGGCAGCTATCACCCGGACTGGGCCGTGCTCGCGGAACAGGACGGCGGCGAGCGGCTGTACTTCGTCGTCGATACGCCGAATGCGGACGGCAACGTGCCGAGCGAGCACGAGCGCGCGAAGCTCGCGTGCGGCGAAGCGCATTTCCGTGCACTGGTGGACGGCGACGGCGCGGCGCGGTTCGTGCGCGTCAGGCAGGCGGACGCGTTGTTCGAACCCGCGGCGCCGCTGGCGGGCGCCGGGCGCTGAAACGAAGGGCGGCGACGAGCCGCCCAGGCTGCTGACGAACCCCACGTTTTTCGGAGCGTGGGGTTTTGTTTTTCCAGGAACGGGTCGGAGGGTCGCGCAGAGCGAGTAGATCGATCTGCCGCGCAAACGGCTCACGACGCGCAGTTTTTCGTGGATCGGACCGTGCGCCAGCACCCGTGCGATGCCCGCTACCGGCGTCGATTTCCCGTTTGTTACCCGCGTGAAAGCGATTCGTATTCTCGCGCGTTTGCGGCGCGGTTACGGCTGGTTGCAAATCGGGTCGGCACGATGTTTTCGCGCGACAGCGGCATGGCGTTTCCGCAATGAAAAAGGGCGCCGAAGCGCCCTTCCATCACATTTGCGTGCCGTGCTTACAGCGTGCGGCCGAATGCGTTGCGATGCGAATGATGCGTGGACGTCGACGCATGCGCGGTATGGCCGTGCGTATGCCCGTGCGTGTGACCCTGGCCTGGCTGCACGCCGGCGCGATCGGCGATCGTATCGGAGCGGTCGGCCGCGCGCGCCAGGCCCTTGTCGCGGTCGCCCGCATGAATGCTGTTCGAGTTGCTGAGCGCCGAACTGCTCATATGGCCGCCGGACATGCCGCCAGCGTTACCGCCGGAACCGCCTGCGCCATGACCGCCACCGTTGCCACCGCCATTGCCGCCGGCGGCCGCATACGCGGAAACCGTGCCGAGCGCGAGCAACGCGGCCGTCAGTACGGACAGATATCGTTGAGTTTTCATCTAGTGCTCCCTGGAGCGCGTTTGTGTGATTGCATTCTAGGAACGCGCACGATTCGCGCCACACCACGTTGTAAATGATCGTAACGATGCGCGTGGCATGCATTCATCAGATCAATCCGGATGGCGCCGCCATCCTGTCATGCGTGAACGGGGAAAGGAAGCAGGCAGGCGCGGCGCCGCAGCGCCGCCCCGTTGACGATTGTGCTTACTGCGCCGGCTGCATGCCCTGCACGGCGGCCTTGTGCTGCGCGGCCTGCTCTTGCGCGTGCTTCTTCGCCATGTGGTGGCCGACGATACAGCCGCCGACCGCACCGGCGACGGCGTGGTGCCCGGCGTAGTGGCCGGCAACACCGCCGACCACCGCGCCCTTCATGCAGCCCGCCGCGTGCGCGCTGCCGATCGTTGCGAGCGCAACTATGGCGGCGGTGGCGCACAGCCTGATGTGTCGAATGGGCATCATGCGTTCACACTCCTCTTGTATTGATTATTCGAACCGCTTAATCCCAGCGGCCGCCGCGCCAGCCGCCGCGATCGCGCCACTCGTGCTCGCGCCATTCACGGCGACGCCACTCGTGTTCGCGCCATTCGCGCTCACGCCAGCCATCGCCACGCCAACCATCGCGCCAACCGTCGCCGCGATAGCCGACCGGCGCATACATGACCGGCGGAGGCGGAGCCACGTAGACGGGCGGCGGCGCCGCGTAGACGCCCGGCACGCCGATGCCGACCGACAGATCGACGTGGGCCGATGCGACGCCCGAGGCTGCCAGCGCCGCTACACCGAGAACTGCACCGAGAATAAGTTTCTTGCTCATCTCGCGACTCCCTGCACGTGTCGTGCTTCATGTGAATACGGTTCGGAGTCTAGGTACGGGGCGCCGACACAGGTGAAACGGGTATGCGAGACCGGTAACGGGCGTTTACGGCGATCCTCGAAGCCTTGCAGGACAAGGGGGAGCGGGCATTCCAAGCACCGTTGCAACGGCGCATCGAGCCGGTAAAAAGGGGGATTTTCGGCACGAAACCGGGCGATCGGAACGCGCCGGAGCGCGACGGAGTGCACGGGTATGCCCGGCGTGCGAACCGCCCGCACCGTGCGCGAGCGGTTCGCCGGAGCGCGCGTTATGCGCGGATATCGTCGACGCTGCGCAGCCAGTGCACGCTGAACAGGTTGTCCGCGTCGGTCCACACGGTATCGGGCTCGAATCCTGCGCGGCGCGCGATCGCATGGAAACCGTCGATCGTGAACTTGTGCGAGTTCTCCGTGTGGATGCGCTCGCCGGCTTCGAAGCGGAACGCATGGCCGCGCACGTGCACCGTCTGCGCGAGGCCGCTGACCAGATGCATCTCGATGCGCTGCCGCTCGCGGTCGTAGAACGCGCAATGCGAGAACGCGTCGAGATCGAAGTCCGCGCCGAGCTCTGCGTTCGCGCGCACGAGCAGGTTCAGGTTGAACTGCGCGGTCACGCCCTGCGCGTCGTTGTACGCGTGATGCAGCGTGCGCTCGTCCTTCACGAGATCGGTGCCGACCAGCAAGCCGCCGCCGCGCAGCAGCCGCGCGGCATCGCGCAGGAACGCGTCGGCCTCTTCCGGCGAGAAGTTGCCGATCGTCGAGCCGGGAAAGAAGCCGATGCGCCGCCGCGGCGTCGCGGTCAGCTCGGCGAGCTGCTCGGCCTTCGTGTAGTCGGCCGCGATCGGCGCGACGTCGAGCCACGGATAGGCCGAACGCAGCCGTGCAGCCGCGCCGTGCAGGTAGTCGGCCGAGATGTCGACCGGCACGTAGCGCGCCGGCGCATTCGCGTAGTTGCCCGCGAACGCGTCGAGCAGCACGCGGATCTTCTCGAGCGAGCCCGCGCCGAATTCGACGATGTCCGCATGCGGGCCGACGCGCCGCACGATCTCCACCGCGCGATCGCGCAGGATGCCGAGCTCGGTGCGTGTCGGGTAGTACTCGGGCAGTTCGCAGATGCGGTCGAACAGCGCGGAGCCGGCCGCATCGTAGAAGTATTTCGGCGAAATGCTGCGCGGCGTGCGCGACAGTCCGTCGATCAGGTCGCGCTCGAACGCGCTCGGCCGCGAATCGCGGGCGGGTTGCTGGCCACCGCTCGTGGCCGTGAGGTCAGACGTCTCGCGCAAGTCGCACCCCCGTGAATTGCCAGCGCGCGGCCGGCGGAAAGAAATTGCGGTACGTCGGCCGTTCGTGCCCGGGCGGCGTCGCGATGCTGCTGCCGCGCAGGACCTGCTGGCCGACCATGAACTTGCCGTTGTATTCGGCCGCGACACCCGCGAGCGGCCGAAAGCCCGGATACGGCTCGTAGGACGAACGCGTCCATTGCCACACGTGCCCGAGCATCTGCCTGATGCCGTCCGCGGCGAACGCGGCTTCCCATTCGAACTCGGTCGGCAGCCGCGCGCCGGCCCATTCCGCATACGCGGCCGCTTCGTAGAAGCTCACGTGACACACCGGTGCGTCCGGCGCGAGCGGTTCGACGCCGTGCAGGCCGAACGTGCGTCGTACGCGCGTGGCGGCCGCATCATCGTCGTCGGGCATCCAATACGCGGGCCCTTGCCACCCTTCCCGCTGCACCGTGGCCCAGCCGTCGGACAGCCAGTATTCGGGGCGCGTGTAGCCGCCGTCGGCGACGAACGCCGCGAATTCCGCATTCGTCACGAGCCGGTTCGCGATCTCGTACGGCCGTACGAGCGCCGTATGGCGCGGCCGTTCGTTGTCGAACGAGAACGCATCGCCGTCGTGGCCGATCTCGACGAGCCCGCCCGGCTGGTGCAGCCAGTGCAACGGGCCTGCGTCGCCCGCGGCCAGCGCGGCTTGCGCGTCGGCCCCGTTGCGCGGCCGGAACGCCGGCTTCAGCGGGTTGCACGAGAACGCATGCAGCATGTCCGTGACGATCAGCTCCTGGTGCTGCTGCTCGTGATGCAGGCCGAGCTCGATCTCGGGCGCGATTGCCTCGAGCAGCGCCGGATCGGCGCCGGCCAACGCGCGCAGCATCGCTTCGTCGACGTGCTGCCGGTACGCGTGCACCTCGTCGAGCGACGGCCGCGTGAGCAGCCCGCGCTGCGGCCGCGGATGGCGCGGGCCGAGCGCTTCGTAATAGGAATTGAAGAGGAACTGGAAGGCGTCGTTGAACGGCGCGTAGCCGGGCACGCGGCGCATCAGCACGACGGTTTCGAAGAACCAGGTCGTATGCGCGAGGTGCCATTTCGTCGGGCTCGCGTCGGGCATCGACTGCACGGCCTGGTCTTCGGCGGACAGCGTCGCGGTCAACGCGACGCTATGGGCGCGCACGTCCTGGAAACGGCGCTGAAGCTGTGATGCAAGGAGGCTCATCGGTTTACCGTTCACGTCGCAATTCGCTGCGTTGCGTTGCCGGAAAAGGGAAAGCCTAGCGCGTGATGCGCGCGGCTGACGTGCGACCTGCTGCTGCGTCGTCGGGCAGCCGGCGCGCGCGCCGGGCCGCTGATGCGGCTTCACTTCATCTGCCCGTGCAGAACAGTATGGTCCAGAAATGTGAATGCTGCGAATCGGGATGCGGATGAAACGTGATCGAAAGAAAAATGAAAGTATTGGCCGTGCGCGTGTCGCATGCGTGACTGACCGTTGATGCGTGCCCGAGTGCGGCGTTGCGGGGTGTGCAACGCACATGCCGGCTGTTGCGACTACTGACGGCCCATGACATCCGCGCGGCGATCGTGATGGCCCGCCGACGCGTGGGGTTCTCGTCTGACAAACGCTGTCACGTCGTTCGGTCGTTCGTGGTCATCGGCACCCTGCTGACCCGCGTTCCCGCGCCCTTCCAAAAATTTTTTGCATCGATGTCACATGCGCGGGGGGCTCGCTCGTCATATCACCGGAACCCACACGAAAGGAGAAGGAACCATGACTGCGAAACTCAATCCGTTTGCCGCCGCGCCCGCGCTGATGAAGAACTGGATGACCGTGTCGGTCGCCGCCGCCGGGAGCCTCGAGCCGACGCTGATCGAGCTGGTCAAGATCCGCGCATCGCAGATCAACGCGTGCGCGAACTGCATTAACATGCACACCGTCGAAGCGCGCGAGCAAGGCGAGACCGAGCAGCGCATCTACCTGCTGTCCGCTTGGCGCGAAGCACCCTGCTACACCGACCGCGAACGCGCGGCGCTCGGCTGGACCGAAGCGCTCACGCGGCTGTCCGAGGGCCACGCCGCGCACGAAGCGGCCTATGCGGCGCTGAACGACCACTTCAGCCAGGAGGAACAGGTGAAACTCACGCTGATGATCAACGTGATCAACGGCTGGAACCGGCTCGCTGTCGGCTTCGGGCTGTGGGTCGAGCCGGCTGAAGCGAAGGCCGCTGCCGCGAAGATGGTGGCCTGATGACGAACCTCGATCCGGCCGCGGGCAGCGCCGAAGAACCGGCCGACGCGGCCGCGAGCTTCGACCCGCTGCGCCGCACGCTGATCCGCGTCGCGTACCGGATGCTCGGTTCCGTCGCGGATGCCGAGGACGTGGTGCAGGAGGCGTTCATCCGCTGGATGGACGTCGACCGCACCGAAGTGCGCGTGCCCGAGGCGTTCCTGCGCCGCATGGTGATGCGCATGTGCCTCGACCAGTTGAAGTCTGCGCGGCACCAGCGCGAGACCTATATCGGCCCCTGGCTGCCCGAGCCGGTCGTCGAGGAAGACGAACAGGAAGACGTCACGCTGCCGCTGATGCTTGCGCTTGAACGGCTCTCGCCGCTCGAACGCGCGGCGTTCCTGCTGCACGACGTGTTCGGCCTCGAGTTCGACGAAATCGCCACGACGATCCAGCGCGACCCGGCCGCATGCCGGCAGCTCGCCGCGCGGGCCCGCACGCACGTGCGCGAGGCGCGGCCGCGGTTTCATGTCGAGAAGCAGCGCGGAATCGAATTGGCCGAGGCGTTCTTCGCGGCATCCCGCAGCGGCGATATGCGCGCGCTCGGCGCGATGCTCGCCGAGGACGTGAGCCTGCATTCGGACGGCGGCGGCAAGCGCGCGGCCGCAGGCAAGCCGGTGTTCGGCTTCGAGCGCGTGATGAAGGTGCACGAATACCTGGCCGAGCTGTTCGCCACGCATGCGTCGAAGCTCGTGCGGGCCGGGTTCATCAACGGGCTGCCGGGTTTCGTTACGCTGGAATCGGATGGCGAGCTGCAGACGACAGCGCTCGAGATCGAGGACGGGAAGATCGTCGCGATCTATGTCGTGCGGAATCCTGACAAGTTGAAGCATCTGCATTGAGTGTGGCGCGGGAGCGCATCGCGTGTCGTATGCGATGGCGCTCCGCCCGCTTCTCGCTCGCCTCTTCCTGCGTCTCCGCCCTGCTTTGCCGATCGTTGGCTGTCGCGGTTACTGCGTCGCGACCACGACGTTGCGGATCATGATCATCAGGAAACCGAGCAGCGGCGTCGCGATGGCGAAACCGGCCGCCGCGAGCCAGTTCGTGCCGCCTTGCGCCTCCAGCAGCGCGAGAAACGATTGGTTCGACGTCGCGTTCGGACGCAGCTTTTCGATCTTGCGTCCGACGTGCGTCTTGTAGAGGCCGTTCCCGCACCAGCCGAGCGCGACTGCGATCCCGATGGTGATCGGGTCGAGCGTGCTCGATTCGAAGTATTTCGGGAAGTACAGCAACTCGACCAGCGTGATGCCGAGCGTGACGCCCAGCACGGCGGCCGCCTGCCAGTACATGCATCGATACGCCATCCAGACCGGACCCAGGAAGCACGCTGCCCAGTTCCAGGACTGCCGGTTCTTGCGCGATGCGGCGATCTCCCACTTTCGTTCGAACCAGGCGGCTTTCTTGCCGACATAAGCAGCGATCTCGTCGTTGCTCGCGGACGATGCGGCGGTCGTGACCTCGGACATGGTCGTTTGCTCTCAGTCGCGCGGATCGCGCGTTGTTGTTTTGATGCGGTTTGGGTGCGCTGGAAATCGAGCGGCATGCGGAGCACGCGCTTCGATGCGCACACGATTCTACTCGGTGCGTATTGCTGGTCGGCAGATCTGGATGTCGGTGAGGATGCGATGCCGTGGATCGCGCAACGCATCGGGGCAACATGCGTTGTTTCGGCCGGGAAAAGAAAAACGCCACGCGAGGTTGCCGCGTGGCGTTTGCATGTTTGGCGAGCCGGATTGCCTGTAGGCAATTCGCGCTGCCGACCCCTTCATTTTGTTCGTTGGTAGGCTCGATTGGATTCGAACCAACGACCCCCACCATGTCAAGGTGGTGCTCTAACCAACTGAGCTACGAGCCTAAGAAGCCGCGAATTATAGAGAGGGTTTTTGAGGAGCACAAGCCCCTTCGTGAAGATTTTTTGAATCGAGGGCGCGTGTGCGGGTGGGCGGTCTTGTTGGTTGCTGCGAGTACGTGATGCCTCACGTCACAGCGAAACGCGTCGGCGCCGCGAGGTTATCCACATTCCCCTCTGGATAACCGTCCTGCAAGCCTCTGGATTCACAGTGGAGCGATTGAGGATATGTCGTCGCGGCTGTGAATCGACGAAAAGTTGTTCTGTGCTCCGCGGAGCTGTTCACGTGACGCACCCATGGTTATGCATCCTGCTTCGTGTTGATAATTCAGTACGTTACGGAGGTTATCCACTGTGAGGCACAGGGCTTGTTAACTATCACTACGTATGTATACGAACCCTGTTAACACCTTTGGATAAGCACAGTCCGGCGACTGTGATTCGCGCGGGATATGCACTGCGTGCGGTGAACGGATAGACGAAGCGGCAAGCTGTGATGTGTGTCGGATGATGTACGGTTACAGTAAGTACGAGGACGACATCCACTACTCGACGAAGACACGCCGGCTGGCAGGTGATGAAATCCAGACCAGGGCGACCAACAGCAAAGTGACCGCAGCGACTCGATCGGCAGCGAACAACGAAGGTCAGAGATGACGGATACGATCAAGCAGTACGACATGGCGGATGACGCGACGCGGCGCAGAATTTTCTGGCTGCTTCAACGCGTGAGCAGCCTGTCGCTCTGGACGCGCAAGCGCGACGCATTTGCGCGATTCGCGAACGCGTACGAGCATGCAGTGAACACGTGGCCCGACGACGATCCGGAGCCAATTCATGACAAGCACTTTCCGCTCATCGCCGAGATTCTCGCTGCCTACGATCGAGGGCTGACCGAGTTGGCCCGAGGGAACCGGCACGTCTGGCTGCGCAGTGGGCCGCTGGAATACGCAGTCGACCGGTATAACTATTTGAACGCGTATTTCTTCCCTCATCCCGACTACTGGGACCGCGGTGCGCAGGCTGCCCCGTACCCGCCGAAGATCGACGCGCTAGCCCAACTGCTGCAAGCATCGGAATACCAGGTAGAGCATGCGCCGTTCGAGCCGGGATATGACGACCTCGCACATCTGCGTTGGGCAGAGCTGTTGCTGTCCGCGAGTGCATATAAGCACAACTTCTATACGCTTCAGTATCCGGTGTTTCCGGAGGGCTTGCCGGAGGTTCCGCAGGCTGCAGGCCCGGCGATCAAGACCGGCCAGAAAGTGCCTTGCGACGGCATCTGGGAACCGGTTGCCGTCGAGCAATCGAAGTGGCTGGGCATCGTGCCGATCGGCAAGCGCAGTTTTCGCAACGACGGTTGCTTCAATTATTTCATTCGAGGCATTCGTGCGCCGAACCTGAGGGATGATGTCACCGGATTGTTCATCCGGACGCGCTGGCGATTGTTATGGGAAGACCGGCGATACACGGACGGCGTCATCCCCGACGAATCGCAGTATTTCCTCGAGTCACTGCAGGTGCCGCAGACGAGCCCGAATCCGTGATATCCGGACGGCAGCCTGCTCTACGACGTGGGCGTTTGCGGAATGCGCATCGCGTTTCGTGCAATTGCCGGCGGGCCACGTGTGGACGACTCACACACCCAACCAGTCGAATTGCTGTGCATCGAACAGGTGAGCACCTTGCATTCGACCACACGAATCAGCCCGAATGTCTTGTCTGCTAGGGATTTACCGGAATAGAGCAGATGATGCGGATAATTTTCGCGCGATCCGTCGTGATTGAATGCCTTGTGGATATCGAGAAGTCAAAACACTCGAAGACCTGTGCATTCAATCGGTGAGGGTAATCGAATTCGGTGCAGGTGTTCGCGTTATCTCACAGGTTGTGGATATCGCACGCCAAAACAACCCGAAACACTGTGCCAACCAAAGGTGAGCGAGCCTACCGATAGCCGCATGCGGCATGACCCTGATCGATGTGGATATCCCGTTCCGCGCCGACTCAAAACCCTGTGATTTCAAAGGTGAGGGCACCGAACGTCGTTTCGATGTGGACAACCGCCCAGCAAAGTCACTCGAAACGCTGTGCATTCGAGTGGTGAGCGTGAGCACGTTCAAGCCGGCTAAACCCCGTGATTAGAGGCCCTGGCGGCAACCAACGCCTCCCACCGCGGCGCGCATTGTACCGTTCAAGTCTGCTGATCGAGCGCTTGCGCAACCGCCTTCTCCCCAAGGCTCCCGGCCGGCCCGACCACCGCATAGTTGAGCCCGTTCACCGACCCATATCGTGCCAGCAGCGCGCCATCCACGCGTTGCCCGGCCGGCAGCAGACGATGTGCCGATTCCGCCGGCCGGAGATAGAAACTCAGCGTCCGCCCGGCAGCATCCTCATAGAGCACCATCGCAGCCGTGGCGCCGCTGTCCGTCGTGAACAATCGCCCGCCGACCGGCCTGAACCCCGCCGCGCTCAAATCCGGCAGCTTCGCCGACGCGCCCACGCGTCTGGTGAGCCACCCCTGCAAATCTCCCGCACCCGTCGGCCGGTAATCCACCTTTGCCGTCTGATCGACCACCATCATCCGGTACGCCTCGACCGCATCGCTCATCGGCGCGACAGCCGGCGCCGCGTTCCACCCGCGCGCCTGCCAGCCGCCGAACGTCCCCAGTCCAACGCAGAACACGAACGAAGCCGCCATCGCGAACCGCATCCGCGTGCGTTCCGCGCGCCGCGCCCGAATCGCCGCCGGATCGAGCGCCGGGTTGTCCGCCGGCATCCGCACGCTCTCCAGCGCCGCCCTCAACCGCTGCGCATCCTGCTGCCATTGCTTCACCTGTTCCGCGCGCTCCGGATGCAGCGCGAGATAGCGCTCGACCGCGGCGCGCGCATCGTCGTCGAGCTGGCCGTCGACATAGGCCTGAAGGTCGTGTTCGTTCGGAGGCGTGTTCATTTCTTCATCAAGCGCAAAGAAGGAGCGGGAAGCTCGCCGTCGCTGAGCTGGCGCAGCGCCTGGCGCGCGCGGGAGAGCCGCGACATCACGGTGCCGATCGGCACGTCGAGCAGGTCGGCGACTTCCTGATAGGTGAAGCCCTCGACCGCGACGAGCAGCAGCAGGCTGCGCTGCTCGTCGGAGAGCCGGCCGAACGCTTCGAGCGTCGCGCGCGCCGCGAATTCGCGTTCGGCGGACGGCCAGTGCGCTTCGTCATCGTCGCGGATACGGCCGAGCAGCCACGCGTAGCGCTTCGCGCTGCGTTTGCCGTCGAGAAACTGCCGGTAAAGGATCGTGAAGAGCCAGCTGCGCAGCGACGCGTCGTCGCGGCGGCTCGTCCAGCGCGACAGCGCGCGCTCGAGCGTCGACTGGACGAGATCGTCGGCCGCGTGGACGTCGCGCGCCAGCCAGAGCGCGAAGCGTCGCAGCCTGGGGAGGAGTTCGCGCAACGCTTCGTCGTCGAGGGCGGTGGAGGGCATGGCCGGGCCGGTTGCCGAAAGGGTCGAGATGCCGCGTAGGACGCCGGTCGGCGCCGATTATTCCATCAAGCATAGGAAAAAATTTTTCGTGGAATAAAGTGGCGCGGGTGGCGTCCTACGCGGGTTCGACAATGATCTGACGATCGGGAGTGCATCCATGAAGCAATCTTCCTCTTCTTCGCCGCAGCGCGAGCCCGGGCGCGGGTGGTGGCGCTGGGCCGTGATCGGCGGCGCGGTGGCCGGCGTGGCCGTCGCGTTCGGGTATGCCGGCGGGTGGCTCGCGCCGGCGCGACTGACCCCGCAGCGGCTCGTCGACGCGCTGCAGACCAACAGCGGCATCCATCCGGGCTACCGGCGCAATCACGCGAAGGGCGTGTGCGTGACCGGTTACTTCGAAGGCAACGGGGCCGCGAGCGCGTATTCGGTCGCGCCGTTCTTCAAGGCGGTGCGCACGCCAGTGGTCGGGCGGTTCGCGCTGCCGGGCGGGAATCCGTATGCGCCCGACAGCAGCGTGCCGATCCGCAGCCTCGCGCTGAAGCTCACCGCGCCCGACGGCGAGCAATGGCGGACCGGGATGAACGCGATGCCCGTGTTTCCGGTGGCGACGCCGCAGGTGTTTTATCAGCTGACGGTGGCGACCGGGCCCGATCCGAAGACGGGCAAGCCTGATCCGGCGAAGGCGAAGGCGTTTTTCGGCGCACATCCGGAGACGGCCGCGTTCCTGCAATGGGTGAAGGGTGCGAAACCGAGCGCGAGTTACGTCACCGAGAGCTATTACGGGTTGAACGCGTTCTACTTCGTCGATGCGGCGGGCAAGCGCCAGGCGGTGAGGTGGCGCGTCGTGCCGGAGCAGACGGCCGGCGCCGGGGACGTCGCGACGGCCGCGGATCCGAACGTGTTGCAGCAGGACGTGACGCGGCGCATCGCGGCCGGTGCGCAGAAGTGGAAGCTGCTGGTCACCTTGGCGGAGCCTGGCGATCCGGTGGACGACGCGACGAAGGTCTGGCCCGCGCAGCGGACGACGATCGATGCGGGGACGCTGGTGCTCGATCGCGTGGAGGCGCAGGACAGCGGGCCGTGCCGCGACGTGAATTACGACCCGACGGTGCTGCCGCAGGGGATTCAGGTGTCGGGGGATCCGTTGCTGGCGGCGCGGTCGGCGGCTTATGCGGATTCGTATCTGCGGCGGACCAGTGAAGAGGCTGGCGTGGCTGGTGTGGCCAAGTTGAGTTCGGAGGGGCGGTGATGAAGACTTCTACGACGTTTAGTCTGCCGGCGAGGGTGCTGCATTGGGTGATGGCCGCGATGATCGTCGCGATGCTGTTTATCGGGGTGGGGATGGTTTCGTCCGTCTCCGAGCGGCATGCGGTGTTGGTGGCTTTGCACAAGCCGCTGGGTATCGCCGTGCTGGTGCTTGTTTGCGTGCGGATCGTGGTGCGGTTTTTATCGAAGCCGCCGGCGTTGCCTGAAGACTTGCCATGGTGGCAGAAGGTTGCCGCGCATGGGTCGCATCTCGTGCTGTATGCGCTGATGGTCGCGATGCCGCTGATCGGGTGGGCGATGCTTTCGGCGGGCGGGTATCCGGTGACGCTGGGCGATGGCGTGCAGTTGCCGGCTCTGGTTTCGGCTGATCCCGTGACGTTTGCGTGGCTCAGGGTCGCGCATCGGGTGCTGGCGTACCTGTTCTTCGCTACATTCCTCGCGCACTTTGCGGCGGCGCTGTATCACGGGTTGATTCGGAGGGATGGCGTGGTGAGGGCGATGGTAGGCCGGTGAGCGACGGAGGGTTGCGTTCGCTGCGGCGGGGCGGTTCGTGGGCTACCGGCGTACCCGCGTTGCCGCCTCTAGGCCACCGGCTGCAACCCCGTCGATCCCCGGCTCCACCTCCTGCCAAAAAAATGTTTCAAGAATTTTTCAAAAAAGTACTTGACGGCGAAGTCGGGGAAAACCATAATTCGGCCTCTCTTGATTGAGACGCGAAACAAACGAGACGTTTGAAACGCGACGTTCTTTAAAAATTAACAGCCGATAAGTGTGGGCGCTTGATGGAAGCGAGCTGATCTTCGGATCAGATAGCGAAAGTATCAAGAGTCTCACACTAAAGTAAGTCAGGTTTATGAAGTGATTCATATTCCTGTCAGCTTTGAGTGAGCGACCGGTTCTTAACTGAACCGAAAACAGTAACAGGTTTAAACTGAAGAGTTTGATCCTGGCTCAGATTGAACGCTGGCGGCATGCCTTACACATGCAAGTCGAACGGCAGCACGGGTGCTTGCACCTGGTGGCGAGTGGCGAACGGGTGAGTAATACATCGGAACATGTCCTGTAGTGGGGGATAGCCCGGCGAAAGCCGGATTAATACCGCATACGATCT
>NZ_FPJP01000066.1:0-2812 GCF_900119325.1 Burkholderia sp. NFPP32 | reverse complement strand
TCCCCCGGCCGCGCCAACGGGCTGGCCATGCGGGTCCGTGGAGGTGCGACGCCGATCTTGCTTGGCGGTTAGAGGGGCGTCGCACCTGCTGTTTCGTAAGCGGCTCGGCGCGACCAGTTCCATATTCGCGCGCGCATGGGGCATGATGTGAGAGCTTGGGGAGTTCCGTGAGGATCACGTGAGATCGTGCCCACGATCGTGGATCATGGGCACGATCTATCTGGATCTATGAAGCAGTCAGGCAGTGCCATGCGAGCTGACCGACGTCAGCTTGTCGACCACATTCCAAGGCAGCAGTTCGTCGACGCGGGTGATGACGTGATCAGCGATGTGGGTCAAGACGTATTCCAGATAGGCGCGCGGGTTGATGCCATTGAGTTTGCACGTCCCAATCAAGCTGTACATCGCGGCGGCCCGCTCACCCCCGCTGTCGGAACCAGCGAACAGGAAGTTCTTTCTCCCGAGGCTCACGCAACGCAGGGCGTTTTCTGCCAACGCGTTGCTGATCTCGGCTTGCCCATCCTCGCAGAACAGCGTCAGCGCAGTCCAGTGATTCAGCGAGTACTGGATCGCGCCGGCCAGCTCCGACTTGCGCGACAGCGTCGCGAGCTTGGCCCGGATTCTCGTTTCGAAGGCGTCCAGCAGCGGCTTGCTTTTCTCACGCCGCACGCGCTGCCGTTCATCGGGCGGCTTGCCGCGGATATCGGTTTCAATGCCGTAGAACTCGCCGATCATCTCGAGCAGTTTCTGGGTCTCGTCCGTCGGTGTGCTCGCGTGGATCTCGTAGTACTTTCTCCGCGCGTGGTCCCAACAAGCAGCCTCGCGGATCTTGCCACTTACGTACAACTCGTCGAAGCCGCCGTAGGCATCGGCTTGCAGGATGCCTTCGAATCCGGCGAGATGCGTCTGAGGATGGATGCCTTTGCGATCGCACGAGTACGCGAACCACACCGCAGCCGGCTCCGTCGAGCCCGAACGGCTGTCGTCGCGCACGTACACCCAGAGTCGCCCGGTCTTCGTCTTCTTGTTGCCTGGCGCGAGCACGGGGATCGGCGTGTCGTCCGCGTGCAACTTCGTGCCCGCCATCGTATACCGGCGCAGCGCGTCGGTCAGCGGGCGGCAGAGCGCCTCACACTGTCCGACCCAGCGACCCATGCTGGCGCGGT
Source organism: Burkholderia sp. NFPP32 (assembly GCF_900119325.1). Taxonomy (NCBI): domain Bacteria; kingdom Pseudomonadati; phylum Pseudomonadota; class Betaproteobacteria; order Burkholderiales; family Burkholderiaceae; genus Burkholderia; species Burkholderia sp. NFPP32. The sequence goes on along the minus strand of NZ_FPJP01000066.1, from coordinate 1,646 downwards.
CAAGCGTCACCCCGTCGCGCGCCGCAATTTCCGATTGTCGGTACAGCGGCGCATGATCTGCGTACTTCGACACCAGAATGTCGGCAAGCAAGCTCGGATGCGCGATACTGCGCTCGATCGGCAGTCCCGGCATCGGTGGCTCCGCGATGTGGCCGCAGGCCGGACAGACCGTCTTGTGCCGGATCGTGCGGATCACCTTGAACATCGCCGCAACACGGGCGAGCTGTTCCGAGACGTCCTCGCCGAGGCACTGCATAGCACCTTCACACTTGGGGCAGATCGAATCCGGTTTGAGCACGCGATCTTCTCGCGTAAGGTGCGGTGGCAGCGGCTCACGTACGGCCGGATCGCTGCTAGTCGTGGACCTTTCTCGTCGGACCTTTGTGTGCTGAACGTCGGCGACACCGCTGCCTGCGGCCAGATCCTCAAGCCGGAGCTCAAGCTTCTCGATCTCTCGGGCAAGTTGTTCCGACTTGCGGCCGAAGTGCATTCGCTTGAGCTTGTCGATCAGGAGCTTCAACCGTGTGATCTCGAGATCGCTTGCGGCGATGTCGCGGCGCAGCTGTTCGATCTCGAGTTCCCGTTCGATGGCCGACGCGCGAGCCTCAGCCAGCATGGCCTTCAGTGCAGCGACATCGTCGGGCAGATCGTCGAGATTCGGCATGTGCCGGAGTTTACGAGCCTCCCGAGCGGTTTACAACACCTACAGCATCGACAGAGGTGCCGTACGGCGGGGCTGCCGCCAATCGATGCCTTCGAGAAGCATCGACAACTGCGCGACCGTGAGCGAGATCTTGCCGCCATCGGCTTGCGGCCAGATGAAGCGGCCGCGTTCCAATCGCTTCGACAGCAGCCAGAGCCCGTCGTCGGTGGCCCAAAGCAGCTTCACGAGATCGCCTCGACGTCCGCGGAAGATGAACACATGGCCGCACAACGGATTCTCCTCGAGCGTCGCCTGTACCTTCGTGGCAAGCCCCTGGAAGCCGCAGCGCATGTCCGTGACGCCCGCAGCAAGCCAGATGCGGGTGCCGGCCGGCAATGTGATCACTTCAGGCATTCCTGCAGGAACGCTTCGGCCCGCTCAGCAGACAGGCCGCGAATCTTCACGCGCCGCTTGCCGATCTCCACCTCGATCTCGCACACGGGCGTCGGCGTCGGTACGCCGCTTGTCACCTTCGACGTCGCGTTTCCCGTAGGCTGCGGCGCTGGCAGCATCAACACCGAATCGATCACGTCAACGCTCAGCAACTCCGTGCCTGTCATGGCCGACGGCGCAGCTTCGAGTCCCGGCAGTTCCAGCTTGCCTTCCCGATATTGCTTGCGCCACCCGAACACGACGTTGGCGTTGATGTCGTGCCGCCGCGCGACGATCGACACCGACATGCCTGGTTCCAACGTTTCCCTGATCACTTGCTGTTTGAATTCCCGCGCATACGTGCGATGGGCCGGGCGCGCTGCATTCGGCATAGCTGACCGTCTCCGTCAATCTAAACGCGACTATCATGCGCCAGCAAAATCAGCATCGGGAAACGGTCGGGCCGAGTCGCTTACGCTGTTTCTTCGGTGCAATGCCGTTCTACCATATCCCGCCCCAGTATCTGAGCGCGCACCGCGCGCGTCTCCAGTCGCCCTACGGGCTCCTTGCT
>NZ_FPJP01000029.1:0-83768 GCF_900119325.1 Burkholderia sp. NFPP32 | reverse complement strand
CGGCCCCCGTCTCCCGAGCGAACCAGGCAGCCGCGTGAGAGAGTATGTCGCGCTCCATCTCGAGTTGGCGGACTTTACGGCGTAGCCGCGTTAATTCCTGCCTCTCGGCCGTGGTCAGTCCGTCCTGGCGCATTCCCGAGTCGCGATCGGCCTGAGCGACCCAGTTGATGATGCTCTGCGCCGTCGGCTCGAACTCGCGCGCCAATTCCTCAGGCGTACGTCCTGCCTTCACCAGCTCTACCATCTGCGCCCGGAACTCCGCCGGGTACGGCTTCCGATGCTTGCCCATGACGGCACCTCCTCTTCAAAAAGAATAGGTGTCCGTTGAAGCGGGTCAACTTCAGTATGCTTCGCTTTCAGTTTGCTTTTGACCGTCGATCCAGCCATGACAAAGGGCACTTTCCAGCGCCTGTTCGTAAGTCAAGGTGGGTTGCCCGGCGCCTTTTTTGGCAAGGCGCAGCCATATCCCGGTCGAGGTATCGCCGTTTTGCGTCAACCAGCCTTCCCATTCGTTCTGGTCACGGAATGTCAGACGAGGCTCAGTCATGGTGCGATCCGAATGGTTGCATTCAGGCAGCGAGGCTTTTTCGTTCACCGAGACTTCGTAGGTTACCGATTTGCGCGGATTTGGAAATACCCGATTTATCGGTAATTCAACGCGTATTCCGTCGGCGGGAAGATGGAGGTCTTGCCTGGCGGGGCGTCCAGTTGACCGGTTCTTCCCCGCCTCAAAAAATCGACCTTCCCATATACGTCGTCAACCACTCCAGCGCCAGCGTGCTGGAACTCCGGCAATATAAACTGACACGTAATCCCTCGCGCGGACAAGTGTTACGCCGCCTTCAATGACCGGTTGAATCCGCCGCCAGAAACGGACATTCGACATCGCTACCTGAATCGTCGACAATCCGACAAGAATGGTTCTATGTTTACAGTGCTCGTTAGCAATTGCGGAATGAAACCAGCACACTGCCTTACTGTCGGATATGATCTGACACCGATAATGCAGCGCTCAATGAGTGCAATAGCATACCGCATCCAACACAGTCGTCATGCCTGAAAAGAAACTCCGTGGCATTCCTCGTAGGCTCCGTGCTATCCGACGATGGCCGGAACAACTTTCAAGCTACGTTTCCCCCGACGTTTGGAGGTCGAGTGAGCGTTACTGGAATTGGAAAATCCCGGTGCCGTCTAGCCTCGTTCAGGGGCGATATGCTACCGCTGCGACCCGTCGCGCGTGTGCGCAAGGCCTTATCGACGCATCGGCGCTGCTTCTCGCTCGCAAGCCCTTCGGCTGTAGGTCGGTTCGAGTGACCTGCGTAATTTGCCTTCCAGACATGTTCGCGAGCGAGGTATGCGTCTATCTGGACGAGGACTACTTCAGAGCCCACGTTGGCGAGGGTACAAATATTTTCGGTGAAAGAAAATTCATCCGGGACCGGAACCTCTCCCGTGAATGGGCGTTGTACGTGCCACCAGGCATGTCCGAGTCGGGTATTGCGGTTAAGGTCCTTGACGACGACGGTCGCCTGTTCAGCTATGAATGTTGGTACTTTGGTGAAGTGGTTCGATGAAGCGTAAGTGCTAGCCGGATGCGTACTACGGTACCCGACGAGTGGCCCTTGAAAGCAACGCTGAGAGCCGCTTCGGGTTGCCCTGAGCCGACCGCCGTTGGGCTCTGTGCGGCCACGAGCGGACAGTCTGCATCAACACGCAGTTCGCTGCTGGCTGTCTTGAATATTCTTGACGTACCGTTTACGCGTCAAGGATTGGCGGCCTACTAAGATTTTGGTCACTTGTTTTGCATTGCGAGGTCCGTAACGAACTTGTTACATGTGGATCGGGTCCACTCGATTTCCTTAATTGGCCCAAACAACTGCGCGATGACGAACTTGCCCTTCACTAGGATTGCGCTCGCGCACATAACGACCATCGAGGTCTTTGGCTGTCCGTCAATCTGAAATTTCATAGGGACGACCTCCGTCCGTGTGAATGCGACGTCGTCATCGCGATCAATGCCAACCAACGTGGGAGCATCAAATTTGATTTCCTCAACAACATGCCCTGGTGCAAGAGTGTGATTCAGTTGCGCGCTTCGCTCGGTTGCCTGCTGGGTCGCCAGATCGCTGTGTTGCTCCAGATTCTTGAGATTAGAGCGGCTATACGCGGTAAAAGTGCGAAACTCAAGAGTCGACATGGACTTCGACACGATCGCCTTGGGTACCTTGACGATAAGGTATCGAGGGACGGGGGCGAGTTGCGCCTGAAAATTCAGCAATTGCGCACTGGATTCAATTAACGATGCCGCGATCCGCTGGCTCTTGGGATCGGTCGTGTAATCATCCAGGCCCGGGATAGCGGGAATGGCGATTTTCTCAACACCGACCGTTACTGTATTTTCGTTCGCTTGGGCAGCAGGCATTGAGCCTACTGCGAGGACAGTGGCGATCATCAAAACATAGGCCTTACCGAAATCACGCGCGTGTAAGCCGGGCACTTTTTTGTTCATAAGTTCTTTCCCATCTCTAGCACTGGTGGTCAACGCCTCTAATGGCTGCTTTCCGAAAATCTGAAGGGTCGATCGCTGTCGAATGACGAATTCTCCATTGAGTGTGCCGAAATTCACCTGCCGCCGTCGCGCCAGATGAGGCACGCCTGACTTCGCCACTTCAAAAAATCGACCTTCCCGTATAAGTTGTCAACCACTCCAACGCCAACGTCCCCGCCAGCGAGTTCCCGTTAGCATCGAGCCCCGGCGCCCACACGCACACAGCCATCTCTCCGGGCAGCACCGCGACGATCCCGCCGCCGACGCCGCTTTTCGCGGGCAGCCCGACGCGATACACGAAATCGCCGGCCGCGTCGTAGGTGCCGCAGGTCAGCATCAGCGCCGACAGCCGCTTCGCGGAACTCGAATCGACGATGCGCTCGCCGGTCACCGGCGCGACGCCGCCGTTCGCGAGGAACAGCGCGGCGCGCGCCAGCTCGACGCAGTTCATCGTGATCGCGCACTGTCGGCAATACGCGTCGATCACCGTGTCGGGCGGCATCTGCATGTTGCCGAAGCTCGCCATGAAATGCGCCATCGCGCGGTTGCGCTCCGCGTGCTGCAGCTCCGACAGCGCGACGCGCGAATCGTAGTCGATATCGGTCGCGCCGATCAGCCGCCGCACGAATTCGACGAGCGCCGTCTCGGCCCTCACGAAGCGGCGGCACAGCACGTCGGTGACGACCAGCGCGCCGGCGTTGATGAACGGATTGCGCGGCTTGCCGCGCTCGCTTTCGAGCTGCACCAGCGAATTGAACGCGGTGCCGGACGGCTCGCGGCCGACCCGTTCCCACAGCGCATCGCCCAGCAGCTGGAACGCGAGCGTGCACGCGAACAGCTTCGAGATGCTCTGGATCGAGAAGCGCTCGTACGCGTCGCCGACTGTGTAAACGTTTCCGTCGAGCGTCACGACGGCCATCCCGAACTTGTCGGCGGGGATTTTCGCGAGTTCGGGAATATAGTCAGCAACCCGTCCCTGGCCAATCCAGGGGGCGAGTTCGGTGTGGATGCGTTCGAGGATCGTCTGGTAATTCATCACGTCAGGCAGGGTAGGTGCGTGGCCCGGATTCCGGCGAGCCCGTATGGAACCGTCCCGGCGCCGATTCGTCAAGCACGGCCAGCATCATGCCCTTATTTTTGAGACTGGCAAACGGGCAATCGGCGGGCGCAGTATCATGCGGTACGTTTCGGCCGATGGCCGGCGTCGGGAATGACCGGCGCCGCCGCGGCCTCCCCGATGACCCGACCGTTGCCCATGTCTTTTCGCATCCTGCTCGTCGAAGACGACACCCGCCTGTCCACGCTGATCGCAGGCTACCTGCGCAAGAACGACTACGAAGTCGACACTGTGCTGCATGGTGACGCCGCGGTGCCGGCGATCCTGTCCATTCGTCCCGATCTCGTCATTCTCGACGTGAACCTGCCGGGCAAGGACGGCTTCGAAATCTGCCGCGAGGCGCGCAAGCAGTACGACGGCGTGATCATCATGGTGACGGCGCGCGACGAGCCGTTCGACGAGCTGCTCGGCCTGGAATTCGGCGCGGACGACTACGTGCACAAGCCGGTCGAGCCGCGCATCCTGCTCGCGCGGATCAAGGCGCAGCTTCGCCGCGCGCCCGCGCGCACGGTCGAGAGCGCCGCGTCGCAGCCCGAGCGCTACGCGTTCGGCAAGTTCTCGATCGACCGCACCGACCGCACCGTCGTGCTGCCCGACGGCAGCACGCCCGATCTGACGTCGGCCGAATTCGACCTGCTGTGGGCGCTGGTGTGCCATGCGGGCGAAGTCGTCAGCCGCGACGACCTGATGCTGCAGTTGCGCGGCGTCGAATTCGACGGCCTCGACCGTACGATCGACGGGCGCATTTCGAAGCTGCGCCGCAAGCTGCGCGATGACGCGAGCAACCCGCAGCGGATCAAGACGATCCGCAGCAAGGGTTATCAATTCAGCAAGCACGCGTGGGAATGACGCCGCCGTCAGGCGACGCCGTCACGTTCCGCGCGGGCAATCCGCCCGCCAGCCGGGAGCCGCGATGATCCGACGAACCCGTTCGCACCCCGATGCACCGCCGTTGTCGACGCTGCGCTATGTCAGATGGCGCTGGCTGCATTTCCGCCGCGCGTGGACCGATACGCGCGCCGACCGCATTCCGAGCTGGTCGCGCCTTTACGTGCGGACCTACCTGCATCTGCTCGGCCTCGTGCTGTTGACCGCGCTTGTGCCGGCGCTCGCGCTGTGCGTCGAATTGTCGCCGCAGGTCGTGTGGCATGCATTCGACGCGCTGCCGGGCGATATCTGGATCGTGCTCGCGTTCGTGTTCGTCGCGCCCGCGCTCGCCGCGTACCGATGGATGCGGCCGGTCTGGTCGGATCTCGTGATGGTGCGCGAACGCGCGATCGATTTCACGGGCGGGCGCTTCAACACGCGCGCACGCGAATCGCACAGCGTGATCATCGGCCCGCTCGCGCGGACGCTGAACGCGCTCGCGATGCGCATGGAGCGGCTGATCGCCGCGCAGCGCGATCTCACGAACGGCATCTCGCACGAGCTGCGCACGCCGCTCGCGCGCGTGCGCTTCGCGCTGGAGATGCTGCGCGAGCCTGCTTCTGCCGCGGAATACCAGGGGGCGCTCGAGAGCATCGCGCAGGACGTGACCGAGCTCGAGGAATTGATCGACATGAGCCTCACGTTCGCGCGGCTCGAATACAGCTCGCTGCAGTCGAACCTCGAGATGACCGCGCCGGTCGCGTGGTTCGAGCACCAGGTCAGCGACGCGCAACTGCTGTATCCGGAGTGCACGATCGAATCGCGCGTCGCGCTCGAGTCGAACCTGCGCGTGAAGATGGACCGGCGGCTGATGTCGTACGCGATGCGCAACCTGCTGCGCAACGCGAGCAAGTATGCGCACTCGCGGATCGTCGTCGGCATCGCGATGGAGCACGGCAATATCGGGATCTTCGTCGAGGACGACGGCCCCGGCGTGCCGGAGCAGGAGCGCGAACGGATCTTCGACGCGTTCGTGCGCCTCGACCGCCGCACCGGCGGCTACGGGCTCGGCCTGTCGATCACGCGGCAGGTGCTCCATGCGCACAACGGCCGGATCGCGGTCGTCGAGCCGGTCGAGCTCGGCGGCGCGCGCTTCGAGATCAGCTGGCCGATCGGCACGGCGCGCGCCGCGGCCGGGCCGGCGCACTGACGGCGGGCATGCCGGACCGTTGCGCGCGACGCGCACATCAGTACGTGCGGCCGAGCTGCAGGTAGATGTTGCGCCGGCCGCCCGGCGCGAGCGCGACCCCCATGTACAGAGGGCCGAACGCGGTCGACAGGCTCGTGAAGAACGTATAGCTCTGCTTGAGCACGCCGCCGCCGACCTTCACGCCGCTCGACCACACGTTGCCGATTTCCGCGCTGGCGCCGATCGACAGCGCCTTGACCGGCGACGCGTTGAACGTCATCAACTGGTTCATGTAGGTCACGTTTCCGTATGCGAGCTCGTTGCCGGTCAGTTGGTCGGCCGCATACGCGGCCAGATGCTGAAACCCGCCGAGCGTGAAGTTGAACGCGTTGATCAGGTTGGTGCCGCCGATGCTCTTGCCGCCCTCGATCGTCGCGCTGACGCTGTGCCGGCCGAACTGCTGTGCGATCATCGCCTTGCCGTAGATCTCGGTGTAAGGCGTGTCGGACGCATCGCCGAAGTCCCGCGCGGACTCGCTGTTGTGCGACCACAGCGAGCGTTCGACGCGGAATTCGGTGTAGTAACCCCGGCGCGGGAACATCGGATCGTCGAGCTGATCGATCACGAGCCGTGCGCGCGCGGTCAGCGCCTGCGACGTAAAGCTCGGCCATATCAGGGTCGAGGTGCCGTCGTCGAGCTCGAGCGGCAGGTTGTAGTTCGGCGAGCCGTGCCCGGTCGCGTAGCCGATGCCGATCCGGAAGTCGCCGAGCCGGGCGATCGGCAAGCCGAAGTCGATCCCGGTGCGCGTTGTCTGCATCAGGTACTGGTTCTGTTTGATGTCGCCGCTGTCGTCGTACAGGCTGACGTAGCGACGCTGATATTCCGCGTAAGGCGACAGGTAGAAGCCGTATGCCCCCGATAACGGCTGGCGCAATTCGACGCGCGCCGACTGCAGGTCGCTGCCGATCGTCGTATCCGCGCGGAACTCGAGCCCCGATTCGGTGAGCCAGGGCCGCCGGTAGCCGACGTGCAGGCGGAAGCCGCCCTCGTCGGTCGAGCTGCTCGACATGCCCAGGCCGAACAGCAGGAAATTCGGCCCCCAGTATTTCTCGCGCGCATCGATCACGAGCACGTTGTCGTTGCCGTGGCTCACGACCTGTTGCGTGACGCTCTCGAAATTGCCGCCCGTCGTCAGCCCGAGCAGATCCTGGCTGACGGTCTGCGGATCGTAGAGGTCGCCGGGTTTCACGTGCAGCGCGTCACTGACGACGCGCTTCGGCACGCCGCCGCTCGTCTTGATCTCGATGCGCGTGATCCGGACCGGCGGCGGCAGCGGTTGCGCGTGCGCGGAGCGGTAGGCCGCGTATTCCTCGGGCGTGAGCGCGTAGCGCTTCAGGCGCGGCAGCGCGGCGGTTGCCGCCGCTTCGCCCGCGGAGATCGCCTGGCGCGCGTTCTGGAAATCGGTGAAGCCGAGCGAACCGAGCTCCGGCGTGAGCAGCACGTCGTCCGCGGTGGTCTGCTTGCGCTGCGCCGACACGTTCTGCCGAATCAGGATGCCGACCATCTGCTGCATCACGTCGGCGGGCGACGCGAGCGCGTCGAGCGGGCGCAGTTGCGAGCCGATGTCGACGGCGATCACGACGTTCGCGCCCATCTGTCGTGCGGTGTCGACCGGCAGGTTGCTGACGAGGCCGCCGTCCACCAGCGCGCGGCCATTGATCTCGGCCGGCGCGAACAGGCCGGGCATCGCCATGCTCGCGCGAATCGCGAGCGGCAGCGAGCCGTGGTCGAGCACGACCATCTGGCCCGTCTGCAGGTCGGTCGCGACCGCGCGGTACGGGATCGGCAGCCGGTCGAACGGCTGGTTGGTCGGCACGGCAGCGGTCCAGTCGGCGAGCAGTGCCTGCAGCCGGTTGCCCTGCACGAGGCCGACCGGCGCCTTCACGCCGCTCTTGCCGAAGCCGAGCGTCAGGCCGTTGATGTACAGGCGTTCGTCTTCCCGGCTGGTTTGCGGCAGATCCGCGCGCTCGACCACGTCGAACGCGATATCCGCGAGGTTGACCTCCGACAGCCGCTTCTGCATGTCGGCGGCAGCCATGCCGCTCGCATACAGGCCGCCGACCACCGCACCCATGCTGGTGCCCGCGATGCAGTCGATCGGAATGCGGTTTTCCTCGAGCACCTTCAGCACGCCGAGGTGCGCGTAGCCGCGCGCGCCGCCGCCGGACAGCACGAGGCCGATCGACGGGCGGCCGGCCGGGCCGCCGTCGGCCGTGCAGTCGTGCGCGGCCGTGGGCGTTGCGGCGGGGGCAGCGGCCACCGGCGTGCCGGCCGCAGCGGGGGCGGGCGCGGTGGCGGTGGCCGGCAGCGGCTGCGCGGCGACCGTGCAGCACCAGAAGGCGACGAGCGTCGTGCAGAGCGGGCGCACCCGCGCCCAGCGGGAGGAAACGGTCGCTGTCATTGAGGAAATACCTGGCGTGATCGGGCGTCTGAAGCCTGCCGGGAGCAGGCAAGACCGAGAGATTACCGTGTTTTACAGGCGCAGCGCGAGAGACCGTTTCGGAGTCCGACACCCTCGAAGCGCTGTTTTCGGCAATTTCGTCGCGAAATAATCATCGGAATTGGCTAAAGTATCGGCACGATTTGCCGCTAACTTCATGATGGGGCGGCAGGCGCGCCGCGGGGATGCGGCGGGGCCGTCCCGGCCCGATCGTTCAAAAAGGCTTGATATGTCGACACCGCTGTTCGGAAAGTTGTTTGCGCAACCCGTTGCGATCGATCCTGGGACGGCGAGTACGCAGATCTATACGCACGAGCGCGGCGTGGTGCTGAACCAGCCGTCGGTCATCTGCTTCCGCAAGGCCGGCGCGAACGACGCGCGGCCGACGCTCGAGGCCGTCGGCGAGCGTGCGAAGGCGCTGCTCGGCCGCGAACCGGGGCATCTCGAAGCCGTGCGGCCGATGCGGCACGGCGTGATCGCCGACGCGCACGCGGCCGAGCAGATGATCCGCAGCTTCATCGATATGTCGCGCACGCGTTCGCGCTTCGGCCGCCGCGTCGAGGTCACGCTGTGCGTGCCGTCCGATGCGACGGCCGTCGAGCGCCGCGCGATCCGCGAGGCCGCATTCGCGGCCGGCGTGTCGGAGGTCGCACTGATCGAGGAATCGCTGGCTGCCGGGCTCGGCGCGGGCCTGCCGGTGACCGAGCCGGTCGGCTCGATGGTCATCGACATCGGCGGCGGGACGACCGAAGTCGCGGTGATCGCGCTCGGCGGCATCGTCTACCGCGAAGCGATCCGCGTCGGCGGCAGCCAGTTCGACGCGGCGATCGTGAACCACATCCGCAGCCTGTACGGCGTGCTGCTCGGCGAGCAGACGGCCGAGCACGTGAAGAAGACGATCGGCTCGGCCACCAGCGCGGTGCCGCGCACGACGACGCGCGCGGTCGGGCGCAGCATCAGCGACGGCCTGCCGCGCTCGGTCGAGCTGTCCAACCACGACGTCGCGGACGCGCTGGCCGCACCGCTCAAGCAGGTGATCGGCGCGGTGAAGTCGGTGCTGGAAAACGCGCCGGCCGAACTCGTGACCGACATCGCGAATCGCGGCGTGGTGCTGACGGGCGGCGGCGCGCTGCTCGCGGATCTCGAACGCCTGCTGTACGACGAGACGGGGGTGATCGCACGGATCGCCGACGAGCCGGCCACCTGCGCGGTGCGCGGCGCCGGCGAGGCGATGGGGCGGCTGGCGATGTGTCCGGCCGATTGACGCGGTCCGATTCGGTTCGGGCCGGGCATCACGGCGCAATGCAGCCATTCACATTCTTTCGATCTCCATAGCGCCAGCCTGCCCTCCAGCGCAAAGCGAGTCGGTCTTCTTTCCAACTGGTCGGTAACGGGCCGGCATCGGCCGGCCGCGTGGACACGTGCGAGCGCGCCGTGCTAGCGTTACGCGCCCATGCCGGGCCGGGCCAGCCGATACGCCCGACGACCTGAGAGACCGAAAACCTTGAATTACCAAACCAAACGGGGCTTTGCGGCCCGGGCGGGCCGCCTGCTGGCCGTCGTCGCGGGCATCTGGGTTGCCGCGGCCGTCGCGCTCGTCGCGTACGGGATGCGGATGCCGGGCGAACCGGCCGACGTCGCCGTGATTTTCGGCAACGCGCTCGACGATACGGGTGCGCCGAAGCCCGTGCTCGCGGCCCGGCTCGACATCGGCGTGCGCTGCTACCGCACGGGGCAGTGCCCGGCGTTTCTGGTCAGCGGCGCGATCGACGGCCCCGGGCTGAACGAGGCGACGGCCATGCGCGACTATCTCGTGGCGCGCGGCGTGCCGGCCGACCGGATCGCCGTCGACGACCAGGGCGACAACACGCTCGCGACCGCCCGGCACACGCTTGCGTACCTGCAGGCGCACCGCCTGTCGCGCGTGCTGATCGTCAGCCAGTACTACCATCTTGCGCGGGCGCGACTTGCGTTCGAGCGCGTCGGTATCGCGCGGGCGAACATCTCCGCCGCGTATCCGCGCCGCTTCCAGTTGCGCGATGTCTATTCGAGCTGGCGCGAGGTGCCGGCCTACGCGGTGTATGCGATGCGTCTGTGGGCGAATCCCGACGCGCGGCCGTTCTCGTTCCGGCCGATGCTTTACCTGATGAGCCTGTTTTTCGTAACGCGACGCCCGGGGACGAACGCCCCCGGCGCATGATTTTCTCCTTCCTTCGGGTTTCCTGCCGTTTCACGCCGAATACGGCGTTCTTTCATTCTCGCCGGCTGTACGAATGTCATGGGCGCCGGACAAGCGATAACGATTCGCGTTTAAGGTTTGATGCGAGACGGAAATGAGGAAATTTTGGCGGGTTTGTGAAAATCCGGCTTGTATTGTTTATTAAACGGATAGTTATTATCCGCGTAAGCGATTCGCCAGAATGAAAATATTGCGCTGCAAAAATCGTGTTCCCTGAATCGAGGTCGTATATCAGCGTTTCCACGTATACGGCGATTCCGGTGTTTTTGAGAAAGATCAAAATAAGCCGGTGAAAACACGGGATTCTGCTTCCGGGTACGCGTTGGCGGGTAAAAAACACATGCTCATTCGGCCCTTGACCCGATGGGTAAACAGCAGCAACTGGAAAATGGCGTGAGTTTGATATAGCCTTGTCTGACAAAAAGCAGGGCAGTAGTCAAATCAACCAGAAAGTCGCTGCATAAAACCAGGGGCCGCCATCATGCCATTCGACTAGTTGCGCATCCGCAGTCCGGGGCTTATCAAAAATTCATCACGAATAAACCGACGTCGCATCGCGACCGCCGGCGGGCACGCTTTTGACCGCGGATTTTCTGCTGCATGCCGTTCGGCGTAGGCGCAATACCAATATCAAAGAAAAAATGAGGGAAAGCATGAATCTTGCGCGTTCGAAAAAAGCCGGCGAGCCGTTTCCGAGACTGCTGTTGCCGACGGGTGTTTTCCTGGCGCTGTCCGGCGCCGGCGTCGTTCCCGCCCATGCGACCTGCAGCACGGCAGGCACCACGGTGACCTGTTCCGGCGTTGCGAACCCGCTGGCTCCCAGTTACGCGAACAGCGCGAACAACCTGAACGCGACGGTCAACCCCGGCGCGACCGTCGGCGTGCTGCTCGGCGTCGGCGGCACGGCGATGTCGCTGACCGGCAACGGCGTCACGCTGACCAACAACGGCACGATCGATCCTTCCGCGCTCGGCTCGGGGCTTGGCGTGCTGTCGAGCGGAGCCGTGGTCGGCAACGCGTCGGCGAGCCACACGACCGTCGTCAATAACGGCACGATGAACGGTTCGACGGGGGTGGCGATCAGCGGCGTGACGGGCATGGCGCTGTCAGTGCAGAACGGCACGGGCGGTACGTCGGACATCACGAACACCGGCACGATCGGCTCCAGCCCGCTGGTCGGCGCGACCCTCGTCGGCGCGGACGCGCCCGTGGTCGCTGCATACGGCGGCGGTCAGGTCAATATGTCAAACAGCGGAACGATCACCGGCCGCGTATCGTTCGGCTCGAGCGGCACGCCCGGTCAGGGCAATACGTTTACCAACTCGGGCACGATCAACGGCGGCGTGTCGATGGGCGCGAATAGCACCAACACGTTCAATGCCGTGACGGGCTCGTCGGTCAACACGGCGGGCGGCACCGGCGGCGCGTTCAACATCACGGTCGGCCCGGTCACGCTCGGCGTCGCGGCGACGGGCGTCGTCGACGGCGGCGCGGGCGGCAACAACACGCTCAATCTGCAGCAGGGCGCCACCGCGAACGGCACGATCGCGGTCAACAACTACATCAACTTCAACCACCTCGACGTCAACAGCGGCAACTGGACGATCAACGGTGCGTCTACCGCGCAGGACGCGACGCTGAGCGGCGGCGTCGCGATCATCAACGACAATGCGTCGCTCGGCACCGGCAACGTCACGGCCAATGGCGGCGCGCTGCAGGCGGGCACGGCAGGGCTCAACGTCTCCAACAACGTGACGCTCAACGGCGGCGGCTTGACGGTGCAGGGTACGACCGGGCTCACGCTGTCGGGCACGGTGACGGGCGCAGGCGCGCTGACGAAGAACGACAGCGGCACGCTGACGCTGTCCGGTGCGAGCACGTACTCGGGCGGCACGAACCTGAACGGCGGCGGTCTGGTCGTCGGCAACAATACGTCGCTCGGCACGGGCGCGTTGAACGTCAACACGAACGCGTCGATCGACACGAGCGCAAACGTGACGCTCAACAACGCGGTCAATCTCACCACCGGCACGACGCTGACGATCGGCGGCAGCAACGATCTCGGGCTGGCCGGCTCGATCGGCGGAGCCGGCGGCCTCGTGAAGAACGGCGCGGCGATCACCACGCTGACCGGCGCGAATACGTATACCGGCGGCACGACGATCAACAGCGGGACGCTCGCGCTGGGCGCGGGCGGCAGCCTGGCGGCGACGGGCACGGTCAACCTGACCGGCGCGGGCGCGACGTTCGACGTGAGCAACGCATCGGGCGCGCAGACCATCGGCTCGCTGGCCGGCGCGGCCGGCACGAACGTGAACCTCGGCGGCAATTCGCTGACGCTCAACGGCAGCGCCAATGCGACCTATGCCGGCACGATCGGCGGGGCGGGCAGCGTGACGCTGTCAGGCGCCGGCACGCAAACGCTGACGGGCACGAACACGTATACGGGCGGCACGAACCTGAATGGCGGCAACCTCGCCGTCGGCAGCAATACGTCGCTCGGCTTCGGAGCGGTGAACGTGAACGGTTCGTCGACGCTCGATGCGACCACCAACGTGTCGCTCACGAACGGCGTCAATATCGCGACGGGCACGACGCTGACGCTCGTCGGTAGCACCGGTCTCGGCCTGAGCGGCGTGATCGCCGGCGGGGGCGGGCTCGTGAAGAACGGCGCGGCGGCGGTGACGCTGTCCGGCGCGAACACCTATACGGGCGGCACGACGCTGAACGCCGGCGGCCTGGTGCTCGGCAACGGCTCGGCGCTCGGCACCGGCGCGCTGACCGTCGGCGGCGCGGCGACGCTCGATACGACCACGAGCCTGACGGTCGGCAACGCAATCGATCTCGGAACGGCCACCACGCTGACGCTGGGCGGCAGCAACGCCCTCGGGTTGAGCGGCGCGATTTCCGGTGCGGGCAGCCTCGTGAAGGACGGCGCGGCGACCACCACGCTGACGGGCGCGAACACGTATACAGGCGGCACGACGATCAACGCGGGCACGCTGGCGCTCGGCGCGGGCGGCAGTCTCGCGGCAACGGGCACGGTGAATCTCGCCAACGCCGGTGCGACGCTCGACATCGGCGCGGGCGGTGCGCAGGCGATCGGTGCGCTGTCGGGCGTGGCGGGCACGAACGTGAGCCTCGGCGGCAACGTGCTGACGCTCGGCGGTACGGCCAGCGGCACCTTCGGCGGCGCGATCTCCGGCACCGGCGGCCTGACGCTGGCCGGCACCGGCACGCAGACGCTGAACGGCGCGAGCACCTATACGGGCGGCACGAACCTGAACAGCGGCGGCCTCGTGCTCGGCAACAACAGCGCGCTCGGCACCGGCGCGCTGACCGTCGGCGGCGCGGCGACGCTCGATACGAATACGAGCGTGACGCTCACCAACGCGGTCAATCTTGCCGGCGCCGGCTCGACACTGACACTCGGCGGCGGCAACGCCCTCGCTCTGAGCGGCGGGATATCCGGCGCCGGCAGCCTCGTGAAGAACGGCGCGACGACGACGACACTGACCGGCGCAAACACGTACTCGGGCACCACGACGATCAACAGCGGCACGCTCGCGCTCGGCGCGGGCGGCAGCTTCGCGTCGACCGGCTCGGTGAACCTGGCCGGCGCGGGTGCGGCGCTCGACCTGAGCGGTGCAACGGGTGCGCAGTCGCTCGGCGCGCTGTCGGGCGTCGCGGGAACGAACATCAGCCTTGGCGGCAACGCACTGACGCTCGGCGGGACCGCCAGCGGCACGTTCAGCGGGACGATCGGCGGCGCGGGCAGCCTGACGCTGGCCGGCACCGGCACGCAGACGCTGAACAGTGCGAATACCTATACCGGCGGCACGAACCTGAACAGCGGCAGCGTCGTGCTCGGCAACGCCGCGGCACTCGGCACCGGCGCGCTGAACGTCGGCGGCGCGGCGACGCTCGATACGAACGCGAGCCTGACGGTGAGCAACGGGGTCAATCTCGGCACGGGTGCGGCGCTCACGCTGGGCGGCAGCAACGCGCTCGGGCTGAGCGGTGCGATTTCCGGCGCGGGCGCACTCGTGAAGAACGGCGCGGCGACCACGACGCTGACCGCTGCGAACACCTACACCGGCGGCACGACGATCAACGCGGGCACGCTGGCGCTGGGCGCGGGCGGCAGCCTCGCGTCGACGGGCGCGGTGAACCTGGCCGGCGCGGGCGCGACGTTCGACGTGAGCGGTGCGACAGGCGCGCAGACGATCGGCACGCTGTCGGGCGCGGCCGGCACGAACGTGAATCTCGGCGCGAATGCGCTGACGCTGAACGGCGCCGGCACCGCATTCGGCGGCGCGATCGCCGGCACGGGCGGCGTCACGGTGGCGAGCGGCACGCAGGTGCTGACCGGCAGCAACACGTACACGGGCGGCACCACGATCGCGGCCGGCGGCACGCTGCAACTCGGCAACGGCGGCACGTCGGGCAGCATCGCCGGCAACGTCGTCGACAACGGCGCGCTGGTGTTCAATCAGTCCGGCAGCGTGACGGTTGCAAGCGTGCTGTCCGGCACCGGTTCGCTGACGCAGGCCGGCAGCGGGCAACTGACGCTGACGGGCACGAACACGCTGAGCGGCCCGACCACCGTCAGCGACGGCACGCTCGCCGTCAACGGTTCGCTCGCCCAGTCGGCCGTGACCGTGCAGAACGGCGCGACGCTGACGGGCACCGGCACGATCGGCGGCCTCGTGGTGCAGGGCGGCGCGACGGCGGCTGCATCGCAGCCGGGCGCGGCGCTGAACGTGGCCGGCAACGTCACGTTCCAGCCGGGTTCGACGTTCCAGGTCGCGGCCACGCCGCAGCAAAGCGGCAGCGTCGCCGCGACGGGCACGGCGACGCTGAACGGCGGCACCGTGCAGGTGCTCGCGAACCAGAGCGCCTATCAGCCGGGCACCACCTACACGATCCTCACCGCCTCGTCGGGCGTGCAGGGCGCATTCAACCAGGTGACTGCGAACTACGCGTTCCTGATGCCGACGCTCAGCTACGATCCGGATCACGTGTACCTGCAACTGGTCGGGAACGGCACCGCGCTGCCCGACGTCGCGACGACGCCGAACCAGCGCGCGGTCGCGACCGCGCTCGGCGGGCTCGGCGCCGGCAACCCGCTGTACGACGCGGTGCTGACGACCGACGCGGGCACCGCGCGCCGCGCATACGGGCTGCTCGACGGCGAACTGCAGGCGAGCCTGAAGAGCATGCTGCTGCTCGACAGCCGTTATGTGCGCGACGCGGTGACCGATCGCGTCCGCCAGGGTCTCGCGCCCGGCTCGGGCCCGCTCGCCGCGCTGTCGTCGGGCGGTGCCGCGCTGTGCGGCGACAACACGGCCGGCGCGGTCGACCCGACGCTGCCGCCGGAACGCCGGATCGGTTCGCGCGACGGCTGCTACGGCGGCACGCCTTACCAGCCGGTCGTCTGGGGGCAGGCGTTCGGCGGCCGCAGCCGGCTTGCCGGCGACGGCAACGCATCGACGATCAAGCGCAGCATGACGGGCTTCATCGCCGGTGCCGACATGGCGCTCAACGACAAGTGGCGTGCGGGCCTGGCCGCGGGCGTCACGCACGGCTCGCTCGACAACGACCAGAGTTCGTCGGCGTCGGTGAACAGCTACTACCTGTCGCTATACGGCGGTGCGCAGTACGGTGCGCTCGGCGTGCGCGGCGGCGCGTCGTACACGTGGTACCGGATCAACAGCGACCGTTATCCGGGCTTCGCGGGCTTCTCCGATCACGACTCGGCCGGCTACAACGCGAATTCGGCGCAGGTGTTCGGCGAAGTCGGCTACGCGCTGCCGGTCGGGCCCGTCGCGCTCGAACCGTTCGCGGGCATCGCGTACGTGAACCTGCATACCGACGGCTATACGGAAAGCGGCGGCGCGGCAGCGCTGCGAGCCGGCGGCGAGACGACCCACGTCGGCTTCTCGACGCTCGGCCTGCGCGCGGCGTCGCAGCTCGGCTCGATCGCGGGCGGCACGTTCACCGCGCGCGGGACGGTCGGCTGGCGCCATGCGTTCGGCAACGTGCGGCCGTCGTCGGCGTTCACGTTCGCGAACGGCGGCACGTCGTTCCAGGTGTCGGGCGTGCCGATTGCTCGCGACAGCGCAGTGCTCGAGGCCGGCATCGACGCGAACATCACGAAGCGCCTGACGCTCGGCCTCACGTACAGCGGCCAGTACGGCAGCGGCGTGCGCGACAACGCGGTGCTCGGCAACATCCTGTGGAAGTTCTGACCGGCGCGTAACACGCCCACGTCGGCGCCGGCCTCGGCGCCCGCTCGCGACGCCATGCGGCGACGGAAACGTCGCACGGCGTCGCGGCCGTTTCGTCGCTGCGCGCGTTCCCCGTTCTGGCCTATCCTGTGCGAAACACGCGACGCGCGCCGCGCGTTGCGCCTCGACACAGGAGCATCGATGCCGAATCACGCCGAAGCCACGACGACGCAGGCGCCGCAAGTCGCGCCTGTTGCCCCGACCCCAGTGTCGGGCCCTGCATTCATCGCACCCGAAGCCGATCCGCAGGCGCTCGCGCGCGGCAACCAGTACGTGCTGAAATCCGGCGACGCATTCGTGGTCGGCGATGCGCTCGGCGACATCGGCGGCCACGACGACGGCCTGTTCGTCGACGACATGCGCGTGCTGTCGAAATGGCGCCTGACGTTCGGCGGCCGTGCGCCGTCGCTGCTGTCGGGCGCGACGAGCGCCGACAACGCATCGTTTACCGCACACCTGACCAACCGCCCGCTGCCGCCGCTCGGCGGCCGCGAGACACCCGAGGGCGTGATCCATATCGAACGGATGCGCGTGCTCGCGGGCGACATACTGTACGAAGCGCTGACGCTGACGAACTACGGCGCGAGCGAAGCCGAGGTGCCGCTGTCGCTGTCGTTCGCGGCCGATTTCAAGGACATGTTCGAGGTGCGCGGCACGCAGCGCCCGAAGCGCGGCACGGTGGCTGCCCCGCGCGTCGACGCGGGCGCGGTGCGGCTGCGCTACGACGGCCTCGACGGCGTCGAGCGCAACGTGACCGTGCATTTCTCGCCGGCGCCCGACGCACTGTCGGTCGATCGCGCCGACTACACGCTGACGATCGCCGCGCAGGCGTGCGTGTCGATCTACCTGACCGTTGACGCGACGCTTGGCCCGGCGCACATCGAAGGGCCCGGGTGCGGCCGCGTCGCGCTGCGCACCGCGCTTGTCGGCGTGCACCGCGAGATGCGCGCGCGGCGCGAGTCGATGGCGCGCGTGAACACCGGCAATCCGCTGTTCGACGCATGGCTCGATCGTTCGCTCGCGGATCTCGGGCTGCTCACGACGCAGCTCGACACGGGGCCGTACCCGTATGCGGGCATTCCGTGGTTCTCGACGCCGTTCGGCCGCGACGCGGTGATCACGTCGCTGCAGATGCTGTGGCTGCAGCCGTCGCTCGCGCGCGGCGTGCTGCGTTTCCTGGCCGAGCATCAGGCGCGCGAGACGTCCGCGTTCCGCGACGCGGAGCCCGGCAAGATCATGCACGAGTTCCGCCGCAGCGAGATGGCCGCGACGGGCGAGGTGCCGTTCGCGCTGTACTACGGCGGCGTCGACACGACTCCGCTGTTCATCGTGCTGGCCGGCGCGTATGTCGAACGCACCGGCGACGATGCGCTGATCGACGAGCTGTGGCCCGCGCTCGAGCGCGCCGCGCAATGGGTGATCGACAAGTGCGACCGCAATCCTTACGGACTGCTCGATTATCAGCGCACGTCGGAGCGCGGCCTCGCGAACCAGGGCTGGAAGGACAGTCACGATTCGGTGTTTCATGAGGACGGCCGCTTCCCGGACGGGCCGATCGCGCTCGTCGAAGTGCAGGCCTATGCGTGCGCGGCGCTCGATGCGATGTCGGCATGCTCGCACCGGCGCGGCCACGCGGCCGACGCCACGCGCTACGCGCTGCGCGCGAAGGCACTGCGCGAGCAGGTCGACGCGCTGTTCTGGATGCCGGAAGGCGATTTCTACGGGATCGCACTCGACGGTCATGGCGACCTGTGCCGCGTGTTCGCATCGAACGCGGGCCACCTGCTCGCGTTCGGGCTGCCCGATGCCGAGCGCGGCGCGGCGGTTGCCGGCGTGCTCGGCTCGGCGCTGTTCCAGACGGGCTGGGGCATCCGCACGCTGGCGGCCGGCCAGCCGCGTTTCAACCCGATGGCGTATCACAACGGCTCGGTGTGGCCGCACGACAATGCGCTGATCGCCCGCGGCCTCGCGCGCTACGGCGACAAGACGGCCGCGGTGAACCTGCTGCGCGCGCTGTTCGAGGCGGCGGTGAGCTTCGAGATGCGGCTGCCCGAGCTGTTCTGCGGGTTCCCGCGCCGGCGCGGCGAACCGCCGACCGCGTATCCGGTCGCGTGCCTGCCGCAGGCGTGGGCGGCCGGTGCGCCGTTCATGATGCTGCAGGCGTGCCTCGGCGTGAGCATCGATGCATCGCGCCACGAGGTGCGCGTCGAGCGTCCGACGCTGCCGGAAGGTGTCGACTGGCTGCGGATCGATGCGCTGCGCGTCGGCGACGAAACCGTGTCGCTGACGTTCCGCCGCGTCGACGGCCATGTCGTCGCGTCGGCCGAGCAGCCGGGCCGCGTGAAGGTGGTCGCGGTGCTGTAGTGCGGCGACGTGCAAACGTTGCGCGATGTCGCGCCACGTTTGCACGCAGCGGCATAGAATCGTGACATGACCCTTGAACGATGGCGGAGGTAGACGATGACGACCGACAACCGGCCCGACGACGGCGAACAGAAGCTCGAGAATCTGGAGGCGGCGGTCGACCACCTGCACAAGTCGATCGAATCGCAGAGCATCGCGGTCGGCGCGGCGAAGGGCATCCTGTTCAGCCTGATCGAAACGCTCGGCGCACTGATCGGGGATCCCGACCTGCCCGAGCATGCGCGTTCGGGTTACGAGGCGCTGCGCGACAAGGCGAGCGAATTGCGCGGCGGGCTCGACCGGCATTGACGCGCGGATTGCGCCGGCGCCCGCCGCACGGGCGGCGCCGGCGCTGCCCGATTCTGCAGACGAAGCACAAACTCCCTTGCGCTCAATGAGTTAGGTGGCCGATGCGCAGGATATCCACAAGCTTGCCAACACAATCTGTGGAGAACCGGCCGGGTGCACGGCACGCGCCCGGCGTGCGGTTCGAATGACCTTGCGCTGCCGCATCATTGACCCGTCAAGGTCCGTAAATCGAATCCCCTTGTGTATCAATATGTTACGCGTCTGGTCTGGCGGATATCCACAGGCTTGCCAACAAAATCTGTGGACAACTCGCAATCGATTGCGTCGCAATGGTTGAGGATCCGGCCTGAACGCGATCGGCGTGCGAGGCCCGTGCGTACGGGCTGCCCGATGTCTGCGTCGCGGCGGTAATTCGTGCGCGATCAAGGGCTTAAGTCCCGGGTACCCAGGATATCCACATCCTTGCCAACACTTTCTGTGGACAAGCGCAGCCGCATTACGCGGCCTGCGCCGTGTCGGCCACTTCGGCCGCGATCCAGTCGCGAAAGAGCGTCATCGCGGGCGTCAGCGGTTTCGACTTCAGCGACGTGAGCCAGTAGCCGCCGGCATGCACGTCGACGTCGAGCGGCCGCGCGAGCAGGCCGAGCTGCAGTTCGCGCGCGAACATGCAGGCCGGCGCGAGCGCGACACCCGCGCCCTGCATCGCGGCCTCGACCATTAGCCGCGAAGAATCGAACACCGGCCCGTTGACCGTCCACGGTTCGAGCTGCGCGGCGTCGAACCAGCCGAGCCATTCGTCGGTGCGGTACGAGCGCAGCAGCGTTTCATTCGCGAGATCGGCCGGCTGCGCGAGGCGCCGCGCGATTTCCGGCGCGCACAGCGCGGTGAGCGGCGCATCGAGCAGGCGCTCGTTGCGCGTCGCCGGCCAGTTGCCTTCACCGAAACGGATCGCGAAGTCGAGACCCTCGGCGGCGAGGTCGACGACGTTGTTGTTGGTCCGCAGCCGCAGCTCGACGAACGGGTGCGTATCGCCGAACTGTTTCAGCCGTGGCATTAGCCAGCCTATGGCAAAGGTGCCGACGACACCGAGCGTCAGCACCTCGTGGAAACGCCCGCCGTCGAACTGCTTGAGCACCGTCTCGATGCGGCTGAACGCATCGCTCAGCACGGGCAGCAGCGCGCGCCCCTCGTCGGTGAGCCCGAGCCCGCGCGGCAGCCGCGTGAACAGCGTGCAGCCGAGCCGTTCCTCGAGCGAGCGCACCTGCTGGCTGACCGCGGCCTGGGTCACGCTCAGCTCGAGGCCGGCGCGCGTGAAGTTCAGGTGGCGCGCGGACGATTCGAACGCGCGCAGCGCATTGAGCGGAAGATGAGGGCGGAGCTTGGTCATAAGATTTTCTTTTGTCAGCGCTCAATTATCGTTGCTTGTCAGGCAACCGTAAAGTCCCGATAGTGCTGTCTCGGCGGCCGGCCGTTTTCAACGCCATTTCGCGTCCATTCCATCACGAGACAACCGACATGACCTACTCATCGAAACGTCGAACCCTGTTGCTGGCCGCCGCGACGGCGCCGCTCGCCCTGACCGTCGCGGCGTGCGCGTCGTCGCAGGCCGCAGCGCCGGACGAGGCCACGGACGCAGCGGCGGCTGTGGCGTCCGCTGCCGCCGCGGCGACGCTCGCCCATCTCGAACGCGACGCGGGCGGCCGTCTCGGCGTGTGCGCGATCGACACCGCGAGCGGCCGGCGCGTGGAGCATCGCGCCGCCGAACGCTTCCCGTTCTGTAGCACGTTCAAGGCGATGCTGAGTGCGGCGGTGCTCGCGCAGAGCGTCGCGCGTCCGGGATTGCTGCAACAGCGCGTGACGTACGGAAAGCCCGATCTCGTCAACTATTCGCCGGTGACGGAGAGGCATGTCGGCGCGGGCATGACGGTCGCCGAACTGTGCGAGGCCACGATCCAGTACAGCGACAACTCGGCCGCGAACCTGCTGATGAAGCTGATCGGCGGCCCGTCGGCGGTGACCGCATATGCGCGCTCGATCGGCGACGACACGTTCCGGCTCGATCGATGGGAGACCGAACTGAATACCGCACTGCCGGGCGACCTGCGCGACACGACGACGCCGGCCGCGATGGCCGCGAGCATGCGCGTGCTGGCGCTCGGCGATGCGCTGCCGGCCGCGCAGCGTGCGCAGCTCGTCACGTGGCTGCGCGGCAACAAGGTCGGCGACAAGCGGATTCGTGCGGGCGTGCCGGCCGGGTGGACGGTCGGCGACAAGACGGGCACCGGCGACTACGGCACGACGAACGACGCGGGCGTCGTATGGGCGCCATCGCGTGCGCCGATCGTGCTGGCCGTGTATTACACGCAGGCGCGTGCCGATGCGCGGGCGAAGGACGATGTGATCGCCGACGTCGCGCGCGTCGTGGTTGCGGCATTCGGTTGAGCAGGGCGGTGCGGCGTGCGCGACGGGATGCGCATGCACGCCGTGCCGCAGTCGTGACCCGCGCGATCAAACGTTGTGCGATCAACGACTTAGGTCGCACATGCTCAGGATATCCACATACTTGCCAACAAAAATTGTGGACAAGCCCGCGGGCGGCCGCGTTCGTCGTGACGCGCGCCGTCGTGCCGCGTTTGAAGCGGTGCGGACAAAGTCTTACGGATCAAGCGGTTGGCCTCGGTATGCGCAGGCTATCCACACGCTTGCCAACAAAATCTGTGGACAAAGCGGGTACGCCGGCGCGGCAGGCTGCCCGTCACGCGTCGAGGCGATGCACGAGCGGCGATTTGCCGGCCGCGTGCCGTATTCGAAGCGGTGCGGACAAAGTCTTACGGATCAAGCGCTTGGTCGCGGTATGCGCAGGCTATCCACATGCTTGCCAACAAAATCTGTGGACAAGCCCTAGCGTCCGCCGTCGCGGCGTTCAGCCTTGCCGATCGTCGACGGCGGGCCAGCGCGCGAACGCGAACACCCACAACATGATGAAGTTCAGGACCGGGACGAACATCGCCAGGATCCACCAGCCCGAATGCCCGGTGCGCCGGACGATGCGGACATACGGATAGACGACGACGGCGACAAGCACGAGCGAGACGAGCAACTGCCACGCGGTGAAGTGTTCCATGGCCTTCCTCGGAGTGATGTGTCGTGGTGCGGCGCCGGCGGAACGGCCGGCACGTTGCGCCGACGCGCGAAGCCGGCGATGCGCGGCCGCGTGCGGCTCGCGTGATCTTGACGCTTGGCATGCGCGGGCGTCAAGGCGCGGGCGGTGCGTTGCTGTTGCGCCGGATCATTCCGTATTCGTTCATGCTCGAGCCGCATGTTGCCGAAATGACGACGCAGCGCATGAACCGTTGGCCGATCAACGGGTTAGCGCATGCTTGCGCAGGATATCCACAAGCTTGCCAACAAAATCTGTGGGTAAGTGGCGCGGCGCATGGCCAGCACGCGTGCGGCGATCGAGACGTGCATCGCCGTGGCGTCGTGATGCGAAGTGCGGCGAAGCGGTGCGCGCGAAGGCCATCGCACGCGCCTCGTCTGCATCACGCGTGCCAAAGTCCATCGGATCAAGGGTTTAGCGTTGCGGTGCGCAGGATATCCACAAGCTTGCCAACATTTTCTGTGGAGAACTGCGCGTTCGCGATCGGCGGGCACGATACCGACCGATGCCACGGGTTGCCTCGATTCGCGCGGGAACTCACGCGGTGCAAATACCGGCCACGCCGACTTTCTGGGGATCCAGCGTGAACACGTTGACGAGGACGACGGGCTCCGCGTCGACGGCGATCTGTTGCTGGATCGGAAAGGCCGGATCCATCGGCTTGAACTGAGGCATGGGAACCTCCTGTGGTTCATGGGTCAATCGAGCGGTCACGCGCGGCCATCCTGGCCATGCGCGCTGGACATCGCCGACAGCACGCGAATCGCCGCATCCAGGTCGGCCGAACTGAAGTCGCCGGCGATGTCGCGAACGTGCTGTTGCCATTGCCCGACCACGGCCTGATAGGCCGCATCGCCGCGAGGGGTCAGCGCATACAGCGGCGAGCGCTTGTGCGCCGGGTTCGGCAGCGACCGGACCAGCCCTTCGTCGACCAGCACGTTGATCTGTTTCAGCACAGCCTGCCGGGTGATGCCCATCGCGTCGGCGATCTGCGGGATGTTCGGGGCTTCCGGCGCCATCGAGATCGCGCCCAGCACTTGCCAGCGCGCACTGGTCAAGCTGTGCGGCCCGGCAAAGGCGTTGCCCCATTCGATCAGCAGGCCGTTCAAGCGGAATACGGACAGCGCGACGGCGGTCAACTTTTCGGATTTCGTCATATTCGATCCGCGTGATGAATTGACAACTGCTTTACGTAAACGACAACTGGTTGTCGAATGTGCGTATATTCGCGACCGCGTGGCGCATTTGCCGCGCACGCGTGACAAACCCTTTCCGATCAATGGCTTGGTGCCGTTAGTGGAAGGTTGTCCACAAGCTTGCCAACATAATCTGTGGAAAAGCCGCCCGTCACGCGCGCATCAGACTGGTGCAGGGAAGCGCACCGTGACGGTCAGCCCGCGCCCGCCGCGCGTGGTGCCGAGCGCGACCGTCGCGCGATGCTGTTCGGCGATCCGCTTGACGATCGACAGCCCGAGCCCGCTGCCCGACGACGTGGCCGCCTGCGCACCCTCGCCGCGATAGAAGCGTTCCCACACGTCGGTGCGCTCGGCTTCCGGGATCCCGGGGCCGTCGTCGGCGACTTCGAGCACGGGCGTCGTGCCGTCGATGCGCGCGGACACGTCGACGCGCGCGCCGTCGCCCGCATAGCGGATCGCGTTGTCGACGAGGTTGTTCAGCAGCACGCGCAGCGTGTCGGTATTGCCCGCGGCGATCACGGGTGCTGCGACGATCGCGCCGAGATCGATCCGGTGCGCGTCGGCGACGCGCGCGCGGTCCGCGACCACCGACCGGCACAGCGCGGCGAGATCGACGGGCGCTGACGCGGACGTGGCCGCTTGCGCATCGGGTTCGAGGCGCGCGAGCGTCAGCAGCTGTTCGGCGAGGTGGCCGAGGCGTGTCGTGCCCGCATGGATCTGCGCGAGAATGCGCTCGCGCTCGTCGTCGGTCGCCGCGCGTCGCAGCAATTGCGACTGAATCGACAGCCCCATGATCGGCGTGCGCAACTCGTGCGCGGCATCGGCGATGAAGTGCCGCTGCAGCGTGAACGAGCGGTCGAGCCGCGCGAGCAGATCGTTGATCGCTTCGGCGAGCGGACGGACCTCGTTCGGCATCGATGCGACATCGACCGGTTCGAGATTATTCGCATTCCTGCGCTTCAGGCCGGATGCGATCGTGCGCAGCGGCCGCAGCCCCGCGCCGATGCCGAACCACAGGCCGATCGCCAGCACCGGCAGCATCGAGAACACCGGCCACAGCAGGTGCACGGCGATGCCCGCAATCGCTTCCCATCGTGCGTGACGCGCCTGCGCGAGCCGGATCGTCGTGCCGCCGCGCTCGGTCACGTAGGTGCGCCACGGCTGGCCGCCGACGTCGATGCTCGCGATGCCTGTTTGCGCGGGCGGCGGCAGCGTCGAATCGCGGTCGGTCGAATACACGAGCGTGCCGTTGCGCCAGACCTGCAGCAGCACGGCATCGGGATCGCTCGCCTCGAAGCCGTGCTTGCCGTTGGCGCGGTTGCTGAACGACAGTTCGCCGTTCGGGCCGACGACGATCTGTTTCGACATGCTGCGCATCTGGTCGTCGAGCAGGTCGTCGAGTTCGCGCAGCGCGCCCCAGTAGGTGCCCGCGCTCGCGACCAGGCCGATCACGCACGCGGCCGGCAGCAGCCACATCAGCAGGCGCCGCCGCAGCGACGCGCTGCGCCAGCGCTCGATCGCGCGTTGCACGCGCATCATGCGCCGTCACCGATCCGGTAGCCTACGCCGCGCACCGTGCGAATCATGTCGTGGCCGAGCTTCTTGTGCAGGTTGTGGATGTGTACCTGCACCGCGTTGCTTTCGATTTCCTCGCCCCAGCTGTACAGCCGCTCCTCGAACTGCTCGCGCGAAATCACCGCGCCCGGCTCGCGCATCAGCTCGTGCAGCAGCACGAACTCCTTCGGCGACAGCGGCACTTCTTCGTCGTCGAGCCAGACGAGGTGCTTGACGGGATCGAGCCGCAGCGGGCCGATCGCGAGCGTCGTCTGCGCACGGCCCGCATGGCGGCGGTTGACCGCGCGGATGCGGGCGAGCAGTTCGTCGAGCGCGAACGGCTTGACGAGATAGTCGTCCGCGCCGCTGTCGAGGCCCGCGATGCGGTCCGGCACGCCGTCGCGCGCGGTGATGATGATTGCAGGCAGGGTTTCGTCGCGGCGGCGCAGCGCGGCGAGCACCGACAGGCCGTCGCGGTTCGGCAGCCCGAGATCGAGCAGCAGCAGGCCGTAGCCGGTCGAGCGCAGCGCGAGCGACGCGGCGTCGCCGTCCTTCACCCAGTCGACCGCGAAACCTTCCTGTTTGAGGCCCTGTTCGAGCCCGCTGCCGATCAGCGGATCGTCCTCGACGAGCAGTACGCGCATGGATTCCTGTCTCTTCAGCAGGGCGCCGCGGCGCCCGGGGTTCCCATGATAAGCGCACGCATCTTAGGCCGAGCTTAAATGCGGGCGCCGCGTGGCGGGCTTTCGACCCCGCCCGATGCGGCACCGTGTCGCCTCGGCGCGACCTTCAGGTTTGCTTAATCTTACGGTCCGTAATCTGGTGCCGTCGCGTTCAACGGGGCGCGGCGTCACATCGAAGAAGAGGAACGACATCATGAAACACCTGGCCAGAATCCTGACGGTCGCGCTCGCCACGCTGCCTGCCGCCGTCTACGCGCAATACACGGGGCCGTCCGCGCTGACGACGACGACCGTGAAGGAGCTGCTCGCGAACGGCAAGGACGATCAGCACGTGCAATTGCAGGGCCGCATCGTCAAGCATGCCGGCGGCGAGGACTACGAGTTCGCCGACGCGACCGGCACGATCCGCGTCGAGATCGACAACAAGCTGTGGGCGGCCGGCCAGCCCGTCAGCGACAAGAGCGAAGTGAAGCTGACCGGCGAATTCGAGCGCAAGTGGTCGGGCAAGGTGAAGGTCGACGCCGACCACGTCGAAGTGCTGCGCTGACCGGTGCGCGTGGGGCCGGTGATACCATGAACGACCGGTTCCCGTTCTCACCAAGATGGCCGCCAATTTCGACGAACTCGCGTCCCGGATCCGGGCGCAATTTTCCGAGCTGAGCCCGCAATTCCAGGCGGGCGCCGCATTCCTGCTCGATCATCCCGACGAGGTCGCCACCGCGTCGATGCGCAAGGTCGCGCAGCGTGCGCAGGTGCAGCCTGCGTCGCTCGTGCGGCTCGCGCAGCAATTCGGTTTCCCCGGCTGGAACGAGCTGCGCGACCTGTGCGTCGCGCGCGTGCGCACGCGCCCCGAGCCGCTCACGCAGCGTGCGCGCTCGCTCGTGCGGCCCGACGCGAAGGCGTCGCTCGCGCACGACCTGCTCGCCGCGCAGCAGCACAACCTGTCGGCCACCGCCGCGCAGAACGAGCACGCGCTCGCGGATGCAGCCAGGCTGATTCGCAAGGCGGCGCACGTGCATGTCGCGGGGTTCCGCTCGTGCTATCCGGTCGCGTTCGGGTTCGTGTACGGCTACCGGCTGTTTCGTCCGACCGTGTCGCTGCTCAACGGCGTCGCCGGTTCGCTCGAAATGGAGCTGCGGACGATCGCGAAACAGAGCGTGACCGTGGTCGTCAGCTTCGCGCCGTATTCGGCGGAAGCGACGCGCGTCGCGCAGGCCGCGAAGGCGCAGGGCAGCCGGATCGTCGCGATCACCGACAGCGCGGTGTCGCCGATCGCGCTGCACGCGGACGCGCAACTGATCTTCACGCACGACAGCCCGTCGTTCTTCCCGTCGCTGGTGGCCGCGCACGCGATGGCCGAGGCGCTGGTCGCGCAGTTGCTCGCGCTCGAAGGCAGCGATGCGATCGCGGCGCTCGAGCGCACCGAAGCCGAATTGCACGCGAAGGGCGCTTACGTCGTCTGACGCGGCACGTGTGGCTTCGGCCGTCCGTCATTCACGGTTCAACCCGACTTCAACCCGACGCAACCGATGACGTTCACATACGAAGTGACCGACGCGGGCGATGCGAACGCGCGCAAGCAGATCGTCGCGCCGCTCGTCCGCTTCAACGAAAGCCAGGCCGGCCCGGCCGACTTCCGTCCGCTGGCCGTGCTCGTGACCGATGCGCAAGGCGCGGTGGTCGGCGGCCTGTGGGGCGGCACGGCGTTCGGCTGGCTGCACGTCGACCTGCTCGTGGTGCCCGAGGAAGCGCGCGGTCAGGGCGCAGGCACGCGCATCATGGATCTGGCCGAAGCGGAGGCCGTCGCACGCGGATGTCACAGTGCATGGCTCGATACGTTCGACTTCCAGGCGCGGCCTTTCTACGAGAAGCGCGGCTATGTCCGCTTCGGCGAGCTGCCGGATTATCCGGTGGGGCACACGCGGGTTTTCCTGACGAAGAAGCTCGCGGGTTGAGCGGCGGTGCCGCATGCAGGCGACGCGCGGCACGGTTGACGATGCCGCCGGCTGTCGCCTAGCATACCGGTCAGTGATGCAGGTCGCTTCCGGGTCCGCGGAAAGGGTTGAACCCACCTGTCGCAGCAAATCCAGTCTTCCCCTGTCCTTTGTGCTGGCGGTATTGCGGACCTTCGGCCATTTCTGCACGAGGATCCGCATGAACAAGCTGCCTCCCAAGGCCAATCCCGATCATCTGAAAAAGCAGGCCAAGGCATTGTTGCGCCTGTACCGGCAGGGCGACGCGCAGGCCATCGCACGCTTTGTCCGGTTTCTTCCCGCCGCCGCAAACCGCACGCACGACGAAGCGATCGCGCTCGGGTTGCGCCTGCACGACGCGCAGTCGTGCATTGCCCGCGAGTACGGCTTCGCGTCGTGGGCCGATCTCGGCGTGTTCGTTGAAACGCAGGCGCTCGCGCGGCAACAGCGATCGCTGCTGATCCGGCGCTGGCTCGGCCTCGCATACGGCGGCGACGTGACCGGCAGTTTCGACACGGCCCGGCCGCGTGTCGCCGCGCAACTGCTGCGCGACCAGCCCGATCTTGTTTCGGAAGATCTGACCATCGCGTGCGCGGCGGGCGATCTCGACACCGTGAAGGCTGCCCTGGCTGCCGATCCCGGATGGATCGCGCGCGCCGGCGGCGCGCTGAACCTGCCGCCGCTCGTCGCCGTCACGCATTCGCGGCTCGCGCAGATGCCCGAGTTTGCCGCGAGGCTGCGCGCCTGCATGCGTCATCTGCTCGATGCCGGCGCCGACCCCAACCAGCGGATCGGCAACCGGTTTCCGCCGGCCTCGCTCGCCGCGCCTGACGAGTCGGGCCCGCTGTCGGCGCTGTACGGTGCCGCGGGCGTCAATCGCGATCCGGTTCTCACGGCGATGCTGCTGGAAGCCGGCGCCGACCCGAACGACGGCGAATCGCTGTATCACTCGCTGGAGAACCCGGCGTGCACGCGCCTGCTGCTCGAACACGGCGCGCGGGTGAGCGGGACGAATGCGTTGCGGCGGGCGCTCGACATGCGCGACGCTGCCGCGCTCGAATTGCTGCTCGCGCATGGCGGCGACCCGAACGAACCGGCTGGAGAGGGGCCGACGAATAGGTGGGGCGCGCCGTTGTTGCGGGCGATTGCCGTGCGCTGCCCGGCGAGCCATGTCGCCGCGCTGCTGGCGGCCGGCGCCGATCCCGGCGCGCGGACGGTAGCGGGCGTCAGTGCGTACCGGCTGGCCATGCAGACCGGGTTGTCCGATGTCGCAGCGTTGTTGCGCGCGGCCGGCGCGGAAGAGGCGCTCGGCGCGGCAGACGCGTTCGTGGCGGCCTGTGCGCGTGCCGACGCCGACGACGCACGGCGCATCCAGGCGCGGCATCCCGACTTGCCCGGTGCGCTGCCCGAGGACCGGCTGCGGCTGTTGCCGGACGCCGCCGCATGGGGCTCGGGCGACGCGGTGAAGGTCATGGTCGAACTGGGCTGGCCGGTGGCCGCGCGCGGCGGCGACTGGGACGCGAGCGCGCTGAACCACGCGGTGTTCCGCGGCGATGCCGATCTGCTAACGTTCCTGCTCACGCACGGCGCAAGCTGGCGCGAGACGCACGGGTTCGGGAGCGACGCGCTCGGCGTGTTGTCGTGGGCGTCCGTCAACGAACCGGAGGGCGTCGGCCATCCCGACTGGGAAGCCTGCGCGCGCGTGCTGATCGCGCACGGCGTGCCGCAAGCGGTGCGCGACCCGTCGAATCCGGACCGCGTGCTGATCGACGGTCGCGCGATGCGGTTCTCCGAGGCCGTCACCGACGCGTTGCTCGGCATCGACGGCGGGCAGTTCGCATCGACATGAACGAAGGCGGGAGGGCCGCGGTGCCTACCCGCTCGCTGCCGGCTGCCGGCGCGTCGCCGACTTTTTCCTGTCGCACGGCGACATTTCGGCCATCGCTGAAACGTCGAGCGCGCGGCCGGCGTAAGCTCACCCGTCAACACCTTCCGGGAGTCCGCGATGACCCGTTCCGACCTTCAGGCCCGCCAAGCAGAAATTTTCCGCACGCTGCACACGCGCCCCGGCGCCTTCATCATCCCGAACCCGTGGGACGCCGGCACCGCCCGCTTGCTCGCGATGGCTGGTTTCGAGGCGCTCGCCACCACGAGTGCCGGCTACGCATTTTCGAAAGGGCGGCCCGACAATGCGATCGACCGCGACGCAATGCTCGATCACATCGCCGATCTCGTCGCCGCGGGCGGCCTGCCGGTGAGCGCCGATCTCGAGAACGGTTTCGGCGACGCGCCCGACACGGTGGCCGAAACGATCCGGCTGGCGGCCGAGGCCGGCGCGGTCGGCGGTTCGATCGAGGATGCGACGGGCCGCGCCGATGCGCCGATCTACGCGCGCGACGCGGCAGTCGAGCGCATCGCGGCGGCCGTCGACGCGGCGCGCGCGCTGCCGTTTCCGTTCACGCTGACCGCGCGTTGCGAAAACTACCTGCACGGCCGTCGCGACCTCGCCGACACGATCGCGCGGCTCGTCGCCTATCGCGACGCGGGCGCCGACGTGCTGTATGCGCCGGGCATCACCGACGCCGCCGAGATCGCGGCGGTGACGCAGGCGGTCGGCGCGCCAGTCAACGTCGTGATGGGGCTGCAGGGCGGGTTGCTGAGCCTCGCCGAGCTGGCGGCGCTCGGCGTGAAGCGCGTCAGCGTCGGCGGCGCGCTGGCGCGGGCCGCGCTCGGCGCGTTCCTGCGCGCCGCGACGGAGATGGCGCGCGACGGCACGTTCACGTTCACCCAGGCGGCCGTGCCGGGGCGCGATATCAATCGCTGGTTTGCGGCGCCCGATAATTCGCCGGTTTCATTCGGGGAATGATCACAAGTAAAACGTGGGATCGTTTCCAGTCGAAGCATTGATTGACAATAATCAACCGATTTCGCGTCGGGTTTAAAGGCCGATGACGACGCGAAAATCATCATTTATTCTCCGCATTCCGCCCGTTCGACCGGATTTAGCGCGCAAGCCGCGCCGAATCTGGCGGTCAGCCTTCCGCGGCGTGCGCCGATACCGCGCATTGTTGCATTTTTACAATCAGCGAATTTTCGTACGCGGGAGTTGCCGTTTATTTTTTTGATTGTTAATCTGCGGCAAATTCAAACGACCGGTTGTGCGGGCCGCCGGGAATATCAATATATTCAATATATAAAAAATCGAGAGAGCGATGACGATCCGAGAAAATCAGCGCGTCAGGTTTCGCGTCGGCGATGTCGTGACGCTGAAAACGGGCGGGCCGCGCATGACCGTCACCTATGCCGGGCCGGTCGTGTTCGACGACGCCGACTGGCTCATCTGCCAGTGGTTCGACGAAAACGGCGAGTTCCGGCAGGAAATGTTCCATCACGACACGGTGGTGCTCGAGCCGCGCGCGATTTCGGCCGGGCGCGTCCGGATGCGCATGCAGTCGCAACGCTACCGGTCGGCTGCCTGAAGCCGGCCTGCCGTTGCGATGCTGCAATGCATGCGATACGCAGCGCCGGCGCGACGACATTTCACGCGAGCCCGAAACATGCGGCAGCGCACTGCGCCGATACTGCTCGCATGAACCCGAACCCGACCGATCCCATTGCCGCGGTGACGCACCGCGATCCCTATCCCTACTATGCGGCGCTCGTCGACGGGCCGCCGCTCGCATTCGACGCCGTGCTCGGCCTGTGGGTCGCGAGCCGCGCGGCGGCCGTGACGGCCGTGCTCGGCCATCCGGCCTGCCGCGTGCGTCCGCTGGACGCGCCCGTGCCGCCCGCGCTGCGCGGCACGACGGCCGGCGCGCTGTTCGGCGAACTGGTGCGCATGAACGACGGCGCGTTGCGGCACGACGTGCCGAAGCAGGCGCTGCGCACGGCATTCGCGCCGATCGACACCGGTGCGCTGCGTGACCGTGCCGCGCAGCTTGCCGCGCGGCGGCTGCCGGCGCCGGGCGATGCCGACGCGCTGAATGCGTGGTGCATGACGGTGCCCGTCTGCGCGGTCGCCGATCTGCTCGGCTTCGACGAGACGCAGCTCGACGACATCGCGGCGCGGGTCGTCGACTTCGTCGCCGCGCTGTCGCCGCTGTCGGACGCGGCCGCGCTGGCCCGCGCGAGCGACGGCGCGCGGCAACTGCTCGAGCGGATGACCGAGCGCGTCGCGCAGACGCACGCGCACGACGGCACGCTCGTCGCTGCGGTGCAGCAAGCGGCCCGCGCGTCGGGCTGGCAGGCGAGCGGCGCGCTGGTCGCGAATCTCGTCGGGTTGTTGTCGCAGACCTGCGAGGCGACGGCCGCGTGGCTCGGCAACACGCTGGCGGCATGGAACGGGGAAGCGGAAACCGTGCGCGACGCACCGGACGACGTCGCGCTCGACGCGTTCGTCGCCGAAGTCGGGCGCTTCGATGCGCCGGTGCAGAATACGCGCCGCTTCGTCGCGTCGCGCACGACGATCGAGGGCGTGACCGTCGAAGCCGGCGACGCGATCCTCGTCGTGCTCGCTGCGGCGAACCGCGACCCGGTCGTGCATCGCGATCCGCACCGGTTGATGCCCGGCCGTGCCGCCGGGCCGAATTTCGGCTTCGGCACGGGGCCGCATGGGTGCCCGGGCGAGCGGATCGCGCGGGCGGTGACGGCGGGGGCGTTCGCGGCGTGGTTGCGCGCGGGCGGCTGGCCGCCGCGCGACGGGCTGACGTGGAATTACCGCGCGTCGACCAACGTCAGAATGCCGAAGTTCGACGTGGCACGGTGAAGGGGAAAGAGGGACCTAGCGGCAGCCTTGCTTCTCCGCCCATTGCTCCTGGGCGGCGACGCGGCGCTGCACGCGTTCGACGAGGCCGGTCGAGAAGGTCCGCATGCTGATGCCGCGGCGCTTCGCGAGGATCGTTTGCGCGACATCGGTGCGCGGGTTCGGCTGGCACGCCCAGTACAGCGTCATCAGCCAGCCGATGCCGGTCCACCCGAACAGCGCGTTGAACATCGCGATCGTCAGCTTGTCGTGCCGGCCGCGCCGGTCGGCAATGACGGCCGGCAGGAAATAGAGCGCGATCGCGACGACCGAACCGGCCACTTGAATCAGGACTGCATCATTCATTGTGCTGCTCCGTCCGAACTGCAATGTGGCCGATTGTCGCGCTTTTTCCGTTTGTGTGCCGGCAATTGATTGTTGCGTTTTTAATAACGATCAGCGGGCTTCGGCGTCCGCTGGCTGCAGTTCGTTGCTCAACGCGAAACCTTCGTCGAGCCAGCCCGTCACGCCGCCGATCATCAGCTTGACGGGGCGGCCGAGGCGCGCGAGTTCGATCGCCGCGCGCGCGGCGCCGTTGCAGTGCGGGCCCGCGCAGTAGACGACGAACAGCGTGCCGGCCGGATAACTGGCGAGCTTGCCCGCGACGATCTTGCGACGCGGCAGGTTGCGTGCGCCGGGCACGTGGCCGGCGGCGAACTGGTCGGGGCCGCGTACGTCGAGCAGCACGAAATCGGGCGAACCGGACCCGAGCGCGTCGTGCACGTCCCAGCAATCGGTCTCGAATCGCAGCGATGCCTCGAAATGCGCGAGGGCGGCGGGGCTGTCGGCGGCGGGCACGTCGGTGACGAAGGACATGGGCAGGCTCTCCTGGATGAACGGGCGCGGAATGCGCCGGGATGGAGGGCAGTATCGCGGTTCGGCGCGGTTCGCGGCAGTGGCGCGATCGACAAGTTCCGGTAACATCGCGCCATGCACAATCATCTCGTCGTCGCGCTCGCCTACGATCGCCTTTGCACGTTCGAATTCGGATGCGTGGTCGAACTGTTCGCACTCGAACGCCCCGAACTCGGGGTCGACTGGTATCGCTTCGCGGTGTGCGCGAGCGAGCCGGGGCCCGTGCGCGCGGCGGGCGGCATCACGGTCGCCGCGCCGTACCGGCTCGCGACGCTCGATCGCGCGGACACCATCGTGATTCCCGGCTGGCGCGATCCGGACGAACTGCCGCCGGAGCCGCTGCTGAAGAAGCTGCGGGCCGCGCATCGGCGCGGCGCGCGGCTCTGTTCGATCTGTTCGGGCGTGTTCGTGCTGGCGGCGGCCGGCGTGCTCGACGGGCTCACCGTGACGACGCACTGGCGTTACGCGCAGCGCCTGCAGGCGCGTTACCCGGCGCTGCGCGTGAATCCCGATGCGCTGTACGTCGACGAAGGGCAGATCGTTACGTCGGCCGGTTCGGCGGCGGGGCTCGACATGCTGCTGCATCTGGTGCGCCGCGATCACGGCGGCGCCATCGCGAACCGTGTCGCGCAACGCCTCGTGCTGCCGCCGCATCGCGACGGCGGCCAGGCGCAGTTCGTGCCGCGTCCGGTCGCGCCGGGCGGCAGCGACCGGCTCGCGAAGCTGATCGACTGGATGCGCGCGCACGCGGCCGAGCCGCACACGCTCGCGTCGCTCGCCGCGCAGGCCGCGATGAGCACGCGTACGCTGCAGCGGCAGTTCGCGGATGCGACGGGAATGTCGCCGCTCGCGTGGCTGATCCGCGAACGCGTGAACGTCGCGAAGGACATGCTCGAAGCGCAACCCGCGCTGCCGCTCGCGCAGGTCGCGGCGCGCGCGGGGTTCGGCTCCGAGGAATCATTGCGCCGGCATTTCCGGCGCGTCGCGGCGACGAGCCCGGCCGCGTACCGGCGCGGGATGGATCGCGGCGGAAGATAGCGGGCGCCCGACCGAGCACGCTCGGCGCGTGTTCGTATCGCGCCTGGCTTGCCGGATCCACGCGATCAGGTAAACACCGTCCTCGACTTCGTCGCCGTGCGTGTCGTGCGCGAAGCCGGAGAAGCACAAGTCATACTGGGGTGCATTGGAAGTGCGCCGCCGGCGCGCGCGACAACAATTTTTTCCGAAGGGGGATTTCAATGACGATGCTGCCTTCCCGTTTGCCGCTGATCCAGGCCCCGATGGTTGGTTCGCTGAGTCCGCTCGCGATCGCGGTGTGCGAAGCCGGCGGGCTCGGTTCGCTCGCGTGCGCGGCACTCGGCCCGCAGCAACTGCGCGACGAGATCGCGGCGATCCGGGCGCGTACGCCCGCGCCGTTCAACGTGAACTTCTTCTGCCACACGCCGCCGATGCCCGACGCGGAGGTCGACGCGCGCTGGCGCGCATCGCTCGCCGGCTACTACGCGGAAGCCGGGCTCGATCCGGCCGACGTGAAGAGCGGCCCAGGCCGCGCGCCGTTCGACGATGCGATGTGCGCGGTCGTCGAGGAGTTGCGGCCGGCCGTCGTGAGCTTCCATTTCGGGCTGCCGGACGACATGCTGCTCGACCGCGTGCGGCGCACCGGCGCGTTGGTCGTTTCGTCCGCAACGACCGTCGAGGAAGCGCGCTGGCTCGATGCGCGCGGCGTCGACGCGATCGTCGCGCAGGGCGCGGAGGCTGGCGGCCATCGCGGGATGTTCCTGACCGACGACATCCACGCGCAACCGGGCCTGTTCGCGTTGCTGCCGCAGATCGTCGACGCGGTGCGCGCGCCGGTGATCGCGGCCGGCGCGATCGCCGACGGGCGGTGCATCGCGGCCGCGTTCGCGCTCGGCGCGCGTGCGGTGCAGATCGGCACCGGCTTCCTGCTGACACCGCAGGCCGGCCGCTCGGCGCAGCATCGCGCGGCGATACGTGCCGCGCGCGACGACGGCACGCGCATGACCAACCTGTACACGGGCCGCCCCGCGCGCGGGCTGCTGACGCGCTTCATGCGCGAGCAGGGGCCGATGAGCGCGCTCGCACCCGCGTTCCCGCTCGCGACGGCCGCGGTCGATCCGCTGCGCGGTGCGTTCGAGCGGCAGGGCCGCGACGATTTCTCGCTGCTGTGGTCGGGCGAGGCCGCGGCGCTCGCGCGCGAAGAGGATGCCGGCGAACTGACGCGGCGCCTGTGGGACGACGCGCTCGCATGCGCGGCGGGGCTGCGCGACGCGTTCCCGCAAGCCATCTGAACGCACGCGGAAGGGGCGCGGACGGCGGATCAACGGCGTATGATCTGGATTTTCGTCAGCCCGATCCAGGCCCCCACCATGACCTCCGTCGACACTACCCCCGTCCTCGACCATGACAAGCTCGTTACCTTCATCGAGCGCAAGTGGAACGATGAAATCCTCCACGCACTGACCGACTACATCGCGATCCCCGCGAAGAGCCCCGCGTTCGATCCCGACTGGGAGAAGCGCGGTTATCTCGAGCGCGTCGTCACCGATGCCGCGCAGTGGGCCGAACGCCAGCCCGTGAAGGGCCTGAAGCTCGAGATCGTGCGCTTGCCGGGCCGCACGCCGGTGATCTTCTTCGAATCGCCGGCCACGCGCTCGGGCAGTACCGACACGATCCTGCTGTACGGCCACCTCGACAAGCAGCCCGAATTCGACGGCTGGCGCGCGGACCTCGGCCCGTGGACGCCGAAGTTCGAGAACGGCAAGCTTTACGGCCGCGGCGGCGCGGACGACGGTTATGCGATCTACGCGAGCCTCGCGGCGCTCGGCGCGCTCGACGAGCAGGGCATCGAACGGCCGCGCTGCGTCGGCCTGATCGAGACCTGCGAGGAATCGGGCAGCTATGACCTGCTGCCGTATGTCGACGCGCTGCGCGACCGGCTCGGCCAGGTGTCGCTCGTCGTGTGTCTCGATTCGGGCGCCGGCAACTACGACCAGATGTGGCTCACCACGTCGCTGCGCGGGCTCGTGTCCGGCGACCTGCAGGTCGAGGTGCTGGAAGAAGGCATCCACTCGGGCGTCTACGGCGGCATCGCGCCGTCGAGCTTCCGCGTGATGCGCCAGTTGTTCGAGCGCCTCGAGGACGCGAAGAACGGCAACCTGCTGCCGGGCGTGTTCCATTGCGAGATCCCGTCGAGCCGCGTGCGCGAAGCCGACGCGGCCGCCGCGATCCTCGGCGATGCAGTATGGAAGGGGCTGCCGTGGGCGTGCGGCGCGGACGGCAAGCCGGTGCTGCCGACCACGACCGATCCGCGCGAGGCGCTGCTGAATTCGACGTGGCGTCCGTCGCTGTCGGTGACGGGCGCGGCCGGCATGCCGGCGCTCGCCGATGCGGGCAACGTGCTGCGTCCGCGCACCGCGTTCAAGCTGTCGCTGCGCCTGCCGCCGCTCGTCGACGCCGCGCAGGCCGTGCAGCAGCTGAAGGAACTGCTCGAACTCGATCCGCCGTACAACGCGAAGGTCACGTTCAAGCCGGACGCGGGCGCCGCGACGGGCTGGAGCGCGCCGGATCTCGCGCCGTGGCTCGCGTCGTCGCTCGACGCCGCGTCGCGCCGCCATTTCGGCGCGGACTGCGCGTACATGGGCCTCGGCGGCACGATCCCGCTGATGAACGTGCTGCAGGAAGGCTTCCCGTCCGCGCAGTTCATGGTGTGCGGCGTGCTCGGGCCGAAGTCGAACGCGCACGGGCCGAACGAGTTCCTGCACGTGCCGTACGCGAAGAAGCTGACCGCGGCGGTCGCCGACGTGATCGCGACCGCGCGTTGATCGTCGCGGCCGTTCGATGTCCCGATTGCCCAACCCGATCCGACCTGACGGAACCCTGCCGATGACCGCACTGCCGACGCCCGATACCGAACCGCTGCGCATGCGCGCCGAACCGCTGCATGCATTCGTCGCGGCACTCTGGGAACGGGCCGGCAGCAGCGAGCGCGAAGCGCGGCTCGTCGCCGATCATCTGGTCGGCGCGAATCTCGCGGGCCACGATTCGCACGGGATCGGGATGATCCCGAACTACGTCGCGTCGTGGCGGGAAGGGCAGTTGCAGCTGAACGGGCACGCGTCGATCGTCCGCGACGGCGGCGCGGTGCTGACGATCGACGGCGGGCGCGGTTTCGGCCAGGTGATCGCGTTCGAGGCGATGGTCGAGGGAATCGAGCGCGCGCGGCGCATGGGCATCTGCGCGATCGGGCTGCGCGACGTGCATCACCTCGGCCGCATCGGGCACTGGGCCGAGCAGTGCGCGCGCTCGGGGCTCGTGTCGTTCCATTTCGTCAACGTGCCGGGCGACCTGCTGGTCGCGCCGCTGCACGGCACCGATCCGCGCTTCGGCACGAACCCGTTCTGCGCCGCGTATCCGCGTGCGGGCCGGCCGCCGCTGCTGCTCGATTTCGCGACGAGCGCGATCGCGTACGGCAAGACGCGCGTCGCGCACAACCAGGGCAAGCGCGTGCCGGCCGGGTCGCTGATCGACCATCGCGGCCAGCCGACCGACGATCCGGCCGTGATGCACGAGCAGCCGTTCGGCGCGCTGCTGCCGTTCGGGCTGCACAAGGGCTATGCGCTCGCGGCGATGTGCGAGATCTTTGGCGGTGCGCTCGTCGGCGGGCATACGACGTACGGCGGCACGCTGCAGAAGACGAGCGCGATCGTGAACGGGATGCTGTCGGTGCTGATCGACCCGAAAGCGTTCGACGCGGCCGATGCCGAGCGCGAAGCCGATGCGTTCGTCGCATGGGCGAAGGCGTCGCCGCAGGCGGGCGATGCGCCGGTGCAGGTGCCCGGCGAGCCGGAAGAGGCGAGCCGCGCCGCGCGCGGCGCCGGCGGCATTCCGGTCGATCGCGCGACGTGGCGGCAGATTCGTAGCAGTGCGGCGGCGGTCGGCTTCGACGACGCGGCGCTCGATGCGTGGACGCAGCGCTGTATCGGCGCCGCTTGATGGACAAGGGCGGCCGATGAGCTGGCAGGCGGACAAGGCGCATGGCGAGGAGATCGCGTACCAGATCGCGAGCCTCGGCCATATCGAAGTCACGCGTTTTTTCAGCGGTGCTGCGCTGCGGCTCGACGGCGTGATGTTCGGCTTCCTGGCGCGCGGGTCGCTGTTCCTGCGTGTGGACGACGTGAACCGTCCGGCGTTCGTCGCGGCGGGGATGGGGCCGTTCTCGTATTCGGGACGCACGCGTACCGTCGCGCTCGAGGGCTACTACGAGACGCCGGCCGACGTGCTCGAGGATGCGGGCGCGCTGTTCGACTGGTGTCGCGGCGCGTATCGCGCGGCACTGCTGGCGGGGCCGCCGAAGCGCAAGGCGAGGGCGGTGACGAAGACGGTATCGAAGACAGCGCCGAAACCCGTGTCGAAACCGACGACGGCGCGGAAATCGAAGTCGGCATCGCCACGGACTGCAAAGCCGTCACCGGAAACGGCACCCAAACCGGCTTCGAAATCGTCACCGACACGTAAGAAATCCTAGTGCCGATCGCGTGAAGCAACGGCTTCGCGATTTCTGCATGCTTCACAACGGCGGCCCCGGCGTTTATGATCGGCGCGGATCGCGCTCGTGCCCGCGCGCGACCCGCGCCGGCCTCGCCGCCGGCTCCGCGAACGGCGCATCGTACGCCGCGCGGCACGCTCCCCCACTCATCATTCCAGACGGAGACAGCCGATGCTCGTCCTGATTCTCGGTTTAGCGATCTTCCTCGGTGTGCACTCGATCCGGATCGTCGCCGACGGCTGGCGCTCCGCGATGATCGCGCGAATCGGCGAGAAAGGCTGGAAGGCCGGCTATGCGGTCGCGTCGATCGTCGGCTTCGTGCTGATCGTCCGCGGTTACGGCATCGCGCGCGAGGGCGCGGCGCTCTTGTGGGTGTCGCCCGTCGGCGTGCGCCACCTCACCGGCATGCTGACCGCAGTCGCGTTCGTGCTGATCGCCGCGTCGTATGTGCCTGCGAACCGCGTCAAGACGCTCGTCGGGCATCCGATGCTGGCCGGCGTGATGGTCTGGGCGGTTGCGCACCTGCTCATGAACGGCACGGTGCACGCGGTCGTGCTGTTCGGCGCGTTCTTCGTGTGGGCGCTCGTCGATTTCGTCGTGTCGCGTACGCGCGATCGCCGCGACGGCGTTCGTTATCCGGCCGGCAAGCTGTCGGGCGACGCGGTGACGATCGTGGCCGGGCTCGTCGTGTGGGCCGTGTTCGCGCTGTTCCTGCATGGCCCGCTGATCGGCGTGCGCCCGTTCGGCTGAACGCTCGCGCCGGCCCGGACCGGCAGCCACGGCAGGAAATCGTCGAGCATCGCGCCGAGCAGGTCGCTTTGTGCCGGGCCGCGGGCGTTGAACCGGAATGACTGCCGTTGCGGCGGCAACGGTGTGCGTGTATCAGATCGGCTTGACGAACAACCCGACGGTGAGCAACGCGCCGATGCAGACGATCCCGATCCGCAGTACGC
Source organism: Burkholderia sp. NFPP32 (assembly GCF_900119325.1). Taxonomy (NCBI): domain Bacteria; kingdom Pseudomonadati; phylum Pseudomonadota; class Betaproteobacteria; order Burkholderiales; family Burkholderiaceae; genus Burkholderia; species Burkholderia sp. NFPP32. The sequence goes on along the minus strand of NZ_FPJP01000029.1, from coordinate 43,565 downwards.
GTTCGTTCACGCGATGCAGCGCCCACGTGCCGAGCAGCCCGCCGACGATCGCGCCGCCGCCGAGCGCGAGTGCCGCGCCCCAATGCAACTGCGGCGACGTCAGGAACAGCACGACGGCCGATGCGTTCATCACGCCCGCGAGCGCGTTCTTCGTCGACATCGCGTGACGCGGCGACAGGCCGGCCATCGTCAGCGTGGCCATCATCAGGAAGCCGAGCCCGCCGCCGAAGTAGCCGCCGTAGATCGCGATCATGAACTGCGAGATCGCGGCGGGAATCGTGCCGAGGTGTGCGGTGCCTTCGCTCGGCTTGCGGAAAAAGCTGCCCCACGCGAACACGATCGTCGCGAACAGCACGAGCCAAGGCACGAGGCGCGAGAAGATCGACGAAGGCGTCTTCAGCAACAGCAGCCCGCCGAGCGCGCCGCCGACGACACTGATCGCGAACAGCGCGCGAAACGACAGCTTGCCCGCGCCGCGAACCATGTTTCGGCTCGCCCAGCCCGTCGTGACCTGCGCGGGAAACAGCGCGACCGTCGACGTGATGTTTGCCGCGAGCGGCGACATGCCCGACACGATCAGCGCGGGCAGCGTGATGAACGAGCCGCCGCCCGCGAGGGTGTTCTGCAGGCCGGCCCAGAGACCGGCGAGTATGACGAGGGCGAGCATCGGTGCGGGAGCGAGGAGGTGGCTGGGCTCGCTTGCCGGAGGGGGCAGGCGCGGCGGACGCACGATGGTAATGCAGGATCGCGGGCGCGGGAAGGAAGAACGCCGGGGGGCATCCGGGGAGCCGATGCGGAACGTCCGTCGCGCGTGGCGGGGGCGAACGTGCTGACCGGATTCGGCAGGGCGGCGGTTCCGGCCGGGAAAATCTTCGATTTAACGCTTCATTACGGTGGGCTTAACGGAAAGATGCTAAATTCGCCCGTCGATATCTCATAAAGCGGAAAGGGTAGACAGATGCTGAAGAAATTGGCCGGGATGGCAGTGGTGGTCGGTGTGACGGCGGTGGCGTCGCTGCCTGCCGTGGCAAGCGACACGAACAATGCCCTGGGCGGCGCGCTGGGTGGCGTCGCGGGCGCGGCGGTCGGCAACGCGGTCGGCGGAAGCACGGGCGCGATCATCGGCGGGGCCGTCGGCGGTGGCGCGGGCGGTGCGGTGACGTCGAACAAACGCGAACGCACGGGTGCCGTCGTCGGCGGCGCACTGGGCGGTGGCGCGGGTGCCGCCGCGGGCAACGCGATGGGCGGCACGGCCGGCAGCCTCGTCGGCGCCGCGGTGGGCGGCGGCGCGGGTGCGGCGCTGGGCGGCCACGTGTCGCGCAATAACTCGCGCTCCAACGATTACTACCGCGGCAACAAGCACAAGAACAAGAAGCGCTACAAGCACGACGACTGATCGGTGGTTCGCCGGCAAGCCGCAGTGGGGCGAGCGCACGACGGCGAAGCGCACGGCGTCGCGACGTCGTCCCGCACTTCCCCGGCGAGCGCTGATGGTGCCGGGGCAGGGCATGCCTCCGTGATCGCCACGCATGTGGCGACGGAGGCGGTCAAGCGGTCATTCCGTCTTCGGTGATCAGCGCGTTGAGCACCAGGCTCGAGATGGTGCGGTAAGCCGCGTCGAAATCGTCGCTTCCCAGCGTGCGCTTGCCGAGCACCAGCAGCATTTGGGGAGCGAAATCCGCATACGCTTGCGTGGCTGCCCAGATCAGGAAGAACAGGTGCTCCGTTTCGACCTGCCTGACCTTGCCTTCGTCGATCCAGCGTTCGAGCACCCGGATGTCGTCGCGCAACACCGGAATCAGTTGCTTGCGGATTTCCTTTCCGTAGGTCTTTGCCCCGCCGATGATTTCCAGCGCAAAAACCCGCGATCCATGCGGGCGATTTCTGGAGAATTCGAGCTTGGCCCGGATATAGGCCGACATCGCTTCCGCGGGCTCGCGATCGGGCGCCGCAAACTCCCGCATCCTGCCCAGCCAGTCGCGCAATACGTCGTCCAGCACGCGTTTGTAGAGCGCCAGTTTCGTGGGGAAGTAGTACATCAGGTTCTGCTTCGACAAGCCGGCGGCCGCCGCGATCTTCGCAACGGAACTCCCCTCGAAGCCGTACGTGGAAAACGATTCTTCGGCAGCGGCGAGAATGGCCGCCTCGAGCGTGTCGCGCAGCGCTTCCCGCCGGCCGTGGGGCCGGGCGGGCGTTCCTGCAGTCGGCCCGGACGGGTTCATCGCTTTTCTTCCGCCAGCATGTCGGACCGGCGTCGTCGTTGCCCGCTCAACGCGTGCCCGCTTCAGGATAGGTGATGCGTTCAGGCGCGCGCTGCATGATGACCTTCCCGGCGCGGAGCGACATTCGCACCTTTGCCTGCTTGCGTATCACTTCATAGTCGCAATCGGCGTCGAGGATCAGCAGATTGGCCGGCCGCCCGACGGCGATGCCATAACGGTCGCCCAGCGACATCGCATGTGCGCTGTGCTCCGTGACGAAGTCGAGGCATCGCTGCAGGTCGTCATAACCGAGCATGTGACACACGTGCAGGCCGACGTCGAGGATGCGCAGGATGTTGCCGTTGCCGACCGGATACCACGGATCCTTGATCGAATCCTGTCCGAAGCACACGTTGATGCCGGCGCGATCGAGTTCCGCCACCCGCGTAATGCCGCGTCGTTTCGGGAAGGTGTCGAAACGTCCCTGCAGGTGGATGCTTTCGGTCGGACACGATACAAAATGGATTCCCGACCGTTTCAGCAAGCGGAACAGCTTCGAGCAATAAGCGTTGTCGTAGGAACCCATGGCGGTCGTGTGGCTGGCGGTGACGCGCGCGCCCATCCCGCGAACCCGCGCTTCCTCGGCGAGCACCTCCAGGAAGCGCGAATGCGGATCGTCGGTCTCGTCGCAATGGACATCGACCAGACAGCCTTTGCGTTCCGCGAGATCCATCAGGAACTTGATGGAACTCACACCCTGATCGCGGGTGTTCTCGAAATGCGGAATACCGCCGACGACGTCGGCGCCCATTTCGATCGCGCGCTCCATCAGCGCACGTCCGTTCTCGAACGATTCGATGCCTTCCTGAGGGAAGGCGGCGATCTGCAGGTCGATCAGATCGCGCGCCTCGTCCCTGACCTCGAGCATCGCCTTCAATGCGGCAAGCGTGTGATCGGTGACGTCCACATGCGTGCGCACGTGCTGGATGCCGTTGTCGCGCAGCATCCCGATCGTGGTGTGGGCGCGGGCTTTCGTATCGTCATGCGTAATGGTGGCCTTGCGCTGGCCCCACCGCTCGATGCCTTCGAACAGCGTGCCGCTCATGTTCCACTCGGGCTCGCCGGCGGTCAGCGTCGCATCCAGATGGATATGCGGCTCGACCAGCGGCGGGATGACGAGATTGCTGCCTGCATCGATGACGTCGTCTCCTGGCGGCGTCAGCTGCGACGGCTGGAGGTCGATGCCGCGAATCGTGTCCGTATCGATGTCTATCGTGAAGAGGCCGCTATGGCCGCGCAATCTGGCGTTGACGATTTTCATGAGGATTCCTTTGTTCGTGGGGGCCGGGCGGGCGTGAAGCGAAATCATTCACCCTGGACGGACGGTTCGCGGGAGAACGCTCGGGAAATCTGCAGCAGCGCGATGTAGGCGGCGGCGGACGCCGCGATGCCGACGATCGGTGCGATCCACTGCGATGTATAGGCGAGTATGGCGCCGATCGCATACGCGGCCAGACCGACCGGATTGAAGCGCGGCAGGCGGGCGGTGGCAAGCGACGGGTATGTCCCGCGATGGCGGTACCAGTAGTCCGCCATGATCACGCCGCCGACGGGAGGAATGATCGAGCCGAGCAGCACCAGGAACGGGATCAGCAACTCGTACATCCCGCCGACCGCGAGCACGATGCCGATCGCCGCGCCCACCAGTACGAGCGTGCGGCGCCGTTCGGTGCGCAGCAGATGGCATCCGGCGGCCGCCACGTTGTACATCGTCGGCCCCTGGATGGTCCAGAGATTGAGGCACAGCATCACGACCGCTGCGATCGACAGGCCTTGCAGCATCATCACCTCGACGATGTCGGCTTGCTGATAGACGATTGCACAGTATGCGCCCGCGACGATCATCAGGCCGTTGCCCGCGAAGAATCCGATCATGCTTGCCCACACGGCGCTGCGCGCGCTGCGTGCGAGGCGAGTCCAGTTGGTTGCCTGGGTGGCGCCGCTGGCAAAGGTGCCGATAACCATCGTCACGGCCGCCGAGAACTGCATCGGATGAGACGGCACGACGTGCGTGAGGCCGGCCCAGCCGCCGATATCGCGGGTGGCGATCCACATCGACGTCATCAGAAGCACGAACATCAACGGCACGGAGACGCGCGACAGCACGTCCATGCCGCGATATCCGATGATGGCCGTGATGGAAAATCCGAAGCCGAAGAGGATCATCAGCGGCGTGGTAACGGAGGCCGGCCACCCGAGCAGCTTGACCAATACGATGGCCACCGTCGCGGTTCCCCATGCGTACCAGCCGAGTTCGGCGAAGCCGAGCAGAAAATCGGACAGCTTGCTACCGATTTCCCCGAAGCAGAATCGCCCCATCAGCACGGCATTCAGGCCGCTGCGCGCGGCAATCAGCGCAAGCGACGCCGCATAGGCGGCGAGCAACAGGTTTCCGATCACGGCGATCTGGATCATGCCGACGACGTCGAAGGCGACGCCGATCTTGCCGCCGGCAAACATCGTTCCGGTGAAGAACGTGAAACTCAACAACACCATCGTGATGGACAGGAATCCCGTGCGTTTCTCGAGCGGGACTTCGCTTAGCGAGAATTCTCCGTGATCCGATTCGTCCGTCGGGCGTGAATCCTGGTTCGTGGGCATCTTTGTCTCCCGGTCAGCGATTGGCTGGGCCTGAAAGGGTTTGCGGGGGCCGTGCCTGGATGGGTGATGCGCTGTTTCAGCGTGTCATTCTCTCCGGCCAAAATTTTGACGAGGGTAAAAATTTGGGTCGGCGACAGACGAAAACAGGAAACATGACTGTTGCTTCAGAATCCGGAAAAAATTGTACGTTACGTTGGCTCACCCCTTGGGGTGCGAAGTGCTTACGTGCAAATCAACACGGAGAGCGAAACAAAGTGGGGGGCTTTTCAATTTCCTGAGGATGCCGTTCGGCACTCGCGGAAAGCCGCGCCTGTGGCGTACTTCCGTGAACAGTATCGTCCCGGTTAGATAGCGTTTCATGATCGATGGGCACGCTGGGCGTGCCTTGGCAAGCGGCCGCGCAGGCACGCATGATCGGGCAGTTCGCGCGGATGGGCCGGCCGCGCCGGTCGAGATAGGCCGGTGCCGCGGCGGTTGCGCGGCGTTGCGGGCGCGGGCCGATCGGCACGGCGATCATATCCTGTTCGAGGCGTTCGTCGTAGCGAATGCCGGCATCGCAGCCGGCCGCGAGGATATCGACGAAGCTTGCCGCCGGCCTGTAGTCCGTCGATGCAGTACGCGTACGCCTTCAGGTTGTCGAGCGCCCGGCCTCAAGCAGCAAGCAGCCCGCGCGCGGCCAGATTCGCATACAGCGCGCGCACGCCGAAGGTCCACGGCGCGATCTCCGTGCAAAGCCGCACGGTATTGACGAGCGCGCCGAGCACGGGCGTGGAGATGGTCACGCGGTCGCCCAGGTGATGCGTGAATCCGCCGCCGGGCGCGTCGCGATCCTGGATCGGCGAGAACATCGTGCCGAGAAACAGCATGAAGCCGTCCGGATACTGGTGATGCGCGCCGCTGGTCTGCGCGACGAGGTCGGCCGGATCGCGGCTGATCTCGCGCATGTGGCTGATGCCGTCGAGGACGAAGCCGTCGTCCGCGCCTTCGACGCGTAGCGACACGCTGGCCTGCCGTACGCTGTCCAGCGTGAAGCCGTCGTCGAACAGCCGCACGAACGGGCCGATCGCGCACGAGCCGTTGTTGTCCTTGCATTTGCCGAGCAACAGTGCCGAGCGGCCTTCGATGTCGCGCAGGTTCACGTCGTTGCCGAGCGTGGCGCCCACCGGCCTGCCGTTGCTGTCCACCGCCAGCACGATTTCCGGCTCCGGGTTGTTCCAGACCGACACGGGCAACAGACCCACGTCCGCGCCGAAGCCCACTGCGGACATCGGCTGGGATTTGGAAAACACCTCGGCATCCGGGCCGATTCCGACTTCCATGTATTGCGACCACGCGCCGCGGCGCTCGAGTTCGGCCTTCAGGCGCATGGCGGCTTTCGAACCGGGCACGATCGTGGACAGGTCGGTACCGATGGTCGCGGCGATGGTTTCGCGCACGATCCGCGCTTTGGCAGGATCGCCGCCGGCCTGTTCCTCGATCACGCGTTCGATCAGGCTGACGGCGAAGGTGACGCCGCAAGCCTTGATGGCCTGCACGTCGCAAGGGGCGAGCAGATGCGTGGCGCCGGACGCGCCGTCGAGCGCCGCCTGCAGCAGCGGTTCGACGCGGCCGAGCGACTCGCCGGGGGCGGTGCCCGCGATGGCGATCGCGTCGGGGCGGTCGAACAGGTCCGCGGTGGTCGGCACGGTGCGCGTGATGTCGAACATCTCGCCGCCGCGCACGGCGACGACGCTCGGCCCCGCATGGGTACCATCGTGCCGCCATACACGGCCGATCAGCAGGGCCTGCGCAAGGTCGTGCGGCAGGCAGTCGGAAACGGAAGGAGTACGCATGGTCAGCTCGGCAGGAGTCGTGGTCGGTTGGATCAGTGCGAATGGCGCGGGTTGCCGCGTTGCTCGATCACCTTCAGGTACAGCGTGGCCGGTTCGAGGCAGCCGCCGGTGGACAACTGGCCCACGAACCGGCGGTAGAGTTCCTGCCAGGGCGTTTGCGCCTGCGGCACCGTGAAGCTTGCCGTCTCGCGGCGGCGCGCGAGTTCGCCTTCGTCGACGAGCACGTCGACGCTGCGGCGATTCAGGTCCACGCGAATGCGGTCGTTCGTGCGCAGCAGGGCCAGGCCGCCGCCGACCGCAGCTTCGGGCGACATGTTCAGGATCGACGGGCTGGCCGACGTGCCGCTCTGGCGTCCGTCGCCCATGCAGGGCAGCGACGTCACGCCGCGCTTCACCAGGTCGGCAGGTGGCGCCATGTTGACGACTTCCGAACTGCCCGGGTAGCCGACCGTGCCGCAGCCGCGGATCACCAGGATGCAGCGCTCGTCGATGTTCAGCGCAGGGTCGTTGATGCGGGCGTGGTAGTCCTCGGGGCCGTCGAACACGATCGCGCGCGCCTCGAACGTGTTCTCCGCGCCCGGCTCGGCAAGATAGGTCTGGCGGAAGGCGTCGCCCACCACCGACATCTTCATGATGGCGCTGTCGAAGAAGTTGCCCGACAGCACCATGAAGCCCGCGCCATGCTTGAGCGGCGCGTCGGGCGTACGGATCACGTCGCGGTCGGCGTCCTGCGCGGTGTCGGCGATCTCGCCGATCGCGCGGCCGGACACGGTCAGGCAGTCGCGCCGCAGCAGGCCGGCCGCATCGAGCTGGCGCAACACGGCGGGTACGCCGCCGGCGCGGTGAAAGCTCTCCCCGAGATATTCGCCGGCCGGCATGCAGTTGACGAGTAGCGGCACGGATTCACCCAGGCGCTGCCAGTCGTTCAGGTTCAGTTCCACGCCCATGTGGCGGGCAATGGCGATCAGGTGCGGCGGGCAGTTGGTCGATGCGCCGAGCGCGGAGGCGACGACGACGGCATTCTCGAACGCCGCGCGCGTCATGATCCTCGACGGGCGCAGATCGTCGCGAACGAGTTCGACCGCGCGCTTGCCGGTGGCGTAAGCCATTTGCCCACGCTCGCGATAGGCGGCGGGAATGCTCGCGCAGCCCGGCAGCGACATGCCCAGCGCCTCGGCCAGACTGTTCATCGACAGTGCCGTGCCCATGGTATTGCAGTGGCCGATCGACGGCGACGATGCCGTGGTCAGCTGCATGAACCCTTCGTAGTCGATCTCGCCGGCAGCGAGCAGGTTGCGGGCATGCCAGATCACGGTGCCCGAGCCGACGCGCTTGCCCGCGTGCCAGCCGTCGAGCATCGGTCCGCCCGACAGCACGATGGCGGGCATGTCGACGGTGGCTGCGGCCATCAGGCAGGCGGGGGTGGTCTTGTCGCAGCCGGTCGTCAGCACCACACCGTCCAGCGGAAAGCCATGCAGCACTTCCACGAGCCCGAGGTAGGCCAGGTTGCGGTCGAGCGCGGCCGTGGGCCGGCGGCTTTGCTCGGCCAGCGGATGCACGGGGAATTCCATCGGAATGCCGCCCGCGTCGCGAATGCCTGCCTTGGTGCGCTCGGCCAGTTCGATGTGGTGGCGGTTGCACGGCGCCAGGTCGCTGCCCGTCTGCGCAATGCCGATGACGGGGCGGCCCGACTGCAGTTCCTCGCGCGTCAGCCCGTAGTTCATGAAGCGCTCGACGTAGAGCGCGGTCATGTCTGCGTGCGCAGGATCGTCGAACCACTCCTGGCTGCGCAGGCGGCGAGGGATTTGTGACATGGCGGGCTGTCTCCGAAGGGGGCCGTTTTCGGTTATGCGTGCCGGATAGTTACCGGTAACATTTCAATGGATGTTAGCACGGGGGTTTTGCGTGGCGGAAGGGAATTTTGCGTGCGAGCAGCGGAAGGGGCGGGGGCGCGTGCTGCCGCGGCGGCGCGTCCGTCCGGCATCGGCGCACGCCGATGCGTGCGACGGTGCGATGCGCCCGGTCAGTGTGTCACGCGCTTTGCCGCGCGACGATCGTGTAGTCGATGCGGATGCTGTGAGGCTCGGCGCGTTCGCCGTCGTCGCGCGCCTGCAGCGCCTCCAGCAACGCCTGGCCGGTGCGCAGCCCGATGCCGTATGCGTCGACCGACACGGTGGTGATGGTCGGGTGGCAGCACGTCGCCACTTCGAAGTTCCCGAAGCCGGCCACTGCGATGTCTGCGGGCACGGACAGGCCGCGCCGATGGCATTCCATGATCGCGCCGAACGCCGACATGTCGCTCACGCACATCACGGCATCGGTGTCCGGCCACTGCGCCAGCAGCGCGGCCATTGCGGGCCCGCCGTGGCTCATGGTGATCGGCGATTCACCGAGCCGGACGATGCGCGGCTCGCCCAGCCGCGATGCCTTGATTTCCGCCTGGTAGCCCTTGAGGCGATCGAGGCCGCGCCGATCCAGTTCGCTCGCGCCGCCGAGAAAGCCGATGCGCCGGTAACCGCGATCGGCCAGATGCCGCACCATCGCACGCGCGGCGCGTACGTTGGAGAAGCCCACGGCGGTGTCGATGGGGCGCGTGGGCAGGTCCCACATCTCGACCACGGGAATGTCCGAGCGCTCGAGCACCTTGTGCGTCGCATCGGTGTGCTGTGCGCCGGTCAGCGCGATGCAGCGCGGCTGGTGACGCAGCATCGAACGCACCAGCCGTTCCTCGCGCTCCAGGTCGTAGTCGGTGTCGCCGAGCAGCAGTTGCAGGCCGTGCGGTTCGAGTGCGTCGGTCAGGCCGCGCACGGTGTCCGAAAAGTTGGAGCTCGACAGCGACGGCACCAGCACCGCGACGAATTCCGACCGCCCCGACGACAGCGCCCCGGCGGCAGCATCGGCCACGTAGCCGAGCTGATCGATCGCGCGGCAGACCCGTTCGCGCGTCTCGGCGGCCACGCCGTGGCCGGCAAGCACGCGCGACACGGTCATCTTCGATACGCCGGCGAGGCGCGCTACATCGGACATGCGGGGCGGTCCGGCAGGCCGGACGGCGGTGGGGCTGGGCATCGGAATCGCGATCGGGAAAGCCTGTAAAGGCTACATCATACCGGTGCGGCATACCGCGCCGGCCGCCTGCGGCGCACTAGGGTAACCACTCGTTCGTCGGGGCTTGAACGCGCCTGTCGCAGCATGCTACCTTTGTTTTGTTACCGGTATCAGATCGCCGGCCGCTCCCGTCGCCTCGCAGGCGTTTTTTTTGCGACGGGATGTTATCGGTAACATCCGTGCATCCGGAACACGCCGGTACGAAGAAGACCTACACGATCAGGAGACAAACCGATGCCATCCATCACGCAGACCGCTGCCGCACCGGCCGCGGCCGATTCGTCCGAGGACGCCCTCTATCGCAAGGTCATGCGGCACATCCTTCCGTTGCTGCTGCTCTGCTATGTCGTGGCCTACCTGGACCGCGTCAACGTGGGCTTCGCGAAGCTGCAGATGCTCGACGACCTGGGCCTGAGCGACAGCGTCTATGCGCTCGGCGCCAGCGTTTTCTTCTGGGGTTATTTCCTGTTCGAGATGCCCAGCAACCTGTTGCTGCACCGCTACGGCGCGCGCTTCTGGATCGCGCGGATCATGATCACGTGGGGCATCGTGTCGTCGTCGATGGCCTTCATCGTGCCGCTCGCACAGTTCTTCCACGTGCAGACGTCCACCATGTTCTACACGCTGCGCTTCCTGCTGGGCCTGTGCGAAGCCGGTTTTTTCCCGGGCGTCATCCTGTACATGAACTACTGGTTCCCGGCGCGTCGCCAGAGCGTGGCCATGTCGGGTTTCCTGGTCGCGATCCCGTTGAGCCTGACGCTGGGCAGCGTGGTTTCCGGGTGGCTGATGGAGCAGACGCACGGTTTGTCGGGCATGAGCGGCTGGCAATGGATGCTGCTGCTCGAAGGGCTGCCGTCGATCGTGGTGGCGTTCATCGTGCTGGCCTGCCTCGGCGACGGGCCGCAGTCGGCGAAGTGGCTGTCCGCCGACGAAAAGGCGGTGCTGTCGCGCAACCTCGAATCCGAGGCAGCGCACAAGTCGCACAGCATCGGCGCCGCGCTGCGCAGCCCGCGTGTCTGGCTGCTCACCTTCATCCTTCTCACGTTCAATACCGGCTTCTACGGGCTCGCCTTCTGGCTGCCGTCGATCATCCGTGCTTCGGGCGTGCGCAGCCCGCTGCACATCGGCCTGCTGACCGCCATTCCGTACCTGACGGCAATCTTCGCGATGGTGTGGAACGCCTCGCACTCGCGCAAGACCGGCGAACGTCGCCTGCATGCGGCGATTCCCGCGCTGATCGGCGGTATCGGCCTGGTCTCGAGCGCGGCGTGCGCACATAACGTGGCGCTGTCGATCCTGTTCCTGACCATCGCGACGTGCGGGATCCTTGCGCTGATGCCGATCTACTGGACCTTTCCCGGGCAGATCCTGTCCGGCACGGCCGCGGCCGCCGGCATTGCGCTGATCAACTCGGTGGGGAACCTGTCCGGCTTCACGGGTTCGATGATCACCGGCATCGCGAAGGAAATGACCGGCAACATCAACAACGGAACTTACGCACTGGGCGCCTGCCTGCTGGTCAGTTGCGTGCTGATCGCGTTGATTCCGCGCGGCATCCTGCAGCCGCCGGCCGGGCGGTAGGCCGTTCGCACTCCGTCGCGTCGCGGGCTTTCGCATCGTGCGGCCCGCCCGGCGTCCGCTGCGTTGCGCACGACGCACTCGCGCACCGGTGTCACGCCGAAGCGCGCGAACAGCGCCTTCGCCTGCGCTTCGTCGAGCGGCCCGCACGGCAGGTCCTGGACGTCGATGCCGGTTGCCGCAGCAGTCGCGTCGGCCATGGGCGCCGCAACGCGCATGCGCACCGGCGGCCGGCGTCCATGCGCGCGACCTCGGGGTTGACGAGATCGGCGGCGAGTGCAACGAGCGCATTGTTGGGCGTTTCGACGGTCCGCGCGATCTCGCTGACCAGGACGGCGGCGACGTTGCGGGACGTCTCGTGCGCATGCTCGACGACTTCGCTTCGCGCGGCCCACAGCGTCACCGCACTGATGCCGGGCGGCGGGTCGTTCGGGTCGTCGACGGCTTCGTCCTCGTGATCGAGCCGAAACAGCGCGGCGACCGGGCCGAAAGTTTATTCGCAGGTCAGTTGCACGCGGTCTTGAATCCATGACGAAAAACGGCAAGGATAACGCCCGCGAAATATATCGCTGGCACGATAGTTAACAGACCTGACAAAGTCCTTGCAGCGGAACCGAAACGACCGAATGCATCGACCTCGCGGATTGCTCGTGAGAACGGCCTGAACGTCGATATGGTTTGCGAATGGCGGCAGCGGGAGCTGAAAGAGTTGCCATCGACAAACCTCCCGCCGAACACGCGAATCTGGATCGCAGCGGGTGACCGGGCGGGCAGGCCGGTGTCGGCAAGGCTGCAGTTGTCGAAGGTCTGGCGCGCCAGATCGCCTCCGGCGCACATTGAACCCGGGCGCTTTCATCATTAGCGACAACATGGAGTGAATGGATATATGAACAGCAATCAGGTAAAGGGGGCAGCGCTGTCGGACAATGCGTGCGAAGCGGACGATATCAGGAGTACTTCGCGCCGGCACTTCATGGTGGGGCTGGGGGCGTCTTTGCTGGCCGGTTGCGGGGGCGACGGCGACAGCGCCGTGAATGTCGCGCAAGCAACGACGCGCAGTGGCGGTCAGCCGAGCGCGACCACGCCAACATTGCTCGACGCACCTTCACCGGAGAAGACGCCTGTCGCGCTGCGGGAGAGCACCGTGCAGATCCAGGGCTTCACGCATCCGGGTCTGTTGCATACCGAGGCGGATTTCGCGCGCATGCGCGCCAAGGTGGGTGCCAAGGCCTCACCCTGGATCGATAGCTGGAACGTACTCGTCGCCAACGGTCACACGCGCCTGACGAACGAGCCGAACCCGCAGGTCGGCATCTATCGTGGCAACGACCCCACGCATGGTCAGAATTACGGCGCCCTCTACAACGACATCGCCGCCGCCTATGGCGACGCGCTGCGCTGGAAGGTGTCGGACGACAAGCGCTACGCCGACAAGGCCGTGGAGTATCTGGACCAATGGGCCGCGACGCTGACGACGCTTGGCGGCAGCGACGTGGCGCTCGCCGCCGGCATCTACGGCTACGAGTTCGCCAACGCAGCTGAAATCATGCGCAGCTACAGCGGCTGGAACCCGGCCGGCCTCGCCGCGTTTCAGGCGATGATGCGCAATGTCTTCTACCCGGTCAGCCATGCTTTCCTGACCCGCGTGGACACCGCCATGGACACGCACTACTGGGCCAACTGGGGCCTGGCCAACATCGCGTGCGTCCTGGCCATCGGCGTGCTGTGCGACGATGCCGAACTCGTCAACGAGGCCGTTACCCATTTCAAGACTGGCGGCAGCAACGGCTGCATCCGGCAAGCCGTGTACTACATGCACCCCGGCAACCTCGGACAATGGCAGGAAGCCGGCCGCGATCAGGGCCACAGTGTGCTCGGCATTGCATTGACCGGCGCCATTTGCGAGATGGCCTGGAATCAGGGCATCGACCTGTACGGCCATGACAACAACCGCTTCCTCGCAGGCGCGGAATACGTGGCCAAGGCCAACCTGACGCAGGCGGACGGCACGTTCTACCCGGTGCCTTTTGTCACGTACGAGAACAGCGCAGGCGTCATCCAGACGCAGTTCTCCACCGGTGGGCAAGGCGGCGCCCTGGGGCGGCCCTGCTGGGCGCTGGTGGCCAATCATTACATCAACCGCAAAGGCCTGGCGGCGCCGTACACCAAGCGCGCGGCGGACTCGGTGGCACCGGAGGGTGGGGGCGGCAACTACGGGCCCAACAGTGGCGGGTTCGACCAGCTTGGCTATGGCACGCTCACCTGCACGCTGGACCCCGGCACCCCCGCCGCAACGCCGACCGGCCTGACCGGCTATGCAAGCGCGGGCAAGGTGGTGCTGTCGTGGTGGGGCGCGAGCAATGCCACCAGCTACGACGTCAAGCGCGCCACCATTGCCGGCGGACCGTACAGCACCATCCGGAGCGGTATCACCGATCTGCTGACCTATACCGATATGCCAGCCGGTGCCGGCACGTATTTTTATGTCGTGACAGCGCAAACGATTGCGGGCGAATCGGCGCTCTCCAACGAAGTGAAAGTGATCACGGCGCAGCAGCTGCTCGCGCACCTCGCGTTTGATGAAGGTGGCGGCATCACGGCCGCCGATAGCTCGGGCAACGGGCGCAATGGCACGCTCAACGGCGCAACGTGGGCAGCGGGGCGCAGCGGCAACGCGGTCTCGCTCAACGGCTCGGGCGCCTACGTGGCGTTGCCCGACGATCTGCTGACCGAAGTGTCGGACTTCACCATCGCGGCCTGGGTGTTCTGGAACGGCTCGCAAACGTGGGCACGCCTGTTCGATTTCGGAACGGGCTTTCACCGTTACATGATGTTCACGCCGCGCGGGCAGATGCGCAACGGCTGGGCGGGGGCGCGCTTTGCCATGACGGCCAACGGCCCCGGCGATGGCCCTCCGGAACAGATCATCGACGCCCCCACCGAGCTGCCGAGCAAGCGATGGGTGCATGTGGCCGTCACGCTATCGGGTTCGACCGGCACGATGTACGTGGACGGCACGCCCGTCAGTACCAACACGGCGATGTTCCAGGCGCCGTTCCGCCTTGGCAGTACCACGCAGAACTGGCTGGGCAAATCGCAATACCACGACGCCACGTTCAACGGCCTGATCGACGATTTCCGCATCTATCGCGGTGCGCTCAGCGCTGCGCAGATTGCATCGCTCATGGCGATTTGATTGTCGCCGGGCCCGATGGCTGGCCCGGCGATGGACCTCTTCCTTTAAGGGATTCTCTGATGACCATGTTTTCTCAACGATGGATGGCCGCTACGGCGATGGCGTGTGCGCTATGGGGTTGTGGCGGCGGATCCGAGGGCACGACAGGCGCAGGCAGCGGCACCGGGACACAAGGCGGCGCCATGGGCGCGACCAATGTGGGCGCCTATGTAGGCACCAAGCGCGGCCAGATCGACGGGCCGGCGGCCAGCTGGACCAGCGTCACGTGGGGCGGCGGCGGCTATGTCACCGGCCTGATCTACCATCCGACCAACGCGGGCCTGCTGTACGCACGCACCGACGTCGGCGGCGCGTACCGCTGGAACGCGACCAACTCGACATGGACGCCCATCACCGACGGCATCGGTTTCGGCGGAGGCGAGGGCGATTTCCATGGTGTCGAAAGCCTCGCGCTCGACCCGAACAACGATCAACTCGTGTACATGACGACCGGCATTACCGTGACGCAGGGTCACAATGGCCGCATCTACATCTCGAGCGACCGCGGCAACACCTGGACACACTATGACCTGCCGTTCCCGGTGGGCGGCAACGACAACGGCCGGGCCACCGGCGAGCGCCTGCAGGTCGACCCCAACAATCCCTCGACGCTGTTCTACGGATCGCGTACGGCCGGCCTGTGGAAGAGTGTCGATTCGGGCCGCACCTGGGCCCAGGTCACGGGGCTGTCCGCCACCACGGTCAGCGGCGGCAATTCCCCGATCGGCGTCGAGCAGGTCATCTTCGATACGTCGGGCAAAGGTAGCGGCCAGCCGACCTGGATCATGTGGGCTACCGTCGCCCCGGACTACGCCAACGCGACGGGCCTGACGTCGCCCTTGTACAAGTCCACCAACGGCGGTGCCTCGTGGACGCCGGTGCAGGTCCCGTCCACGGTGTCCGGCTACTACATCCCGCACGTCGTGCGCACGCCCGACGGTAATTTCTACGTGGTGTTCAACTCGGGTGTCGGCCAGGGCATCGGCGGTCCCAGCTACCTCTACAAGTACGGAGCCAGTAACAACAGCACCTGGACGCTGCTCAACAGTTCCACCGGCAACGGCTTTGGCGGCCTGTCCGTCTCCGGTCTCGGCTCGACCGCCCGCATCGCACTCGGCATGACCGGCTGGAACGACACCAGCAAGACCGTGCAGCTATCCGACGACGGTGGCAATACGTGGCACGAGATCGAGGCCGGCATGCTGCATACGGGCATTGCCGCGGGTGGCTGTGCCGGCTGGGTCGAGGGCGTCACGATCGACCCAGCCAATCGCGACCACATCATGCACATCCACGGCGGCGGCATCTGTGAAACCATGAACGCCTCGTCGGCCACGCCGATCTGGAGTCCGAAAGTCAACAACCTCGAGGAGACCGTCACCCTGGCTCTCGTCACGGCGCCGCCCGGTGCGTCGTACAACTTCATCAACAGCGCGGGCGACATCGGCACGTGGGTCGATACGGACCTCTCGACGAGGCCGACGAAAGGCCCCTTGAGCACATGGAGCAGCGGCAATTCGGCCGACATGTCGTGGTCCGATCCGACGTACATCGCCGCCGCTGGCGTCGACAACGCCAACGGCCATGCCACCAAGGGCTTCTGGTCGGGCGACAGCGGCAATAGCTGGGGGACGTTCGCGTCCCTGCCTGCCGGCGCAGCGGCGAGCCAGAGCAACGTGGGGAACCTGGTGGTCCCGTCCCGCAACAACGTGACCTGGGCACCGCCCGACTCGGTGCCGTCGTACACCACAAACAACGGTACGAGCTGGACCTCAACCAACCTTCCTGCGTTCACCGCCACCTGGAGCGGCTTCCCTCGGGCCTATCGCCTGGCCGCTGACCGCAAGAACCCCAATAAAGTCTATGCGTACGATTCGGGCGGCGCGTCGTGGAGTTGGCAGGGCGGCAAGGTTTACGTGTCGACCGATGGCGGCCATACGTTCGCGCTGAGCACGGGCTCCGTGAATGCGAACCTTGCCTGGAATTCCTGGCGGGATACGTCGCTCGCGGTGAACCCGAACGCCGAGGGCGACCTCTGGCTGGCCGACGGCACGGCCGTGTACCACTCGGTGGACTCGGGGGCGACCTGGACGAAGCTCGGCGCCTTTGCGTCGGCCAACGGCACGCTGGGCGCCACCGTGATCGCCTTGGGCAAGGCACGGACCGGTTCGCCGTACTCGGCCGCGGTCTACGTGGAAGGCACGCTGAACGGCGTCTGGGGCATTTACCATTCCGACGACGGTGGTGCCACGTGGGCGCGCTTCAACGATGACATGCACCAATTCGGCGACTCCGGCGTGATGGCCGGCGACTGGAACACATATGGCCGGATTTACGTCAATGGTGCCGCTCGCGGTCTGATCTTCAGCAATTGAGGTTGATCGACCTGTCGACCGTCCGGTTGCGGTTTGCAACCGGACGGAGAGCGTGGACGAACGGGGCGCTACGGGCTGCTCGGGCAGCTTGCGATCGTCGCAGTCCTCACGCTGCTTGAGCACGCAACTGCAACAGCGTGCGAGAACATCTCCCATCGCATGATCATGTTTAGTTCCTCGGACTGATGCGCCGCTTTTCCCGCACGCTTGCCTGCGTGAAATTGTCGTGCTAGTTTTTCATGAAATTTCGATGCGAAAATTTCACGAGAGTCCGCATGTTCGTGCAGTCCGACCGTCACGTCGCAAGCTACTACGCCGGCACCTACCCGGCGCCGATCCCGCATCGTCCGGAACTGGACGAGCGCATCGACGCCGACGTGCTCGTCGTCGGCGCGGGCTTCAGCGGGCTGCATACGGCGTTGCGCCTTGCGCTCGCCGGCAAGCGCGTCGTCGTGCTGGAGGCGAGCCGTGTCGCGTGGGCCGCGTCGGGCCGCAACGGCGGGCAGGCGCTGCTCGGCTGGTCGTGCGACATGCAGCCGCTCGAGGATTCGCTCGGCCGCGACGGCGCGCGCCTGCTGTGGGACAGCATGCGCTGGGCCGCGGCCGAGGTGCGCGAGTTGCCCGGACGGCACGGCTTCGACATCGACTACCGGCCCGGCAGCCTGTGGGCCGCGGTGCGGCCGCGCCGCGTCGCGATGCTCGCGCAGGCCCGCGACGAGGCGGCCGAGCGCTGGGGCTACGACCGGCTGCGCGTGATCGGGCGTGACGAGATGCCCGAATGGATCGGCGGCACGCGCTATCTCGCCGCACTCCACGATCCGGAAGCCGGCCACCTGAATCCGCTGAAACTCGCGCTCGGCCTCGCGCAGACGATCGAGCGCGCAGGCGGTCGCATCTTCGAGCAGAGCCGCGTGCTCGACTGCCGCGAGACGGCCGGCGGCCACATCGCCCGCACGGCGCGCGGTGAAGTGCGCGCGGACGTGCTCGTGCTCGCGTGCAACGCGTACGTCGACCGGCTCGATCGCGACCTGGCGCGCCGGCTGCTGCCGGTCGGCACGTACCAGGTCGCGACCGCGCCGCTCGCGCCCGACGTCGCGCGTTCGCTGCTGCCGCAGAACAGTTGCGTGATCGACAACCAGTTCGTGCCCGACTACTTCCGCCTGAGCCCCGACAACCGGCTGCTGTTCGGCGGCGGCTGCACGTATCTCGGCGGCATCCCGGCCGATATCGCGGCGGCGACGCGCCCGCACCTCGAACGCGTGTTCCCGCAACTGGCTGGCGTGCCGCTCGATTACGCGTGGGGCGGCCATATCGACATCAGCATGCGCCGCACGCCGGACATCGGTCGCCACGGGCAGCGTTTCTGGCTGCAGGGCTTCTCGGGGCATGGCGTGCTGCCGACGCTCGCCGGTGCGCGCGCGGTCGCCGACGCCGTGCTCGGCGACGAGCGCCTGCTCGCGCAGTACCAGCGCATCCGCAACCCGCGCTTTCCCGGCGGCGACCGGCTCGCCGCGCCGCTGGAGGCGATCGGCAAGGCCTGGTACCGTCTGCGCGATACCGTCTGACCGTTTCGGAACCCATCATGAACGAACAGGAAGAGATAGAAAGTCTGGCGATCCTGATCCGCGACCTGCGCAAGCATCGCAAGGTCACGCTGAACGACCTCGCCGAGCGGATCGGCCGCTCGGTCGGCTTTCTGTCGCAGGTCGAGCGCGGGCTGTCGCGCCCGACGGTCGCGGATCTCACCGCGATCGGCGAGGCGCTCGGCGTGCCGACCACGTATTTCTACAGCCTGAGCAAGCCGCGCAGCGTGCCGTGGGTCACGCGGCCCGACGAGCGGCGCACCGTGTATTACGCGGCCGGCATTACCGACATCCTCGTATCGCCGAACATGCGCTCACGCTTTTCGGTTCTCGAAAGCCATCTCGCGCCAGGCGCGAGCAGCGGCGAGCGGCCCGTCGACGACAGCGACGAGCAGGGCGGCTTCGTGCTCGAAGGAGAACTGACGATCTGGATCGACGGCGATGAAACGCCCGTCACACTCGGCCCGAACGATGCGTTCCAGCTGCCTGCGCACAAGCGGTTCCGTTATGCCAACCTGACAGACGCGCCGACGCGCGTGATCTGGGTGTTCACCTGAGTCGTCGGCGGGGCGGGCGGTGTCGCAGGCCGCCGCGCCATGCAGCATGTTTGCAGTACTGATTTGAATGCGGCGTGCGTTGTCATGTGTGCCGCGTGAATCCGGTCCGCCGCGCTGCGGCACCGCCATAGAAGACATGGAAAGGATGAGACATGGCTGACGTCGTTCCCGCGCTGGTCGGTGAAGTCCGCGCATTCCGGCAGGCGCACCCCGAGATTCGTTATGTCGACCTGATCTGCCTCGACCTGCCCGGGCACTTCTACGGCAAGCGCTACCCGATCGATGCGCTCGAGAAGATCGCGTCGGGCTCGCTGCTGAAGCTGCCGCAGAACTGCGTGCTGCTCGGCACACAGGGCGGCCTCTACAAGATCGGCGACTACTGCTTCAACGACGGCGACCCCGACGCGCAGCGCCGCCTGATTCCCGGCACGCTGAAGCGTGTGCGCTGGGAGCGGCAGCCGCTCGCGCAGATGCTGATCAGCTCGGACGGCACGGATGTGCCGATCGAGTTCGAGCCGCGCGAGGTGCTCGCGCGCGTGCTGCGGCGTTTTGCGGCGCGCGGCATCCGGCCGGTCGTCGCGTTCGAGCTCGAGTTCTACCTGTTCGCCGCGCAGCTCGCGGAAGGGATGCCGCAGTATCCGCGCGATCGCCTGAGCGACGACCGCGACGATCAGCCGAACATGCATATCGAGCGGCTTTCGCGCTTCTCCGACGTGCTGCACGAGATGGTCGAGGCCTCGTGCGAACAGGGCGTCGATGCGACGGTAATCACGGCCGAGCTCGGGCCCGGCCAGTTCGAGATCAATTTCGGCCATACCGACGACGGGCTGCGCGCGGCCGACTGGTCGGCGCTGTTCTGCCGCAGCACACGCGGCGTCGCGTTGCAGCACGGCTATCGCGCGAGCTTCATGGGCAAGCCTTACCTGCATGCGCCGGGCAGCGGGATGCACGTGCACGTGAGCCTGTACGACGACGCGGGGCGCAACCTGCTCGCGGCGGACGGGCAGCGCCCGCTGCGGCACGCGGTGGCCGGATGCCTCGCGCTGCTGCCGCATTGCATGCCCGTGTTCGCGCCGAATCACAACGCGTTCCGGCGCTACGGGTCGATGGTGAACGCGGCGAGCCGCGCAAGCTGGGGTTTCGAGGATCGCGATGCCTGCATCCGGATTCCGGAGTCGGATGCGCGCAACCTGCGGATCGAACACCGGCTCGCGAGCGCGGATGCGAATCCGTATCTGGTGCTCGCGGCGATCCTCGCCGGGATGGAGCATGGGCTCGATGCGCGGATCGAACCGATCGCGCCGCTCAACGAGGATCGCGGCAGCGGGATCGATTTTCCGAAGGAGATGCTGTCAGCCGTCGCGGCGATGCAGGATCATCCGGCCGTGCGCGAACGGCTCGGCAGCGAGTTCGTGATGGTGTACTGCGAGAACAAGCGGCAGGAAGAGCTGGATTTTCGTAATGAAATCGGCGCGCGGGAGTATCGGTGGTTTTTGTGATTGCCGCGCGCGTCGAAGAAGCAAATTAGGGAAGTGCGCGCCAATAGCGCACTTCCTCGATCGGCGTACCGTCGATCTCGAACGTCTTGATGTCGTCTTCGGCGACGAAGCCCTCGCGTTCATAGAATGCCCTTGCGCGACGGTTTTCGACGAGTACCCAGAGCGATACCCATGCGTGGCTCGCGTCATGCAGCGATCGGCACGCGTGATCGACCAGCGCCGCGCCGATGCCTTGCCCGCAATGCGACGGATGCAGATAGATCGCTTCGATCTCGCCCCACGCGCGATCCTTGTCGGTGTCGCGCGTCGGACCATAGGCGATCCAGCCCGCCGCGTCATTGCCCATGAATGCGAGCGCGACGCGCGGGCGGCCGGCGTCGAGCGCACAGCGCCAGAAGGTCGTGCGCTTTTCGACAGAGAGGCCGGCGAGGAACGGGGCCGGCATGATGTCCGTGTAGGTTGCCTGCCACGACGCGACGTGGATGTCGGCAATGACCGCGGCATCGGCGGACGTGGCAGCGCGGATGTCGATCGTTGTCGTATTCGGTGTCATGCGTGTTCTGCCTGATCGAACGATTCTCGATTTGCAGCGCATGCCGTGCCGCGAACCGCTTCGCGACACGGCACCTGCGAAGCGCTTACTCGCCGAGCTTCGACGCCACGCACCCCGTGCTCGTGCATTCACGCTCGCGCTCGCGCAGGAACGACAGCCGCGACGCCGTCATGTCGGTCGCGCATTGAAGATCCACGAGGTAACCGTTGTTGCGGGTTTCGCTGCACTGCGCGTCGCGCTGCTTCATCCATGCGAGCTGGCCGGCCTTCAGCGTCGCCTGCTGGTCGCCGCTCAGTTGCTTGCGCAGGCGGCCGTATTCGTCGTTGAGTTCGCGGTCGGTCTGCGAGAACTGCGTGCTGCTGCAGTACACCTGGTCGAACGCGCTGTGCGGCTTCGCACAGCCGGCCGCGTGCGCGGCGAACGGAACGGCAAGCGCGAACAACGCGCAGGATGCGAACAGATTCTTCTTTTTCATTTTGATGCTCCTGACTGGGTGAAAACCGTTGGGCCCGATGGACAATGCCGTCACTTCGGCGCCGTGCATGCGTCGATCCCGCCCGCGATCGCGGCGGACAGGCGCTGGATCGTCCCGCGTTGCGCGAGCCGTGCTTCTTCGTCGGGATTGACGATCACGCCGGCCTCGACGAGCACGGCCGGAATCGGCGCGGTGCGCAGCACGACGAGATCGTCGAAGCGGTGGATGCCGAGTTGCGGGTCGATCAGCGGGCGATTCTCGCCGCGGATCGGCTGCGCGTGATACAGCGACGGCCGTTCGCCGGCCGCGACCAGCCGTTCTGCGATCGCCTTCGCACAGCGCAGGCTTTCCGCGTAGTGCGGATTGCGCTCAGACACGAACACCGAGAAGCCGCGGAATTCGCGCTGCCGGCCCGCGTCGATGAATTGCTGCTGCATCGAGTCGTGATGGATCGACACGAACAGGTTCGCGTCGGGCGCCTGCGTCGAACGCTGGTCGAGCGCGATCTCGCGGCCGTCGGCCGACGTGCGCCGCACGCGGTCGCCGTGCGCGGCGAGCTTTTCCGCAACCGCGGCGGACAGATCGAGGTTGTACAGGTATTCGACACGGCCGCTCGCGCCGGTGGACCCCGGGTGAGCCGGCGTATGGCCGGTGTCGACGACGACGTAGCGCGCGGATGCGGGCTCGGTGCCTGCGGTGTCGGCCGCATGCAGCGCCGGCGGCGCGCCGAGCAGCGGGGCGCACGCGAGCACGCGCACGGCGGCGCGCACGAACGGGCGAAGGCGTCGGATGGTTCGGTTCGTCATTGTTGTTGTCGAGGAGGGCATGCGGCGCGTCGCACGGCGCGGCACCGTCGGCCTGCTCAATGCAGTCGGAATGTCGCGCGATTATAGCGGGAGACGGCGGCGCCGCAATGACGAATGGCGACCGTCAGGGTGACGGCCGCCCGTCGCTTTCCCGTGTTCGGCGAATCCCGCCAATGCCCGATGGGGCGGCCGCAGCGCGCTCGTACGCATCGGCAGGGCGGTGGCGCAAACACGCCGGACCGCGCGCGGGTGCGCGGCAGTGCGTATCAGCGCGGCAGCGCTTCGGCTTCGGCCCAGCGCTTGAACGAATCGAGACGCCGGCGCGTCTGCACGAGATAGAACGCGCCGATCAGCGGTTCGAGCAGCCAGCGCAGCCAGGACGGCTGGACGCGGAAATTGTAAGTGAACTTCACTTCGGTCGAACCCGGCGTGTGTTCGGTGAAGTTCCAGCTTCCGCTGAAGCGTTCGAGCACCTTCGGCCCGTCGACCATTTCAACGGCAGCGACCTGAGGCGGGCGGTACGAGATGTAGCGCGACACCATCGTGGCGCCCGACTGGCTGCGGCAGAACGCGTCGACGCCGACGTCGGCCGTCGTTTCGTCGAGCAGATAGGCGTCGGTGAGGAAGCTGTCCCACACGAGCCGCCGCGCATAGTCCTGCGACCACGTGAAGAGGCGTCTGCGATCGACACCGACGGTCCGGCTGACTGAGATCCTCATGATGGCGGGCGCAATGGTGCAGATTAGGATGAAATCGAGTGTACCCCGCCAATACCGCGCATTTCGTCAGACATGGTCAAGTCGAGCGTGCGCTCGATTGACGCATTCCGGGATTTCACCTAGGATTCATTCCAACCCTTCGGGAAAGACCCGAAGCGTTTCAATCTCTTGAGGGAGCCTCATGAGTACGCAACAGAACCGGCGCTTCGACGCGCTCGTTTTCATTGGTCGTTTCCAGCCTCCGCATCGTGGTCACCTGAACGTGCTGAAGTCGGCACTGAGCCGGGCCGAGCGCGTGTGCGTGCTGATCGGGTCGACCGACAAGCCCCGCACCATCAAGGATCCGTTCTCGTTCGACGAGCGCCGCCAGATGCTGGCTTCGCTGTTCGACGCGTCCGAGCGCGACCGCGTGACGATCGCGCCGTTGCAGGATTCGACGTACAACGATGGCGACTGGGTGCGCTGGGTGCAGGACGCCGTCGCGTCCGCGCTCGGTGAAGTCGCGCAGCGCAAGGTCGGGCTGATTGGCCACGAGAAGGACGCCACGTCGTATTACCTGCGGATGTTCCCGCAATGGGAGCTCGTCGACGTCGATGCGACCGAAGACATTTCCGCCACCGAGATCCGCGATCAGTATTTCGCAGAACGCACCAACAGCTTCGTGCAGTGGGCCGTGCCGGAACCCGTGTTCGGCTGGCTCGAGCGTTTTCGCACGCAGCCGGAATTCGCGCAACTGAAGTCGGAAGCCGAATTCATCGCCGCGTATCGCAAGGCATGGGCGGCCGCGCCGTATCCCGTCACGTTCGTGACGGTCGACGCGGTGGTCGTGCACTCGGGCCATATCCTGCTCGTGCGCCGCCGCAGCGAACCGGGCCGCGGCCTGTGGGCGCTGCCGGGCGGGTTCGTGAACCAGGACGAGCGGCTCGATGCGGCGTGCATTCGCGAGCTGCGCGAGGAAACCGGCCTGAAGCTGCCGGAGCCCGTGCTGCGCGGCTCGATCAAGGATCGGCAGGTGTTCGATCACCCGTCCCGCTCGCTGCGCGGCCGCACGATCACGCACGCGTGCCTGTTCAACTTCCCGACCGGCGAGCTGCCGCGCGTGAAGGGCAGCGACGACGCCGACAAGGCGCGCTGGGTGCCGCTCAACGAATTCGCGCAGATGCGCAACGTGATGTTCGAGGATCACTTCGACATCGCGTATCACTTCCTGGGGAAGCTGTGACCCGCTGAGTCCCCGCATTCCGGTCCGCCGCGACAGACGCGGCGGCACTTCAACGGCCTAGAGGAGCTCTAGCCATGCAAAACGATCCCGGCGGCTTTGCCGCGGTTCTCGCCAATCCGATCCTCGACACGGATTCGTACAAGGCTTCCCACTTCCTGCAATATCCGCCCGACGCGTCGGCGATGTTCTCGTACGTCGAATCGCGCGGCGGCCGCTACGACCGCACGCTGTTCTTCGGCCTGCAGATGCTGTTGAAGGAATATCTGTGCAAGCCGGTCACGCACGCGATGATCGACGACGCGCGCGATTTCTTCACGGTGCACGGCGTGCCGTTCAACGAAGCAGGGTGGCGCTACATCGTCGAACGCTACGACGGCTATCTGCCCGTGAAGATCCGCGCGGTGCCGGAGGGTTCGGTCGTGCCGGTGCACAACGTGCTGATGACCGTCGAATGCGACGATCCGCAGGTGTTCTGGCTCGCATCGTATCTCGAGACGATGCTGTTGCGCGTCTGGTATCCGGTGACGGTCGCGACGCGAAGCTGGCACCTGCGGCAGACGATCCGCCGTTTCCTCGAAAGGACCGACGACGATCTCGCGCAACTGCCGTTCAAGCTGCACGACTTCGGCGCGCGCGGCGTGTCGAGCGCGGAGTCGGCCGCGATCGGCGGCGCGGCGCACCTCGTGAACTTCATGGGCTCGGACACGGTGCTTGGCGTGCTGGCCGCGAACCGTTTTTATCGCGAGCCGATGGCTGCATACTCGGTGCCGGCGGCCGAGCACAGCACGATCACGTCGTGGGGGAGAGAAGGCGAGGCCGATGCGTACCGGAACATGATCCGCCGCTTCGGGCTGCCCGGCGCGATCGTGTCGGTCGTGTCGGACTCCTACGATCTGTTCGCCGCGCTCGATCTGTGGGGCGGCGAACTGAGGCAGGCCGTGATCGATTCCGGCGCGACGCTCGTCGTGCGTCCCGATTCGGGCGACCCCGTGAAGATCGTGATGCAGACCGTGCGCGCGCTCGACGTGTCGTTCGGCTCGACCTTGAACGGCAAGGGGCGGCGCGTGCTGAACCGCGTGCGCGTGATCCAGGGCGACGGTGTCGACGAGCTGTCGATCGACGCGATTCTTTCCGCGCTCGACGACGCGGGTTATGCGGCCGGCAATGTCGTGTTCGGCATGGGCGGCGCGTTGCTGCAGCAGGTGAACCGCGATACGCAGCGCTTTGCGATGAAGTGCTCGGCGATCCGGCGCGATGGCGTGTGGCACGACGTCCGCAAGGATCCGGTCACCGATCAGGGCAAGCGCTCGAAGAAGGGGCGGCTCACGCTGCTGCGCAATCGCCGCACCGGAGCGTATCGGACGACGACGCTGCCCGTTGCGTGGGACGATCGTGCGCTGGAAGGCGAATGGGACGAGGCGCTCGAGACGGTGTTCGATACGGGGCGGTTGCTGGTCGATACGACGTTTGCGGAGGTGCGGGCGAGGGCGCACGCGGGGGAGGTGTGAGGGGAGGCGCGGAGTGACGCGCGACGTTCGCGTCACCCCGCCGCCAGCGATGTTCGATGGCGGCTTCGTCGAAAGGAGATCGCTGTCAACGGATGGCTCTGGATGTCGGTGTGATGCGAGGATCGTCGCAAAGATGCCGGCATCCGTCCGTGCACAGCGGAACCAGGGTCAGTCCGATCTGAAGATAACCCTCGTAGCCGGCGCTGTCTTTCGGATACGGTTTCGAGATCATGTGCGTGTCCGACCATATGTTCTCGTCCTTGATGCCGAGCTGGACGAGGTATTCCCTCAGACTGGCCGCTCGACGCAGCGCAAGCACTTGTGGGTCCTTTTCACCGATATACGCACCGGCAGAGATGATGCCGCGAATGTCCGCATCAGGCCACTGACGGGCACGGATAACCATGTCCGCGATCTTGACTCGATCCTCATTCGGGATGTCGGAAGAGTTGAGCGGGACACTGTCCAGCATGTCTTCGGAAACGGTACATGCCGAGAGCGGCGGCGAAAACGCCAGGCATAACCCGAGCGCGATGCTCGTCAGATGCGCGAGAGATCTCACCACAGGACCCTGTCGTCAAAGAATGAAATATAACAAGCGAGGCTGTCGGCGTTATTGATCGCCAGATCCCGATGATCTCGCGCCCAGTATTTGAGGCCGGTCCCGAATCCGTAGATCTCGTCATTCGAGTCGAAGGTATCGACGTAGTGCGTACACTCGTGAATCAGGACCTTCAACTTGCAATTGGAAGAGAGTCGAGCGTCGGGAAGCGTGCAGAAGTGTGGATAGATTGCAATGACTCTCTTGTCCGAATCGGGTTTGCATACAGCGGCATCGGTGATTCCGTTGTCGGGAAATACGGTACACGTGATGTTTCGCTGTTTCTGCGCGTCCCATCGGATGACATTTTCCGGTTTCAATTCCTGCATGACGCGCAGAAGCTTCGGCAACCCGGTTTGCAGGTGGTGTCGAATTGCGTCATCGGATCGTCCGAACCAGGTCTGAACGCGTTTCTGTTCTCCTTGCTCCCAATGTGCAATACCGTGAATCCGATCCTGAATCAACGAAATCGCCGCGTCACGCAACTGCACGATCAGTTTCCGGAATGCCTTGTTCGACATATTCTCGCAGATCGGTGTCAGGTCGAGGTCGATAACATGAACGGATCTTGGCGTCGTGTTCGTGTAGGCGGTGCCAACGAAAACCCATTCGTCGTCTTCGGCAGCGTCGTGTGAATTCAAAATCCCGTTCATTGGCTCGATAGATCCCGGTAAAAAAGTTGGGAAACTATCGGTTGTCGGGAGCGCGCTCGTCTATGGGATGAGTACGATTTTGCGACCCATCGACCACGAGCGCGAAAGATGACGCCGCGGGTGAAGGAAACAGCTGATTACGGAACCATTCGATTACCGTTTGCACCTCCGCCCGTTCTCACGGCTCACCGGCCAGCACGCGCCCGTCCGCATCGTCCCGCGCACCCGTGCGCTCCGCCGCGCTTGCCGCCTCCATCGCCCGCGCCAGCGCATCGAACACCGCCGGCCCCTTGCAGCGCGACACGTTGAAGCGCAGGTACGACGTCGCGCTGCGCGATGCGCTGAACACGTTGCCGGGCGCCAGCACGACGTCGCGGTCCAGCGCGTGGCGCGCGACGCGTGCGGCATCGAGCCCGTCGGGCAGTTGCGCCCATACGAACAGGCCGCCGCGCGGTTCCGTCCAGATCCCGAGCCCCGCGCGCGCGAGGCGCCGGATCGTCTCGCCCATCGCGTCCGCGAGACGCGCGCGCAGGCTGTCGAGATGGCGCCGGTACGTGCCGTCGACGAGCAGCCGGTGCACGACGTTCGCGCCGATCTGCGCGTTGCCGAACGACGTCGCGAGCTTCAGGTCGACGAGCGCCTCGATCCATTCCGGGCGCGCGGCAACGTAGCCGCAGCGGATCGCGGCCGACAACGTCTTCGAGAAGCTGCCGATCGACACGACGCGCGACAGCCCGTCGAACGCCGCGAGGCGCGGCGCGGGCGTGCTCTCGAAATCCGCGAAGATGTCGTCCTCGACGATCAGCAGGTCGTGCTCGGCCGCGAGCGTGAGCAGCCGGTGCGCGACGGGCGGCGCGAGCGTCGCGCCGGTCGGGTTGTGCAGCGCCGCGTTGGTGATGTACAGGCGCGGCCGGTGCTCGGCGAGCACCTGTTCGAAGCGCGCGAGATCGGGCCCGTTCGGCGTGTACGGGACGCTGACGATCCGCGCGCGATGCGCGCGCAGCAGCGCCTGGAAGTTGAAGTAGCACGGATCGTCGAGCACGACCGTGTCGCCCGGCTCCAGCAGCAGGCGACATACGAGGTCGAGCGCATGCGTGCCGCCGTCGGTCAGCATGATCTGCGCGGGTTCCGCGTGGACGCCGTGCTGCGCGAGCCGCCACGCGAGCTGCTGGCGCAGCGCGGGCAGGCCGAGCGGCGTCGCGTAGTCGGTCAGCGCGTCGGATTCGTCGCGCGACACGGCGCGCAGCGCTCGGCGCAGGCTCTCGTCGGGCAGCCACGACGACGGCAGCCAGCCGCAGCCGGGTTTCACGGTCGTCGGCGCCGCCTCGAGCGACTGGCGCGACAGCCACAGCGGATCGAGTTCGCGGTCGAGGCGCGGGCCGAGATCGGCGAGCGCGAGCGGCGGCGCGTGGCCCGACACGTAAAAGCCCGAGCCGCGCCGCGCGACGAGCACGCCTTCGCTCGCGAGCCGCTCGTATGCATCGACGACCGTCGATTTCGACACGCCGAGCGCGTCGGCCATCATCCGGATCGACGGCACGCGCGCACCGGGCATCAGCGCGCGGCTCGCGATCCGCGCGCGCAACGTATCCATCACGGTTTCGACGCGCGTGCGCGACGGCGCGGGCGGAACGGGAATCGGGGCGGTATGGCTCATGGCGAAGAATGAACTGTACGGCCAGTTGTTCAGTACAGTTTGTCCGGATTGTATTGGGGTGTAGCTTACGCGTTTTCCGCGGGCGGCGGATCATCGGTCATCCACCTTTCCCCGTTCAGGATTTGCCGTGCAAAAGACGACCGACGGATGGCTCAGCGGCCTGCTGGGCGTGATCATCTTCAGTGGCTCGCTGCCTGCGACGCGTGTCGCGGTGCAGGGGCTCGACCCGCTGTTCCTCACGTTCGCGCGCGCGACGATCGCCGGCGCGCTCGGCCTGCTGCTGCTCGTCGTGCTGAAGCAGAAGCGGCCGACGCGGGCCGAGACCGTGTCGCTGGCGATCGTCGCGCTCGGGGTCGTGGTTGGTTTCCCGTTGCTGACGGCGCTTGCGCTGAAGCACGTGACGTCCGCGCACGCGATCGTGTTCGTCGGGCTGCTGCCGCTCGCGACCGCGCTGTTCGGCGTGTGGCGCGGCGGCGAACGGCCGCGGCTGCCGTTCTGGATCTTCTCGATCGTCGGCAGCGGCGCGGTGGCTGCGTTTGCGCTGCGCAACGGCGGCCAGGCGTCGGTGGTCGGCGATGCGCTGATGCTGGCCGCGATCGTCGCGTGCGGGCTCGGCTACGCGGAAGGCGCGCGCCTGTCGCGCGATCTCGGCGGCTGGCAGGTGATCTCGTGGGCGCTCGTGCTGTCGCTGCCGCTGATGTTGCCGCTCATGTGGCTTACGTGGCCCGCGTCGTTCGACGGTGTCGATGCCGCCGCACTGTGGGGGCTCGCGTACGTGTCGCTGTTCAGCATGCTGATCGGCTTCGTGTTCTGGTATCGCGGGCTCGCGCTCGGCGGGATCGCGGGCGTCGGCCAGTTGCAGCTGCTGCAGCCGTTCTTCGGCTTCCTGCTGGCCGCCGGGCTGCTGCACGAGACGGTGCCGCCGTCGATGGTCGTCGTGACGGTCGTCGTGGTCGGCTGCGTGGCCGGTGCGAAGTACTTCTCGAAAATGGCGCCCGTGCAGCGCGCGGGGTGACGCTGCGGCGGTGCGGCCGAGCGGTTGCTCCGGGCCGCGACCACGCGAACCGGCGGCATGCCGAAAAGCAAAACGGCCAGGCTGCCGGTAGCGGCAAGCCTGGCCGTTGGCCTTCGTCACGCCGAAAGCGCGTTACTCGAACGTCTCGAGCGCGAGCAATTCGTCGATCGTCTGCCGGCGGCGGATCAGCCGCGGCGCGCCGCGATCGACGAGCACTTCCGGCGCGAGCGGCCGGCTGTTGTAGTTCGAGGACATCGACGCGCCGTACGCGCCCGCGTCGTGCAGGAACAGCAGGTCGCCGATCTGCGGCTGCGCCAGCTTGCGGTGCGTGACCACGCCGCCCGCATCCTGCGTGAACACGTCGCCCGATTCGCACAGCGGCCCCGCGATCGCGAGGTCGACGAGCGGCCGGCCGGCCGGCAGCGCGCCGTCGTGCGTGTGCACGGACACCGCGTGGTAGCTGCCGTACATCGACGGGCGCATCAGGTCGTTGAAGCCCGCATCGATCAGCACGAAATCGTGCTTCGGCCGGCGGTTGACGGCCTGCACTTCGGTGACGAGCGTGCCGGCTTCGGCGACGAGGAAGCGGCCCGGTTCGATCTCGATGCGTACCGGGTGGCCGAGGTGCCGTTCGATCCGCTTGCGCGCGGCGTCCCACTGGCTGAAGTAGTGACCGACGTCGACGCGCGGCTCGCCGTCGCGATACGGAATCGACAGGCCGCCGCCGGCCGAGATCGCGTCGATGTCATGGCCGAGCGACGTGACGAGGTCGACCATCGCATCGCACACCTGCGACAGGTGGCCGTAGTCGACGCCCGAGCCGATGTGCATGTGGATGCCGACGAGCTTGAGCCCGTACTGGCGCACGATTTCGATCGCGCGCGGCACGTCGTCGATCCAGATGCCGTGCTTGCTCTGCGGGCCGCCGGTGTTGGTCTTGTTGCTGTGGCCGTGCCCGAAACCGGGGTTGACGCGCAGCCACACGCGGTGGCCCGGCGCGTGCTCGCCGATGCGCGCGAGCATGTCGAGCGAACCCGCGTTCACGGTCACGCCGTGCTTCAGCACGGCCGCGAGCGTCGGACGGTCGATCAGGTCGGCCGTGAACACGACGCCTTCCGGCTCGCCGGCCGGACTGAACCCGGCCGCGAGGCTGCGCTCGATCTCGCCGAGCGACACGGCATCGACGCACGCGCCTTCGTCGCGCATCAGCTTCAGGATATGGACGTTCGAATTCGCCTTCTGCGCGTAGCGGATCACGTCGAACTGGCGCAGTTGGGCGATGCGGTCGCGGATGACGTCGGCGTCGTACACCCACAGCGGGGTGCCGTATTGCTGCGCGAGCGTCGCGAGCTGGCGGGA
Organism: Burkholderia sp. NFPP32; assembly: GCF_900119325.1. Taxonomy (NCBI): domain Bacteria; kingdom Pseudomonadati; phylum Pseudomonadota; class Betaproteobacteria; order Burkholderiales; family Burkholderiaceae; genus Burkholderia; species Burkholderia sp. NFPP32. The sequence continues at coordinate 12,368 of NZ_FPJP01000029.1, read as the reverse complement.
ATCGAGGGACATGGCGGATGAATCGTGTCGAATGAACGGATAGCGTGAATGATGCGCCTGTTCATCTATACAGTAAAATGCTTGTTATTCGACATTTGATTCATTTTTGATATAGAAGACCATGCTCACGCACCGCCATATCGAGGTCTTTCGCGCGCTGATGGTCACCGGCAGCACGACGCGCGCGGCCGAGATGCTCTATACGTCGCAACCGACGATCAGCCGCGAGCTCGCGCGGATGGAGCAGGTCGTCGGCTTCGCGCTGTTCGAGCGCGCGCACGGCCGGTTGCGGCCGACGATGGCCGCGCTCACGCTGTTCGACGACGTGCGGCTTGCGTATGTGGGGCTCGAGCGCGTCGCGGCGACGGCTGCGCGCCTGCGCGAGTTTCGCGACGGGCAGCTTTCGGTGATCGCGCTGCCGGCGTTCTCGCACGCGATCCTGCCCGGCGCGTGCCGGCGCTTTCACGCGGCCCACGCGGGCGTCAGCGTGTCGGTCGCGACGCAGGAATCGCCGGTGCTCGAGGAGTGGCTGACCGCGCAGCGGTACGACCTCGGGCTGACCGAGCACGACGTCGCGCCGGCCGGCACCGTGCTTACGCCGCTGCTCGAAGTCGACGAAGTATGCGTGCTGCCCGATGGCCATCCGCTGCTCGCGCAGGACGCGATCGATCTGCTGGATCTCGCCGATCGGCCGTTCGTGAGCCTGTCGCTGAACGACCCGTATCGCATTCTGATCGACGAGGCGTTTGCTCAGCTGGGCGTCGCGCCGCGCTCGGTGGTCGACACGCCGTCGGCCGTGTCGGTGTGCGCGTTCGTGCGGCAGGGGCTCGGCGCCGCGATCGTCAATCCGCTGACCGCGCTCGATTTCGTCGGCCGCGACCTGCACGTGCGGCCGCTCACGCGGTCGTTCCCGTATCGGGTCAGCATGATCGTGCCCGAGCACCGGCCGAAGAACCTGCTCGTCGATGCGTTTGCCGATGCGTTGCGCGGCGAGGCGAAAGCGATCCGTCGCCGGCTGGCCGCGCACCTCGGTTAAACAGCGCCGTATGATGGGCGTTTCGCCGCCATCGGCCTCACTTTCCGGAAACCCGTCATGACCGACGCTTCATCTTCCGTCGAACAACCGATCCTCATCGGCGAGCGCGTCGAACTGCGGCCGCTCGAAGCATCCGACCGGCAGGCGCTGCTCGATGCCGCCGCGGACGGCCAGTTGTGGAACCTGAAGGTCACGGTCGTGCCGGGCGCGGAGACGATCGACGCGTATATCGACACGGCATTGCAGGGGCGCGCGGCCGGCACCGTGATGCCGTTTGCGATCGTCGATCGCGCATCGGGCCGTGTGATCGGCAGCACGCGCTTCTGGAAGATCGATCGCAAGAATCGCAAGCTCGAGATCGGTCATACGTGGCTGGGCGAGTCGGCGCAGCGCACGCGTGCGAATACCGAAGCGAAGTGGTTGCTGCTGACCTATGCGTTCGACACGCTGCACTGCGTGCGCGTGCAGTTCACGACCGACGAGCTGAACGAGAAATCACGCGCGGCGATTCTGCGGCTCGGCGCGAAGCAGGAAGGGATCGTGCGTCACGAACGGATCATGCCGGACGGCCGCAAGCGCAATTCGGTGCGCTTCAGCATCATCGACGAAGAATGGCCGGACGTGCGTGGGCGGTTGATGGCGAAGCTCGCGACGTAACGCATAACGCATAACGCGTGACGTGCGGCGCGCGTATTCGCGGGTCGGCTGGTCAGACGTGCATCGCGCAGCCGGCAGGGGACGCGGCTGCGCGACGACAGGGGAAGCGGTGCGCCGCACACGACGCGCGGCGCTGCATCGTTACTGCGCCGATGCGAGGTGGTGACGCTCCGCGAGTTTCTGCGCGTCCGCGTAGTGCTTCTGCAGAATCGGCAGCGACTGGCGTGCGACTTCCTTCAGCTTCGTGTCGCGGCCCGATGCGATTTCGGCCTGGAAAGCCGAGATCGTCTTCTGCTGGCCGGCGAGCGCGACCTGCTCGATATACGCCTTGTCGAACTCGGCGCCGCGCAGGCTCTTGATGCTGTTCAGCACGGTCGTGTCGGGGTCGTTGGCCGGCACGTCGACGCCGCGCGGGCTTGCGGCGCGCATCGCCTGGATGATTTTTTCATCGTCGGCCGACACGCGTTGCGCGAAGGCCTTGACCTGGCTGTCCGACGTGCGCGCATCGGCGATGCGTGCCGCGTCGTGCTGCGTCGACACGGTCTTCGTGCCGTCCGTGATGAAGGCCTGGTCGGCTTCGTGAATGCGCGTCGCGGCAGCGGCCGGCGCGGCGGGCGCTGCGGGTGCCGGTTGCGCGGTTTGCGCGGTCGCCGTCACGGCGACGAGAAGCAGGCCAGCGGCAGACAAGGCAAGGCGCGAGATGTGGGGAAAGCGGTTCATGGGACCTCCTTTCGATCGGGGCTCTGGTTAAAAAACGGATGACGTGATCCGTAGCTGTGCGAGAGACCGGGCGCGCCCGGGCCGGATTCGACCGCCGCTCTGCCGCGGCGCCGGTCGAAGTGTGTCCCGGCCCGAATGATTCTAGGAGAGCGGTCGGGTAGCAGGTGCAACCGCGCTGTGGTTTGTGTAACGGTTGGTAAGACGCATCGATGAGCAGGTGTGCGTGCCGGTATTGCGTACCTGGTGCACGCGCGGCGGCGGCAATTTTTGCGCGTGTGCGGCGTGCGGGATGCACGTGCGTGTCATCTGCATTTCATCGTCGTGCTGCGGTTGCCGTGTCGTGCGCGCCGAGCGACGTGACGACTTGCGCGTGCGATGCGCTTGAATGCGTCACACGCGATCGAGCAGTGCATCGAGGCGCGGCAGCAACGGCGTCGCGCAATGCGCCTGCAACGCGTCGGGTGCGGTGTAGCCCCACGCGACACCCTGGAATGCGATGTGCGCGCGTCGTGCCGCGTCGGCATCGCGGATTTCGTCGCCGACGTACAGCACTTCGTCGGCGCGCACGCCGGCCTCGCGAACGAGCGCGCGCAGGCGACGTGCCTTGCCGAACAGCGGAATGCCGCACGCGAAGGTGTCGACGCGGCCGCTGGCACGCGGGCCGAGCCGGTCACGCACGATGTCCTCGGTATTCGACGTGGCGATCGCAATGCGGATGCCGCGCGCGGCGAGCGCGTCGAACGTGTCGTCGACGCCGGGGAACAGCATCACTTGCGCGATGCGCGGCTTCATCAGGCGGCGCATGTCGATCGTCACGCGCGGCACTTTCCACATCGGCACGTCGAGCGCACGGATGATGTCGCGCGCCGACATGCCGCGCAGTGCCGGGCGCAGCTCGGGGGTGGCATCGCGAAAGCCGTGCAGGCGCGACGCTTCCGACAGCGCGGCGAGAAAACTGTCGAGCGAATCGGCGAGCGTGCCGTCGAAGTCGAAGGCGATGAGGCGGTAGGGCATGTGGCGAGGTGGCGGATTGATCGAGCGGGCTACATCATCCGCCGAAATGCGTGCGCGGGTAAGCGGGCGAATGCGGCGAGCTGTCGCGGTGGGCCGATATCCGGCGGCGAGCACGGGCATTTCGCCTGATACGCGCGCGTTGCCGTCCGGCAAGAGGACTCACCTGTCGTGCAGCAGCGGCGTGGTAGTGCCCGCTTGTAGCCCGCCGCACAGCGCGGTATCGTCGATACTCCGCCTTCCGCCCCCCACCGGAGAACAGACGTGCCCGCAGCCACCCCCGCCACGCTGAGATTTTCCACCGACAAGCGCGAACTCGACGTCGACGCGATCTTCGACTTCCTGCATCGCGATGCGTACTGGTCGCAGGGCATTCCGCGCGACGTGGTCGAGCGTGCGATCGAGGGTTCGCTGTGTTTCGGTGCGTATGTCGGCGACCGGCTCGTCGGGTTCGCGCGGCTCGTCACCGATCACGCGACGTTCGCGTACCTGTGCGACGTGTTCGTGCTGCCGGCCGAACGCGGCAACGGCTACGGCCGCGCGCTGATCGATCACGTATTCGCGCAGGAGATGGTGCAGCGCCTGCGCCGCATCATGCTCGTGACGACCGACGCGCACGAGCTGTACCGGCCGGTCGGCTTCGGGCCGTCCGCGAATCCCGAGCGGCTGATGGAGATCCGCCGTCCCGACATCTATACGAAACGCTGACGCGCGGCGCAGCGCATACAATACGCGCTTTCCGTTTTTGCCGAAGAGAAGCCCATCATGACCGAACAGGAAGCCGAACAGCTCGCGACGCATCGCCACTACAAGGGCGGGCTGTACCGCTACATCGGCGTCGCCCGCCATTCCGAAACCGAGGAATCGGTGGTTGTGTACGAGCATCTTTGGCCGCACGCGCGCGGCCTTTGGGTGCGGCCGGAAGCGATGTTCAACGGCAACCTCGAAGACGGCACGCCGCGTTTTCGCAAGCTGCGCGACTGAGCGGGCGGCACCGGAGCCGGCGTCTAGCCGGCTCCGCCCGGCTTGTCGTGCGGCGCCTGTTGCCGCAGCGCCATCGTGAAGAAGCGCCGGATTTCATCCATCAGTTCCGCGCGGGCCGACGCGAAATCGAACGCGCGCCGGTTTTCGTGCGCGTAGCGCCGGCGCCAGTCGTCGGCCGCATGCCGTGCTTCGCGTGCGCGCAGATCGTCGAGTTCGGGCGTACGCAGCGCGTGATCGGCGATCAGCGTCACGCCGTCGCGGCCGACCTCCAGCACGCCGCCCGCGACGAGGAGGCGGCGATGCTCGCCGGTCGGCGCGTCGACGAGCGTCACGACGCCGGGCCGGATCCGCGTGAGCAGCGGCGCGTGGTGCGGATAGATCCCTAGTTCCCCGCTTTCGCCCGGGACGACGACGAAATGCGCGTCGCCGGCATACAGCACCGCTTCCACGCTCAGGATGTCGAGCCTCATCGACGTCGTCATGCGCACCCCCTTCAGACCGCCGCCGCGCCGGCGACGATTTCGCACAGCTCGGTGGTGATCTGCGCCTGTCGCGTCTTCTGGTACAGGTGCCGCAGTTCGCGCAGCACGCGGTCGGCGTTGTCCGTCGCGGTCTGCATGCTGAACATCCGCGCGCATTGTTCGCACGCATAGTTCTCGACGACCGCCTGATAGAGCGTTGCCTCGACGTAGCGCAGCAGCAACGTGTCCACGACCGGTTTGGGCGCGGGCTCGTAAAGATAGTCGGATGCCGCCGCGCCGTCGGTCGGCGCGCCGGTGTCGAGTCCGGCGATCGGCAGCATCGCGTCGATACGCGGCTCGTACGCGAGCGGGCTCGTCAGCCGGTTGTAGGCGACGTGCACTTCGTCGAGCTCGCCGTTGACGAACGCGGTCAGCGGCACGAGCAGCGCGCCGAGCAACTGGTCGAAGTGCGGCTCGGCGGCCAGGCCGCTCGCGCGCGCCGTGATGGTCGCGCCGTGGCGCATCAGCGGCGCGATGCCGCGCGCACCGATCACGCTCAGTTCGCACGCGACGCCGGCCCGGTCCCAGCGTTCGAGCGCATCCACGCATGCAACGAGCAACCGCGCATTGAGCGGGCCGCACAGCCCGCGATCGGTGCTGACGACGATCAGGCCGACGCGGCGTACGGGGTTGCGTCGCGCCATCAGTGCCGACACGTGGTCGGGCCGGTCGCGCAGCACGCGTGCGGCCATCGCCCCGATGCGCGCCGCATACGGGCGGAACTCGCGGGCGCGTCGCTGCGCGTTCGCCATCTTGGTGCGCGCCATCATTTCCATCGCCTTGGTGATCGTGCGCGTGGACGACGTACTGGCTATCTTCGAGCGGATTTCGCGTATGTGCATGTCAGGGGGCGCCGCGGCCATCCGGATGTCATCGTGTGGTTTCATGCTATCGGGACTTCACCTGAAACGATTGACGAGGGTCAAACGATTTCGCCCGGTCTCGCACCAGAATCCGTTTACGTGATCCTCGCGAAGGGGTATTCGATGACCGATTTCCGCCAGCACCAGAAGTACGACGCGCTGATTGCGCGTTGCCGCTCGCTACGCCCGGTGACGGTCGCGGTCGCGCATCCTTGCGACGAGGTATCGCTGCGCGCGGCCGTCGCCGCCGCGCGGGCCGGTATCGTCGTGCCCATCCTGGTTGGACCGACGGCGCGCATCACGGCGCTTGCCGCGACGCTCGGCGTCGACCTGTCCGGCTACCGGCTCGTCGATGCGCAGCACAGCCACGCGTCGGCCGCGCGTGCCGTCGAGCTGGTGCGCTCGGGCGACGCGCAGGCGCTGATGAAGGGCAGCCTGCATACCGACGAATTGCTGGAGGAAGTGGTGCGCGTCGATACGGGGCTGCGCACCGGGCGGCGCTTGAGCCACGTGTTCATCATGGACGTGCCGACTTACCACAAGCCGTTGTTCATCACCGACGCGGCGGTCAACATCCGTCCGACGCTCGAGCAGAAGGCCGACATCGTGCAAAACGCGATCGATCTCGCCCACGCGCTCGGCATCGGTCAGCCGAAGGTCGCGATCCTGTCGGCGATCGAGACGGTCAGCTCGAAGCTGCCGTCGACGCTCGACGCGGCCGCGCTGTGCAAGATGGCCGAGCGCGGCCAGATCACCGGCGCGCTGCTCGACGGGCCGCTCGCGCTCGACAACGCGATCAGCCCCGAAGCCGCGCGGCTCAAGCATCTCGGTTCGGCGGTCGCGGGCGATGCGGACATCCTTCTCGCGCCCGACCTCGAGGCGGGCAACATGCTCGCGAAGGAGCTGACGTTCCTGGCGAACGCCGATGCGGCCGGCATCGTGCTCGGCGCGCGCGTGCCGGTGATCCTGACGAGTCGCGCCGACAGCGAACGCACGCGCCTGGCGAGCTGCGCGATCGCGGCGCTCGTCGCGGAGGCGGCGCGCACGACCGCGGCGCTCGCGGCCGCTGCGGCCGACGCACGCTGACGGGGGCGCGATGCGACATCCCGTACTGGTACTCAATGCCGGCTCGTCGAGCCTCAAGTTCTCGGTCTACGACACGCGCGAGGATCGCTCGCTCGATGCGGGCCTGCACGGGCAGGTCGAGAACCTGCATGGCGCCCCGCGTCTGTGCGTGGCCGACGCGCACGGCGCGACGCTCGCCGACAGCCCCGTCGCGCGACCAGGGCACCAAGGCGCGATCGAAGCGCTGCACGCGTGGTTCGCGGCTCACGTCGGGCGGGAGGCCGCGTTCGACGGCGTCGGGCACCGGGTCGTGCACGGAGGCCCGTATTTCACCGCGCCGGTGCGGATCGACACGCGCGTGCTCGATGCAATAGCGTCGCTTTCGCCGCTCGCGCCGCTGCACCAGCCGCATCACGTCGACGCGATCCGCGCGGTCGCCGCGGTCGCGCCGAGCCTGCCGCAGGTCGCGTGTTTCGACACGGCGTTCCATTCGACGATGCCGGCGCTCGAACGGGAGTTCGCGTTGCCGCGCGCGCTGACCGAGCAGGGGATCGTGCGCTACGGTTTCCACGGGCTGTCGTACGAATACATTACGACGGCACTCGCGGGGCTCGATCCGTCGTGGGCGCAGCGCCGGACCGTCGTCGCGCACCTCGGCAACGGCGCGAGCCTGTGCGCGCTCGCGAACGGCCGCAGCGTGGCGACGACGATGGGGTTCACGGCCGTGGACGGGCTGCCGATGGGCACGCGCACGGGCGCGCTGGACCCGGGCGTGATCCTGTACCTGCAGCGTCACGAGGGCCGGTCGCTCGACGAGGTCGAGCATCTGATCTATACGGAATCGGGCTTGCTCGGCGTGTCCGGCGTGTCGAGCGACATGCGCACGCTGCTCGCGAGCGACGCGCCGTCGGCCGCGCATGCGGTCGAGCTGTTCGCGTACCGCGCGGCTCGCGAGCTCGCCGCGCTGGCCGGCGTGCTCGGCGGTCTCGACACGCTCGTGTTCACCGCCGGCATCGGCGAGCACGCGCCGCGCGTGCGTGAACGGATCTGCAGCCGCGCGGCGTGGCTCGGCATCGCGCTCGACGACGCGGCGAACGCCGCCGGCCTGCCGGTGATTTCGAGTGACGCGTCGCGCGTGACGGTGCGCGTGATCCCGACCGACGAGAACCTGATGATCGCGCGGCACACGCGCCGCGTGCTGGACGACGCGATCCCTTCCACGCCGTATCCGACCCGGTGAAACCTTCGATGACAGCACGAGACACTTCTTCCCCTGCCGTCAGCGCCCCCGCGCTGCCGATGTTCTGGCCGATGGCCGCCGCCACGGCGATGTTCGCGGCCGGTTCCGAGATCGCCGCGCGCAATCTCCGCTTCCTCGCGGAAGAGGAGAAGCTGCATTTCGAAGTGCATCCTGCACTGGCATCGACGAACCGGCCGTTGCTGGAACTGCGGACGATGACGTTTCGCGATTATTCGGTCGCGCCGGCGCACGGGCTGCCGACGATCGTCGATGCGCCGTACGCGGGGCACAGCGCGATGATCGCCGACTACCAGCCGGGGCAGAGCCTGATGCAGACGCTGCGCGAGCACGGCGTGACGCGTCTGTACCTGACCGACTGGCGCTCGGCCACCGAGGACATGAAGGACCTCGAAATCGACCAGTATCTGGCCGAGCTGAACGTGTGCGTCGACGAGCTCGGCGGCCGCGTGAATCTCGTCGGGCTGTGCCAGGGCGGCTGGATGTCCGCGATGTATGCGGCGCGTTTCCCGCACAAGGTTGCGAGCCTCGTGCTGGCGGGCTCGCCGATCGACACCGACGCGGGCGACGGCCCGATCAAGCGGATGGTGCACACGTATCCGACGTCGTTCTACGAGGAGCTCGTGGCGATGGGCGGCGGGCTGATGCGCGGGCGCTTCATGCTGCGCGGCTGGAAGAACATGCATCCCGACCAGCACTATCTTGCCGAGCACGTCGACCTGTACGAGCATCTCGACGATCCCGAATACCTGCGCAAGCGCGAGGTGTTCGCGAACTGGTACGAAAGCCCGATCGACCTGCCGGGACGCTGGTACCTGCAGGCGATCGTGCAGATCTTCAAGGAGAACCGGCTCGCGAAAGGCACGTTCGTTGCGCTCGGGCGCACGCTCGACCTGAAGGATGTCGCGTGCCCGGCCTATCTGCTCGCGGGCGAGGCCGACGACATCACGACGCCGGAGCAGGTGTTCGGGGCGCGCGACCGTCTCGGGACGCCCGCGTCGCGGATCGAGAGCCGGCTCGTGCCGGGCGGCCATATCGGCCTGTTCATGGGGTCGCGCACGCTGAAGGCGGTGTGGCCGGACATCGCGCGATGGATCGCGGCGCAGCGCTAGGCCGGCGCGGATCGACAGGGGGCGGCATGACGTTGCGACACAAGCGGGGGCTCGTCGTCGGCATTGCGAACGAGCAGAGCATCGCGTGGGGATGCGCGCGTGCGTTTTGCCGGGCGGGTGCCACGCTCGCGGTGACCTGGCAGTCGGAGAAGACCTTGCCGCACGTCGAGCCGCTGTTCGAGCAACTCGACGCGCCGATCCGGATGCCGCTCGACGTCGGGCGGCCCGACCAGATGGCGGCGGTGTTCGACGCGATCGCGGTGCAATGGGGCGCGATCGATTTCGTGCTGCATTCGGTTGCGTATGCACCGAAGGCCGATCTGCACGGCCGCGTCGTCGACAGCTCGCCGGAAGGCTTCTCGGTGGCGATGGATACCTCGTGCCATTCGTTCATCCGGATCGCGAGGCTTGCCGAGCCGCTGATGACGCAGGGCGGGAGCCTGATGGCGATGAGCTATCTCGGCGCGGAGCAGGTCGTCGCGAACTACGGGATGATGGGGCCGGTCAAGGCCGCGCTCGAATCGAGCGTGCGGTACCTGGCGGCCGAACTCGGCGGCACGGGCATTCGCGTCAACGCGATTTCACCGGGCGCGCTGCCGACGCGCGCGGCATCGGGCCTGCCGGACTTCGACCGGCTGCTCGACGACACCGCGCGCCGGGCGCCGCTGCATCACGCGCTGGACATCGACGACGTCGGCGCGTTCTGCGCGTTCCTGGCGAGCGACGGCGCACGGGCGATCACGGGCGGCACGCACTATATCGACGGCGGCATGCACATGCTGGGCTGACGCTCCGGTGGCATGCGGCGTCAGGTTTGCGCGAATGCCTGCACGAGGGCCTGCGGCCCGTGTGCGACCTTGACCTCCGGCGTGCCGTGCCACGCCGCGAGCTTCTTCACGGCCTTCGCGACGTCGGCCGCGAGCCCCGTGCCGAACCGCACGCCCGGCTCGACATGCACGGCCTTCAGTTCGAACGTGCCGAGCGTGCGGTGCGCTTTCGCGTCGACGCGGCCGACCAGCCGGCCGCGATGCAGCACGGGCAGGCAGAAATAGCCGTAGCGCCGCTTGTGCCCGGGCGTATAGCACTCGATCGTGTAGTCGAAACCGAACAGCGTCGACGCTCGCCGCCGGTCCCATACGACGGGGTCGAATGGCGACAGCAGCGTCGTGACCGTCGAGCGCAGCGTATCGGCCGCGGCGGCCGGCAGCAATGCGTCGAGCGAGCGATGCACATAGGCCGGCTCCTTCCAGTCGTCGATCTGCACCGGAATCAGGTCGCCCGCATCCGCGAGCCGTTCCAGCTCCTCGCGATACGAACGGCGCGGCAGCCGATAGTAGTCGGCCACCCAGTCCGCGCGCACGACGCCGAGCGCGCGGCACGTGTAGTCGAGCAGCGCGGGCAGCACGGCTTCGCGCGGCGGCAGGTCGCGCGTGTCGTCCCAGCCGGGCAGCACGCGTTCGCGCACGTCGTACACGCGCTGGAAATTGCGGCGTTCCGACACCATCAGGTCGCCCGTCGTGAACAGCACTTCCAGGTGGCGCTTCTCGGGCTTGCGGTCCCACCAGCCGTTGCCCTTCACGCCATCTTCGCGGACGAAATCGGCCGATCGCACCGGGCCGTCGTCGCGAATCCGCGCGAGCAGCCGCTCGATCTCGTCGCGATTCTGCGCGTGCCACTCGGCCGCGTATTTCCAGCCCATCCCCGACGGATCGAGCATCTTGTACCGCATCAGGCCGAACTGCTCGATCGGAAGGAAACACGCTTCGTGCGACCAGTATTCGAACAGGCGCGCCTCGGCGAGATGTTCGTCGAGCCACTGCGGCGAGAAATCGCCGAGACGGCTGAACAGCACGAGATACGGGCTGCGCGCGACGACGTGAATGGTGTCGATCTGCAACTGCGCCATCCGGCGGATCGTGTCGAGCACGTCGGCCTTGGTCGCCTTGCGGCGGGGCGGCGTCAGCAGACCTTGTGCGGCGAGATGCAGCGCGCGGGCGGCGGCGGGCGAGAGCGTAAGCATCGGAATGGCGGATGAGGGTGGCGGTCGGCGATCACTTTAGCGCGAAAGCGGCGCGCGTGTGCGACGCGCCGATGAGTACTTTCCAAAACCGAAAGGAGCCTGGAGGGAGCGGAGTACTTGGGGTTGGATGGTCGTGTTAAAGGGAACTGCATTTTAGGATATGGGGAGTCTCGGTTGCGAGGGGAAGCTGTGACGGGCATAGCCCATAGCGGCTTGCATCCTTGCGGGCTATGCGCGGCGTGCCCGAGCCAGGCTCCATACATCGGGGTACCGAGGCCGGGTTTGGTCGGCAACCTTGCCCATCAGACGTTCCCGCGCCTGGCGAACCTGGCGGGCGACTTCGACATCTGTCTGGCTGCGCGCGTGCTGCTTCAGTTGATCGATCGTGATGTCCTTGCGCAGGAAATCATCCACGTCCGGCAGGCTGGCTAGCTTCTCAAGCGGCGTCATCACATCTTCGGCTCGGTGAACGCGTCGCATGCGGCCCGGCTTCCTGGGATCAGGGATTTCGGTGCCGAAAAGGCAGGGTCGGTGCATGTTCAAAAACGGATTAAGCATATCTACGCAAAAGGCGTTGAACTGCTTCGCCCACTCGGCCGGTATATGCGCGTAGCCGAATTGCTTGCGCACGACATTGCCGTTCTTGGATTCGGCCAGGGCGTTGTCGTTACAGCGTCGTGGACGTGAGCGGGTGAACTCGATGAGTTGTTCCTTGAGCATCTTCGCGACCTCGTGATTGATGTACTCCGAACCGCCATCGCTGTGAAAGCCAAGAATACGGAATGGAAACTGGTCAATCATGTCGCGCAGTACCGGCAGCATGTGTTCCCGCTCCAACGATGGCACGGTCGCGACGACTTCCCACTGGGTTACGCAGTCGACGGCGTTGATGTGATACACGCCGCGCTGTTCGTCGATGTTGCCCTGATGAACGCTGTCGATGCGGATGAAGCCGGGGCGGTTCTCTGGCGCGGGAGCCCGGCGCACGGCGATTGCCGCGCCTCTGGGATTGGCCTGAGTCTTCGTGTAGACCGTGTGATGCAGACGATAAGCCTGCGAACGTCGCAGGTTGTACAGGTGAGAGGCTGAAAGGTGCTGCAGGCGCACGTAGCGCTCATCGT
>NZ_FPJP01000019.1:0-112941 GCF_900119325.1 Burkholderia sp. NFPP32 | reverse complement strand
GCCAGGATCAAACTCTTCAGTTTAAACCTGTTACTGTTTTCGGTTCAGTTAAGAACCGGTCGCTCACTCAAAGCTGACAGGAATATGAATCACTTCATAAACCTGACTTACTTTAGTGTGAGACTCTTGATACTTTTGCTATCTGATCCGAAGATCAGCTCGCTTTCATCAAGCGCCCACACTTATCGGCTGTTAATTTTTAAAGAGCATTTCTGCGAGAAACTTCGTGCTTCTCAGCAGCGCTGCGTTTTCAGCAGCAGAGAAGCGAGATTATGAACCGTGTTTCGCAGCTCGTCAACAACTTTTTAACTGCTTCGTTGCGACTGCGGGGTTCATCTTCCTGCGCCAGCCGTGCGCCCAACCTGCTGCACACCGCCGACTTCGCTTCCCCTCTCCCGCGCCGCGTTTCCGTTAGCGCGAAAGAGGCGTGATTCTATGCACTCGCCCCCGTCTCCGCAAGCCCCTTTGTGAAATTATTTTGAAAAAGCCGCCGTGCGCTATCGCGCACGGTGGCTTGGGGCTCGACGGGTCTGGCGACCGCGCTGCAACCAGCGCCAACCAGTCGCCAGACACCTGCCGCGGCGCAGCCCACTCAGCGGTTCTTGAACTCGGGCTTCCGTTTCTCGACGAATGCCGCCATCCCTTCCTTCTGGTCCTCAGTCGCAAACAGCGAATGGAACAGCCGGCGCTCGAAGTGGACACCCTCTGCCAGCGTCGTCTCGTACGCGCGGTTCACCGACTCCTTGACCATCATGACCGCCGGCAGCGAGAACTCGGCAATCGTCGCCGCGGCCGCAATCGCCTCGTCGAGCAGCTTGTCGGCCGGCAGCACGCGCGACACGAGCCCGGCTCGCTCCGCTTCGGCGGCGTCCATGAAGCGCGCGGTCAGGCACATGTCCATCGCCTTCGCCTTCGATACCGCGCGCGGCAGACGCTGCGTGCCGCCCGCGCCCGGCATGATGCCCAGCTTGATCTCCGGCTGGCCGAACTTGGCCGTGTCCGCCGCGAAGACGATGTCGCACATCATCGCGAGCTCGCAACCGCCGCCCAGCGCAAAGCCCGACACCGCGGCAATGATCGGCTTGCGGATCTGACGGACCGTCTCCCAGTTGCGCGTGATGTAGTCACCCCGGTAAACATCCATATAGGAATAGGTCGCCATCATGCCGATGTCCGCGCCGGCTGCGAACGCCTTCTCGCTCCCCGTCACGACGATCGCGCCGATGCCGTCGTCCGCATCGAACGCCTTCAGCGCATCGCCCAACTCATCCATCAACGCATCGTTCAGCGCGTTCAGCGCCTTCGGACGGTTCAGCGTAACCAGCCCGACACGCCCCCGGGTCTCCGCCAGGATGTTCTCGTAAGCCATCTATTTCTCCTCGATCAATGAAATGAGAAACGCCTCGCACATGCGAATAGTTTGATGCTAACATTCTCCGACCAACCGGTCGGTTAATTAATCGATCCAACCCCTCTCATCGTCCATCAGGCCGCCGCCATGACCCATGCACTGTTCACGAAGCACGAAGACACGTTGAAGCACGCACTCGCCGCCATCGAGAGCCGCGGGTACTGGAGCCCGTTCGCCGAAATGCCGAGTCCCAAAGTGTACGGGGAAAGCGCGAACGCAGACGGCGAAGCAGCTTTCAAGTCGCACCTCGACAAGACGTTCGCGCTTGACCAGCCGGCGTCCGGCGAAACGGTCGGCGCGGAGCGATCGCCGTACGGCATCGCACTGGGCATCCGGTATCCGAAGTCGACGCCCGACGCACTGATCGCCGCCGCAGCCGTCGCGCAACGCACGTGGCGCGAAGCCGGCCCCAGCGCCTGGATCGGCGTCAGCCTCGAAATCCTCGCGCGCCTGAACCGCGCGAGCTTCGAGATCGCCTACAGCGTGATGCACACCACGGGGCAGGCATTCATGATGGCGTTCCAGGCCGGCGGCCCGCACGCGCAGGATCGTGCGCTCGAGGCTGTCGCCTATGCATGGGACGAACTGCGCCGCATCCCGGCCGATGCGCACTGGGAAAAGCCGCAAGGCAAGAACCCGCCGCTCGCAATGCACAAGCGCTACACGATCGTCCCGCGCGGCACGGGGCTCGTGCTCGGCTGCTGCACGTTCCCGACCTGGAACGGCTACCCGGGCCTGTTCGCCGATCTGGCAACCGGTAACACCGTAATCGTCAAACCACATCCGGGTGCGATCCTGCCGCTCGCGATCACGGTCCGGATCGCCCGCGACGTGCTGCGCGAAGCCGGGTTCGATCCGAACGTCGTCACGCTCCTTGCGACCGAGCCCAACGACGGCGCCCTCGTTCAGGACATCGCGCTGCGCCCCGAGATCAAGCTGATCGACTTCACGGGCAGCACGCAGAACGGCACGTGGCTCGAACGCCATGCCCACCAGGCACAGGTCTACACCGAGAAGGCCGGCGTCAACCAGATCGTGATCGACTCGACCGACGACCTGAAGGCCGCAGCCAAGAACATCGCGTTCTCGCTGGCGCTGTACTCCGGCCAGATGTGCACGGCGCCGCAGAACATCTACGTGCCGCGCGACGGCATCCGGACCGCGGACGGCCATGCGAGCTTCGACGAAGTCGCGCAAGCCATCGCGGTTGCCGTGCAAAAACTCACCGGAGACCCGGCACGCTCGGTCGAACTGATCGGCGCAATTCAGAACGACGGCGTGACCGCACGTATCGACGACGCCCGCCAGCTCGGCCGCGTACTCGCCGACAGCGTGGCTCTTCAGCACCCCGCGTTCCCCGATGCCCGCGTGCGCACACCGCTCGTGCTGCAACTCGACGTGACCGATCGCGAGAAATTCACGCAGGAGTGGTTCGGCCCGATCTCGTTCGTGATCGCGACCGACTCGACCGCGCAGTCGCTCGATCTCGCCGGTGAAATCGCGGCGGAACATGGCGCGCTGACCCTCTCCGTCTACAGCACCGACGACGCAATCGTCGACGCCGCCTACGACGCAGCGGTGCGCGGCGGTGTCGCGCTGTCGATCAATCTGACGGGCGGCGTGTTCGTCAACCAGTCGGCCGCGTTCTCCGATTTCCACGGCACGGGAGCCAACCCGGCTGCCAACGCGGCGCTGGCCGACCCGGCGTTCGTCGCCAACCGGTTCCGCGTGGTGCAAAGCCGCGTCCATGTTGCCCCGAAGGCCGTACCCGCGGAAGCTGGCCAAACGGCATAACCCGAATGGCGGACGTGCAAACGCCGCCACGTTCTCTACCATGAACGAATCCGCCACCCGGCGGGTTTGTTGCTCATCGATACGCCCATGACAGACGCCTACATCTGCGACGCGATTCGCACCCCCATCGGCCGCTACGGCGGTGCCCTGAAAGATGTCCGTGCCGATGATCTCGGCGCGGTGCCGCTCAAGGCGCTGATCGAGCGCAATCGCCACGTCGACTGGACGGCGATCGACGACGTGATCTACGGCTGCGCGAACCAGGCCGGCGAAGACAACCGCAACGCCGCGCGCATGTCGGCGCTGCTCGCGGGCCTGCCGACCGCCGTGCCGGGTACGACGCTGAACCGGCTGTGCGGCTCCGGGATGGACGCGGTCGGCACGGCCGCGCGCGCGATCAAGTCGGGCGAAGCGCGCCTGATGATCGCCGGCGGCGTCGAGAGCATGACGCGCGCGCCGTTCGTGATGGGCAAGGCCGCGAGCGCGTTCGCACGCCAGGCCGACATCTACGATACGACGATCGGCTGGCGCTTCGTCAATCCGCTGATGAAACAGCTTCACGGCGTCGATTCGATGCCGGAGACGGCCGAGAACGTCGCGGTCGATTACAACATCAGTCGTGCCGACCAGGACCTGTTCGCGCTGCGCAGCCAGCAAAAGGCCGCGCGTGCGCAGCAGGACGGCACGCTCGCCGAGGAAATCGTCGCCGTCACGATTGCGCAGAAGAAGGGCGATCCGGTGGTCGTGTCGCGCGACGAACATCCGCGCGAGACGTCGCTCGAAGCACTCGCGAAGCTGAAGGGCGTCGTGCGCCCGGACGGCTCTGTAACGGCCGGCAATGCATCGGGCGTCAACGACGGCGCGTGCGCGCTGCTGCTCGCCAATGCACAGCACAGGCAGCCGATCAGTATGGCCTGCGCCGCCGCGCGCGCGTCATCGGCATGGCGACGGCAGGCGTCGAGCCGCGCGTGATGGGCATCGGCCCCGCGCCGGCCACGCAGAAACTGCTGCGCCAGCTCGGCATGACCATCGACCAGTTCGACGTGATCGAGTTGAACGAGGCGTTTGCGTCGCAGGGTCTCGCGGTACTGCGCATGCTCGGCGTCGCCGACGACGATCCGCGCGTGAACCCGAACGGCGGCGCGATCGCACTCGGTCATCCGCTCGGCGCATCGGGGGCCCGGCTCGTGACCACTGCGCTCCATCAACTCGAGCGTACGGGCGGCCGCTTTGCACTCTGTACGATGTGCATCGGCGTCGGCCAGGGCATCGCACTCGCGGTCGAACGCGTGTAACCGATGCGCCGCGCGCCTATAACGAAGTCATGAAGGAGACACTGCATGTCCTATCAGGCGATTCAGCTGGATATCGATCAGGCCGCGCGCGTGGCCACGATCACCCTCAACCGCCCCGACAAGCTGAACAGCTTCACGCGGGCGATGCATCGCGAACTGCAGTCGGCTCTCGATGAAGTCGAAGCGGCCGGCGCGCGCGCGCTGATTCTGACGGGTGCGGGGCGCGGCTTCTGCGCGGGCCAGGACCTCGCCGACCTCGACTTCACGCCCGGCGCGTCCACCGACCTCGGCACGCTGATCGACGAGCATTTCAATCCGCTGATCCGCCGCCTGCAGCGTCTGCCGCTGCCGGTGATCGCCGCCGTCAACGGCACGGCGGCCGGCGCCGGCGCAAATCTCGCGCTCGCATGCGATCTCGTGTTCGCCGCCCGCTCGAGCAGTTTCATCCAGGCCTTCGTCAAGATCGGGCTCGTACCCGATTCAGGCGGCACGTGGTTCCTGCCGCAACGCGTCGGCATGGCACGTGCGCTGGGGCTCGCGCTGACCGGCGACAAGCTTGGCGCCGAACAGGCCGAACAGTGGGGCCTGATCTGGCGTGCGGTCGACGACGACGCACTCGCCGCATCAGCCCGCCAGCTCGCAACCCAGCTCGCGCAGCAGCCGACGCTCGCGATCGCATCGATCAAGCAATCGATGCGCGACAGCGTCACGAACACGCTCGACCAGCAGCTCGACCTGGAACGCGACATGCAGCGCAAGCTGGGCCAGTCGCACGACTACGCGGAAGGCGTGAAGGCATTCGTCGAAAAGCGTGCTCCACGCTTCGAGGGGCGTTGACATGACGGCCGCCACCGCCACGCTCGATCCCGATTCGCTCGCCCGCGCCACCGCGCAGGCGATGTTCGACGCCGATGCATGCAGCCGCGCGTTCGGCATGGAAATCGCTGAAGTACGCGCGGGCTACGCACGCCTGCAGATGCGCGTGCGGCCAGAGTTCCTGAACGGGCATCAAACCTGCCACGGCGGGATCATCTTCACGCTCGCCGATTCGACGTTCGCGTTCGCGTGCAACTCGTACAACCTGAATACGGTCGCTGCCGGCTGCTCGATCGAATTCCTGCGCCCCGTGCACGGCAACGACGTGCTGACGGCCGAGGCGATCGAACAGGCGCGCGCCGGCCGCCACGGCATCTACGACATCCGCGTCACGAACCAGACAGGCGAAACGGTCGCGATGTTTCGCGGCAAATCCGCCCAGATCAAGGGCACGGTCATACCGGAAGACCGCTGACGTCAACGGCTCGCACATAACAAACACTGGAGACATGCATGACTACCCCGCTACCGCTCGAGCCGATCGAGACCGCCTCACGCGACGAGCTGACCGCGCTGCAGCTCGAACGCCTCAAGTGGTCGCTCCGGCATGCGTATGACCACTCTCCCGTCTATCGTCGCAAATTCGACGACGCGGGCGTGCATCCCGACGACCTGAAAACGCTCGCCGACCTGTCGCGCTTCCCGTTCACGACGAAAGGCGACCTGCGTGACAGTTACCCGTTCGGGATGTTCGCCGTGCCGCAGGACCAGATCTCGCGCATCCACGCATCATCGGGCACGACCGGCAAGCCGACGGTCGTCGGCTATACGGCCGGCGACATCGACACGTGGGCGAATCTCGTCGCGCGCTCGATCCGCGCCGCCGGCGCACGCCGCGGCGACAAGGTACACGTCAGCTACGGGTACGGCTTGTTCACCGGCGGGCTCGGCGCGCACTACGGCGCCGAACGTGCGGGATTGACCGTGATCCCGTTCGGCGGCGGCCAGACCGAGAAGCAGGTACAACTGATCCAGGATTTCCGGCCCGACATCATCATGGTGACGCCGAGCTACATGTTGTCGATCGCCGACGAAATCGAGCGCCAGGGCCTCGATCCCGCGCAGAGCTCGCTGCGCATCGGCATCTTCGGCGCGGAGCCATGGACCAACGACATGCGCGTCGCGATCGAGCAGCGGATGGGCATCGACGCGGTCGACATCTACGGGCTGTCCGAAGTGATGGGCCCCGGCGTCGCGTCCGAATGCGTCGAGACCAAGGACGGCCCGACCATCTGGGAAGATCACTTCTATCCGGAAATCATCGATCCGGAAACCGGCGAAGTGCTGCCGGACGGCGAATTCGGCGAGCTCGTGTTCACGTCGCTGACGAAGGAGGCGCTGCCGATCATCCGCTACCGGACACGCGACCTCACGCGCCTGTTACCCGGCACCGCTCGCACGATGCGCCGGATGGAAAAGATCACCGGCCGCTCGGACGACATGATGATCGTGCGTGGCGTCAACGTGTTCCCGACGCAAATCGAGGAACAGTTGCTCAAGCAGCGCGCGCTCGCACCACACTATCAGATCGTACTGACGAAGGAAGGCCCGCTCGACGTGCTGACGCTCAACGTCGAGCCCTGTCCCGACACTGCTCCGGATACGGCGGCGATCCACGCGGCGAAACGAGCGCTCGCGCATGACATCAAGTCGCTGATCGGCGTGACGGCCGTGATCAACGTGCTGCCCGTAAACGGGATCGAGCGCTCGGTCGGCAAGGCGCGCCGCGTCGTCGACAAGCGCAAGGGCTGACGGCAGACGCTGCGCGTGCGTCGCGCGCAGAGGCAATCCCGTTGCGCAACAAAAGAAACAGCCCGATCGGCCAACGCCAATCGGGCTATTTATTGTGTTCCGCGACGTCGTTCAACGCGACAGGCGCATCACACGAACTGAAACCACACGGGTACACCGCTCTCGAACCGACGCACTCCACGCGCACCGTCGCGCCCACGAATACCCCGCCTCATGCGCGGGCGGCTCCCGAGAAGCCGATGCCGCCTCACGTCACGAATTCGGGAACAGCAGCCACATCCGGCCGACCTGCTTCATCCGGCCGGCCTGGTCGCCTGCGTCGTCGCCGAGTCCCCAGAAATAGTCGGCCCGCACGCCGCCCTTGATCGCGGAGCCCGTATCCTGCGCGAACACGAGCCGGTTCATCGGCGTATTCGTCAGCGGACGCGTGGTCTGCAGGAACACGGGCGTGCCGAGCGGGATCGACGACGGATCGACCGCGATCGAACGCTCCGCCGTCAGCGGCACGCCGAGCGCGCCGATCGGGCCGTCCGCGCCGCCGTGCGGCGCGTCCTCCTTGATCGGCATGTCGCGGAAGAACACGAACCGCGGATTCGTGTCGAGCAACGCGTCAACGCGGTTCGGATTCGCCTTCGCCCACGCCTTGATGCCCTGCATCGTCGCCTGTGCGGGCGTCAGCTCGCCGCGATCGAGCAACCACTTGCCGATCGAGCGGTACGGCTGGTTGTTGGTGCCGCCGAAGCCGACCCGCATCACCGAACCATCGTCGAGCAGCACGCGCCCCGAGCCCTGCACCTGCAGGAAGAACGCCTCGATCGGATCGTCGACCCACACGAGTTCGTTGCCGTTCAGGATGCCCGCACGCTCGAGCTGCGCGCGCGCAGGCAGCGCGGCGCCCGCGCGATAACCGGCCGGCCAGCGATAGAGCGCGTATTGATACGGGCCGCGGCGCACGCGCGAGCCATGCAGCAGCGGCTCGTAATAGCCGGTCACGAGCCCGTCGAGCGTCCCGTCGGTGTTCGCGAGCTGGAACGGCGTGAAATACGTTTCGAAGAAAGTGCGTGCGCTGCCGACATCGAGCTCGTCGAGCCGGTCGGCGGCCGCACAAGCGCGCTGCCAGGCAGGCTGACGCGCGAGCCGCGCGCAGTTCTGCCGCAGCGCGGCCGTCGCGCCGAGCAGCGAATCGTCCTGCCAGCCCGGCACCTGCTGCCACGCAACCGGCGTGAGCCGCTTCGCGGCAACCTGCCCCGGCACGATCGCCGCGCCGGTCGGCGGCTTGAGCGCAGACGTTCGCGTCGGCGCGCCGCCGCACGCGGCAAGCAGCGCCGCCGCCGCGGCCGCCGCAACCCAGCCGGCCAGCCGGGGCCCAAACCACATACAATGTCCGTTCTTGATGGAAACCGCCATGTCAGATTTTCTCGACCAATATCCGATGCTCATCTTCGCGCTCGAAGCCTTCGTAGCGCTTGCCCTGCTGATCTTCATCGTCGTGTGGACGTCGTCGGGCAGAAAGAAGCACGCCCGCAACAACGATCGCCAGCCGCGCTGACGCGCTCCGCGCGCTCAATGCAGCGTGCGCGGCATGTGCAGTGCAAACTCGTCGACCGGCGCCTCGAAACGCTCGCCGTCCTCCGCCACGCAGAAGTACGCGCCACGCATCGTACCGACCGGCGTCGCGATCACGGCCCAGCTCGTGTATTCGAACTGCTCGCCCGGCTGCAGCAGCGGCTGGTGCCCGACGACGCCGAGCCCCTTCACTTCCTGCACGTGGCTCTCGCTGTCCGTGATGATCCAGTGACGCGCGATCAGCTGCGCCGCGACCTGCCCCGTGTTGCGGATCGTCAGCGTGTACGCGAATGCGTATTGACGGCGATCGGGGTCGGATTGTTCCGGCAAGTAGCTGGTTTTCACCGAAACGGTGAACTGATACTGACTCATGGTGTTTCCACTGGAGGGTGACTGTCCGTGCCGGCATGGGCGACGGGGCCGCGGACGCGCCGCTTTGGTTCGGCATTCTGCTTGATGCGGAATCGGGCCGCAACCGCACGGCCTGCCGCCGCGAGCCGGCCGCCGGGCGGTAGAATGTCGGTTTTGCGCCGCAACGTCCCCGCTCCCCCTGCCATGACCCAATTCCGCATCGCTCCCAGCATCCTGTCGGCCGATTTCGCACGGCTCGGCGAAGAAGTCCGCAACGTGGTCGCCGCCGGCGCCGACTGGATCCACTTCGACGTGATGGACAACCATTATGTGCCGAACCTGACGATCGGCCCGCTCGTGTGCGAAGCGATCCGCCCGCACGTGCAGGTGCCGATCGACGTGCACCTGATGGTACGCCCGGTCGACCGGATCGTGCCCGATTTTGCGAAGGCCGGTGCGAACCTGATCAGCTTCCACCCGGAAGGCTCCGATCACATCGACCGCACGCTGTCGCTGATCCGCGACCACGGCTGCAAGGCCGGCCTCGTATTCAACCCGGCCACGCCGCTGAACTATCTCGACCACGTGATGGACCGCCTCGACTTCGTGCTGCTGATGTCGGTCAACCCCGGCTTCGGCGGCCAGTCGTTCATTCCGGAAACGCTGAACAAGCTGCGCGAAGCACGCGCACGTATCGACGCGTACACCGAGCGCACGGGCCGCGAGATCCTGCTCGAGGTCGACGGCGGCGTGAAGACCGACAACATCGCGGAAATCGCGGCGGCCGGCGCCGACACCTTCGTCGCGGGTTCGGCGATCTTCGGCAAGCCCGACTACCGCAAGGTGATCGACGAGATGCGCGCCGCGCTCGCCACCGTCGAGCGGAGCTGACGCCGTGGCCGAATCGTCGCTCGCCGGCCGTGCGCCGGCCGGGGCCGCAACGAACGCCGCCCCGATCCGCTTCGCCGCGCCGCGCATCGACGCGGCGCTGATCGATCTCGACGGCACGATGGTCGACACGGCCGACGATTTCACGGCCGGCCTGAACGGAATGCTTGCGCGGCTCGACGCGCCGGCCACATCGCGCGACGAAGTGATCGGCTACGTCGGCAAGGGCTCCGAACACCTGATCCGGAGCGTGCTGAAGCCGCGCTTCCCGGCCGACGAGGCGCACGCGCGCTTCGACGACGCCCTGGCGATCTACCAGACCGAATACGCGAAGATCAACGGCCGCCATACGCGCCTCTATCCGGACGTGACCTCCGGTCTCGACGCGCTGCGCGCGGCCGGCATCCGGCTCGCGTGCGTGACGAACAAGCCGCACCGCTTCGCGGTCGAGCTGCTCGAACAATACGGGCTGGCCGATTGCTTCGGCATCGTGCTCGGCGGCGACAGCGTCGCACGCAAGAAGCCCGACCCGCTGCCGATGCTGACGGCCTGCGACGCACTCGGCGTCACGCCGGACACGGCGGTCGCGATCGGCGACTCGGAAAACGATGCGCTGGCGGGCCGCGCAGCCGGGATGGCGACACTGACGGTGCCGTATGGCTATAACCACGGCAAAGCTATACAAACGATAAATTCGGATGGTATAGTCGATTCGTTGCTGGTCGCGGCCCGCGCGATCACCGCGCACAACGCCGGCCGGCCAACCATCTGATTATTTCTTCCATCCGCATGTTTCTGAATAAAAAACGGAGTCTGAGCAGCATCGACCGGGGAGCCTGGCCCTGGCGTCGCTGGTCGCGCTAACCTCTTCGATGAGGTACGCTGAAGCACGTCTTCAGCGCCGTTTTTTATCTCGCTGCGCATCCGCGCGCCGATCGTCGCACCACCTCGAGTTCCACCGCGTCCGAACGCTTGCGTTCAGGATCGGCCGCAGGCTCGCGACGTTCACGCCCGGAGTGCCGGCCGGCAACAGGCACTTCTCGATCGACCGCCCTTTCGCCGACGGCAACCCGCGCAGCGTCAAGTGATCCCTGGCGCACGCGCCGCTCGTCCCGAACAGGACCGGAACATGACCGAACTCGAATTCCAATCGCTCGCGAACGAAGGCTACAACCGTATCCCGCTGATCGCGGAAGCCCTCGCCGATCTCGAAACGCCGCTGTCCCTCTACCTGAAGCTGGCCCAGCCCGAACGGGCGGGCGCCAACTCGTTCCTGCTCGAATCGGTGGTCGGCGGCGAACGCTTCGGCCGCTACTCGTTCATCGGCCTGCCCGCCCGCACGCTCGTGCGCACCCGCAACGGCGTGTCGGAAGTCGTGCGCGACGGCCAGGTCGTCGAGACGCATGACGGCGACCCGTTCCAATTCATCGAATCGTTCCAGGCGCGCTTCAAGGTGGCGCAGCGTCCGGGCCTGCCGCGCTTCTGCGGCGGTCTCGCCGGCTACTTCGGCTACGACGCGGTGCGCTATATCGAGAAGAAGCTCGCGAACACCGCGCCGCGCGACGATCTCGGCCTGCCCGACATCCAGCTGCTGCTCACCGAAGAAGTCGCGGTGATCGACAACCTCGCCGGCAAGCTCTACCTGATCATCTATGCGGACCCGGGCCAGCCGGAAGCCTATGCGAAGGCGAAACAGCGCCTGCGCGAACTGAAGCAGCGCCTGCGCACGACCGTGCAGCCGCCCGTCACGTCGGCGAGCGTGCGCACCGAGACGTTCCGCGAGTTCAAGAAGGAAGACTATCTGGCCGCCGTGCGCCAGGCGAAGGAATACATCGCGGCCGGCGAACTGATGCAGATCCAGGTCGGCCAGCGGCTGACCAAGCCGTACCGCGACAATCCGCTGTCGCTGTATCGCGCGCTGCGTTCGCTGAATCCGTCACCGTACATGTACTACTACAACTTCGGCGATTTCCACGTGGTCGGCGCATCGCCGGAAATCCTCGTGCGCCAGGAAAAGCGCGGCGACGACCAGATCGTCACGATTCGCCCGCTCGCCGGCACGCGCCCGCGCGGCAACACGCCCGAGCGCGACGCGGAACTCGCGACCGAGCTGCTCAACGATCCGAAGGAGATCGCCGAGCACGTGATGCTGATCGACCTCGCGCGCAACGACGTCGGCCGCATCGCGGAAATCGGCTCGGTGCAGGTGACCGACAAGATGGTCATCGAAAAGTACTCGCACGTGCAGCACATCGTCAGCTCGGTCGAAGGCAAGCTGAAGCCCGGCATGACGAACTACGACGTGCTGCGCGCGACGTTCCCGGCCGGCACGCTGTCCGGTGCGCCGAAGGTGCGCGCGATGGAGCTGATCGACGAGCTCGAGCCGATCAAGCGCGGGCTGTACGGCGGTGCGGTGGGCTACCTGTCGTTCTCGGGCGAGATGGATCTCGCGATCGCGATCCGTACGGGTCTGATCCACAACGGCAACCTGTATGTGCAAGCGGCGGCCGGCGTCGTCGCGGATTCGGTGCCCGAATCCGAATGGCAAGAGACCGAAAACAAGGCGCGCGCGGTGCTGCGTGCGGCCGAACAGGTCCAGGACGGCCTCGATAGCGACTTCTGACCGGAGACTGACCATGCTGCTCATGATCGACAACTACGATTCGTTCACCTACAACCTGGTCCAGTACTTCGGCGAACTGGGCGAGGACGTGCACACGTACCGCAACGACGAAATCACGCTCGACGAGATCGCGCGCCTGAATCCCGACGCGATCTGCCTGTCGCCGGGCCCGAGCAACCCGCAGCACGCGGGCATCACGCTCGACGTGCTGCGCGAATTTTCGGGCAGGAAGCCGATCCTCGGCGTCTGCCTCGGCCACCAGGCGATCGGCGAAGCATTCGGCGGCCGCGTCGTGCGCGCGAAGACCATCATGCACGGCAAGGTGAGCCGGATCGAAACGGACTGCCGCGGCGTGTTCGCCGACCTGCCGAAGCATTTCGACGTCACGCGCTACCATTCGCTCGCGATCGAGCGCGAGTCGCTGCCCGACTGCCTCGAGGTGTCCGCGTGGACCGACGACGGAGAAATCATGGGCGTGCGCCACAAGACGCTGCCGGTCGAGGGCGTGCAGTTCCACCCGGAATCGATCCTGTCCGAGCACGGCCATGCGCTGCTCGAGAATTTCCTGAAGCAGGCCCGCGCCGCGGCCGCGCAAGCCGCCTGACGGGAGCCTCATGATGACGATTACCCCGCAGGAAGCGCTGCAGCGCACGATCGAACACCGCGAGATCTTCCACGACGAGATGCTGCACCTGATGCGGCTCATCATGCGCGGCGACATGTCGCCCGTGATGGCCGCCGCGATCATCACCGGGCTGCGCGTGAAGAAGGAGACGATCGGCGAGATCGCCGCCGCCGCGACCGTGATGCGCGAATTCGCGAACCACGTCGACGTGCAGGACAACTCGAACTTCGTCGACATCGTCGGCACCGGCGGCGACGGCTCGCACACGTTCAACATCTCGACCGCGTCGATGTTCGTCACGGCGGCGGCCGGCGCGAAAGTCGCGAAGCACGGCAACCGCGGTGTGTCGAGCAAGTCAGGCAGCGCCGACGTGCTCGAGGCGCTCGGCGTGAACATCGACCTGCAGTCGGAACAGGTCGCCGCGTCGATCGCCGAAACGGGCATGGGCTTCATGTTCGCGCCGAACCATCACCCGGCGATGAAGAACATCGCGGCCGTGCGCCGCGAGCTCGGCGTGCGCACGATCTTCAACATCCTCGGCCCGCTGACCAATCCGGCCGGCGCGCCGAACCAGTTGATGGGCGTGTTCCACCCCGACCTCGTCGGCATCCAGGTGCGCGTGATGCAGCGTCTCGGCGCGCAGCACGTACTCGTCGTATACGGCAAGGACGGGATGGACGAGGTGTCGCTCGGCGCCGCGACGCTCGTCGGCGAATTGCGCGACGGCAAGGTGCACGAATACGAGATCCATCCGGAAGACTTCGGCCTGCAGATGGTGTCGAACCGCACGCTGAAGGTGGAAAATGCCGAAGAATCGCGCACGATGCTGCTCGGCGCGCTGGACAACCAGCCGGGCGTCGCCCGCGAGATCGTCACGCTAAACTCGGGTACTGCACTCTATGCGGCGAACGTCGCCGAATCGATCGCGGACGGCATCCAGCTCGCCCGCGAAGCGATCGCGAGCGGCAAGGCGCGCGCGAAGGTCGACGAACTCGTGCGCTTCACGCAGCAGTTCAAGCGCTGACTCCCCTTACGACTCAAGCAGGAACCCACATGAGCGACATTCTCGACCGAATCATCGCCGTCAAGCGCGAAGAAGTCGCGGCGGCCATGCGCAGCACGCCGCTCGAGGCACTGAAGCTGGACGCATCCGCGCGCGACCTGCGCGACTTCGTCGGCGCGCTGCGTGCAAAGCACGCGGCCGGCAACGCCGCCGTGATCGCCGAAATCAAGAAGGCAAGCCCGTCGAAGGGCGTGCTGCGCGAGCATTTCGTGCCGGCCGACATCGCGCGCTCGTATGCGGCGCACGGCGCCGCATGCCTGTCGGTGCTGACCGACGAGCAGTTCTTCCAGGGCAGCGTCCGCTACCTCGAAGAGGCGCGCGCGGCCTGCACGCTGCCGGTGCTGCGCAAGGACTTCATCGTCGACGCGTACCAGATCCTCGAGGCCCGGGCGATGGGCGCCGACGCGATCCTGCTGATCGCCGCCGCACTCGACACGCCGCTGATGCAGGACCTCGAAGCATATGCGCACTCGCTCGGCCTCGCCGTGCTGGTCGAAGTGCACGACCGCAACGAGATGGAGCAGGCGCTGACGCTCAAGACGCCGCTGCTCGGCATCAACAACCGCAACCTGCGCACGTTCGAGACGTCGATCCAGACCACGCTCGACATGCTCGACATGATTCCGCCGGACCGGATTGTCGTGACCGAATCGGGCATCCTGTCGCGCACCGACGTCGACACGATGCGCGCGGCGAACGTGAACACGTTCCTCGTCGGCGAAGCGTTCATGCGCGCCGATCAGCCAGGCGAGGAGCTCGCACGGATGTTCTTCTGATGGCGATCGAAAAGGAAATCAAGCTCGCGCTGCCGGCCGGCCAGGCCGGTGCCGCGCGGCGCTTCTTCGAGACGCTGACCGGCGAACCCGGCCGCGACATCACGCTCGCGAACGTCTATTACGACACGCCCGATCTCGCGCTGGCCCGCTCGAAGAGCGCGGTGCGCGTGCGCCGCGCGCCGCAAGGCTGGCTGCAGACGTTCAAGACGGTCGGCAACGCGGAAGGCGGCCTGCATCGCCGCCACGAATGGGAACTGCCAGTGGCCGGCGACGCGCTCGAGATCGATGCGCTCGTCGCGGCCTGCGACGTGCCGGAAGCCGCCGCTGCGCTGCGTGACGCGGCGAGCGCGCTGCGCGCACTGTTCCGCACGGATTTTTCGCGTACGCTGTGGCGCATCGCAATCGGCGGCGCAACCGTCGAAGCCGCGGTGGACCTCGGCGAGATCGTCGTCCAGGCGGAACACGAAACGCGCCGCGAACCGATCAGCGAAATCGAACTCGAACTGATCGACGGCCCGGAAGCGGCGCTCGCGACGCTCGCCGCCGAACTGCAGCAGGCGCTGCCGGGCCTCGCTCCCGAAAACATCAGCAAGGCGCAGCGCGGCTACCGGCTGCGCGCGCAATAAACACGCATCACGCATGGCAACCCGCAAGACTTCCCGCGCGCCGCAACAGGCGTCGCTGTTCGACGATCCCGTGCCGGAAACGGCACCGGCCGCTATTCCGTCCCCGACTTCCGCGTCGCCCTCCTCCGAGCGCAAGCCCGCAAAGAAAGCCGCCGCTTCGGCCCCGGCCTCCGCAGCGCCGCAGCCCGTTGCCGCCGACGTCCCGCATCTCGCCGCGCAATTCGACGCGCTGCCGGCCGCCTGGCGCGACGTGCTGAAACCCTTTACCGACAGCGACGCGTACGCGCCGCTTTGCCGCTTCGTCGACGACGAGCGCGCGGCCGGCAAGGCGGTCTACCCGACCGACGTGTTCCGCGCACTACGCCTCACAAGCCCGGACGACGTGAAGGTCGTGATCCTCGGCCAGGACCCGTACCACGGCGACGATCGCGGCACGCCGCAGGCGCACGGCCTCGCGTTCTCGGTGCCGCCGGCCGTCCGCACGCCGCCGTCGCTGCGCAACATCTTCAAGGAAATCGCCGCGAACTTCGGTCACGACACGCCGCGCCACGGCTGCCTCGACACGTGGGCGCGCCAGGGCGTGCTGCTGCTCAACACCGTGCTGACAGTCGAGCGCGGCGCGGCCGCGAGCCACGCGAAGCGCGGCTGGGAGCAATGCACGGACACGCTGATCCGCGAACTCGCAGGCCGCCACCGCGGGCTCGTCTTCATGCTGTGGGGCGCACACGCGCAGGCGAAGCGCGCGCTGTTCGACGCGAGCGCGCATTGCGTGCTCGAGGCGCCGCATCCGTCGCCGCTGTCCGCGCACCGCGGCTTCCTCGGCTGCCGCCATTTCATGCTCGCGAACGACTATCTGGTCGAAGCTGGCCGCGAACCGATCGACTGGCGCCTGCCGGAAGTGGCCGAAACACTCGCGTAACGGCCGCGCCGGCTTTGTCGCCGGCCGGAATGCAAAAACGCCGCGCCCCTTCGGGGACGCGGCGTTTTTTTCGGACGATGCTGCGGGCGCGTCGCACCCGCATCGACCTTACGCGGCGGCGATCGCTTCGCGTGCGCTGGCGAGCGCGGCGCTCTGCGCATCCGGGCCGAGGTTCAGGCCTTCCGCGAAGATGAAGCTCACGTCGGTCATGCCGACGAAGCCGAGGAACGTGCGCAGGTACGGCGTCTGGCTGTCGTTCGGCGTACCGGCGTACTTGCCGCCGCGAGCCGTCACCACGTGAACCTTCTTGCCCTTGATCAGGCCTTCCGGACCGTTCTCGGTGTAGCGGAACGTGACGCCTGCGCGTGCGATCCAGTCGAAGTACGTCTTCAGTTGCGACGAGATGCCGAAGTTGTACATCGGCGCGCCGATCACGATGATGTCGGCGGCTTGCAGCTCGGCGATCAGTGCATCGCTCTTCGCGACGATCGCATTCTGCTCCGCGCTGCGCTGGTCGGCCGGCGTGAAGAACGCGCCGAGCACCGATTCGTCGAGGTGCGGCAGCGCATCGGCCAGCAGGTCGCGAACCACGACCTTCGCGCCGGGGTTCGATTGTTGCAGCTTTGCCGTCAGTTCGTTGGCCAGCAGCGTGGATTGCGCGCCTTGCGAACGCGCCGCGGAATTGATTTGCAGAATGGTCGTCATGTCAGGCTCCGGTTGGGTTGCGCTTCGGTAGCGCGAGTGACGCCATTGTGCGTGGCCGCATTTGCCGGAAAAAGCGGGTTCAGGGCGACGGATTGTTGCAGCAGCAGAACAATCCTCGATCGCGCCCCGATTGCCGCTGCCGTGCACTCAGCCCTTCAGCCAAGCCTCCCGGGCCTTCGATGCCGCGGCCGGCTTCGCTGCCGCCGTCAACCGGTAGCGCGTGACCTCCGGGCCGTCGAGCTTCAGTTTCGCGGTACGCAGCTCGTCGCGGCGAAACGCGTGAACCTCGACCTTGTCGCCCGGCCGGTAGCGCGCGAGCAGCGCGTCGAGGTTCGTGCCCGTGACGCGCAGCCCGTCGACCGCGATCAGCGTATCGCCGGCCGACAGCCCCGCGCGATGCGCGGCGCCGCCTTCATAGACAGCCGCGAACGTGCAGTCCGCGCCGCCGCGCAAGCGCGCACCGATCGTCGGCTTCGCGGCCGCGCCGTTCGCGACATCCGGCGCGAGCGTGACGCCGAACGGCGCGAGCAGTTCGCCGAGCGGCAGGTCGCGCGTGCCGTGCACGGCGTCGGCGAACAGGCGACCGAGCGCGACGCCCGTCGCTTCTTCGATCAACGTCTCGACTTCATCTTCCGCGACGCCCGCCTGTTTGCCGCGATAAAAATCGCGACCGTAGCGTTGCCACAGCAGGCGCATCACGTCGTCGAGCGACTTCCGGTTGCGCGTCTGCGCGCGGATCGCGAGATCGAACGCGAGCGCAACGAGCGAACCCTTCGTGTAGTAGCTGACGATCGCGTTGGTCGCGTTCTCGTCCTGGCGGTAGTACTTGATCCACGCGTCGAACGAGCTTTCCGCGACGCTCTGCTTGAGCCGCCCGGTGCCGCGCAGCACGCCGCCGATCGTGCGGCCGAGCGCCGCGAAATACTCGTCCTGCGACATCAGTCCGCTGCGCACCAGCATCAGGTCGTCGTAATACGACGTGAAGCCTTCGAACAGCCACAGCAGCGATGTGTAGTTCTCGCGCGTCAGGTCGTACGGCACGAACGCCGCCGGCTTGATGCGCTTCACGTTCCACGTATGGAAGTACTCGTGGCTGCAAAGGCCGAGATAGGTGCGATAGCCTTCGGTCGTCTCGGGCCGCCCCTTCACCGGCAGGTCGGTGCGGTTGCAGATCAGTGCGGTCGATGCGCGATGCTCGAGGCCGCCGTAGCCGTCGCTGACCGCGAGCGTCATGAACACGTAGCGGTCCATCGGCGCCTTCTTCGATTTCGGCTCGAACAGCGCGATCTGCGCTTCGCACACACGCTTCAGGTCGGTGCGCAGCCGCTCCAGGTCGAGCTGCGTCACACGCCCCGCGACCACGATGTCGTGCGGCACGCCGTGCGCGTCGAACGTCGCGAGCGCGAATTCGCCGATCGTCACCGGATGGTCGGAAAGCTCGTCGTAGTTCGCTGCGCGATACGCACCGAAGCCGTAGCGCTTCGTGCCGCGCGCCTCGGGCAGCGCGGTGCCGACGCGCCACGCGCGGAATGCCGGGCCGGCCGGCTTCGCGATGTCGACTTCGCACGGCGCGTCCTCGCGGCCGGCGACGCTCAGGAACACGGCCGTCGCGTTGAAGAAGCCGCCCGATTCGTCGAGATACGCGGAGCGCACCGACAGGTCCCACGCATACACGTCGTAGCGCAGCGTCAGCGCACCGCTCACGGGCGCGGCCTGCCACGTGTGCTTGTCGGTCTTCGCGATCCGCACCTTGCGGCCTGCGTCGTTGAACGCGCCGAGCGTCACGATGTTGCGCGCGAACTCGCGCACGAGGTAGCTGCCCGGAATCCACACCGGCAGCGAGAAGCGCTGGCCTTCGGGGTCGGGGTCGGCGACCGTCACCGACACTTCGAACAGGTGCGCGGCAAGATCTTTCGGGACAATCGAATAGCGGATCGGCTGGGTCATCGTGGCAATCGGTCGAATACGGCGGCGAAAACGAAGAGAGGCGCCGGCAGATCATGCGGGCGCCCCTCGCTGGCCGGGCCATGCGGCCCGGCGTGTCGGTCGGTTACTTGCTCGAGGCGAGCGCCTGGTTGAGCTGGTCGGCCGATACCGCGCCCGGCAGGCGGCGGCCGTCCGGCAGGAAGATCGTCGGCGTGCCGGTGACGTTCATCCCGCGGCCAAGCGCGAGGTTCTTGTCGAGCGCGCTGGTATCGCAGGTACCGGCGCCGGACGGCGCACGGTGATCGAGCATCCAGCCCTGCCAGGTTTTCGCGCGGTCGGTCGCGCACCAGATCGCCTTCGACTTCGCGGTCGAATCCGGCGACAGCACCGGATACAGGAACGTGTAGACGGTGACGTTGTCGACCGACTGCAGCGTCGTCTCGAGCTTCTTGCAGTACGGGCAGTTCGGATCGGAGAACACTGCGATCTTGCGTGCACCGTTGCCCTTGACGACCTTGATCGCATTCGCGAACGGCAGGCTCGCGAAGTCGATCTTGTTGATTTCGGACAGGCGTGCGTCGGTCAGGTTCTTGTGCGTCTTGGTGTCGACGAGATCGCCGAGCAGCACGTAGTCGCCGGCCGCGTCGCTATAGATGATCTGCGAGCCGAGGTTCACTTCGTAAAGGCCCGCGACCGGCGATTTCGACACGCTCTTGATCGGCGCGTCGTTGCCGAGACGGGCCTGCAGCGTGGCTTTCAGCTTGTCGGTGGTCTGGTCGGCCTGCGCGGTGCAGCCCAGCGTCGCCATCGTGACGGCCAGCGCCAGCGACGCGATGCGGATCGTTTTTTTCATCGAAATCTTCCTTCAGCTCAATCGGTGTGCACGGCACAGTGTACGCCGTAACGGAACCGAGTCCGACCGGCGAAGCGGCCGAAGGTTCGATCAGCCGAGCGCGGCCGACACGAGCCAGCGCTTCACGAGCGGCTGCGCCCCGACGAACGCCATGCCCGCGTTGCGCACGGCCTTCGCGAGCGGGCCCGGCACCGCGAACAGCCGCTGCAGGCCGTCGGTCGCGACCATCAGCGCGCGGATGTCCTCGCGGCGCGAACGCTCATAGCGGCGCAGCAGCACCGTATCGCCCAGATTGCGGAAGCTTTCCTTGCCGGCGATCACGTCGGCGAGCGCCGCGACGTCGCGCAACCCAAGGTTCATCCCCTGCCCCGCGAGCGGGTGGATCAGGTGCGCGGCATCGCCGACGAGCGCGACGCGCGGCGCGATCAGCTTGTCGACCGTCTGCAGCGCCAGCGGGAAGCCGGCGGCCGGCGTCACGCATTCGAGCGTGCCGACCTGACCGTGCGACACGCGCTCGACCTCGGCCGCGAGCTGCGCCGGATCGAGGGCGAGCAGTTCGTCCGCATGCGCGGTGTGCGCGGACCATACGAGCGACACGTGGCCGTCCGGCAACGGCAGCAGCGCGACGATCTCGCCTTCGTGGAACCACTGGTAAGCCGTCTCGCGGTGCGGCAGCGACGCCTTGAAGTTCGCGACGACGCCCGTCTGCCGGTAGTCGCGCCGTTCGACTTTGGCCCCCATTTGGGACCGTACCCACGAATGCGCGCCGTCCGCGCCGACGACGAGGTCCGCTTCGAGCACCTGCCCCGACGACAGCGTGAGCACGGCCGCATCGTCGCGCACGTCGAAGCCCTGCGCACGCGCATCGAACCACGTGAGGTTCGGCTGGAACCGCAGCGCGGCATCGAGCGACGCCTCGACCAGCGACGATTCGGCGATCCACGCGAGTTGCGGCACGGAGGCCTGGTACGCGGAAAAATGCAGTTCGGCGTGCGCATCGCCGTACACACGCATGTCGTAAACAGGCGCGAGCCGGCCGTGGTCGAGCGCCTGCCAGACCCGCAGCCGCTCGAGCAAGGCCTGCGAACTGGACGACAGCGCGTAGACGCGCGTGTCGAACGCGAGATCGGCGGGGCGCGGCGTGGCCGGCTGGGCAAGCAAGGCAGTCTTGTAGCCGGACTGGGTCAGCACGAGCGCGGCCGTCTTGCCGACGAGCCCGCCGCCGACCACGGCGACGTCGAAGGAGTGGTGGGCAGTCATGGCGGGCATTATAGCCGCGGGGCCAAACCCTTACGCGGCCGGACTTTGCGGGAAATCAGCAGAATCGCAGGTGGACGCGGCGGCGCGGCGGCCCGCCGCATCGGCCGTTCGGCGCAAGCCCGGAATCCGGGGCGTCGGCACGGTACAATAGCGCCTTTGACCGCCGGCCCGCCGCACCCCAAGCGCCGGCCGCCCTTTATTCCCGCGCCGCCGTGCCCTGTCCGGCCGCGCCGCTTTACCCGTTCGAAGGATTCCATGAGCCTCAAATGCGGCATCGTCGGCTTGCCCAACGTCGGCAAGTCCACCCTGTTCAATGCGCTGACCAAGGCCGGCATCGCCGCCGAGAACTACCCGTTCTGCACGATCGAGCCGAACGTCGGCATCGTCGAAGTGCCCGATACGCGCCTGAAGGCACTCTCCGAGATCGTCAAGCCGGAGCGTGTCGTACCGGCCGTCGTCGAATTCGTCGACATCGCGGGCCTCGTCGCGGGCGCGAGCAAGGGTGAAGGCCTCGGCAACCAGTTCCTCGCCAACATCCGCGAAACCGATGCGATCACGCACGTCGTGCGCTGCTTCGAGGACGAGAACGTCATCCACGTCGCCGGCAAGGTCAGCCCGATCGACGACATCGAGGTAATCAACACCGAACTCGCGCTCGCCGACCTCGGCACCGTCGAGAAGGCGCTCACGCGCTATTCGAAGGCCGCGAAGTCGGGCAACGACAAGGAAGCGGCCAAGCTCGTCGCGGTGCTCGACAAGGTGCGCGCGCAGCTCGACCAGGGCAAGGCCGTGCGCGGTCTCGCACTGTCGGACGACGAAGAGGCACTGCTCAAGCCGTTCTGCCTGATCACCGCGAAGCCGGCGATGTATGTGGCCAACGTGAAGGACGACGGCTTCGAGAACAATCCGCACCTCGATGCGGTGCGCAAGTACGCGGAAAGCGAGAATGCGCCGGTGGTCGCCGTATGCGCGGCAATCGAGGCGGAAATCGCCGATCTCGACGACGCGGACAAGGAAGCATTCCTCGCCGACATGGGCATGGAAGAGCCGGGCCTCGACCGCGTGATCCGCGCGGGCTTCAAGCTGCTCGGCCTGCAGACCTACTTCACCGCGGGCGTGAAGGAAGTGCGCGCGTGGACGATCCATACCGGCGACACGGCGCCGCAGGCGGCCGGCGTGATCCATACCGACTTCGAGCGCGGCTTCATCCGCGCGCAGACGATCGCGTTCGACGATTTCATCACGTACAAGGGTGAACAGGGCGCGAAGGAAGCCGGCAAGATGCGCGCGGAAGGGAAGGAATATGTCGTGCACGATGGCGACGTGATGAACTTCCTGTTCAACGTCTGACGCGTCAAACGACGCTGTTTCGTGCAGTGTCAGAGTAGCCCGGAAAGGCCCGCGAACAGCGGGCCTTTCTTTATTCCGGAGCGACTCGTGAAGGCTTGCGGGAAGTGCCCGCGGAGAGCCTGTTCGTCATCTTCGTCGGCACCGCCGATTGCAGATGCAGATGCCCCACCCCATTGCCGAACGCCCTGCGTTGCCATCGGCAAGTGCATCCGTTTACCCCGACAAAACAAATGGCCCGACCGGCAAACGCCGATCGGGCCACTTTCATGACAGGCGGCTCACCGCCACGCCGTCACATCACCTCATCACGTCGCCGACACCCGCCGCCCCGCGCTCGCCTGCGCATC
Organism: Burkholderia sp. NFPP32; assembly: GCF_900119325.1. NCBI lineage: Bacteria > Pseudomonadati > Pseudomonadota > Betaproteobacteria > Burkholderiales > Burkholderiaceae > Burkholderia > Burkholderia sp. NFPP32. Next base: position 89,935 of record NZ_FPJP01000019.1, on the reverse strand, counting down.
GCGGCCGCGCTTGTTTAGCCACGACGCAAACAGCACGATCAACGCCAGCACGGCCGTCGCACCGACTTCCATCCGGTGCTCCTCGCTCACGAACATCACGGTCAGCGTGCCGCAGATGAACAGGATCACGGCCCACGTGAGCCACGGGAACATCCACATCCGCAGCGTCAGGTCGGCGCCGCCCGCTTCGAGCGTCTTGCGCATCCGCAGCTGCGAGATCGCGATCACGAGATACACGAGCAGCGCGATCGCGCCCGACGTCGCGAGCAGGAAGCCGAACACCTGCTCCGGCATCAGGTAGTTCGCGATCACGGTCACGAAGCCGAATGCCGTCGACGCGAGCACGGCCGCACGCGGCGTGCCGGTCGAATCGGTGCGATGCAGGAACGCTGGCGCGTCCTTGCGCTTCGACAGCGAGAACAGCATCCGCGACGCCGTGTACAGCGCCGAATTCAGGCAGCTCGCGACCGATACGAGCACGATCACGTCGATGATCGCCTTCGCATTCGGGATGCCGATCAGCTCCATCGCGCGCTGATACGAGCCGTGCTTCGGCAGCAACGGGTCGTTCCACGGCACGATGGCCGCGACGACGAGAATCGAGCCGAGATAGAACAGCGTGATGCGCCAGATCACCGAGTTGGTCGCACGCACGATCTGGCGCTGCGGGTTGTCCGATTCGGCGGCCGCGATCGTCACGATCTCGGTGCCGAGGAACGAGAACATCGTCGTCAGCATCGCCGCCAGCACCGCACCGGCGCCGTTCGGCATGAAGCCCTGATGCGCAAACAGGTTCGACACGCCCGATACGGCCGGCGCCGGAATGATCCCGACGATCGCCGCGCCGCCGATGCACAGGAACACGACGATCGCGACGACCTTGATCAGCGCGAACCAGAATTCGAATTCGCCGTAGTTCTTGACGGAAAAGAGGTTGGTGACGGTGAGCAGCAGCGTGATGCCGAGCGCGAAGATCCAGGTCGCGATGCCCGGGAACCAGGCATTGAGGATAGTTGCCGCAGCCGTCGCCTCGATCGGGATCACGAGCACCCAGAACCACCAGTACAGCCAGCCGATCGAGAAGCCGGCCCAGTGGCCGATCGCGCGATCGGCATAGGTCGAGAACGACCCGCTGTCCGGATGCGCGACGGCCATCTCGCCGAGCATGCGCATCACCAGGACGACCAGCACGCCCGCGATCGCATACGCGAGTATCGACGCCGGACCAGCTTCCGCGATCGCGTGGCCGGAGCCGACGAACAAACCGGCGCCGATGACGCCGGCAATCGACATCATCGTCACGTGACGCTGCTTCAGGCCCGTGCCGAGGCCTGTGTTGCTTCCACTCATCTGTCTCTCTCCAAAAAACGGTTCCGGTACGACCGGGTGTCGCGTAAAGGCGGCGCGGGGAGTTGTCGTTCTTGAGCCGGGCCGGGCACGGCGCCTGCGTCGCATGCAGGCCCGAGGCCGGATCGGGGCCGTTCCGGCGGGACGCGCCGCGCAGTCTGCGAAGCTGCGTGGGCGATGCGGCGCACGAGGCGCCGGCGCATCGCGTGCGCCCGTTCCGTCGGCTTTCGTCAGCCGCCTTCGAAGCGAAGGAGTGTAAGCATCAAACGGTTCTTCACTAAGAACCAATTGAAGAATTTCGATGGGACCACTTGTTGCATCGATGCGAACCGATGCAACAAGTGGTCCCATCGGCGCCGGCTCGCGCGCCGTCAGGGCGCTTCCGTCAAAGGCAATCCGGCAGTGTGGCGCGCCGGACGCTCAGTTCCCGCCGCGCGCGGCTTCGTCCCGCCATTTGGCAGGCACGATGGCGTGCCATTCCCGCAGAAGCAGATTTTTCACGGCGTCGGGATGCGCGGCCGACAGGCGCACCAGCACGATCGGCCAGCCCGCGTAGTGATCGGTCACGTAATACACGTCGGGTTCCGATTCGATCAGCCACGCGCGTTCGTCGGGGCCGACGCCCTTCACGACGAGCGTGTCGCCGTCCTCGCGCAGCCGCGCGAGCAGCTTGCCCTTCACCTTGAGTGCGGGCGTGCCGTACGACGTGCCCTCCTCGACGCCGCGCCACGCCAGCGCGATCTGCCGGACTTCGTCGAATGTCACGATGCCTCCCCGACCGTTGGTCGACGGTTGACGGTCCGGCCACCCTATCGGAAATCGCGCGGCACGCCCAGCGGCGTGCGCTATCCGCCGGCCGCGCGCGCGGACACCGGCGCACGTCCGGTGGTCGCGACGATGGCGAACGCGATCGCATTGGCGACGGCGCTCGCGAGGATCGGCACGAGATAGCCGCCCCCCGCGTCGTAGATGAAGCCGGCGGCGGCTGGCCCGATCAGCGTGCCGAACGCGACGCTCGTGTACAGGATGCCGATGATCGCGCTCACGTTGCGTCCGCCGAAATAGTCCATCACGACCGCCGGCAACACGGCGACCCAACCGCCGTAGAACACGCCGAACACGAGTGCGAACGCGGCAAGCGTCGCAACGGTGCCGGCGCCCGCCCACGCAATGAGCGCGACGGCCATGCCCGCGAACATCGCGAGCAGCGATACGCGGCGGCCGAAGCGGTCGGCGATGCCGCCGAGGAAAAAGCGGCCGGCCGTGCTGCCGACGCCGATCGCGCCGAGCAGCAGCACGGCCGTCGATGGCGCGACGCCATGATCGAGCGCATACGGCACGAGGTGGACGAACGGGACGAATACGCCGAACGAGCATACGAGACAGGCGGCGTAGAGGCTCGCGAACGGCCGCGACGTGACGGCCTCGCGCACCGTCGCGCCAGCGTGCACGGTCGTGGCGGCTACGGAAGCACTGGTATTCCGGCCGCCGCCGCCGGCCGCATCGCCATCCGGCAACAACCCGCGGCCGCGCGGATCGTTCTCGATCAGCAGCGACATGCCTGCCCCCAGGACCACCGCGAGCGCTGCCAGCGTGAAATAAGCCCCGCGCCAGCCGACATGCGCGATCAGCGCGGACGCGAGCGGCGGCATCACGAGCGTGCCGACGCCGATCCCCGCGACCGCGAGCCCCGACGCGAAGCCGCGCCGGCGGACGAACCAGCGCTGCACCGCGCCGACGGCTGGCACATAGGCGCAGCCGACGCCGAGACCGACACCGAGCCCGTACGCGACATAGACCTGCAGCAGCGTGTGCGCGGCGCCGGCGGCGGCGAGCCCGGCCCCCGTCAGCAGCATGCCGGCGACGGCGAGCCGCCGCGAGCCGAAGCGATCCGCCAGCGGCCCGCTGACGATACCGAAGCCGAAATACAGGAAGCCGGCGAGCGAGAACACGAGCGAGATCTGCCCGCGCGATGCGGCGAAATCGCGCTGCAGCGACTCGACGAACGCGCTGAACGTATACGCGCTGCCGAACCCGACGAACGTGACGGCGAACGCGGCCGCGACCACGTACCAGCCGTAGAAGTGGCGCGATGCGCCCGGGCGGTTCATGACGATGCTCCTCTCAGGTCCCTCCGGACGCCGCGCGGCATCCGGATTGCCTCATGGATATAGTTGATCTATGTTGATCGCATCGGCCGCCGCAAGGCAGCCCTGAAGAATGCGACCCGATGCGACAACGGTACTCGCGCGTACGCATCGCCTCAAACGATATTTCGTCGGCCTTTCGCTTTAGAAAATCTGAATGAATCGTTCCCGCCTGCCGCCGCTCAACGCGCTGCGTGCATTCGAAGCGGCCGCCCGCCACCTGTCGGTGAAGTCGGCGGCCGAGGAGTTGTCGGTCACGCCCGGCGCGGTGAGCCAGATGATCCGCACGCTCGAGACGCATCTCGGCGTGCAGCTGTTCGAGCGCGTCAACCGCGGCATCCTGCTGACGGCCGCCGGCCGCGACTACCTGCCGCCGGTGCGCAATGCGTTCCGGCAGATCGCCGATGCGTCGCAGCGCGTGTCTGGCGCCGCCGACAGCGGCGTGCTGACGGTGAGCGTCACGCCGTTCTTCGCGTCCGCGTGGCTCGTGCCGCGCCTCGCGCAGTTCCGGCACGCGTGCCCGGACGTCGACCTGCAGATCGTCACGAGCCATGCACTCGCGGATTTCGCGCGCGACGGCGTCGACGTCGCGATCCGTCACGGCCTCGGGCGCTACATCGGGCTGTGCAGCGAGCGCCTGCTGACGGTGGAAATCGTCGCGCTCGCGTCGCCCGAACTCGTCGCGCGGCTCGGCATGCCGGCGACACCGGCCGATCTCGTCGGCTGGCCGCACCTGCACGATGCCGAGCGCAAGGGCTGGCACATCTGGTTCGGCGCGCAGCGTATCGACGATTTCGGCCCGCCCCGCGGCCCCGCGTTCGACGACTCCGGCCTGTTGCTGCAGGCGATCGTCGCCGGCCAGGGCGCCGGGCTGCTGCCGGCCGCGATGGTGCGCGGCGAGCTCGAAAGCGGCCGGCTTGTGCAGCTCGCCGACGTCGCGTGGCTCGACGATTTCGCGTACTACCTCGTCTATCCGCCGCATCACGCGGAACGGCCGAAGGTCGCCGCGTTCCGCCGGTGGATTCTCGACGCCGCGCAGGCCGACGGCGCGGCATCGATGTCCGGCACGGCTTGACGTTGCTCGACCGCGAGGCGCCAGCGCCGATCCATGGCCGATCAGCTAACATGCGGCGCGGGCCATCGGCCCGACATCGATAACAACAGACCGAGAGAGACCATGCCTGCCCTGCTCCGCCGCGCGACGCGCGTCGCGACGCTGTCGATCGCGCTCCTCGTTGCGTGCGCCGCCCTGCCTCCTTCCGCGCACGCGTACCGCGCACCGCCCGGCTACGGCAACGAAGCCGATCTCGATCGTCACGACACGTATCGCAACCGCGACGGCGAAACCGTGCATGCGCCCGCACATTCGAAATCGGGCCGCGTGCCCGACGGCGCAAGCGCGCGCTGCCGCGACGGCACGTACAGCTTCAGCCGCCACCGGCGCGGCACGTGTTCGGGGCACGGCGGCGTCGCCGCGTGGCTATGAACGCCGCGCGCCAGAATGCCTGCGTCGTGCCAGCGACACCCGGCGGCGAAGTACAATAGCCGCTCGCGCCGCCGCCATACGGCGACGCCGCCGCGCCTTGCGCGGCACGCTCCGTACCGAATCATCCGACGCCGCCATGCCAGCGCGCTGCGCGGCCGTCTCAACTTCTGACTTTTCACACCCAAATGGCCCAATACGTTTTCACGATGAACCGGGTCGGCAAGATCGTGCCGCCCAAGCGCCAGATCCTGAAGGACATCTCGCTGTCGTTCTTTCCCGGCGCGAAGATCGGCGTGCTCGGCCTGAACGGCTCGGGCAAGTCGACGCTGATCCGCATCATGGCGGGCGTCGACAAGGACATCGAAGGCGAAGCGACGCCGATGCCGAACCTGAACATCGGCTACCTGCCGCAGGAACCGCAGCTCGACCCGACGAAGACCGTGCGCGAAGCCGTCGAGGAAGGCCTCGGCGACCTGTTCCAGGCCAACAAGAAGCTCGAAGAAATCTACGCGGCGTATGCCGAGCCGGACGCCGACTTCGACGCGCTCGCGGCCGAACAGGCGAAGTACGAGGCGATCCTCGCGTCGAGCGACGGCGGCAGCCCCGAGCAGCAGCTTGAAGTGGCCGCCGACGCGCTGCGCCTGCCGGCGTGGGACGCGAAGATCGAGCACCTGTCGGGCGGCGAAAAGCGCCGCGTCGCGCTGTGCAAGCTGCTGCTCGAAAAGCCCGACATGCTGCTGCTCGACGAACCGACCAACCACCTCGACGCCGAATCGGTCGACTGGCTCGAACAGTTCCTGGTGCGCTTCCCGGGCACCGTCGTCGCCGTCACGCACGATCGCTACTTCCTCGACAACGCGGCCGAGTGGATTCTCGAACTCGACCGCGGCCACGGCATTCCGTGGAAGGGCAACTACAGCAGCTGGCTCGACCAGAAGGAAGAGCGCCTGAAGCAGGAAGAAGCGTCGGAATCGGCTCGCCAGAAGGCGATCAAGAAGGAACTGGAGTGGGTGCGCCAGAACCCGAAGGGCCGTCAGGCGAAGTCGAAGGCACGTATCGCACGCTTCGAGGAGCTGAACAGCCAGGAATACCAGAAGCGCAACGAGACGCAGGAAATCTTCATTCCGGTCGGCGACCGCCTCGGCAATGAAGTGATCGAGTTCAAGAACGTCAGCAAGGCGTTCGGCGACCGCCTGCTGATCGACAACCTGAACCTGAAGATCCCGGCCGGTGCGATCGTCGGCATCATCGGCCCGAACGGCGCCGGCAAGTCGACACTGTTCCGGATGCTGACGGGCAAGGAGCAGCCGGATTCGGGCGAGGTCGTGATGGGCCCGACGGTGAAGCTCGCATATGTCGACCAGAGCCGCGATGCGCTCGACGGCTCGAAGACGGTGTTCGAGGAAATCTCGGGCGGCGCCGACGTGCTGACGGTCGGCAAGTACGAGACGCCGTCGCGCGCGTACATCGGCCGCTTCAACTTCAAGGGCGGCGACCAGCAGAAGATCGTCGGCAACCTGTCCGGCGGCGAACGCGGCCGCCTGCACCTCGCGAAGACGCTGATCTCGGGCGGCAACGTGCTGCTGCTCGACGAACCGTCGAACGACCTCGACGTCGAAACGCTGCGCGCGCTGGAAGACGCGCTGCTCGAATTCGCGGGCTCGGTGATGGTGATCTCGCACGATCGCTGGTTCCTCGACCGGATCGCGACGCACATCCTCGCGTTCGAAGGCGATTCGCAGGTGACGTTCTTCGACGGCAACTACCAGGAGTACGAAGCCGACAAGCGCGCGCGCCTCGGCGAGGAAGCCGCGAAGCCGCACCGACTGCGCTACAAGCCGATCAGCCGCTGACCGGCGCGGCCCCGGGGGCCCGGCACTGCGGCAACGCGGGGCCGGATGCCGTAGGTGGCCGCTCCAGGAGGCAAAACGACAAAGCGGGCCCGTGGCCCGCTTTTTTTATCTGCCGGGCGCTCGCCCGCCGCCTACGCGAGCGCGCCCAGCTCGCGCAACCGCGCCTCGGTCTGCGCCGCGCTCGTGTGATGAATGCCGTGCCAGCCGAGCGCCGTCGCGGCCGCGGCGTTCTTCGCGTTGTCGTCGATGAACACGAGCTCATGCGGCGCGATGCCCGGCAGGTGCGGATCGATCCGCGCGTGCATCTCGCGGTAGATCGCCGGATCGGGTTTCACGAGCTTCACGCGGCCCGACACGACGATGTCCTTGAAGCGCCGCAGGACCGGGAAGTTGTCCCACGCATACGGAAACGTCTGCGCGGACCAGTTCGTCAGCCCGAACAGCGGCATCCCCTGCGCGTCGAGCCGGTCGACGAGCGCGGCGCCTTCGTCGAGCACGCCGCCGATCATCTCGTGCCAGCGTGCGTAGAACGCGCGGATCAGCGCGTCGTGCTCCGGAAACTTCGCGACGAGCTCGGCCGTACCTTCCTCGATCGTCTGCCCGCCGTCCTGGCGAATCACCCAGTCCATCGCGCAGACATGCGTGAGGAACCAGCGACGCTCGGCCTCGTCGGGAATCAGTTGCCGGTAAAGGTAGTCGGGGCTCCAGTCGATCAGCACGCCGCCGAAATCGAACACCACGGCCTTGATCGTCATGCGAACTCCGCGGCGAGCACGTCGGCGAGAGGACGCGGCGTGACCGCGTTGCCCGACAGCGAATTGTTTGCCCAGACGAAGTGATGATGCGCGACGATCTGCGCGGCCGACAGGTGCGCGCGCTCGTTCGTCGTGTGCAGGTCGGACACGACGGTCGTCCGGTAGCCGAGCAGTGCCGCACGGCGCGCGGCCGAATCGACGCAGAACTCGGTCGCATAGCCGCAGATCAGCACCGAACGGATGCCGTGGCGGTCGAGCTGCGCCGCGAGCGGCGTGTCGTGGAACGAGTCGCTCACCTGCTTGCGCACGCGCCAGTCGTCGCTCCCGACGACCAGCCCCGCATGCAGCTCCCAGCCCGGCGTGCCGGGCACGATGTCGTCGTCCGCGTCGCCGTCGTGCTGAACGAAGCACACGGGCGCATTCGCCGCGCGTGCCGCCGCCGTCAACCGGTTGATGCCCGACACCACGTCGTCGAGCCGGTACGCGGGCTGTGCCCGCTCCACCAGCCCGCGCTGCATGTCGACCACGATCACTGCGGTGTCCGCCATGTTTTGCCCTCGCTGTTGTGGTTCGGCCGTCGTCCGGCCGTTATCGCACGCCGCGTCAGATCGGCTGCGTGCGCGCGTCGAGCCATGCCTTCGCGTCGCCGCTCAGGTGCCGGCCGACGCGCTCGCGCACCGTCGCGTGATACGTGTTCAGCCACGCGCGCTCTTCGTCGTGCAGCATCTCGATCAGCACGCAGCGCGTGTCGATCGGGCACAGCGTCAGCGTCTCGAACGCGAGGAAATCGCCGAACTCGGTCTTCCCGGCCGCGCGGTTCACGACCAGGTTCTCGATCCGGATGCCCCACTGGCCGGGGCGGTACACGCCCGGCTCGATCGACGTGATCATCCCCTCTTCCATCGCCGTGTACGGCTCGGCCGGCGCGTAGTGCGAGATGACCTGCGGGCCCTCGTGCACGTTCAGGAAATAGCCGACGCCATGCCCCGTGCCGTGGCCGTAGTCGAGCCCGGCCGCCCACATCGGCGCGCGCGCGATCGCGTCGAGCATCGGCGAGCGGATGCCGCGCGGGAAGCGTGCGCGCGACAGCGCCATCATCGATTTCAGCACGATCGTGAAATCGCGCCGCTGCAGGTCGCCGACGGTGCCGACCGGCACGACGCGCGTGATGTCGGTCGTGCCCGTCACGTACTGGCCGCCCGAATCGATCAGCAGCAGGCCGTCGCCGGCGATCGTCGCGTGCGACTCGGGCGTGGCGTGATAGTGCGGCATCGCGCCGTTCGCGTTGAAGCCGGCGATCGTCGCGAAGCTCGGCGACACATAGCCGGGGCGCCGTGCGCGCGCGGCCGTGAGTTTCTCCTCGATCGTCAGTTCGGTGATCGTCTCGCGGTTCACTGCCTGCTCGAACCAGGCGAAGAATTCCGCGAGCGCGGCGCCGTCGTGCTCCATCGTCACGCGCACGTGCTCGATCTCGGCGGACGTCTTGCGCGACTTCGCGAACGTCGACGGATTCACGGCCTCGACGAGCTTCACGCCGGCCGGCACGGCCTCGAGCGTGCCGAACGTCACGCGGCGCGGGTCGACCAGCAGCGTCGCACCGTCGGGCAATGCCGCGAGCGATGCGCGCGCGGCATCGTATGCACGGACGTCGACGCCGTCCTGCGCGAGCGACGCGGCCAGCGCCGGCGACACCTTGCCGTCGGCGACGAACAGTGTCGCGCGATCGGCGCCGATCATTGCGTGCGCAACGAACACGGGATTGAAGTTGACGTCGGCGCCGCGCAGGTTGAACAGCCAGGCCAGATCGTCGAGCGTCGACACGAAATGCCACTGCGCGCCCTGCGCGTGCATCGCGCGGCGCACTTCCGCCAGCTTGCTCGCGCGCGTCGTGTCCGCCTGCGGCGCCGCGTGCTCGAACACCGCGTCATCGGGCAGCCCCGGCCGCTCGGGCCAGATCGCGTCGAGCAGGTCGAGATCGGTGCGCAGCGCAATGCCGCGCGCGCTCAGCGCGGCCGTCAGCCCGCGCGCGGCCGCGACGCCGAGCACGGCGCCGTCGACGCCGACCGTCGCGCCCGCCGCCACGTTCTGCGCGAGCCAGTCGACGTGCGGCGCGCTCTGCTGCCCGCCCGTCATCTTCATCAACTGCACGCCCGTGCCGGCCAGTTCGGCATCGGCCTGCACCCAGTAGCGGCTGTCGACCCACAGCCCCGCGAAATCCGCGGTCACGACCAGCGTGCCGACCGAGCCCGTGAAGCCGGACAGCCAGCGGCGGGCCTGCCAGCGCTCGGGCAGGTATTCGGACAGATGGGGATCGGCGGACGGCACGAGATAGGCGGCCAGGTCCTCGCGGGCCATGGCGCCGCGCAGCAGCGCGAGGCGGGCCGGCACCGACGAGACTTCGGGAAGACGGGCATTCATGATTTCACCTGAGAGCATTCAGCGACGGGCCGACAGCGCGACCGTCACGGCTACGGCAAGGAACGCGACGCCGGTGCAGACCGGCCATTCGAGCGTCTCGCCATCGTAAAACAGTCCCGAGAGATTGCCGGCCATGCGGGCGGCAGCCGCACCCACGATGCCGACGAGTACCGCGACCCACCACGCCGGCCGGCCCGTGCGCCGCATCGGGTGCAGCCATCGGCCGAACAGCCCGACGGCCGCTCCCAGGACAAGGATTCCAAACCAGTTCATTCGACGCCTTCTATAAATTCGGATTCGTCCCATAGGCGTGAACGTTGCCAGCGGCTAGCATCGATTCATCCATCGAACCCGAGACCAGCCGGGCGCCGCGAACGTTCGAGTGTAGGGGCCGACTCGACGTTATGGCAAGCGCGCACCGGCTGCCGTATTGAAGAAACTCTCATGCGAATCGCTCTGATCGATCCGGAGGCGCGTCATGCCGCGCTCCTGAACCGCCTGCTCTTTGCAGGCGGTCATGTGTGCCACGCGTTTTCGTCCAGCACGGCGTTCTTCGAATGGCTCGCCACCGACACCTGCGACATGCTGATCACCGGCAACTGGGCCGGCGACCAGCCTGCCGAGGAAGTCATACCGCGCGCGCAGACGATCCTGCCCGGGCTGCCGGCCATCGCCGTGATGCAGTTGCCGCGCGAAAGCGAAATCGTATCGTGCCTGCACGCGGGCGCCGACGATTGCCTCGTGCGCCCCGTGAGCGGGCCCGAACTGCTCGCGCGCGTCAACGCGCTGAGCCGGCGCGCCGGCGTGCGCCGGCCGCCGACCCGCTCGCGCGAAATGTATGGCGAATACGCATTCGACGCCACGCATTGCCTTGTGCGCTTCGGCAACGCAATCGTTTCCCTCACGCCCAAGGAGTTCCGCTTCGCGCAGTTGCTGTTCGCGAACCTGTCGCGGCCCGTGTCGCGCGCCCATATCCTCGAAACGGTGTGGGCCCGCCGCCGCGACATGAAGTCGCGCACGCTCGATACGCATGCGTCCCGGCTGCGCAGCAAGTTACAGCTGCTTCCGGAGCATGGCTACCGCCTGTTGCCGCTCTACGGCTATGGCTACCAGCTCGACCGCGTGCCGATCGAGCCCCCCAATTCCCGGCCGCGCCACGCCGATGCCCGGTATGCAGCGAGTGAGGAAATCGCTGAAACGCTATAATATGGGGCTAAACGATAGCCCTCGATATGCAACTCCTCACGATCGGAATCAATCACCACACTGCGCCTGTCGCCCTGCGCGAACGCGTGGCGTTTCCGCTCGAGCAGATCAAGCCGGCTCTCGTCACGTTCAAGAACGTGTTTCTCGGGCCCCAGGCGCCCAATACGCCCGAAGCGGCGATCCTCTCCACCTGCAACCGCACCGAACTGTATTGCGCGACCGACGATCGCGCAGCACGTGAAGGCGCGCTCCGCTGGCTGTCGGAGTATCACCGGATTCCGGTCGACGAGCTCGCCCCGCATGTTTATGCGCTGCCTCAGTCGGAAGCGGTCCGCCATGCATTCCGCGTCGCATCCGGCCTCGATTCGATGGTGCTTGGCGAAACGCAGATTCTGGGCCAGATGAAGGACGCCGTGCGCACCGCGACGGAAGCCGGCGCGCTCGGCACCTATCTGAACCAGCTGTTCCAGCGCACGTTCGCGGTGGCGAAGGAAGTACGCGGCACGACCGAGATCGGCACGCAATCGGTGTCGATGGCCGCCGCCGCGGTCCGCCTCGCACAGCGGATCTTCGAAAAGGTGTCGGATCAGCGCGTGCTGTTCATCGGCGCCGGCGAGATGATCGAGCTGTGCGCGACGCACTTCGCCGCGCAAGGCCCGCGCGAACTCGTCGTCGCGAACCGCACGGCCGAACGCGGCCAACGGCTCGCCGAACGCTTCAACGGCCGCGCGATGCCGCTCGCTGATCTGCCGGCCCGCATGCAGGAATTCGACATCATCGTGTCGTGCACGGCGTCGACGCTGCCGATCATCGGCCTCGGCGCGGTCGAGCGTGCGGTGAAGGCACGCCGCCACCGGCCGATCTTCATGGTCGACCTCGCGGTGCCCCGCGACATCGAGCCCGAAGTCGGCAAGCTGAAGGACGTGTTCCTCTACACCGTCGACGATCTCGGCGCGATCGTGCGCGAAGGCAACGCATCGCGCCAGGCGGCGGTCGCGCAGGCTGAAGCGATCATCGAGACGCGCGTGCAGAATTTCATGCAATGGCTCGACACGCGCAGCGTCGTGCCCGTGATTCGTCACATGCATACGCAGGCCGACGCGCTGCGCCGTGCCGAAGTCGACAAGGCGCAGAAGCTGCTCGCGCGCGGCGACGATCCGGCCGCCGTGCTCGAAGCGCTGTCGCAGGCGCTGACCAACAAGCTGATCCACGGCCCGACGAGCGCGCTCAACCGCGTGAACGGCGCCGATCGCGATTCGCTGATCGACCTGATGCGCGGCTTCTACCAGCACGCGCCGCGGTCGAACGACCAGTCCGGCCACTAGCGCCGGCCGGTCGCCCTGCCGCCGGCCGCGAGCCGGCCTATCCTTTCCGAATACCCTTGCCCGGGAGCGCCGCTCCACACCATGAAGACGAGCATGCAACGCAAGCTCGACCAGCTGTCCACACGGCTGGCCGAACTGAACGACCTGCTGAGCCGCGAAAACGTCACGGCCGATCTCGACCAGTACCGCAAGCTGACGCGCGAACATGCGGAACTCGGCCCGGTCGTCGAGCAGTACGCGCTGTGGCGCCAGTCGCGCAGCGACGAAACGGCCGCGCAGGAGCTGCTCGCCGATCCGTCGATGCGCGATTTCGCCGAGGACGAGATTCGCGGCGCGCGAGAAAGCATGGCCCGCCTCGAGGTCGAGTTGCAGAAAATGCTGCTGCCGAAGGATCCGAACGACGATCGCAACATCTTCCTCGAAATCCGCGCGGGCACGGGCGGCGACGAATCGGCGCTGTTCGCGGGCGACCTGCTGCGCATGTACCTGCGCTTCGCGGAACGCCATCGCTGGCAGGTCGAGATGATGTCGGAGAGCGCGTCGGATCTCGGCGGCTACAAGGAAGTGATCGTGCGGATCGCGGGCCAGGGCGCGTATTCGCGCCTGAAGTTCGAATCGGGCGGCCATCGCGTGCAGCGCGTGCCGGCGACCGAGACGCAGGGGCGCATCCATACGTCCGCGTGCACGGTCGCGGTGATGCCGGAAGCCGACGAGATCGGCGAGGTCGAGATCAATCCGGCCGACCTGCGGATCGATACGTTCCGTGCGTCCGGCGCGGGCGGCCAGCACATCAACAAGACCGATTCGGCGGTGCGCGTCACGCACATCCCGACCGGCATCGTCGTCGAGTGCCAGGACGACCGTTCGCAGCACAAGAACAAGGATCGCGCGCTGAAGGTGCTCGCCGCGCGCATCAAGGACAAGCAGTATCACGAGCAGCACGCGAAGGAAGCGGCGACGCGCAAGAGCCTGATCGGCTCCGGCGACCGCTCGGAGCGGATCCGCACGTACAACTTCCCGCAAGGCCGGATGACCGATCACCGGATCAACCTGACGCTGTACCGGCTCGAGGCGATCATGGACGGCGATCTCGACGAACTGATCGGCGTGCTCGTCAGCGAGCACCAGGCCGAGCTGCTCGCGTCGCTCGGCGACGCCGACTGAGGCCGCGATGCCCGACACCACCGCCGACGAACTGCTGCGCGCGTCGCCGCTCGACGCGGTCGATGCGCGCGTGCTGCTCGCGCACGCGCTCGGCTGGACCCGCACGCAACTGATCACGCGTGGCGACGCGCCGCTCGACGCTGCCGCGGTCGAACGCTATCGCATGCTCGAAGCGCGCCGCGCGGCCGGCGAACCGGTCGCGCAGCTCGTCGGGATGCGCGAATTCTTCGGCCGGCCGTTCGACGTGACGCCCGACGTGCTGATCCCGCGCCCCGAAACCGAACTGCTCGTCGAAGCCGCGCTCGACGCGATCGACGGGCTGCCGCATCCGGCCGTGCTCGATCTCGGCACCGGCAGCGGCGCGATCGCCGTATCGATCGCGGCCGAGCGTCCCGATGCACGCGTGTGGGCGCTCGACCGTTCGCCGGCCGCGCTCGCAGTCGCGCAACGCAACGCCGGCAAGCTGCTCGACGCGCGCCGCCCCGGCGGCCCGCTGCACTGGCTGCAGAGCGACTGGTACACGGCGCTCGATCCGGCGCTCGCATTCGACACGATCGTCAGCAACCCGCCGTACATCGCGCAGCACGATCCGCACCTCGCGCAGGGCGATCTGCGTTTCGAGCCGCGCGGCGCGCTTACCGACGACGACGACGGCCTCAGTGCGATCCGCACGATCGTCGCGGGCGCCGGCGCCTACCTGAAACCGGGCGGCACGCTGTGGATCGAGCACGGCTACGACCAGGCCGAAGCAGTCCGCGCGGTGCTGTCGTCGCACGGCTTCGTCGCGGTCGAATCGCTCGCCGATCTGGCTGCGATCGAACGCACGACCGGTGGCCGCCTGCCGGGCTGATGCCCGGCCCGCCCGGTTGAAATCCGCTATCATTTCGATCTAACGCCCCGCAAACGCAAGGTCAGTCATGGACACCCAACAACGTATCAAGCAAATCGTCGACGAAAACCAGGTCGTGCTCTTCATGAAGGGCAACGCGCAATTCCCGATGTGCGGCTTCTCGGGCCGCGCGGTGCAGGTGCTGAAGGCCTGCGGCGTCGACCAGTTCAAGACGGTCAACGTGCTCGAGGACGACGAAATCCGCCAGGGCATCAAGGAATTCTCGAACTGGCCGACCATCCCGCAGCTCTACGTGAAGGGCGAATTCATCGGCGGCTCGGACATCATGATGGAGATGTACCAGTCGGGCGAGCTGCAGCAACTGTTCGCCGCCGCGTAACACGCCCCACCCGCGCCCCTTTCGATGGCATCTCCCAGCGCGCCGCCACGCCGGCTGATCGTCGCGATCACCGGCGCCACCGGCGCGATCTACGGCGTGCGGCTGCTCGAGCTGTTGCGCGCAGCCGGCGGCGTCGAAACGCATCTGCTGATTTCGAACGCCGGCTGGCTCAACATCCAGCATGAACTGAAGCTGCCGAAGGCCGATGTCGAAAGTCGTGCGGATGTCGTGCATTCGGTGCGCGACGTCGGCGCGACGATCGCGTCAGGCTCGTTTGCGACCGACGGGATGGTGATCGCGCCATGCTCGATGAAGACGCTCGCGAGCGTCGCGCACGGGCTGTCCGACAACCTGATCACGCGCGCGGCCGACGTCACGCTGAAGGAGCGCCGCCGTCTCGTGCTGATGGTGCGCGAAACGCCGTTCAACCTCGCGCATCTGCGCAACATGACCGCCGTCACCGAAATGGGCGGCATCGTCTTTCCGCCGTTGCCCGCGTTCTACGCGATGCCGAAGACGATCGAGGAGCTCGTCGATCAGACCGTCACCCGCGTGCTCGACCTGTTCGCGCTCAGCGCACCGCTGACGACGCCGTGGGCCGGCATCCGGCACGCGCAGTAAGCCGATCGCCGCACCGCTTCCTCGTGCATCTTCGCCGATTCAATCGGCAATTCATTCGATTTCACGCGTACTGACGTCTACCCACACCAGAGCGCATTGCATCGCGACGATTATCAACAAACAGGCATCAATCAAATTCCCCGACGCGGATTTATCAATGCACGGTGCACGCCTATAGTCACAGGCAAACCCTTTTGCAGGCCACCGCCATGAACCGCTTGCCTTCGCTGTACCTGTCCCACGGCGCGCCGACGCTGCCGATCGACCCGACGCTGCCGTCCGGCGCGTTCACGCACCTCGGCGCCGAATTGCCGCGTCCGCGCGCGGTGCTGATGCTGTCCGCGCACTGGGGCACGCAACAGCCGGTCGCGAGCGTCGCCGCGCACCCGGAAACGATCCACGACTTCTACGGCTTTCCGCGTGCGCTGTACGAGATCCGCTATCCGGCGCCGGGCGCCCCCGACGTCGCCGAGCGCGCGGCCGCGCTGCTGAACGCGGCGGGCATCGCGACCGCGACGACCGAGCACGGGCTCGACCACGGCGCGTGGGTGCCGATGCTGCTGATGTTCCCGGAGGCCGACGTGCCGGTCGCGCAGTTGTCGATCCAGCCGCGCGCGGACGCGGCCCATCACTTCGCGCTCGGCCGCGCGCTGCGACCGCTGCGCGACGAAGGCGTGATGGTGATCGGTTCGGGCCAGATCACGCACAACCTGCGTGCCGCCGATTTCGGCGCGGCGCCGGAGGATGCGGACCCGCGCGTGGCGGAATTCACCGACTGGTTCGAGGCGAAGCTCGCCGCGCGCGACGTCGACGCGCTGCTCGACTACCGCCGGCAGGCACCGCATGCGGCGTTGATGCATCCGACCGACGAACATCTGCTGCCGGTGTTCACGGCGCTCGGCGCGGCGGACGACGACTACCAGCTCGGCATCCAGTCGCTCGGCACCTACCAGCGCGTGCTCGCGATGACGAACTACGTGTTCGCGAGCGCGGCCGCCTGAATTCCGCGAGACAACCGGCGACAACAAACAAAAAACCCGCCCGGGCATTGCCCGGGCGGGTTTTTTCGCTGCTTCCTGCCGCCGCCGGATCCGGCGGCAGGTCACGCGTCAGACACCGACCCCTTCGAGGATCTCGTCGTGCGACTCGCGCTCGTCGAGATACTGGGTCCGGTAGCCGGTACTCACGCCCCAGAAGTAGAACACGAGCGAAATCGCGGCAACGATCAGCATGTCCCAGCCGTACGGCAGATAGCCGTGACCGCCGAATTCCTTGCTGCCCGTCAGCGACAGCACGGCCATCGTCGGCAGGTACGCGACCAGCCACCATGCGGCCTTCAGGTCGGCGCCCCAGCCGGTCCAGCCCGACTTCGCCTGGAAGTAGAAATACACCGGCAGTGCGACGATCATCAGCAGGATGATTTCGCCCGTCAGCGGCCACTTCGCCCAGTACAGGATCAGCGACGCGCAGACGAACGCGAACGGTGCGATCAGCTTCATCAGCGGAATCGACAGCGGGCGCTCGATGTCGGTCGCCGCGCGGCGCAGCGCCATCAGGCTGATCGGGCCGGTCAGGTACGAGATCACCGTCGCGACCGAGATCACCGCCGCGAGCGAGCTCCAGCCCCGGAAGAAGAACAGGAAGATGAACGAGACCAGCAGGTTGAACCACATCGCCTGGCGCGGCACGCCGTAGAGCGGGTGCACGTTGCCGAACATCTTCGGCATCGTGTTGTTGCGCTCCATCGCGTAGATCATCCGGGTGGTCGTCGCCATGTAGGTCGTGCCGGTGCCGCTCGGGCTGATGAACGCGTCGACGTACAGCAGGATCGCGAGCCAGTTCAGGTTCAGCGCGATCGCGAGTTCCGCGAACGGCGACGAGAAGTTGAAGTGCGACCAGCCCTGCGCGACGTCGGCCGGATTCACCGAGCCGATGTAGGCCACCTGCAGCAGCACGTAGATCACGAGCGCGATCAGGATCGACGAGATCACCGCGAACGGCACGCTGCGCGACGGATTGCGCGCTTCGCCCGCGAGGTTCACGGGGCTCTGGAAGCCGTTGAACGCGAACACGATGCCGCTCGTCGCGACCGCGGTCAGCACCGCCGACCAGCCGTACGGCGCAAAGCTTGCATTGGATGCAGTGCCGAGGTTCTCCGAATGGAAGCTCGTCAGCATCAGGCCGAGGATCGTGAGGCCGGGGATCAGGAACTTGAAGATCGTGATTGCGGTGTTCGCACGCGCGAAGGCCTTCACGCCCCAGTAGTTCAGCATGAAGTAGATGACGACCAGCACGGCCGACAGCAGCAGCCCTGGTGTCGTCAACTCGCCGTTCACGAACAGGCTGTGCGCCCACGGATACGGCCACGTGCTCATGTATTGGATCGACGCTTCGGCCTCGATCGGGATCACGGAGACGATCGCGATCCAGTTGGCCCATGCGCTGATGAAGCCCACCAGCGAACCGTGCGAATAGCGCGCGTAGCGCACCATGCCGCCCGACTCGGGGAACATGGCGCCCAGTTCGGCGTAAGTCAGTGCAATCGCGAGAATCACGACCGCGCCGATGATCCATGCGCAGATCGCCGCCGGACCGGCAATCTTCGCGGCCTTCCAGGCGCCGAACAGCCAGCCCGAGCCGATAATCGAACCCAGCCCCGTCAGCATCAATGCAAACGGGCCGATGTTCCGTTGAATAGAACTCTTCACATCCTCTCCTGTGTCTCAAAAAGCATGGTCGGCCCGCAGTCCGGGATCGGCTCGGACAGCACCGCGCACGCATTCTTGGGGGGACGAGTCATCCGATCGGGGCAACCCGTCCGCGCGGCGCGTAGTTTAACGGTTGCACCTCGAACGTGGCGCCAAAATCGTTCGTCCCCTACAAAAAATTCGCATCGCTCGCAAGCTTTGTAAACCTGATCTACGCAATAACCCTGAGAGCATGGAAATACGGTTGACCACACGATCGATTAGCCGTATAAAGGACTTCGCAGGATTTCAAGCGGCGAGTGAATTGGTTCTTTCGTAGTTCGCCCATCAACGGTACTCCGGTTGGTCCTATTACCCCCTTCCTTGATTTTCCGCACCCCATGGGCTTCGGCCCCGTTTTATCTTTTTAGGAACAAGTAACATGGCAACCGGTACCGTCAAGTGGTTCAATGACGCAAAGGGCTTCGGCTTCATCACCCCGGAAGGCGGCGGCGACGATCTGTTCGCGCACTTCTCGGAAATCCGCACCGAAGGCTTCAAGACGCTGCAAGAAAACCAGAAGGTCGAATTCGAAGTGAAGACGGGCCCGAAGGGTCTGCAAGCTGCGAACATCAAGCCGCTGTAAGTTCTGCGCGAGATTTGATGTAAAAAAGCCCCGCTTCGGCGGGGCTTTTTGTTTTTCCGCGCCAATCCGGCACGGTGGAACGCGGCTGTCTACATTCAACCGAACAGCCGCTGCGCGTGAATGCCGAGCCCCGTCGCGACACTCGCGAGGCGGTCGCCGAATACCGGCTGCGCATCCGGGAATGCGCCCGCGAGCGCACCCGACAGGAACGCGAGCCCCGTCGAGCCGCCGGTGAAATACAGTGCGCCGACGTCGCGCGGCGCAACGCCCGCGAGCCGCACCGTCTCGCGCGCGGCGTCGACGATGCGCGCGGTGTCGTCGCGGCTCGCATCGACGAGACGATCGGCATCGAACGCGATCAGCAGGTCTTCTTCCACGTCGTTCAGGTCGATCATCGTCTCCCCGCCCGCCGCGACGCCGATCTTCGCCTCTTCCGCGCGCGCCATCAGCGCATGCCCGAGCCGCTGCTCGACCACGCTCGTGAGCCGGTCGTACTGCTGCTGATCCTGGTACAGGTGCTTCATCAGCTTCAGCTCGCCGAGCCGCTTCGGCGTGTAGACCGTATTGATCAGGTGCCAGGTCGCGAGATCGAAGTAGATCTTGTTCGGCAGTTCGCGCCCCTCCGGGTCGAGCGAACGGTAGCCGAACGCGGGCAGGATCGCCGCCAGCTCGACACGCCGGTCGTAGTCGGTGCCCGCCACGTGCACGCCGTGGTGAGCCAGCACGTCGTCCTTGCGCTCGAGCCGCGCCATCCGCTCGGGCCCGACGCGCACCAGCGAGAAGTCGGACGTGCCGCCGCCGATGTCGGCGACGAGCACGAGGCGTTCGGCCTGCTGGCGCGATTCGTAATCGAACGCGGCGGCAATCGGTTCGTACTGGAAGTGAACGTCCGCGAAGCCGACCGACCGCGCGGCCGCCTCGAGCTGATCCTGCGCGAGACGGTCGGCGCGCGGATCGTCGTCGACGAAGAACACGGGCCGGCCGAGCACCGCGCGGCCGATCGGCGCGCCCGCGCGCGCTTCGGCCTTGCGCTTCAGGTGCGTCAGGAAGCGCGCGATGATTTCGGTGTACGCGATCGCGCTGCCGTCGCCGAGATCGGTCGTCGTTTCCGCGAGCGGCGAGCCGAGGATGCTCTTCATCGAACGCATCAGCCGGCCGTCGAAACCGTCGATATAGGACGCCAGCGCCGCGCGGCCGTACTCGACCGTCTCCTCGTCGTTGTTGAAGAAGATCGCGGTGGGCAGCGTCAGGTGGTCGCCCTCGACGGGCGCGAGGCGCATGCCGTCGCCGTCGGGCAGCGCCACGGCGGAATTGGACGTGCCGAAATCGATCGCGCAGTAAGTCATGGGAAGTTGCCGCAGCAGGGCCGGCGCGAAAACGGAAAGGACGGGCTTTTTAACATGAAGCCCGCGGGATCACAACCGGGGCCCGCCACCGGTGCCGCGGAACGGGCTTCGGCGACGACGGCGCGCGGCCTGGCGCGCCGCGGATACGCGCGGACGAGGTGCGGCGATGCTGCCGCCCGCCCGGCAGGTCAGGCTGCCGCGTCGAAGCTCTTCTTCCACGCGCCCGCATACACGACCTCGCCGATCGCATGGCGCGTACGCGGCGCCTTCTCGCGATCGCGCAGCACGGGATCGAGCTTGTCGACGTTGCCATAGTGGCCGAGCGAGATGATCGACAGGATCGCGACGTCGGACGGAATCGCAAACGCGTCGCGGAACGCCTTCACGTCGAAACCGCTCATCTGGTGCGCGGCGAGGCCGAGCGCGTGCGCCTGCAGCACCAGCGACATCGCGGCGGCGCCCGCGTCGTACAGCGCGGTCGGCGCGGGTTCGCCCTTCGGCGTGAGCGTATGCGCGGTCACCGCGATCAGCACGGGCGCCGGCGCATTCCAGCCCTGATTGAACGGCACCAGCGTCGCGAATGCGCGCTTGAATGCGTCTTCGTCCTGCGTGCGCTCGAATACGATGAAGCGCCACGGCTGCGCGTTGTACGCGGACGGCGCCCAGCGCGCGGCTTCGAGCACCGCGTGCAGATCGCCGGCGCTGACGGACTCATCCGAATAGGCGCGCGGGCTCCAGCGGCCCGCGATCAGATCGTGAATCGAAACAGTGGTGGGAGCAGGTTTGACGGACATGCAGTTCCTCGCTGACATCGATGAAGGGGCGCGAACGCCTGGCGAACCGCAAGCATACCCGCTTGAGCGGTTGCGCGCCCGATCCTCCCGGGCTATGCAAATCACCGTACCTGCAATGGCCGGCCGCATGCGGTGCGGCCGGCCGGGCCACCGTGCTCAGGCTGCCTGCGCTGCCGCACGCGACGGGCCGCGGTTGATCCGCAGCACGATCAGCGCGCCGACGATGCAGAGCCCGCCCGAGATCATCGACGCGATCGTATAGGTGCCGAGGCTCGCACGCAGCAACCCCGCGCCGAGCGCCGCGAATGCCGCGCCGAGCTGGTGCCCGGCGACGATCCAGCCGAACACGACCGGCGCCGCGGCCTTGCCGAACACATCGGTGGCGAGCCGCACGGTCGGCGGCACGGTCGCGATCCAGTCGAGCCCGTAGAACATCGCGAACAGCGGCAGCCCGAAGAAATCGATGCCGAACGCATGCGGCAGGTAGATCAGCGACAGCCCGCGCAGCCCGTAGTACCAGAACAGCAGCACGCGGTTGTCGTAGCGGTCGGACAGCCAGCCCGACAGCGTCGTGCCGAACAGGTCGAACACGCCCATCGCGGCGAGCAGCGACGCGCCCTGCACTTCGGTCATCCCGTAGTCGCTGCACATCGCGATCAGGTGCGTGCCGACATAGCCGTTGGTGCTCGCGCCGCAGATGAAGAAGCTGAAGAACAGCAGCCAGAAGTCGCGCGAGCGGCTCGCCATCAGCAGCGTGCGGAACGCGACCGCGAGCGGGTTCTCCTTCGTCGCGTCGGGCGCGGCCGGCGCATCGGCCGGCTCGCCGTACGGGCGCAGTTGCACGTCGGCCGGCCGCTCGGGCAGCAGGAATGCAACGAGCGGAATCACAATCGCGGCCGCCACCGCGACGACGAGCACGACCGGCCGCCAGCCGTGGCGCTGCGCGATCGCCGCGAGCATCGGCAGGAACACGAGCTGCCCGGTGGCCGTGCTCGCGGTCAGGATGCCCATCACGAGGCCGCGCCGCGCATGGAACCAGCGCGTGACGAAGGTCGCGGACAGCGTCAACGCGACGACGCCGGTCGAGCAGCCGACCATCAGCCCCCAGATCACGACCATCTGCCAGCTCTGCGTCATCATCGACGACAGCGCGACGCCCGCGCTCATCGTCACCAGCGCGGTCAGGATCGTCGGCCGCAGCCCGAAACGCTGCATCGCCGCGGCGGCGAACGGGCCCGTCAGGCCATACAGCGCGATGTTCACCGAAATCGCCAGCGAAATCGCCGCGCGACTCCAGCCGAGTTCGCGCTCGAGCGGCACCATCAGCACGCTTGGCGTCGCGCGCGTGCCGGCCGCCGCCAGCAGGATCAGGAAAACTACCGCCGCCGCGAGCCATCCGTAGTGGAAGCGCCCGCTGATTCGTGTCACTGCCCAGTTCATGTTGTCGCTCTCCAGTTGGCGGCCCGGCGCCTGCGCGCCCGCCCCGCCTCACCACCAGGCCACCTCCGCCGCACGCTGTATCGGCTGACCCGGGCCGACACGTGGCATTTCTCCGTGGATCCGCCCGGCATTGTTACCGCTCGGTCACAAGTTTGTTGCGATCGTAGTTACCAGTCGGTAACATGTCAAGCAATTCCATCACGCAGTCGAGGGTCATCATGTCGGGCATCGAGGCCGTCAACAAGCCGCCGGCACGCCGCACGCGCCGGCCGATCGCCGCGGCCGCGGCGCACGAACACCTGCTGCGCGCCGCCGAGGAGCTGTTTTACAAGGAAGGGGTGCGCGCGGTCGGTGTCGAGGCGGTCGTGGAACTCGCGGGCGTCAACAAGATGAGCCTGTACCGCCAGTTCTCGTCGAAGGACGAGCTGATCCTCGCGTATCTGGAACGGATGGATGCGTGCTTCTTCGAGCGCTTCGATTCGAGCATCGCGAAGCATCCGGGCCAGCCGAAGGCGCAGTTGATCCAGTATTTCGTCGATCTCGCGGAGCGCGCGACGCAGAAGGACTATCGCGGCTGTCCGTTCGTCAACGTCGCCGCGGAATTCCCGGATGCGTCGCACCCGGCGCGCGAGCGCGTCGCGCAGAACAAGGAACAGTTGATGAAGCGGCTCGTCGCGCTGTGCGAAGACGCTGGCGCACGGCAGCCGCAGGCGCTCGCCGATGCGCTCGCGCTGGTGGTCGAAGGCATCTACGCGGCGAGCCAGACCTACCGGCACGGCGAAACGCCGATCGGCATCGCGCCGGCGCTCGTCACGCAGTTGATCGAAGCCGCGTGCGCATGACGGGCGGCGCACGCCCGAACCCGGCGTGCCCGCTACAATGCGGCCCTCTCCGCTCCACCGCCCGACTGGTTTCACGATGACCGACACCCGCCCCGAATCGCACGACGATATCCTCGCCGCCACGCGGCATTGGCTCGCGCGCGCGGTGATCGGGCTCAATCTGTGCCCGTTCGCGAAAAGCGTCTATGTGAAGGAACAGGTGCGCTATGCGATCAGCGAAGCGACGACGCTGGAAGACGCGCTCGCCGAGCTCGAAACCGAGCTGCGCGCGCTCGACGCGGCGGACCCGCAGCAGGTCGACACGACGCTCGTGATCTTCCCGCATGCGTTCGCCGATTTCGTCGACTACAACGACGTGCTGTTCTTCGCCGACCGGCTCGTGCAGCAGTTGCGGCTCGACGGCGTGCTGCAGATCGCGAGCTTCCATCCGCAATACCGGTTCGAAGGCAGCGAACCCGACGACATCGAGAACTACACGAACCGCGCGCCGTATCCGATCCTGCACCTGCTGCGCGAAGACAGCATCGCGCGCGCGGTCGACGCGTTCCCGGACGCGTCCGCGATCTACGAAAAGAATCAGGAAACGCTGCGCCGCCTCGGCCACGACGGCTGGCGCGAATGGATGCGCCGGCCGGGAGACGACGTCTGATGCGCCGCGCGCTCGCGCCGGCCGCTACGCGGTTCGGCCCGCGCGCGCGTCAGCCTTCGGCCGGCTCGACGGCCTCGCCCCCCGCTGCCGCGGCCTCCGGCACGAAGAAGCGCTCGTTCAGTTCGGCGAGCCCGAACATCCCGAGGATCTCGTTCAGCCGCTCGCCGGGCCGCCGGCGCGGCAGGTTCTTGTACTGCGCGATGATCAGCTCGTTCTTCATCGAATGCTCCCAGCCGACCAGCTCGGTCACGCTGACCTGGTAGCCGTGCGCCTCGAGCTGCAGGCAGCGCAGCACGTTGGTGATCTGGCTGCCGAATTCGCGCGTATGCAGCGGATGCCGCCACACCTCGGTCAGCGCGTTCGCGAGCGACTTGCCCTTGTTCCTGCGCAGCACGCCCGCGACTTCCGCCTGGCAGCACGGCACCAGCACGATGTGCTGCGCGCGCTTCGCGAGCGCGAAGCGGATCGCGTCGTCGGTCGCCGTATCGCACGCGTGCAGCGCGGTGACGACGTCGACCGTTTCGGGCAGCTGCGGCGACGTGATCGAATCGGCGACCGACAGGTTCAGGAACGACATGCCGCCGAACCCGAGCCGCGCGGCGAGCTCGGCCGAGCGCGTGACGAGCTCCTCGCGCGTCTCGATCCCGTACACGTGCGACGCGAACGCCGGCGTGCCGTGCCCCGGCTGCTGCTTGAAGAACAGGTCGTACAGGATGAAGCCGAGATAAGACTTGCCGGCGCCGTGATCGACGAGCGTCACGCTGCCCTTGTCGGCCTGCACGCCGGCAAGCAGCGGCTCGATGAACTGGAACAGGTGATAGACCTGCTTCAGCTTGCGGCGGCTGTCCTGGTTCAGCTTCCCGTCGCGGGTGAGGATGTGCAGTTCCTTCAGCAGCTCGACGGACTGCTCCGGGCGGATTTCGTGGGTCTTGTTCGACATCGTGATGCGGCGCCGGGCCACGGTCGGTCGACCACGGCCCGGCGGCGGGAATTCGTGAGGGAGAGTGACAGTTTACCGAAAATGCGCGGTCAGGCTCGGGCGCCGAGCCGCCACAGCGACGTGACCTCGGCGCGGCGTGCCGCATGCAGCGGATCGTCGGCGTCGGTCGACTTCGGGTGCGCGGGGCGGATGTCTTCGCGGCCGAGCACGACGAGGCCCGCCTCGTCGATCCATTGCAGCAGCGTGTCGCGCGGCCGCAGGCCGAGGTGCTCGGCGAAATCGGACAGGATCAGCCAGCCCTCGCCGCCCGGCTCGAGATGTGCGGCGAGCCCCGCGAGGAAACCACGCAGCATGCGGCTGTCGGGATCGTAGACCGCGTATTCGATCGGCGCGCTCGGCCGGGCCGGCACCCAAGGCGGGTTGCAGACCACGAGCGGCGCACGGCCGGCCGGAAACAGGTCGGCCTCGACGACGTCGACGCGATCCGCATGACCGAGCCGCGCGACGTTCTCGCGCGCACAGGCGAGCGCACGCGGATCCTGGTCGGTCGCGACGACGCGCTCGACGCCTCGCGACGCGAGCACGGCCGCGAGCACGCCGGTGCCCGTGCCGATGTCGAACGCGAGCGACGTCGCCGGCAGCGGCGCGCGCGCGACGAGCTCGACATATTCGCCGCGCACCGGCGAGAACACGCCGTAGTGCGGATGGATCGGCGCGCCGCCGAGCGCCGGGATCGGCACGCCCTTCTTGCGCCATTCATGCGCGCCGACGAGGCCGAGCAGTTCGCGCAGCGACACGACCGACGGCGCGCCGCCGGGGCCGTACGCCTCCTCGCATGCGGCACGCACGTCGGGCGCGCGGCGCAGCGGGATCGTGTAGTCGGCGTCGAGGGGGATCAGCAGCATCCCGAGCGTGCGGGCACGCTGCGACTGCGCGAGACGATGCAGGTTGAATGCGTCGACGCCGGCCGCGGCCTGCGCCTTCTTCGGCTTGCGCTCGACGCGGCGCGCCATCGCCTGCACGAGCTGGCGCGCATTCTGGAAGTCGCCCTGCCAGACGAGCGCGGTGCCCTCGCACGCAAGGCGGTAGGCCGCATCGGCAGTGACGCGGTCGTCGGCGGGCACCGCCCGCTTCGGCGGCTGCACGCCGGCTTCGGAGCGCCAGCGCACGGCATGATCGGCGCCGTCGGCGTCGGTCCAGTGGAAAACGGGGAAATCGGTCACGCGAACTCGGTTACGGTTGGCTTCAACGGGCGGCGGCATCGCGCCGCGCGGCTCACACCATACCGCGCTTTGCCCGCGCGGCAAAGCGCGGGCGGCGGCACGCACCGCCGCCCGGGACGCGCGCGTCAGGTCTCGTCGTCGAGCGCCGCGTCGGGCGCGTTCTGCTTCACCGACGCGATGCCGTTCTCGCGGCCCGCTTCGGCCTTGTACAGCTCGCTCGTGCCGATGACCTCGTGATTGCCGGCCTTCAGGTTGAACATGAACTGGCCGTTGCTCGCGGTCTTGCGCTCGTAGCGCGCGTCATCCGGCGCGTTCTTGCGCACCGACGCGACGCCGTTCTCGGCCGACGCCTTGGTCTTGTAGAGCTCGCTGCGCAGGATGATCTCGCCGTTGCCGGCCTTCAGGTGGAACAGGAACTGACCGTCGCTCGCTTTCTTGATGACGAATTTCGCTGCCATTGGGATCCCCTCGGGTGAAAGTTCGTCCGGCCCTCCGGACCCGGCCAGTTTAAGCGCGATCCCGCCGGGAAAACGCAAGGCCGATGCAATTCAATCGTCAGGAATCGTCAGGGCCGGCGCGCGCGCCGCTTCGTCCGGCATGACGCCGGCATCCGCGCGGCGCGCTGGTTATCCGCCCCATCCCGGCATCGCGGGCAGGCGCAGCGTGCCCGCGTCGTTGAAGTGCACGGTGCCGAGCACGCCGCCGGCGAGCCGGCCGCGCAGCGCATACGGAAGCTCGCCGTTCGCAGCCGCGCCGGGCAGGTTCCACGCCTGCCGCGCGGCGGCGAACGCCGACACGGAAACCGGCACGTCGAGCACGGCCTCGCCGAAACGCGGCACGGTGCCCGAGCGATCGCTGACGCCGCTCGCGAACGGCGTGCCGTTCAGGTCGAGCGCGACCGAGATGCCGTCGTACTCGATCGGCGCATCGTTCGGGTTCTGCACGCGCAGCTTCAGGCTGAAACGCATCTCGAGCCCCTGCCCGACGAGCGGATCGAGCCCGGCGACCGACACGCGCACCGGGTCGCGCGTCAGCCCCGCGCAACCGCCGAGCAGGAACACGGCGGCAAACAGCAGCAGCACGGCGCGCAGCGGCGCGATACGGAACAGGGCTCGTGGCATCGGAAGGTCTCCTCGCGGCAATCGGTGAACGGGTCGTCGATGCATTGTACCGAGCGTGCCGCGGCACGCCGGGTTTCGTAGTTTTCGCAGCCCCATCAGATCGTTAATAGATTAAAACTACGAAGCCACCAGCTAAACGGAAAGCGTATTAATGACTTCCAGCATTCAATGAAGCGGGAAAAATTCAATAGATGCATCTTCTAAATTTTTCGTTTCCTTTACCTAAAACCATCAAGTATATTTACGCATCCTTCGAGCTGGCCGACAAACCTTGAAACCGCATGACGGCGAATTTACGGAACGGCAACCCGCCTTCCTTCCGTCCTGCGGACTGGCCCGGCCAGCCCCGTAGGTCGTCGGTTCAAAGGGATTGCGCGCCCGTGCCGGGCGTGCAGCCCCGTGTCGTGCGCGCGAAATCAATTCAGTACAACACGCGCCCGTCCATTTTGAACCGGCAAGTTAACCGACATCCGGAAATCCAGAGGGGGCAGTAAACCATGATTACCTTCACGTAGTCGGCCGCCGTCTTTTTCGAATAATCCGTCATTGGCATTTTCATCGCTGTTGATTAACGGCGAGGGGATTGCTTTTGCCGGCGTTTTCGCAGCACTGAACGATTCTTTCAACAATCGAGGTTTCAGTCATGTCGATCAACATTCGCAAGATGCGTTATCTGCCGCTCGTCGCCGCACTCGCGCTCGCCGGGTGCGGCGGCGACGACGGCGGCGCGGGCTCGGCTTCCGCGCTCAGCTCCGCCGGCGCGCCGCACTCGGGCTCGTCGCCCGCCGTCACCGCGCCGCCGAGCGCATCCAACGTCGACAAGAGCGTGTCGCCTGTCGAGCTGCCGGACACCGTCGTACCCGTGAACTACCGGCTGTGGTTCCGCCCGAACGAAGCGCTGAACGCGTTCGACGGCCGCGCCGACGTCGAGATCAAGGTGCTGAAGCCGGTCAACAACATCGTGATCGCCGGCCACCGGATCAAGTTCACGAACGGCCGCATCACGCTGCAGCCGGGCAACATCCAGCTGATCGCGACGCCGCAGGACAAGGGCGACTTCTATCAGCTGCGTCCGCCGAGCGGGACCATCGCGCCGGGCAACTATTCGCTGCACATGGAGTGGTCGGGCATCATCAACTTCAAGTCGTATGACGATCCGGTCAACCACACCGGCGGCAGCTGCGGCGACGATCCGTATCCGGGCTGCTCGGCCGCGGAAGGCATCTTCCGCGTCGACCTGAAGAGCACCGACGGCACGACGAGCGGCGCGATCCTCACGCAGGGCGAAACCAACCTCGCGCGCCAGTGGTTCCCGGGCTGGGACGAGCCGGCATTCCGCCCGACCTATGAAGTGACGGCCGAAGTGCCGCAGAACTGGCGCGTCGTGTCGAACGCGGCCGAGAAGCCGTCGACCAGCGTCGGCGGCGGCTACAAGCTCGTGCAGTTCGAGAAGACCCCGCCGATGCCGTCGTACCTGCTGTTCTTCGGCGGCGGCCTGTTCGACACCTACGAGGACGACTTCACGAGCCCGCTGCCGGGCGGCAAGGGCGGCCTGCACCTGCGCGTGTTCACGCCGCCGGGCATGAAGGACTGGGCGAAGCCGGCGATGGACCGCACCAAGCAGGCGCTCGACTACTACTACCGTTACACCGGCATCGCGCTGCCGCTGACGAAATTCGACACGGTGGCCGCAAACGACGCGTTCAAGGAGCAGAAGGACCTGAACTTCGGCGGGATGGAGAACTGGGGGTCGATCCTCGAGTTCGCCGACGACATCCTGCCGCAGCCGGGCCAGCCGATGTCGCGCTACGGCAACGAGGTGCTGACGCACGAAGTCGCGCACCAGTGGTTCGGCGATCTCGTCACGACCGACTGGTGGGACAACGTGTGGCTCAACGAATCGTTCGCGACGTTCTTCGAGACGAAGACGACGATCCAGTTCTTCCCCGACGAGTTCAGCTGGCTCGACCAGGTGAAGAACAAGTACCGCGTGATCAATCGCGACATCGGCCCGAACGCGTTCCCGGTCGCACCCAACTTCAACGACTGGGCGTCGAACGACTTCGTGCTGAGCGCCAGCGCGTTCACGTACGACAAGGGCGGCCACGTGCTGAAGACGCTCGAGAACTATCTCGGCGAACAGACGCTGCGCAAGGGTCTGCAACAGTACCTGGTCGACTACTCGTTCGGCAACGGCACGCCGAAGCGCCTGTGGGATGCGCTGTCGAAGGAGAGCGGCCAGTCGGTCGGCCCGATCGGCGACAGCTACGTGCGCCAGACCGGCGTGCCGCTGATCTCGCTCGACACGCAGTGCGACATGACGAAGAACCAGACGGTCGTCACGCTGAAACAGCAGCCGTTCCCGAACAAGAACGCGTATCCGGGCCTGCAGTGGACGGTGCCGATCACGCTCGCGTACGGCCAGGGTCTCGCGAAACGCACGACGCTCGCGCTGAAGGACACGCAGACGCAAACGCGGATCGACGGTTGCACGGGCGTGGTCGCGGACCCGAGCGGGCTCGACTACTACGTCGTGAACTACAGCGACGCGGCCTGGAGCGGGTTGCTCACGCAGGTCAACGGCTCGCCCGATCCGGTGCTGCTGTCGAACCTGAAGAGCGAGGCCGCGCTGCTGGTCGCGAACAACCTCGCGCCGGCTTCGCGCTCGACGTCGATCGGTTCGGTCGCTTCGCCGGCCG
Source organism: Burkholderia sp. NFPP32 (assembly GCF_900119325.1). Classification (NCBI taxonomy): domain Bacteria; kingdom Pseudomonadati; phylum Pseudomonadota; class Betaproteobacteria; order Burkholderiales; family Burkholderiaceae; genus Burkholderia; species Burkholderia sp. NFPP32. Next base: position 59,997 of record NZ_FPJP01000019.1, on the reverse strand, counting down.
CGATGAAGCTGCGCCAGACGCCGACCTTCGGCGGCATCGCACCGGCGACGAAGGAACGCCCGGCCCTGCAATACCAGGGCATCTTCAAGCCGCGCAAGGTAGTGACGCAGTAACGGTGCGCGTCCGGCCGGCGCCGCGCAGCCTGCGGCGCCGGCCGGCGTACCGCCTCCCGACCTTTGACGGGCCTCGCGAGCGGGGCCCTTTTTTCTTTCGGCGCGGCGCTATCGCCCGACGCCTCTTCTTGCGCTTACGCCCACGCGGCATCCCACGCCGGCTGCGCGAACCACGTTGCCAGGAACGCGACGAGCCGCGACGCACGCGCGCTGCCGCGAGCCTGCTGGCGCAATACGTGGATCGTCGCGTGCTCGGGCGCCGCCGCATACTGCGGCAGCACCGCGCGCAACCGTCCGTCGCGCAATGCATCCCCGGCGAGCCAGGTCGGCAGGTGCGCGAGACCGAGCCCGTCGATCGCCGCTTCGAGCAACGCCTCCGAATGATTGCTGCGAAACCTCGGCTGCGCCGGCGCGTGGCGGCGGTCGCCGAAGCGCCAGGCGCCCGGCGGCGGCGCGCCATGCCACGCGAGACAGTCGTGTCCGGCGAGCGCGTCGGGCGATTCAGGCTCGCCGCGCCGCGCGAGGTAGGCCGCGCTCGCGCACAGCACGCGCCGCTGCGGCGCCAGTACGGTCGCGACGAAGCGCGTGTCCTCGAGCGGACCGACGCGCACCGCGAGATCGACGTCGGAGCCGAGCCGCGCACCCTGCAGGTCGACCATGCTGTCGGTCAGCACCAGGTCGACCTGCAGCGCCGGATGACGCTGCATGAACGCGGCCAGCGCGGCCATCAGGTGCAGGCGGCCGAACGGCGCCGGACAGTCGACGCGCAGCAGCCCGCTCGGCTCGTCGTGCTGGCTGTGCAGGTCTTCCTGCAGGCCGCGCAGCTCGGCCAGCATCCGCTGCGCGCGCCCGTACAGCAACTGCCCGGCCTCGGTCGGCCGTAGTGCATGGGTGGTGCGATGCAGGAGGCGGATGCCGAGCTGCGCCTCGAGCCGGTCGATGCGCCGCGTGACCGACGACGCGGCAACGCCCAGCCGGCGCGCGGCCGCCGAGAAGCTTTGCTGGTCGACCACGTCGACGAACAGCGCCAGATGCGGGGAAAGGAAGTCGTCCATTCAGGGGCCTCGGGTTTTGCTATGCGTAAATCGCAAAACAATCATCCGCCTTTGCGTATTTCCACGTCAAATCGCCCCGACTAGACTGCATTCATCCTTTCCACCCGTTGCACGCGCCGGCCCGCCGGGCAGCGCGGCAACCATCCGCCACGGAGATCATCATGCGCAGCATCCGCTTCGACGCCCCCGCCGCCGACATCGAGTCGCTCGACGCGCGCGTCAGGGAAATCGACCAACCCGTGCCGGCCGACGGCCAGATGTTGATCGAGGTGCGCGCGGCCGGCGTCAACCCGAGCGACGTGAAGGCCGCGCTCGGCCGCATGCCGCACGCGGTGTGGCCGCGCACGCCGGGGCGCGACTGGGCCGGCATCGTGCGCAGCGGCCCTGCCGAGTGGATCGGTGCGCCCGTGTGGGGGTCGGGCGGCGATCTCGGCGTGGGGCGCGACGGCTCGCACGCGGAATGCCTCGTGCTCGACGCGGCACTGGTGCGCCGCAAGCCGGCCGTGCTGACGCTCGACGAAGCGGCCGGCGTCGGTGTGCCGTTCGTCACCGCGTACGAGGGTTTGCGCCGGGCCGGCATGCCGACGGCCGACGAGGTCGTGCTGGTGTTCGGTGCGAACGGCAAGGTCGGCCAGGCCGCGATCCAGCTCGCGAGCGCGCGCGGCGCGACCGTGATCGGCGTCGAGCGCGGCCCCGGCGGCTATCGCGGCCATGCATCGGGCGACGTGCACATGATCGACGCGTCGCGCTGGCCCGTCGCCGACGCCGTGCACGCGGCGACCGGCGGCCGCGGCGCGGACATCGTCTACAACACGGTCGGCAGCCCGTATTTCGAAGCCGCGAACGCATCGATGGCGATCGGTGCGCGGCAGATCTTCATCTCGACGATCGACCGCAGCGTGCCGTTCGACATCTTCGCGTTCTATCGCGGCCAGCATACGTACGTGGGTATCGATTCGCTGCAACTCGGCGGCGCCGCGGTCGCGCAGATCCTCGACACGCTCGCACCCGGCTTCGGCAACGGCACGCTGCGCCCGTTTCCGATCGGCGACGACTACGTGTACCCGCTCGAACGTGCGCACGACGCATATCGCGCGGTGCTGGCCGGTGCGCGCGAGCGCGTCATTCTCAAGCCCTGACGCCGGACCGCACGGGAGACCGCCATGATGGATTACTTGACTTCGCTCGCGGTGGGCCTCGGCGTCGGCGTGGTGTACGCGCTGCTGCACGTGCGCTCGCCGGCCCCGCCGCTCGTCGCGCTCGTCGGCCTGCTCGGGATGGTGATCGGCGAACGCGCGATCGCGCTGCTGCGCTGACGCGCTGAAACGGCGCCGGCGCTAGCGATCGTCGCGACGTCGGAACGCCCACCATGCGGCGAGCGCGGTGAAGCCCGCGACGAGCAGCACCATCAGCCAGAAGCCGTGCTTGTTCTCCGAGAACGGCACGCCGCCGACGTTCATCCCGAAGAAGCCGGCGACGATGTTGATCGGCAGCGCGATCACGGTCACGAGCGTCAGCGTGAACAGCGTCCGGTTGTTCTGCTCGTCGAGACGCGACCCGATCTCTTCCTGCAACAGCTTGATCCGCTCGTTGAGCCCGGCCAGATCGCCGAGCACCAGCGAGAACTCTTCGGTCGATTCGCGCAGCTCCTGCGTGTCTTCCACGTGCAGCCACGCGGGCGGCTTCGCGAGCAGCCGGAAGATCGACCCGGGCTCGGGCGCGAGCATGCGCTGCAGACGTGTCAGCGTCCGGCGCATCGCGCCGAGCTCGATGCGGCTCGACGTGAGCCGCTGCGACAAAAAGCGATCCTCGATGCGATCGACGTCGATGCTCGTGCGCCGCATGATCTGGATCAGCAGGTCGGCCTGGTCGCGCAGCAGGTGCACGAGCAGTTCCGCTGGCGACCGGAACTGCTCGCCGTCGCGCACGCATGCGCGCAGCGTGTCGACCGAGCGCAGCGGCTTGAGCCGCGCGGTGACCATGATGCGCTGCTCGACATGGACGAACAGCGTCGCGATCTCCGAAGGCGTCAGCTCGAGGTTGAACATCACGTCGTTGACGATCGCGCGCAACGCGCCGTCTTCCTGCTCGATGCGCGTCGAGCGCGAACCTTCGTGGAGGAATGCGAAGAAGCTGTCCGGCAGCCCGAGATGCGTGCGCATCCAGCGCTCGCTCGCGCCGTGCGCGAGATTGAAGTGCAGCCAGACGAAATCGTCCGACGCGACCGCGTCGCGCTCGCGGCACGTGCGCAGCCACGCGGCGGCCGCATCGGCGTCGAGCATTGCGCCGGATCCGCCCGGAACGAAGCGGAAGCCGCACACCATGCCGGACGTGTCGGCGCCGTAAGTCTGTACGATCAGGTCCATCGTGTCGAAAGTCGTGCGATGCGCGGCGCGCCGCACATCGCGGGTCGCGGGCCCGCGCCGGGAAAAGAAAGGAGACGTATGCCCGACGGGCGTGACGCACTCGTGACAGTGTCGCACCGCATGATACCGGCAGCTTCCGTGCCCCAAAAGCAACGCGCCGCCCAACGGGCGGCGCAGATACGGCATCGTGACGTGCAGGAGACGGATTACTGCCGCGTCTCCGACTGCGCGGCGTTCGGGCACGCCGGGTCCTTGCCCCAGTGGCCGTCGCAGACGCGCCAGCGGCACAACTGATCCTCGAAGAAGCCGCGCTCCGAACACTCCTTCACACGCGCCCCAAGCGAACCGGTCGCCGCCGCCGTCTTGGTCGGCACGGCCTGCGCCTTCTGCGCGGCGAGTTTCTTGTCGGCCGGCTTCGTGCGCGCGACGAGCGCCGCGAGCAGATCGGCATCCGGATCGTCCTTCCCGGCCGCCTTCGCACTCGCGGTACGCGTGGACGCCGCATCGCGGCGCTTCTTCGCCTGCACGAGCTCGGCTTCCTGTTCCTTGCGATGCTTGCGGGCTTCGGCCTTCGTCTCGGCCTTCGTGTTGGCCTTGCCCTGCGCGGCGACCTTCGTGCTCTTCGCGGCGTCGGCCTTCGCGGTTTTCGTCGTCGCAGCCGCGGCGGCCGTGGCGGCTGCGGCAGCGCCGGCCGTGGCTGCGCCCGATGCGTCGTCGGCGCCATCGGCAAGCGCGCGCGACAGGCGGCTGTTGTCCGCACCGGACGCGGACGATGCGGATGCAACGGTCCGGGAAGCCGAATCGTCGTTGACGATCGTGGCCGGCTGCGCGGCGGACGCGCCATTCTGCGCGACCTGCGCGGCGGCACCGCTGGCCGGTGCGGCCTTCGCAGATTCGGCCGCTGCAGGCGCGGCGGCAGCCGTGACAGCGACGGCCTGCTCGCCCGAATGCTGCTGCATGCGCCATGCGCCCCAGCCGCCGACGGCAACCACCAATGCGACGACGGCCGCGATCGGCGCCTTCAGCGAACGGCGCGCCGGTTCGGCGGGCGGCGTGACACGCCCTTCCAGATTCGCGAGAATGCGAGACTGCTGAGCTCCTCCGTTGCCTTCCGGTTTAGTATCGGACAGCAGGCTGGGTGGAGTTTTCGAATTTGAATTTTCCGGCGCACTCATTCAGCGTCTCATTGAATCCTGGTTTAATTCACCGCGATAATATAGCCCGGCCTCTCAAAGCAGCCTGATTCTAAGAGCAAGCATTGCAAAACACAATCAATTCCAATTTCCGGGGATTTCGTTGATTGCCGTCGCACTCGTCGCCTATTTCGCCCTTGCCGTCGCGGTTGCGGCACTGTTGCTTTTACCGGGTATCCGCGCGACGGTTTTCGAATCCGTCGCCCAGTTTCACGGCCGTCTTACGCGCCGTGCGAACGATCGCGCCGCGCGTACGCGGAGTCAGATTGTTAAATCGGCAAGCGCTACGCGCGGCGCATTAAACGATGTGCAAAATTTACTGGTTCGGCGGCGCTTGATGATTACGGTATCGGCAGGTATTCTTGCGACGCCGCCATTGGTCGCCATTGCGTTACGCGGCCGGCAATTGTTCCAGTACGACGACACGGCGCGCGTGCCCGACGAGAAGATCGCCGCGCTGCTGCAGGGCGAACAGCTCGTGCCGCCTCCGCCGCTGCCGCCGGAAGTCTTCGCCACCCGGGAAGTCGAACAGGTGCGCCCGGCGCTGAAGGATGCGAGCCGCGACTGGAACCTGCTGGACCCGGATTTCCGTACGCGTTTGCTGCTGGTCTACAAGATCATGCACGAACAATATGGTTATGAAATGGCGCTGCTGGAAGGTTACCGGAGCCCGGAACGGCAAAACCGGCTGGCGCAGATGGGCAGCAACGTGACCAATGCGGCCGCCTTCCAGAGTTATCACCAATTCGGGCTGGCGGCCGACAACGCATTCCTGCGCGACGGCAAGCTGGTCATTTCCGAGAAAGATCCGTGGGCGATGCGCGGCTACCAGTTGTACGGCCAGGTCGCCGAGCAGGTCGGCCTGACCTGGGGGGGCCGCTGGAAAATGATGGATCTCGGGCACGTGGAATACCATAAACCCGGTTTTAAACTGGGACGCGGCAGCTAGCCAGGGCTGCCGGACAAGAAATAATGAGGGCGGCATGGGGCTTTTTAATCATCCGGCAGGAAACGATTCGGGCGGCGCAATCGATCGGGCATTCCGGTGCGCGATTTTTTGCGGCCGCCGCATCCGTTTTAAATCTCACAGCGTCCTTTCATTAATGCGCGCGCCTTCTCCGATGCCGCGGGCGCATTGATGCCAGCCCCCTTCATCCCGTTTGACAGCATGGCGACACATCGCGGCGCCACCCTTGCCGCTCGGCGCGCCTGCGTCGCCTCACCGAATCGCACCGGAACCTGAACGTCCTATGCAACGCATCCTCAACGTGCTGACTCATCCGCGTACGCTCTCGATCGTCGGGATCGTCGCGCTAGCGGCCATCCTCTTCATCGTTGCCGACATGCTGCAGCTGCCGCTCCTGTGGGCGGCGATCGCCTTCGCGGCGATCCTCGCGCTGTGGCTCGTCGTCGCGCTGTGGCGCCGCTGGCGCGTGAAGCGCGCGAACCAGCAGCTCGGCCAGGTGCTGGAAGAGCAGGCGGAAACCGGCAAGATCGCCGCACCCGCCGCCGCCGCGCTCGCGCCCGACGCGAAGACGGCCGACCTCGACGTGCTGCGCATGCGCCTGTCGGACGCGGTGAAGACGATCAAGACGTCGAAGATCGGCCAGGTCTCGGGCGGCTCCGCGCTGTACGAACTGCCGTGGTACATCGTGATCGGCAACCCGGCCGCGGGCAAGAGCAGCGCCGTGCTCAATTCCGGCCTGCAGTTCCCGTTCGCGGACAAGAACAGCGCCGTGATCCACGGCATCGGCGGTACACGCAACTGCGACTGGTTCTTCACGACCGAAGGGATCCTGCTCGACACGGCAGGCCGCTATTCGGTGCACGAGGAAGACCGCAGCGAGTGGCTCGGCTTCCTCGGCCTGCTCAAGCGCTATCGCCCGAAGGCGCCGATCAACGGCATCATCGTCACCGCGAGCATCGCCGAACTCACCGGCAACCGCCCCGAATTCGCGATCAACCTCGCGAAAAACCTTCGCCAGCGCGTTCAGGAGCTGACGGAAAAGCTCGAGGTGTTCGCGCCGGTCTACGTGATGTTCACGAAGGCCGACCTGATCACCGGCTTCACCGAATTCTTCAGCAGCAGCGACAAGCACGAGTACGACCGCGTGTGGGGCGCCACGCTGCCCTACGAGCCCGACGACAAGCGCGACGTCGTCGCGCAGTTCGACACGCACTTCGAGGAACTCTACGAAGGGCTGAAGGAGATCAGCGTCGCGCAGCTGTCGCTGTCGCGCGGCAACCAGCTGTCGCCGGGCCAGTTGAGCTTCCCGCTCGAATTCTCGACGATCAAGCCGTCGCTGCGCGCGTTCCTCGCGACGCTGTTCGAGAACAACCCGTTCCAGTACAAGCCGATTTTCCGCGGCTTCTACTTCACCAGCGCGCTGCAGGAAGGCGAAACCAACAGCGCGGCCGCGCAGCGCATCGCGCACCGCTTCGGCCTCGACGCGACCGCGCTGCCGAAGCCGCACAGCGCGTTCTCGAAGAACGGCTTCTTCCTGCGCGACCTGTTCTCGAAGGTGATCTTCGCGGACCGCCAGACAGTGCGCCAGTTCGCCAGCCCGACCAAGACGCGGCTGCGCTACGCGACCTTCTTCGGCTTCGTCGCGGCGCTCGCACTCGCGCTCGGCGGCTGGACCTGGTCGACGATCGGCAACCAGCAGCTCGTCTCGAACGTGCAGGCCGACCTCGACAACGTCACGCGCCTGCAGCAGGGTCGCAACGACCTGCAGTCGCGCCTGCAGGCGATGGACATCCTCGAAGACCGGATCGAGCAGCTCGAGCAGTTCCGCCGCGACAAACCGCTGTCGGTGTCGCTCGGCCTGTACCAGGGAGACCGTCTCGAGCAGCACCTGCTGACCGAGTACTACAACGGCGTGCGCCAGATCCTGCTGGCCCCCGTGTCGCAGAACCTCGCGTCGTTCATGAAGGACGTGAACGCGCATCCCGAGCAGCTCGTGCCGATGACCCGCCCGCCCGAATCGGGCGCCGTGCAGGGCGGCACGATGCCGGTCTCGACGAACCCGGCAGGCGCCGCACCGCAGGCCGGTGCCGCACCGGCCGCGTCCGGCACCGCGCCGGCCGCCGCGCCGCAACAGCCGGCCGCGCCGCAGGGCGGCCTCTACAGCGACGCGTCGCCGACCAACGTGCAGGACGCGTACAACGCGCTCAAGACGTACCTGATGCTGTCCGACAAGCGCCACGTCGAGCAGGCGCACCTGACCGACCAGCTCGCCCGCTTCTGGCGCGGCTGGCTCGAGACGAATCGCGGCAACATGCCGCGTGACGAGATGATCAAGAGCGCGGAGCGCATGATCTCGTTCTACCTCGCCCGCGTGAACGACAACGACTGGCCGATGATCGACGCGAACCTCGCGCTCGTCGACCAGACCCGCGAGAACCTGCGCCGCGTGGTGCGCGGGATGCCGGCCCGCCAGCGCGTCTACGAGGAAATCAAGGCGCGCGCATCGACCCGCTTCGCGCCGATGACCATCGCGCGCATCGTCGGCGACGGCAACCAGGGGCTGGTGGCCGGCAGCTACGCGATTCCGGGCACGTTCACGCGCGAAGCGTGGTTCGACTACGTGCAGCCGGCGATCCGCGACGCGGCGACCAAGGAACTGCAGGCGAAGGACTGGGTGCTGAACACGTCGACGCAGGACGACCTGACGCTCGAGGGCAGCCCCGAGCAGATCCAGAAGACGCTGGTCGGCATGTACAAGACCGAGTACGCGCAGCACTGGCAGAAGTTCATGCAGGGCATCGCGGTGCAGGGCTTCAGCAGCTTCGGCCAGGCCGTCGACGGGATGAACCGCCTCGGCGACCCTCAGGATTCGCCGATCCGCAAGATCCTCGAGACCGCGTACGACCAGACGTCGTGGGACAACCCGTCGCTCGCGAACGTGACGATCAAGAAGGCGCAGACGGGCGTCGTGAACTGGGTCAAGCAACTGTTCTCGCGCTCGCAGGCCGGCCAGGTGGCGGCCGCCAACATCGACATCAATGGCAATCCGGCCGAGGTGCCGATGGGTCCGGTCGGCCAGGAGTTCATCGGCCTCGCGCGGATCGTCGCGACGCATGACGGCACGTCGATGCTCAAGGGCTACATGGATTCGCTGTCGAAGGTCCGGACCCGCTTCAACGTGATCAAGAACCAGGGCGACCCGGGCCCCGGCGCGCGCCAGCTGATGCAGCAGACGCTCGACGGCAACGGTTCGGAACTCGCCGAGTCGCTGAAGCTCGTCGACGAGCAGATGCTGACGGGCCTCACCGATTCGCAACGCAAGTCGCTGCGTCCGCTGCTCGTGCGGCCGCTGATGCAGGCGTTCGCGGTCGTGATCCAGCCGGCCAGCGCTGAAGTCAACAAGGTGTGGAACGCGCAGGTCTACCAGCCGTTCCAGAACTCGCTCGCGACGAAGTACCCGTTCGCGGCCAACGCGAAGGTCGAGGCCGGTGCCGGCGAGATCGCGCAGGTGTTCGGCCCGGACGGCTCGATCGCGAAGTTCGTCGGCACGACGCTCGGGCCGCTCGCGGTGCGCCGCGGCGACACGCTCGCCGCCCGCACGTGGGGCGACATGGGCATCGGGCTCACGCCGGACTTCACGAACGGCTTCGCGCGCTGGGTCGCACCGCTCGCGGGCGGGGCGGCAGGCGGCGCGGCCGCGGCGTCCGAGCCGCAGACGGTGTTCCAGATCCTGCCGCAGCCGAGCACGGGCACGACGGAATACACGATCGCGATCGACGGGCAGCAACTGCGCTACCGCAACACGCCGCCGCAGTGGACCAACTTCGTGTGGCCGAACCCGCAGGGCTCGCCGGGCGCGACGCTGTCCGCGACGACCTTCGACGGCCGCACGGTGCAGCTCGTCAACGAGCCGGGCCGCTACGGCCTCGAGAAGCTGATCAACTCGGCGCAGCGCAAGCGCCGTCCGGACGGCACCTTCGACCTGACGTGGGTACAGGGCAGCGTGAACGTGTCGGTGACGATGCGCATCATCAGCACGTCGCAACCGACGGGTGGCGGCGGCGACCAGCCGCAGCAGCAGAGCCTGCGCGGCCTGCAACTGCCGTCGTCGGTCGCCGACGCGAGCGCGGGCGCCGCGCAGAACGCGACCCAGTCCGGCACGGGCACGCCGGGCACAGCGCCGGCCATCGCGGCCGCCAACGCAACGAATGCACAGGGGGCGCAATGACGCAAACCGTACAGGCGCAAATCGCCTACTTCGGCAAGATTCCGTCGCGCGGCGACTTCGTGAAGAGCCCGCACAATCCGCAGTTGCTGCAGACGCTCGATCGCTGGATCGCGCAGGCGCTCGAACTGCTCGCGGAAGATCCGCGCTGGAAGCTCGTCTACGAGGATGCGAAGCCGATGCATTTCGCGTTCCTCGGCTCGCGCAGCAAGCTCGCGATCGCGGGCCACATGGTCGCGAGCCACGACGTGTCGATGCGCCGCTTCCCGTTCCTCGGTGCAACCGCGCTCGAGGTCGACCGGCCGCTCGCGTTCCTCGCGCGCAGCCCGCTCGCGTTCGCGCGGCTGTGGTCGCGCGTCGCCACGCAGATCCCGCCGCTGCTCGGCAAGGAAGAGCCGCCCGGCGCGCTGCAGGCGCTCGGCGACACGCAGGTGCCGATCGACGTCGGCGGCCCCGGCACGTCGCATGACGGCACCTTCAACGATTTCGTCGAACACCAGTCGCTGTACGGCCTGCAGCAGATGCTGCTCGAAAGCGGCCACCCCGTGCGGCTGCGCGGCGCGATGCTCGCGCTCGGCTCGCTGCTGCGGCCGGTGATGCAAAGCGGCTCGTCGCACATCGAGCGCGGCCTCACGCTGCCGCTGCCGGTCGATCCGTTCTACCGCAGCCTCGTCGCCGCGTTCTGGCTCGAACTGATCGCGCCGTTCGTCGCGCAGGCCGACTTCGAGCTCGCGATCTTCATCGGCTCGATCGCCGAACGCGAACGCCTGATCATCGGCTTCAACGGCGCGTCGGCGAAGACACTGCTGAGCGTTGTCGATCCGCAGACCTACGCCGCCCACAACATCGACATCGACGATCCCGAGTGGATCGACGCCCATGCGCAAAACGATCACCAGATCAGCAAGCTCGTCAGCTACCTCGACCAACCGCAACTCTCGCTGCGCGTCGCCATCGACGCGTTCCGCGAAGCGTTCATCGGAGGCTGACGGGATGCATCGCACGATTCACGCCCGGCGCCCGCGGCTCTCGCCCGCCCGCTCCACCCTCCTTGCTCTTTTCGCCGCCGGCCTCGTTGCCAGCGGCGCAGCCTTCGCGCAGAACACCGGCGCGACCGTCACGCCGGTCGGCAACGGCTCGGTCGCGACGACCGCGCTGCCGTCGTCGAACACGCCCCCCGGCGCCGCGCCTGCGACCGCGTCCGGCACGGTGGTGCACGGCACGGCCGGCACGATCACGCCGCCGCCCGCGAACGCGGCGCCCGGCCAGGTCGTCGTCGGCGGCAAGGTGCCCGACGAGGCGACCAAGGCCGCCGTGCTGCAGAAGCTGCGCGATACCTACGGCGCGACGAACGTCGTCGACCAGATCGAGGTCGGCGACGTCGCGACGCCGCCGAACTGGAGCGCGAACGTGCAGAAGCTGCTCGGCACGCAGCTCAAGCAGATCAGCAAGGGGCAGTTGAAGATCAACGGCACGCAGATCGAGATGAAGGGCGAGGTGCACAACGAGGCGCAGCGCCAGCAGCTCGCGAGCGACATGGCGAACACGCTGAACCCGACCTACACGATCAAGAACGGGCTGCGCGTGTCGGCGTCCGAGCAAGGCGTGCTCGACCAGACGCTCGCGAACCGGACGATCGAGTTCGAGACCGGCAGCGCGACGCTGACGCCGCAGGGCAGGCTGATCCTCGACCAGATGGCGGCCGCGCTCGCGAAGATGCAGAACCGCACGGTCGACATCATCGGCCACACCGACAACTCGGGGAACCGGACGTCGAACATCGCGCTGAGCCAGGCGCGCGCGGACGCGGTGAAGGGTTACCTGATCACGAAGAGCATCCCGCCGCAGCAGATGACGACGACGGGCGTCGGGCCGGATCAGCCGATCGCGCCGAACGATACGGCGGATGGAAGGGCGAGGAATCGGAGGATCGAGTTCCGGGTGGGGCAGTAAGCGCGCGCATTGCCACCGCGCGGGCCGGTGTTCGCCTTGCTTCGGCGAATGCGGTCGGCGCGGTGCGTCGACAGGCATGTCTCCACTCAGGCCTTCACACCCTTTCTGACGGAAGACGCGTCCTGGCGGGCTACCGCTCGTCCGCTCAGGACCTCTCGTGGATGTCCTCTAGTCGACGCGGTATGCCAGTCATCAGCAGGCTACCTTGACGATAACGGCGACGAAAAACTGCGAACATGCGTACAGCAGTACCGTCGAGAACAACAGCAAATCCGCCAACACCGGCCCCAGATTCGCTCTGAAAATCGCGCGGTATCTGTCGGGTATGGCGCTTCACTCCGTCGTTTCAGTTGGTTACTACGAGTCGATTTTCGTCATGCGCTTTCAGGATGTGCTGGCGCCACATAAATCGCAAATCGGTAGATCGTGACCTGACGCCGGCGCGTGTAAGGAGACAGCCGGCGGATGGTTGCTTCTAGCGCGTCGAATGGTATCAAGTCGAGGCCGCACCAACTGCGTAACGCGTATCAGAATCATCGAACACGCCGACGGCAAGTCGTGGCGTCTCCTTGCATGCACTGCCCAAGTCCCATCATTTCGCTGCGAGCAGACGCATATTCACGCACCAAGAATGACTTTTTTCCCAGTCTTTTTTTCAAGCTTCAACGGCAAATACACTCGAAAAAAAAGCGATTTTACGTAAAAATTCCCGATAATCGAAACGGACATTGGAAACGCGACGAGCGACAAAACAATGCATATCACTTGAGGGCCAACGTTATCGTTAAAAATGTGATTCGCACTCAACCCAAACGCCGCGGCAAAAGGCGCCAAATACCCGACCACCGACAACACCGACCCTTTCAATGGATTTCTTGACGTCAATTGGTCGATGTATCCGACACGTGAACTACGAAAAATAAAATTATTGCCATCGTCGCGATAAATCGTACTCAAAACCGCCTCCTTCTTTGCGGCGCGACGAAAATCCGAAAGAACCATGAAGGCATGTCGCCCAATAATGCCGAAGCAAATCACAACCACCGAAGCCTTCAAAACAACGGGCACCGGGATATACAACATGTAAAACAACCAAATCAATGCAATCATCAACCACGGAACCAGCGCCAACATAGAGACAACGCCTTCAACCCAGAGTCTGCGTGACCGCCGATTTATCACATAATGAAAAAGCAACACAGCCGACACAAAAACCTGGACAACCAGCATCAGCTTCCACAAAAAATCCGCCATCACACCCAATTGCGAGAATACATAATACATACCAGCCACTAGCAAACCAAACACCAATTCAATCGCAGCCAGTTTTCCATGCAAATCTATCGGCGAACCATCATCAATATCAGACTGAATTGCCATCAATTTTCAATCCAAAAAAAATCACATTAAAGTATGTCTTTACGGGACCATAATCCACTTTGACCCAGAATAATAATCACCATAATCCTTAGGTAATTTCTCTTCAAGTACTTTTCCCGCCTTCTGTATCATAGCCTCCATTTCATTCGCTATATATTTTGGATTGTGAAACAGAAGTTTTACGAACTTTTTCCCGCTAGCATCAAACAAATAATCAACAAGCAGCCCAACGCCCACAATCAAAACAAAGCCACCTATCGCCAAAGCACCGACCGTCACCCCTGTCGCCGCGGCCGCAGTCACCACCGCCGCGTTAACAAGACTTATTGCCGCGCCAACCACCGCCGCCTTGAAAGCATCCACCAGCAATATTGCGATTAAATCACGAAAATCCTGAGCCGGATCCGAAAACCAGACAAATGTGTCTATCCCGGCGCCGATAAAAAATGCAATCAGTGAGTTTCCGGCAAAGGATCCCTTGGCCGCGTTCCATGCCGCTGCCCCGGCAGATGACAGTGACCCTGCCCCTCCGGCTATCGTCGCCAGCTTGGTGCCAGCCTGCACCTCTCGTTGATAGCCGACCAATAGAAATCCCAGAGTCTTCCAGTCCTCCGGGACGGTGGAGAACGCGAGCACCGTCTCGCCACCACGCTTAATCAGATAAAACGATCTTTTAAAAAAATCCCTCGCCCAGGGTTCATTGCCATACCAAGCATCCTTGATGTACATGCCGATATTTCCAGCCTGCATAAGCAGCCAGTTTCTCGATATAACATCATGAGGATTGGGCTTAAACTCGTAAGGTTTGTCACCTTCTTTAAAAAACTTAAGCACCCAATTAGGCTCCTCCAGCCCAACATTCCGCCTCACACTAAACATGTGAACGGAGTAGTTTATTTCCCGGCCATCCCTGGAGAAATTTAATGCCTCATTAGAATAAATATTGGCAACTCCCGCTGTCGACCTTTTTGAGTGGAACGGGCTATCGCTCAGCTGGCTAGACGAATCACCTTTGGATTGTGCCTGACGAGCCCGATCCAGAGCCGACATTAGAGACGGCGACGGAGGAGTACTGCCTAGCACTCCAACTTCCGAAATCCGGATTAAATCCTTCGCCCACTCTTTGTCGTTGTGGAGTGTAATCAGAACCGGCGCCGGCTTATCCTTCGGATCGTCCGTACAACCCTTTGTACAGTCCATCTTGGCAATCGGATAGTGCCCAAGCACCTTTTCGCCCTGCTTGAGAATCAGACTACCCTCGAAAGTACGGCCGATCCAGATGTGGCACGGCTCCCCATCCTTGAAGGTTGTCTTGCCGACATTCACCTTCCGCTTCGTGTCATAAAAGCGCCCGTTGGGTTTATCGGGGTGTGTCGTGGTGACGGTATAGGTCGCGCCGGCGTGAAGCTTGATGTCGAATACAACGTCCCGATGCTTGCGCAACAGCACCGTCAGTTCCGTCTCGGCTCTGCAGTTGACCGGTTCTCCCGGCAGATCGATACAAACGTTATGTTGAACAAGAGGCCTACCCATTTCACTCTCCCGTCCGTTTGACCTGGCTGGCCACGAACTCGTCAAAATCGATGTTCTTCAACTCCGCCCGGCCTTCCGTATCGAGCGCAACGCTATGCTCGGTCCCGTCCTCGGTCGCGAACCTGATCGGCTCCCCGTGCGGCACGTTCCCGTCGGCGTCGACATAGCGAATCCGCATGTCCGCCTTGCGGCCTTCCGTCTTGAACGTCTTGTGCATGCTCGTCGGCCCGCTGAACGCGTGCTGCCCGCCCTTTACGTCGATCTTCCCCGGCGCGTGGATCTCGATATTGCCGTCCTTGATCCGGACGTACGCGCCGCCCGACGTCAGCAGGATTTCCTGCTTCGCGACACCTTCGATCGATGCAGTCGCCGACACCACCTTGACAGCCTTCTGCGCGGTCATCTCGACGTTGTCGTTCTGCGCCTGGATCTCGACCGGGCCTTTGCCGGCAAAAAGCTTCATGCCCGCGTTCTGCACAAACAGGCTGAGCTTCTCCTTGACGCTCGCCACCAGCGACTTGCCGCTTGCGAGATGCGTGCTTTGACCGCTGACAAGATTGACGTGCCGGTCCGCAGCCAGGTGCGTGCTCTGCTGCGACGCCATCCCGATCCCCGCGGGGCTCGCGAACAGCATCACCGGTTCCTTGAACGCATTCGCACTCCCCGTCCCGCCGCCGGCGGTCCTACCGCCCGACGACGCACCCGCCACACTGTTCTTCGTCGCGTCGGTGAATTGCTTCAGCGCATCGTGCCCGGTACCGAGGCTTTCGGCCTGATGCATTTCACTGACCTGCGACATCGACTCGAGCAGCCCGTCGGCATTGGCGAGCTGCTGCTGCGCTTCGCTCACATCGAGCGGCTGGCTGTTCGCCTGCTTAGGGTGCGTCGTGACATACAGCCCTTGTGCCGCACGCACCGCACCGTAAGCATCCGTGCGCAGATCGAAACCCGAACCGAGATACGCGCCGCGCGTGTTGCCGCTCTGTTCGATCAGATAGCCGAGATGCAGCAGCGAATTCGCGCTGCTGCTGAACAGGCGCGCACGGTTCTGCCCGGTCGCATCGTCGAGCACCATCTCGTTGTGACCCGATCCCGCATACTCCTTCGACCGGAACCCCGACAGGATCCCGTCGCTATGCCACTGCGGCTTGGCGGCACCGTTGTAGACGCGATGCATCACGATCGGCCGGTCGCAATCCCCGCCGATGTAGCCGATCATCACTTCCTCGCCGATCCGCGGAATATGAACGCCACCATAACCGCCGCCGGTATCCGACTGCACGACGCGCATCCAGCACGACGCGTTTTCGCGACCGGCGCTCTGCTGATCCCAGACGAACATGACCTTGATCCGGTTCAGTTCGTCCGTGTACACCTCCTCGCCTTTCGGCCCGACGACGACGGCCGTTTCGAGCTGCATCGCGGGTTTCCGGTGCTCGAACGGGCTGCGATACGGCACGGCCGCGCGCTGCGCTTCGACTTCGACGAGATAGAACCCGGCCGAACCGTCGTCATGCCCGACTTCGAATGCGCCCGCCTCACCGTGGCCGACTTTCACCCGTGCCAGCCGATCCTGCAGGCTGTGCGGAAAATTCGCTTCGTGGTCCGAGATCGGCAGGTTGTTCTCGATGTACCGCGACACCTTCAATGCCGCGAATTCCCTGTCTTGCGCCGCATCGCGGTCGTGCTCGGGGTGATCCGCCAGCGTGAAGCGCCGCCCGGCGTCGATCCCGCGCACGCCGCCCACGCCGAAGAAGCGCTTCGCGCGCGACTCCCATTCCTCCAGGCGGATCTTCGACAGATGTTCGCCCCGGTCCTGGCCCGCATACGTATACGCGCCGGTGTACTCGTAGATTTCCGTCTGGTTCGGCAGATCGCCCTGGCCGGCCTTCGTCGGCAACGTCGTGCCGTTCGGATTGGCCGCCGAGGACGGCGACTTGTAATCGAACGTGCGTGTGGTGTGCAGCGAACTCTGCAAGGTCCGCGACGCGGCCCATTGCGTGAAACCGGCGGTTTCGCTACCCGTTCCCGAGCGGTCGAACCTGACAAGATTCGGCGACAGTTCGTCGGCCGCGTGCAGGTCGTCGGTAATGACGAGCGTGTGCGCGCTGCCGTCCTCGCCATGCCGCCAGAAACCGAACAGCCCTTCGTCTTCCATCAGGCGATGCACGAAGTTCCAGTCGGTTTCGCTCTGTCGACAGTAGGACCGCGACGGCAGCGGCTTCGACAGCGCGAACTGATACCGCCCCTTGGCCTGCGGATGCGTATCGAACACGTCGCCAAGGATCGTGTCGACGCTCTGGTCCTGCCAGTACCGCATGTCGCTGCGGAACTTGAGGAAGTGCATCCATGACGAGAAAGTCAGCTGGTAGCTCGACAGGCTGCCGTCCGCGCCGAGCCTGCGCGCCGTATGGATATAGCCGTTGATCGGGAGGTACGACTGGTTCGCCTGCTGGATCCACAGCGTCATCGGCTTCGCGATCAGCGTCTTGAGCTCGATGTCGCTCGCGGTGGAAACGAGATCGAGCGTGACGCTGAAATCGCGCCCCAGTTCGGAATGGGTCACGGCCCGACGCGGCACGAGTGCATTGTTCGGCAACGACGGAATGTCCGTCTTCAACAGACGATCCTGCTGAATCAGGCCACCGCGAATCGCCTGTGCGAGTTCGGTCACGTTCATGCGTCATCCATCTTGTTGTTACCGCGATCCCGCGTGGGCCTGCGCTCTCAGGAAACAGCCTTTCTCTCACGGCACCTCGGACACCCCCGAGTAACCTTGGCCCGACACGGTCATTACGACTGCTCGTCCGGCCGCACGCCCAGCAGTTCGCGAATATGCGACAACGAGCCGTCGTCCTTCACGACGCTCTCGAGCCACTTGTGCAGCGGCATGTCTGCCCATTCGGCCGCCTTGTCGGCGAGATACGCGACCGGGCTGTGCGGCTCGGTCTGGCGGAAATAACGCGCCACCGCACGCAACTGGTCGACGGCCTGCGCACGGTTCTGGATGCCGGCGATCATCTGCGTCACCGGAGGACGCGGAGCGGTCTGCGACTGCACGTGGGTCTCCTCGGTCTGGATCGAATTGCCGAACACCGGCTCGATGCGCTCGGGCTGCGCCTGCTGCGCCGCTTGCGTGTGCGGCGCGCTGCCCGTATAGCCCTGCTCGCGCGCGAAGCGCTCGGCGAGCCGGTACACGGTCTCGAACGCGTCGCGCGCCTGCCGGAAGCTCGGCGCCGAATCGCCCGCGCGCTCGACGAGCCGCTCCTCGAACGCATCGAGCGCGAATTCGAACGCCTTCAGGTTCGCCAGCAGCGCCGTGTAGAACGCGATCGGCGTCACGCGCCGCGACGCATCGATCTGGTCGATCGACGGCTTGCCGCGCGCGATGTCGTCCGCGTGTTCGGGGTCGCGCTTGATGGACTGCGCGACGTGCTGTGCCACTTCCCAGTCGAGCGTGCTGAACGCGTTCGACGCGCCGTCCGTCAGCGGCACCGCGCGCAGCAGCTCGGCCGTGCGGCCGGCCAGCCACGCGACGTTGCCGAGCCGGTACTCGGTGTCGTCGCCTTCGGGCAGCGGGTGCACGCTGTCCCAGAACTCGCGGCACAGGCCCTCGAGCAGCGCATAGCCTTCGGTGAGGCCGGTGATGCCGTCCTCGAGCGCGAGCGCCTCGGTCAGCCATACGGCGAGCCGCAGGTCCTTCGTGCGCGCGCGCAGCAGCTCGCCCGCATGGTCGACGACGAAGCCCCAGTCGGCCTCCTTGATCTCGGTCACCCATTCGCCCTGGTCGAGCGTCGGATCGTCGTAGCGCCGCGCGTCCTGGATCGCGTCGAATTCGTTCGAAAACAGCAGGTCGTCGCCGCTGGGCGACGCGTCGCTGATCGGCGTCAGCAGCTCGGGGAGATTGATCGGCATGGTTCAGTGAATCCGTTGATGCATCAGATGTCGCGCGCGCGGGCTCATTCGACCGCTCATTCGACCGTATAGGCGAATTCGCCGGCCTCGTCCGCACGCACCGCGATGCGCGCGATGGCCTCGCCGTCGGCGATCCGGCCAAGCACGTGGCCCGCGATCTCCGGCAGCAGCGTGCCGTTCAGGATATGGTCGACATTGCGGGCGCCCGAATCGACCTCGGTGCAGCGCGCGAGCACCGCATCGACGAGCGACTCGTCCCATTCGAACGCGGCCTTGTGGTTCGCGTCGATCCGGCGGCGGATCCGCTCGAGCTTCAGCTCGATGATCTCGGCCAGCACGTCGTCGGAAATCGGATAGTACGGCACGACCTTCATCCGGCCGAGGAACGCGGGCTTGAAGGTCTTGTATAGCTGCGGGCGCAGCGTCTCGGCGAGCGCGTCCGGATCGGGCAGCTCCTCGGCCGGCTTGTTCAGGCACGCCGCCATCACCGCGGACGAACCGACGTTCGACGTCAGGATGATCAGCGTGTTGCGGAAGTCGATCTCGCGCCCTTCCGCGTCGTCCATCGTGCCCTTGTCGAACACCTGGAAGAACATCTCGAGCACGTCGGGGTGCGCCTTCTCGACCTCGTCGAGCAGCACGACGGAATACGGGTTGCGGCGCACGGCCTCGGTCAGCACGCCGCCTTCGCCGTAACCGACATAGCCGGGCGGCGAGCCCTTCAGGCCCGACACGCTGTGCGCTTCCTGGTATTCGCTCATGTTGATCGTGACCATCTTGCGCTCGCCGCCGTACAGGATGTCGGCCAGCGCGAGTGCCGTCTCGGTCTTGCCGACGCCCGACGGCCCGACGAACATGAACACGCCGCGCGGCTTGTTCGGATCCTCGAGGTTCGCGGTCGCGGTGCGCACGCGCTGCGCGATCGCGTCGAGCGCGTGGTCCTGGCCGATCACGCGCGCGGTCAGCAGCGGCTGCAGGTTCAGCACGGTGTCGATCTCGTCCTTCACCATCCGGCCGAGCGGAATGCCCGTCCACGCGGCGACGATCTCGGCGACGACGTGGCCGTCGACCTGCAGCGGCACCATCGGCTCGCCGCCCTGCAGCGCGTGCAGCGCCGCGACGCGTTCGGCAAGCTTGTCGCGCGTCGCCTGCACGTCGACCGGCTGGCCGTCCTCGGACGGGCCGCGCGCCTTGTCGAGCGTTTCGCGCAATTCGGTGATCTCGGCGACGATCGCGCGCTCGGCCTCGTAGCGCGCCTCGTCCTTCGCGAGTTGCTCCAGCGCCGTGTCGCGCGCGCTGCGCAGCTCGGCGAGACGCTCGTCGTGCGGCGCGCCGCCTGCTGCCTCGCGTTCCAGCGACGCGATTTCCGCGTCGATCCGCTCGATCCGCTTCTTCGTGTCGTCGATCGCGGCCGGCGTCGCGCTGTGTGCGAGCGCGACCTTCGCGCACGCGGTGTCGAGCACGCTGATCGCCTTGTCGGGAAGCTGGCGGCCGCTGATGTAGCGGTGCGACAGGCGCACGGCCTCGGTGATCGCATCGTCGAGAATCCGCACGTTGAAGTGCTTCTCCATCAGGCCCGACATGCCGCGCAGCATCGCGGCCGCGAGCGGCTCGCCCGGCTCCTCGACCTTCACGACCTGGAAGCGCCGCGCGAGCGCCGCGTCCTTCTCGAAGTACTTCTTGTATTCGCTCCACGTCGTCGCGGCGATCGTGCGCAGCTCGCCGCGCGCAAGCGCCGGCTTCAGCAGGTTCGCCGCGTCGTTCTGGCCGGCCTGGCCGCCCGCGCCGATGATCGTGTGCGCCTCGTCGATGAACAGGATGATCGGATGCGCGCTCTTCTTCACTTCGTCGATCACGCTCTTCAGCCGGTTCTCGAACTCGCCCTTCACGCTCGCGCCGGCCTGCAGCAGCCCCATGTCGAGCACGTGCAGCGCGACGCCGGAGAGCGGCGGCGGCACGTCGTCGGCCGCGATCCGCAGCGCGAGGCCCTCGACGACCGCCGTTTTGCCGACGCCGGCCTCGCCGGTCATGATCGGGTTGTTCTGGCGGCGGCGCATCAGGATGTCGATCGCCTGGCGGATCTCGGCTTCGCGGCCGATCACCGGATCGATCTTGCCGTCGCGCGCGCGTTGCGTGAGGTTGGTCGTGTACGTGTCGAGCGCGGGCGTCTTCGACGGGCCGGCCGCGGGCGCGGCACCGTCGGCGGCCGGCGCCACGCCGCCGTCGTCGGTATCGGCCTGGCGCGGCTCGGCTTCGCTCGACCCTGCCACGATCTCGTCGAACTTGTGCTTCAGGTCCGTCACGTTCACTTCCGCGAACTGCGACGACATCCGCTGCGCGAACTGCGCGAGATCCGGTGCGGTCAGCAGCGCGAGCAGCAGGTGTCCCGAACGGATGCGGCCGAGCTGCGAATCGAGCGATGCGATCAGCCACGCCTGTTCGAACAGCGCGATCAGGTGCACCGAAAACACCGGCGTACGCGTGTTGCCGGTCTTCAGGCGCGTCAGCTCGCGCTCGAGGTCCGCGCGCAGCGCATGCGGATCGACGCGGCTCGCGCGCAGCGCGAGCGGCAGGTCGCCGGCCGGCTCCTCGAGCAACGCGAGGAACAGGTGCTCCAGATCGACCTCGTAGTGGCCGCGCGCCAGGCACGCGCTCGCCGCACGCTCGGCCGCGTGCCGGCACAGCGGGTTCAGTTTCGTGATCAGGGTCTTCAGAGGCGTGCTCATGGCGTCGATCTCAGGTTCGATTGCGTGTTTGTTGTCGTTAGGAATCAGTGAATCACGTGCAGTTCGTAGCGGGCGTCCGAGCGGTCGTCGATCGCGTCGCGCGTGCAGAGGAATGCGTCCCAGCCGAGCCGCGAGCCCGCGCCGAGCACGCTTGCGCCGACCTCGGTGCGCTTGAGCACCAGCTTCACCTCGTATTCGAGCGTGACGCCGGCGAGCAGCGTCAGCATCCGTTCGAGCGCGACGGCCTGCGGGCCGCCGGGCAGGAACGCCTCGTAGTCGCGCTTGGACAGCGGGCCGACGACGATCCGCGCGCGCATGTCGCGCTGCCACACGCGTTCGCCGACGAGCGCCGTCGCGCCGAGCACCGCGTTGACTTCGCCGAGCACGCTCAACTGGTCGGGCGGCACGTCGTACCACTTGCCGACGAACTGGTCGATCTTCACCGGCACGCGGAAATAGTCGGACAGCGTGCGCTGCAGGTACGCGGCCGACATCGGCCGGTGCCGCGCGGCCAGCGCGTAGCCGGCAACGGCTTCGTCGAGCACGCCGCCGGCGCCGGCCGCGAGGCTGTCGCGCACCTCGTCGCTCGGCACGCCCGCGATCGCGAGCAGCAGCGGCAGGTAGCGCTCGTCGCGGTCGAGCTCGTAATGGAACGGCAGCCGGTATTTCTTCCACGCCGCATAGAACAGCGCGGTCGCGCGGTTCGAAAACACGTCGAAGAACGCGCGCGCCGCGTGGTCGCGCTTCAGGTGCTCGCGCGCGACGATCTGCTCGGTGTAGTGCAGCGGCAGCGCGCCCTGCCCGCCGAGCAGCCCGAAGAACGCGGGCGTCAGCTCGACGTGGCCGAGCTCGCCGGCCGCGAGCGCGGCGCCGCGCTGCTCGCCCGAATCGAGCAGCGTGCCGTCGTCGTCAAACGAGCGCGCGCCCTCGATCTCGCTCGGCGGAAAGCCGAGCGACAGCGTGTTGCGAAATTCGATGCGTTGCGCGACCACATCGCCCTGCCGCCATGCGCCGGGGGCATCCGACGCCTGCCGCGCGAACAGCCCTTCGAGCACGCGCACCGCCTGGAAGAATTCGAAGCGGTGCGGCTCGTCGAGCAGCGCGTCGACTACGCCAGGATCGATTCGCCGGTCCGGGGCTTGCATCGGATGATCTCCTCGCCGGTGCGCTTCGACACGACGACTAGTTGAACGAAACTGTTGAGGTGGACGTAAAGCCCGAAGAAGCTGTCGAGCACGCGCACGAACGACGCGAGGCTCGCGCCGACGAAGTGCTCCTCGTCGATCGTCAGGCGGATCTCGATGCCGCGCACGAAGGTCGCGAACGGCTTGCCGGGCAGCCACTGCACCGCGCCGCGCTGCTCGATGCCGGCGAGGCCGTCGATCTGGCGCATCGACACGGCGGTGCGCCGCAGGTCGTACAGCGTCAGCATTTCCTTCAGCGGCGCGAGGCCGTGCGCGACCAGCGACACGTGATTGAGCGCGAGGTGCGACACGAGCCGCCAGTGCGCGGCGCGGCCGCGCTCGAAGCGCACGCTCTGCGTCGGACGGCGCAGCATCGAGATGCCGCTGGTCTGCGCGCCGCCTTCCTGGAACAGGTCGCCGCCTTCGAGCCCGAACGCGAGCATTGCCGGCAGGTCGCGGTTCGTGCAGGTGAGGTCGAGGCTCAGCGTGTCGGTCTGCGGCGACGTCGGCTCGAAGTCGATGTCGACGATCGAGATCTCGGTTTCGTAGCCGGGGCTCTTCTGCGCGACCCAGTCGTTGCGGCGCGCGAACCAGTAGTGACCGATCCGCGCCGCTTCGCCGTGATGCAGCGAATAGAACGGCCGGAACTCGATCACCGATTCTTCATGCGCCTGCTGTCTGACGAGTTTCACCGAGTCGATCGAGTACACCTCGTACGCGAACGCGCGGCGCGCCTCGGCGATCACCGGGTAGGACACCGCGCGGTGCGTGATGCGGATCGGCTCGCCGTGCTGGCGGAACAGGTTGACGATCGGCGTGCAGAACAACCGGAAGTGGCTTGCCGTCAGCAGCTCGAGCAGCCGCGCGACGTGCGAATCGCTGCGCACGTCCTGCAGCACCAGATGCAGCGTCGCGCGCTGGCAGCGGCCCGACGCGCGCGCGATCGCCGCGAGGTCGAAATCGACGAAATCGAACTTGTCGGGGAACGCGAAGTATTCGGTGAGCAGGCGATACGCGGGATGCGATTTCGCCGGGTAATCGATCAGCGCGCCGTCCTCGTCGAAGCCGGCCTGCTCGATCGGCAGCTTGCGCAGCGCGGTCCAGCGGCCGTTGCGTTCGGGCTCGACATACGCGCCGAGCACGTTGACGAACAGGCAGTCGGTCAGCGCGGCGACGAACGACTGCTCGCCGTGCAGATGCGCGCGCAGCGTCGGCACCTTCAGCGCGCCGAGATCGAGCTGCGCGGCGAGCGACTCGAACGTGATCGAGATCACGCCCGTCGCGTTGGACGGCAGCACCGTCGCGCTCGGCGCGAGCGCGACCGGCGTGTAGCGCGCTTCCGAGATGCGGACCGGCGCGAGCGTCACGTCGTAGGCGGTGCGGAACCGGCACTGCACGCCGCGGATCGGGCGGCTCTTCAGCTCGGTGCCGCGGTCGATCACGACCGGTTCGGTCTGCTGGCCGGGCGAAGCCGGCGTGAACTGCGCGATCGAGCACGACGGGAACGGCCGCAGGTAGTGCGGATACAGCACTTCCAGCAGCGCTTCGGTGAATTCGGGGTAGTCGTCGTCGAGCTTCTTGTTGATGCGCGCGCCGAGCAGCGCGAACGACTCGATCATCCGCTCGACGTGCGGATCCTCGCAATGCTCGCCGGACAACGCGAGCCGCGCCGCGATCTTCGGATAGCGTTCGGCGAAATCTCGCGAATAGCGCCGCAAAAACGATAATTCGCGCTCGTAATACGGCAGCAATTCTTCCATCGACGACCCCGAACCTCAATATTTCCTGCCGGACCTGATCGACCACCGGGCGGTCCGGCCCGCTCGGCGGCTTGATTTACTGCATTCTCGCGGCGCGTGCGCGCGTGACCGAATACTGCAGCGTCGACGGCTGCAGCATCGCGTCGAAATTCACCGGCTCCTCGGCCGGGTGCACGACGAGCAGCGCCTGGATCGCGAAGTAGAGCGCGTTGGTCGCCTGCTCGTTCAGCTCGAACGTCACCTGTACCTGCTGCAGGCGCGGCTCATGGCGCGCGATGGCCTGCTGGATCGACTTGCAGATGAACGCGCGGTCGTAGTGACTCGCGAGGCTCAGCCCCGCGAAATCGTTCAGCCCGTAGGTCAGCACCGATTTCTGGCATTCCGGCAGCTCGGCCAGCTCGTTCTCGGTGTGCGCGATACGGGTGTTGAGGATCGCCTCGACGTCGCGGGCGACCGTGGTCTTGAGCTCGTCCAGCGACAATTGCCGCATCGCTGCCGAGGCCGGCAGGTGCGGTTCGTCGTCGAACAGCTTGTCGAGAAAACTGGGTTCGAATCGTTTCATCGGCCGGTATGAACTACGAAAACGGCAACGGGACGCCGTGCGCCCCGTTGCCGCAACCGACCTTAGACCGCGTAGGTCTTGTCGTTCTTCGTCAGACTCCAGGCGCCCTGCGTGTTACCGCCCTGGTTGCCGCCGATCTTCTGCTGGGTTTGCTTCCACTGCACGGCCGCGTACTTCAGCGAGAACGTCTCGAGCGGCAGACCTTCTTCGCGAACGCTCGGGGCGATGCTCGAGATGATCACGTACTTGAGCTTGACTTCCAGATACTGCACGCGCTTGCCTTCACCGTCTGCGCGCGAGAAATGGACCGTCACCTCGTCGAACGTGGTGCCGCCCGAGGCGTGCTGGTACAGCAGCGGGCTCGACGAATCGATTTCCTTCGTGAAAATCATGTCGCCGTGCTCGCAACGCGTCATCGTGTGACCGCCAGCGGTCGATGCGGTTGCCGAACGCGGCTGAACGATCGAGTGATCCCACGATTTCAGTTCGATCCAGCCCTGATGGTCTTTGTCCGCGGATTCGCCCTTCACCGCCGGACTACCAAACTGCAAGTGCATATGTAACATGGCCCTTCGACTCCCCAAAGAGGTGGTTTTAACGTCCTACCCAGGCGGCCCGCCCGGGCGATTTACTCGCTTATGAATTTGCCGGTTTGGGCAGATCAGCGACAAGTCGCAGAGAAATCGAGAGTTCGTCGAGCTGAAAGTGCGGGCGCAGGAATGCGACCGAACGATACGAGCCCGGCTTGCCCGGAATCTCCGACACTTGTATGGATGCCTCGCGCAGCGGGAATTGCGCTTTCTGTTCCTGCGAGGCATTGTCGTCGAGCAGGACGTACTGCGAAATCCACCGGTTGAGGAAAGTCTCCACGTTCTGCGCCGATGCGAAGCTGCCGATCTTGTCCCGCATCATCGCCTTCAGGTAGTGCGCGACGCGCGATACCGAGAAGATGTACTGAAGCTGGGCGGACAGGACGGCGTTCGCATTCGCGCTGTCGGTGCTGTATTTCTTCGGCTTCTGCACCGACTGCGCAGCGAAGAACGCGGCGTAATCTGAATTCTTGCAATGGACGAGCGGGATGAAGCCGAGGTCGCTCAGCTCCTTCTCGCGGCGATCGGTGATCGCGATCTCGGTCGGGCACTTCAGCGCGACTTCGCCGTCGTCGGTCTTGAACGTGTGGGTCGGCAGGTCCTCGACGAGGCCGCCGCCTTCGACGCCGCGGATCGCCGCGCACCAGCCGAAGTCGTCGAACGCGGCCGTCAGGCGCGCAGCGAACGCCCACGCGGCGTTGCACCACAGGTACTTGTCGTGATCGGTGCCGTCGACGTCCTCGACGAAGTTGAAGTTCTCCGCGGTCTGGCCGTCCTTCGGATTGAACGGCAGGCGGCCGAGGAAGCGCGGCAGCGTCAGGCCGACGTAGCGCGAATCCTCGGCGTCGCGGAACGACTTCCACTTCGCGTATTCGACGGTATCGAACACCTTGCCGAGATCGCGCGGCTTGCCGAGGTCGGAGAACGACTCGAGGCCGAGCAGCTCGGGCGATGCCGACGCGATGAACGGCGCGTGCGCGGCCGCCGCGACGTGCGACATCTGCTCGATGAAGTACATGTCTTCCGGCTGGCGCGAGATCTCGTAATCGCCGATCAGCGCACCGAACGGCGAGCCGCCGAACGTGCCGAATTCTTCTTCGTAGACCTTCTTGAACAGCGCGCTCTGGTCGAACTCGCTCGCGCCCTTGAAGTCGCGCACGAGGTCGCGCTTCGGTGCGTGCAGCGCCTTGATCTTGATCGTCTGGCCCGTATTGCTTTCCTTGACCAGGTAATCCATCCCGCGCCACGTGCTTTCGAGGCGCTGGAATTCCGGCGCGTGCATCACCGCGGAAAGCTGCGTGGAAATCAGGCGGTCGAGTTCCGCGACGCGCGCGTCGATCGTGGCCGACAGGTTGTCCGACACGATCACCGTGCCGTCGAGCACCTGGTGCACGAGTTCGCCGATCAGGTCCTTCGCACGCGCATGTTCGGAATCGGATTTCGCGACCTTGCTCTTCTCGACGATGTCGTCGAGCAACGAGGTCCCGGCGGCGTATTCCGCGCCGCTGGTTTGGGCCGCAGCCGTTTGCTGGTTCATCTCAACACTCCGTCGTCATTCGCCGTCTTTGTCGCCGCCGGTGCCCTTCGCGAGCTCCTGCAGCTGCTGCGTGTTCTTCAGCACCTCGGACAGCAGATCCTCGAGCTTGTCGTTGCCGGCAAGCTTGTTGCGCAGGTCGGCGAGCTTCGAGCGCGCCTCGAGCAGGCGGCGCAGCGGCTCGACCTGTTCGACGACTTCGTCCGGGCTGAAATCCGACAGCGAGCGGAACTTCAGGTCGACCGCGAACTTGCCGCCTTCCGGGCTCAGGCGGTTTTCCACCTGGAACGCGGCACGCGGCTCGATCGCCTTCATCACGTCGTCGAAGTTGTCGCGGTCGATATTGACGAACTTGCGGTCGCGCAGCTTCGGCTGCTCGATTTCGGACTGGCCCGCCAGATCGCCGACGACCCCGACGACGAACGGCAGCTCCTTCACCTCGATCGCGTCGCCCTTCTCGACCTCATAGGTCAGCTGGACGCGCGGCGGCCGTATTTTCTGCAAGCTTTTCTGAATGCTTTCTTTCTTGGCCATCGACGGCTCCCAGGTTAGTTGTGGTTTTCGCGTCAGTTGCTTTCGCGTCAGTTGCGCAGCGCGCTGAACGGGTCGGCGCCGCCTTTCTGCGGCGCGCTGCCGCTCGACGTCGGCGGGGGCGGAGGCGGCGTCGTGGCGCCGCTGTCCGCTGGTGCCGCCGCGCCGGCTGCCACCTTCGGGCGGTGAATCGGGCGGCGGATCTTCTTCGTTTGCGATTTCTGCTCCGGCGGGAACAGCGCCGATTCGCCCAGCGTGTCGCGCAGTTGCTTCGCGAGCGTCTGCGCGTCCGACTTCGCGTCGCCCGCGAGCGACGCATCCTGGCGCAATTCGCCGAGCGACTGCGTCGCGATCCGCAGGCCGGCGACGGCCAGCACGCTCTTCGCCTGCCGGTCGGTCGCGTCGCGCTGCAGCGCTTCCTGGGCGGCGACGATCGCCTGGCCGTAGTGGTTCTGTGCGAACTGGATCTGCGCGATGCGCGACCACGGCTCCTCGCGCGTCGGATCCGACTTCGCGAGCTGCTGATACAGGCCGAGAGCCTTGTCCTGATCACCCGACTTCGCAACGGCGTCCGCATCGGCCAGCGACTTGTTGAAAACCTCGGCGCTCGGCGGCGTGGTCGACTGGCTCGCACAGCCGGCGATCACGCCGCAAGCCAGCACTACCCCAGACAGTTTTGCGAAGAGACGGTCTTTCATCGTTATATCCACCGGCGCGTGAGTTTTAAAATCGTTGAGAATCTGGTTCTTTTGCTTTGCAAGAAGCGCGCGGGTATAGTACCGATCAATTTTTCATAATTCAATCGTCGTGTGAAGAGTAATTCCTTTTAAAACCGGGCGCTACCCCCTCGAATGACCTCTCGCTGCGGGCTCGCGGCGGTTTTTCCTTCGGCCGGGACGCGCAAGTTTTACTGGCCGCACGACGCGCCGCCCGGGTGGCGGAAAAAATTTCCGAGCGCTTGCCGCGACGCAGGCGTGCTTAATAATTGAGCGATGCAATGTCGGGGATACGCGGCGAACGCGGAAATACCCGGCAGTTTTGACAGGGATAAAGGCGGCACGCCGGAAACACGATGAGATCGTCCATGATTCGCTACGCGCTGCCGCTGGTTGCCTGCGCCCTTCTGGCCGGATGCGCGGCCGCCCCGCTGCTCGGCTCGGCCGCGAGCGCCGTGATGTCGGCCGCCGGCATCGGCAAGCCCGAGCTGCCGGACGCACAGAAGCCGCCGCGCAATCTCGGGATCACGCTGGCTGCCGCGCCGAACCTGAATGCCGCGACCGACCACAAGCCGCTCGCGCTCGTCGTGCGGCTCTACGCGCTGAAGGATCCGACGTCGTTCCAGCAGGCGCCGTTCGACGCGTTCACCGATCCGACCAAGGAAAAGGCCGCGCTCGGCGCCGACCTGCTGAATGTGCGTGAAATCACGCTGATTCCGGGCCAGCGCTATACGGCGACCGAGAAAGTCTCGCGCGAAGCGCAGGCATTCGGCATCGTCGCGCTGTTCCGCGATCCCGCACTGCAACGATGGAAACTGACGTTCGATCCGGCGAAGTCGGAGAAATCCGGCATAATCATCGGCCTGCATAATTGCGCGATGACGGTCACCGACGGCACCGTCATCGCACCGCAACAGGGTGCGCCTTCACAACCGCTGAATATGCTGTCTTCGGTCTCCTGCGGTTAAGCATGACGCACGAATGTCAATTAACAAGAGTTAACAATTGGCGATTTAATTCGGGCACGAACAAATCGATTACATCGCAACGCCACATTAACCGGATTTGACATGAGTTATTCGGCCAAGGTGCTGTGGGGGGAAGGGCTGTTCCTCCGGCCTCAACACTTTCAGCGACAGGACGCGTACCACGAGGCGCGCCTGTTCGAGTCCATCCAGGCGATCCAGCCGTACAACTGGGGCGTGCGCTCCGTGCGCATCGACCGCGACGCACTCGGCAGCAACGTGCTGCGGGTTGCCGATCTCGCGCTCGTGTTCCCGGACGGCGCGCTGTATGCCGCGCCGCAGGCCGACGACCTGCCGCCGCCGATCGCGCTGGACACGCTGCCCGACGGCATCAACGAATTCGTGTTCTATCTCGCGCTGCACCCGCTGCGCGAAAACGGCACCAACTACAGCGACGATCCGGCCGCCGGCTTCATGACGCGCTTCGTCAGCGAGCAGACGAGCGTCGCCGACAACTTCACCGACGCGGCCGAAGCCGACATCACGTTCCTGAAGACGCAGGTCAAGCTGATCGCGCACAGCGAACCGCGCGATCAGTTGCTGTCCGTGCCGCTCGTGCGCGTGCGCCGCACCGCGACGTCCGGTTTCGAGATCGACGACAGCTTCGTGCCGCCGTGCCTCGCGATCGACGCGTCGCCGATCCTGCACCAGCGGCTGCGCCAGCTGGTCGACGCGCTGCAGGCGAAGGTGAACGCGTTGTACGGCTTCCACCGCGAGCCGTCGAAGAACATCATCGAATTCCGCTCGGGCGACATCGCGTCGTTCTGGCTGCTGCATACCGCGAACGCCGCGTTCGCGACGCTCGCGCACCTGCACCAGCACGCGGCGCTGCATCCGGAGCGGCTGTTCCAGGAACTGCTGCGCCTCGCGGGCCAGCTGATGACGTTCTCGAAGGGCTATACGCTCGCCGATCTGCCCGTGTACCGCCACGACGATCCGGGGCCGAGTTTTGCGCGTCTGGACCTGATGCTGCGCGAGCTGCTCGACACCGTGATCTCGACGCGCTACTTCGCGATCACGCTCGACGAGGTGCGTCCGTCGTTCCACCTCGGCCGCCTCGATTCGGGCAAGATCGACGACAAGACCGAGTTCTACCTGGCGGTGTCCGCGGACATGCCGAGCGTCGAGCTCGTCGATGCCGTGCCGGCCCGCTTCAAGGTCGGCGCACCCGACGACGTCGACAAGCTCGTGCTGTCGGCGATGCCCGGCGTGCGGCTGTCGTACACGCCGCAGGTGCCGCCCGCGATTCCGGTGCGGCCAGGCGCGTGCTACTTCTCGCTCGATTCGCGCGGCGCGCTGTACGAGCGCATGCTGCAGGCCCAGTCCGCAATGATCTACGCGCCGACTGGCATCAATGACCTGAAGTTCGAACTGATCGCGGTCACATCATGAGCTACGCGCCTTCCCTGTTCGGCGACAACGCGCCGGCACCCATGCATACCCCGGCGTCGACGGACTCCGCGTTCCAGGCCCGTTCGCTGCTCGACCTGCTGTACGACGGCTTCTTCATGCTGTTCCTGCTCAAGAACGGCCGCGAGCCGGACAGCGCGAGCGAGTTCAGTACGCGGATCCAGGAATTCCTGTCGGATTTCGAGCGCGGCGCGAAGAAGCTGAATATCGCCGCCGAGGATGTGTACGCCGCGAAGTTCGCGTTCTGTGCGGCCATCGACGAGATGGTGCTGTCGTCGCAGTACAAGATTCGCACGGACTGGGAGCGCCGGCCGCTGCAGCTCGTGCTGTTCGGCGAGCAGTTGGCGGGCGAGAAGTTCTTTCAGTATCTCGAGGAATGTCGTGCGCAAGGTGCGGCGCGGCTGCAGTCGCTCGAAGTGTTTCATATGTGCCTGCTGCTCGGGTTCCAGGGGAAGTATCTGCTCGAGGGGCCGGAGAAGCTCGCTTATCTGACGGCGCGGCTGGGGGATGAGATCGCGCACATGAAGGGCAAGCGGGCGCAGTTCGCGCCGCATTGGCCGTTGCCGGATCAGATCGCGCACCGGTTGAAGCGCGAGGTGCCGGTTTGGGCGATCGGGGCGGTGTTTGCGCTGGTGGCGTTGCTGGGGTTCCTTGGGCTCAATACGTATCTGAAGGACAAGACGCTGCAGGCGCTGGCGCCTTATTCGCAGGTGATCAAGGTAGGCCCGGAGTCGGCTAATTTGACGATTTCGTTGCCTTGAGGGGTGCTTCGCGAGAGCGTCGCCTCATGAGGAAAAGGACCGCCGAGCGGTCCTTTTTTGTTTCGGCGCGCTCGTTGCGTGTCGTCAGAAAAGAATGAATGCGTCGTTTTCGACATAGAACACGAACGCATCGAACAACTGCGCAAGCGTAGGTTCGTCGATCTGGTCATGCGCGTTGATCACGATGTCCTCGATCGTTGAGCTGCCCAATGTGATCTGCCAGCCGGGTTGGGTTGCGATGACGGGGAGCGCGCCCTCGTCGGTATCGTTCGTGTCTTCGGAGAAGGCGCCCTCGGTGTCGGGCGTCCACGGCATCGGCGGCAGGTAGAGCCATCCGGAGAAATCGCCGGGGGTTTCGAGGACTTGTTTCAGGCTGACTGCAGTCGCCGTATCGGTCGAGGTAGGCATTATGTTCGGAGCATCGGATAAAAGCGGCTGCCGATTCGAATCACGCTGCACGGGAACGCTTCACCCACGTGCCGTCAACGAATCCCTGCGGGCGTCGGATGTGTCCTATCGCCCTGCGGCACCTGGAACGCGAAACCGTGGCATCCAGCGGATGCCGTATCGTCAAAGGCCGTGATTATGCCAATGAACCGCGAAATTCGACACTCGACGTTCCGAACGTTGACAGGTCCAACGCACGACCGGGCAGGACATGTTGACGATGCCCCGCGTCGTCACGATATGCGGATAGCGCACTGATACAGACGCAGCCGCTCAGCTGCTTTATCGTGAGAGCTGAACGGCCACGAAAACTGTCACGACGCGTGCGAATCGATCGCGCTATATCAAGGTTGATAGCGAATCGTTTCATAGATCTTGGCCATACCTTGCTTCGCAACGCTCTCGTTAGCAGCCAATCCCGACGAGAAGACAACGCAGGTCCAGCCTTTGCCGCAGACCTTACTGGTGACGAGATCGAGACGATGCGCATAAAGCTCATCGTCGTTGAAGATCTTGTGCGTATAGCGCGAAGCCAACGCCGGATACTTGTCGCCCAGCATGATCGGCACAAAGTCCGCTTTCGTGTACTGAGTGGGCTTGTCGTCCACCTGACTCTCGTAAAGATATTGCGCAGTACTTTCGAAAGAAGGTGCGGCCTTGGTTCGCAGCACCTGAACAACAACGTCCAGATTCAGTACTTCGAATGCGGACTTGTCGGCTTCGATACTGACGCCCCGGCCATCGGTGTCCCGGAGTCGATCGTTTGCCGTGACCTTCCAGTCCGCAGGGAGCTGGAAGGTCAGGCCGTTGGCTTTGAAGAGCTTTGGACGCGTCAGATCAGGGGAGGCGGCAGCTCTAGGCCGGAAATCGTCAGCATATGAAACTGTCGAAAGTGCGAGGAGGATTAAAGGCACAATAACTATTCGCATAGGCGACTCCACCAGTCCAAAACTCCAATCTTCCAGTTCGATATCCCAATTGCGCACACTTCATCACGCGTGAGCATCGAGTCGTAGAACGTCTTCGGTCTTCTTTGCGTGGGCTGTCATCGCCTCCGACACCACATCGCCATCGTCCGCGGTCAGCTACTGCTCCACCTACGAACCGATGTACTTGTACTTTAGGTTCAGGTCATCACTCTTACCGCTCAGTTCGACGTGCAAAATGGGCTCCTGCGCCTTCCCATCCACCCAAAGGATGCATTCCGCGCCCCAGGATTGACCGTCGTCCATCTCGAAGAGATCAATGTATGGTCTCGATCCTTTCTTGCCCGAAAAAGCCACTTCAATCGGCGCTAAGCTGATACTAGGTTTTCTTCCAAAATAATCGTCGAGCGATTCGCATATCTCATCGAGAATCGGTTCGGTGACCCCGAACGTCGACTCCAGTAGATGCTTGTCCATCGAGTTGAGTGCGCCAAGGAATTCGGAAATCACTTTATAAGCCTGATCATTCAATGACGGGGGCATTTCAGCCTCATTCGTTTCGATGGTGTGCTCGTCCCAGAACCGGCATTTGCACCAATGCTGGAGAAATAGCCTAGTGCGCGTAAGACAGCGCACTTAGCCGCTTTGGGGCTTAGCCCGGCAGCCTTCAGTGAGTTGAAGGCTACTACAGTCTCGCTTCCTAAGGTGCCGGCAAGAGACGCGTTGTCCTGAGTCTGGTTCGCGCGGTAGTGCGGCGCTCCGCGAGTGGTACCGTCAGCGTTTCGTCCCTGCAAACTGATCGCTGGGGCGTCGTTGTAATCATAGTTCGGCAGACCATTCACGGCTGCATCTTGGTAAATGCGATGGGAGTCTTGCTGGCCGCCGATCTTTCCCAGGTTCCCGTGCCTCCCGGTTACTACTCCTTCGTCGGCTAGAATCTTCTCGCGATTGTCTGCGCAGGGACATTTCGCGAGCCCTAGCGGATCGATCAAGCGTGCTGGATGATGTGATGACCGTCCGCAGGTGTTTCTGACTCTGATCCATACGCGCGGCCGTTTTCTCGCATATTTGCGAGAACCTTCTCACAGTCGCATGGACAGCGCGCCAAGCCAAGGGGGTCAACCCATCCAACCGGATTGGGCGCGTACTGATAGACGTTGATGCCGCCTTCAAGGCCAATTGGGTCCCTGCTGATGAAGCGCCCGGTGCCCGGATCATAGTACCGATGCCGGTTATAAACAAACCTCCTGGACGCATTCCGCCCTCACACCGGCCGTAATCCCTTGTCCCGCAAGCCTTCGCGTCACCCTACCCCGGCACGTCCGCATTTTTTCGCCAGGACGCGATTCCTTGCAATCCCTGACACTTCGCACCAGACCTCACTGGCGCATTGAATGAAGGCCAGATGAACATCGGTCAGCGCTCCAGAAACGACAAACCCGGCGCTCGGCCGGGTTCGCTTCACTGCGCGTTAATACACCACTGTGGGCCAGCAAACCGGCGCAAGCCTATCCGGCAGTAGAGAAATTTCTGCGTTAACGCAAACTCCAGTCCACTGCCGGATAGGCTACCACCGGGTTTTATCCGGCCAACCTGGATGACCGGACATACCGGATTCCTGTTCGGGTAGCGCGGTTGCATCACGGTCGAACACGGCGCACTCATCATCACCGCCGCTTAAACAACGAATGGCCGCAAATGCGGCCATTCGTCTTAAGGTGTTGCCTCGAAATACCAAATTAAAAAATCATTAAAGGTCGCCCAGCGAGCCGGCACTTTTCCTTGCAGGAAATCATCCAGCACTGCAATGTCGAGGTCATAAACTGCTTGGTCAGTCTTGTTATACAGGTACATACCCTCGCTCTCATCCGACGTCAGCGCAAGATATTGCTCAGGGACATGATAGCGATCACGGACATACTCCGTTTGATCTGGTATCGCAGGAATCGCGGGCCCCTCTATATCCAGAAGCTCAGCGACGGACCGACGGCTTATAAAGCTCCCCTGATACCGTAGATAAAACTCACCAAACTCCGAAGTCGGAGAAACCCCAAAGTTAAGGAGTACTTTCTCTGCCGACTTCGAATCGGTGCGAGCCACATCACCGCTAGCCGTGGCTAGGTAATGCTCTACTGTCGATGGAATCATAAACTACATCCTCCGTTTTTAGCTGCACTGGCAGCAGCCCCACGATCTTTCCAATATTGGCTTCGATCAACATCAAACGCACCGCGATCAACGGGGAAGTCAGGATTCTTTTGGTTCCCGAACGGATGCAACGCCTCTCGACCTGCGCCACTCGCCGCTCTATGAGTGCTAGTGGTCACCTCGAATAGAGGGCCAACGGATTGCTGCCGCGAATGGTGCAATTGAATCTGTTGCGGCACGCCATCCTTCATCATGAATGGCGCACCACCCTCCATCGCGCGTTGCAAATTCGTTTTCCCGCGATGCTCCATATCCCAATCAATGTCCTGCTGGAATACGGTATAGGAAAGATCCGTTCCCTTTTTACACGGCCCCCAAGTCGTCTTTTTGAATCGACTCAGGCCCAGCGGATCAACCCATTCGGTCGGATTCGGCGCGTACTGATAGACGTTGATCCCGCCGTGTAGCCCGATCGGGTCCCTGCTGATGAAGCGCCCGGTGCCCGGATCATAGTACCGATGCCTGTTATAGTGCAGCCCCGTCTCATCATCAACCCGCTGTCCCTGAAACCGCAACGAATTCTTCGCTACGATCCCCGCCGCCTTCGACGCCCGAGCGATCACCTCCCGCGCTTCACCCCACGCCTTGTACGACGCTTCCCACACCACGTCACCGTCGTCATCAGTCAGCAGTTGAGGCGTGCCGATCTGGTCACAGTGGTAGTAGAAGAGCGCAGCGCCACCCCGCCGCTCCGGCATCTTCTGCAGCGGATCTTCCTCCGGCACATAGCGATCGGTACTCTTCCACTCCGGCGTCTCGATTCCCTCTACCGGTTCCGCCACATACTGCGCCAGCGGCACGAACTTCCCCGGCTCGTAGAGATAGTGCGTACCACGCTCGCTATCGCTCTCATACGCCAGCGTATCGCCATCCCACCCGAACACCGTCCGCTCGCCGTTCACCTCCTTCGCAATCCGGCGACCGAACGCGTCATAGAAATACCGCGCCTGGCTCTGCCGCGACGTCTCCGCAACCCGTGCCGACAGCAACCGATTGAACGCGTCCCACTCGTATTCCTGCTCTCCCGCCGGCGTACGCTTGCGCACCAGATTCCCGCGTGCGTCGTACTCGAAGTGCGTCCCCGCATACGCCTTCAGCAGGTTGCCCAGCACCTTCGGCACCTCAACCGGCAACGTGCTTTCCGGCCGCACCGGGCTAGGACGAGATGCTGGCATCTCCGTGGTCCGCACCGGATCGATGATGTTGCTCGCCGGATCGAATGCAAACCGCTCCTTCGCGATGGGACTAACCGCCTCGATCAACCGCCCGACCGGGTCATACCGATAGTCGGTCCCGCCCTTGCGGCTGTCCTCGATTCGCGACAACTGCCCCGCCGCGTCATAGCGATACCGCCGCTCGGCAAGCGGCGCCGGAGACGTCGATCGCTGGATCGTCTGCTGCAGCACGCGTCCGGCCGGATCGTAGTGCGTGCGCTGCCCGAGCTTGCTCGACAGCACGCGTACCGTCTCGCGATGAAGGTCATCGCGCTCGAACTGCACACGCTCCTCGCCATCGAGCAACATCCCGTGCACATGCCCCGAGCCATACATCAACCAGTCGACCGCATGCCCGTCCGGCCGCACCGTCCGTCGCCGGTTACGGAGTTCGTCGTATTCGTGATGCCACACATAGCTGCGTCGCTCGCCGAACAGATCGTATGCGTGATGTTCTCGCACGAGATTGCCGACCGGATCGAAGAAGAACTGCACGCGGCTGTACCGATTCACCGCGTCAATCAACCGGCCGCTCGGGTCGTACGCAAATCGCTCCGCGCTCTCCCCCGCGACGCGCTTCAGCAGCCGGCCGCTCGCATCGACGTCGATCGACGTCACGCAACCGGCCTCATCGACCGAAACAAGGCTGCCGCTGTCCGGATCGTACTGATAGCGCGTCGACTTGCCGTCGAAGCCGACTTCCTCGATCAGCCGCCCGGCCGGATCGTAATGGAACTGGTACGTCGCAAAGTTGGCATCGGTCAGCGCAGTCAGCCTGCCGAGGCGATCGTAGCGATACGCGATCGTCTGGCCCAGCGCGTCCGCGCGGCTCGCGATGCGACCCGCCGCGTCGTAGCCGTATCGCGTCGAGCGATCGAGTTGATCGGTATGCCGCAACAAGCGGCCTTCGGCATCGTATTGCACCTGCTCGACACCCGCAGGCGAGCGAACTTCGGTCAGCTGCCCGTTCGGGCCGTACCGATACGCAACCACGCCGCCCGCCGCATCTTTTGTCTCGATCACGCGGCCCGTATCGTCGTAGCGCCACTCCGTCTTTTTCCCGGAGCAGTCCGTGTAGCTTGCGATCTGCCCGGCGTCGTTGTATTCGAGCGTCTTCGAGCCGTCCTTCGCATCGGTAATCTGCGTCGGCAACCCGTTGTCGTTGTATTCGTACTTCGTCGAATGCTCGAGCGGATCGATTTCCTCGACGAGGTTGCCCGCGTCGTCGTATTTGCGCTGCCACACATGCCCGTTCGGATCGACGAGCCGCACCATCTGATCCTTGTCGTCGTACGCCATCTCGACAATGCTGCCGTCCGCTCGCTCATGCCGAACGAGGTTACCGCGCGCATCGTATTCCCGGCGTTCGATGCTGCCGTCCTGACGGATATGCAGCACCAGATTGTGATGCGCATCGCGCCGGAACCACTCCTGATTGCCGTCCGGATACACGATCCGGTACACATAGCCGTGAATGTTGAAGTAGTACCGCGTCATCTGACCCAGCGCGTCGGTCACGTAAGTCAGACGGATGTTCGGATTCCATGCGAGCCGGATGTCGAGGCTGCCGTCATCCGCATATTCGCGGACGCACTTCGCGTCCGCATTGTCGTCGGCGTCCGCGCCTTCCCATTCGAGCGTCATTCCGCGACCGGTGCGATCGGTATAGCGCGTCACAAGGTGACGGTGATACTGATAGGTCCGCGCGTTGCCGTGACGATCGACCGCGCGCACGAGATCGCCGTTCGCATCGTATTCGTAGCTCGCCAGCAGGCGGCGCTCGCCGCCCTTCAACACGTGCTCGATCTGCACGATCCGCCCATGCCGGTCGTGCTCGAACGCAAGCACATTGCCGCTCGCGTCGATCAGGCGCGCAAGGCGATCAAGTGCATCGTAGTCCAGCGTGATCGTGTTTCCGGCCCGATCTTTCTGCATCGCGAGCCGGAATGCGTCGCCGCGACGCTCGTACACATGCAGCACGGCATGGCCGTATGCGATCGTCACCCACGTATCGTCGAGTCGCGCCAGCGTCAGGTTCTCCGACAGATCGTCGTGCACAGCCCCCGCCGAGAGCGCGGGATAGTCGATGCTGCGCCCCTCCGCATCGCGATAGATCCACTGACCATTCCTGATGTCGATACGCGTCGTATAGGGCGTGATCCATCGCGCACCGAGTTCGCCGTCGTCATACGCAGACAGTCGGGAACGATAGGTACGCTCCCAAACGAGCGGCAGCGCCCCCGGCAGGTCGAAATCCACATGCGAGAACGTCTCGTCACCGAACGCGAAATCGATCGATGCCGGCGACGACCCGAGCCCGCATGCCTTGCACGCGCTCTTCCCCGGCCCTTCGGCCGGCGCCTGCCCGTTGGTTTTCTCCAGCCCTTCCTGCTCGCGCGTCTTCTTCGCCTGACTCTTTCCGCTGGCCTTCACATCGGCGCTCTGCTCATGAAGCTTCGCGCGTGCCTTGACGCGCCCGACCGCCTCGATAAGCTGCAACACCAGCCACATCATCTTGCCTTCTTCGCTGCCGGCGAGCGAACGGATCGATGTCGCGATCTTCGGTGCCTCGGTCCGAAGGAATGTCACCGTGCCGCGAAACGGCTCGAGCCAGGCATCGGGCGTCAACGACGCGACGGTGCCCGCGGTCTTGTTGACGGCCTTCTTGCCGAGCGCCTTGGTGCCCTCGTACGCGAACTGGATGCCGTCACCGACCCGACTCGGGCTGTACCACGGCCGGTTGTCGGCCATCTTGTCCGCGAGCGCTTGCTGGCGTTTCAGGTTGGCGCTGGCATCGAACAGCTGGCCGTGCAGCGCCTTGTCCATGCCGGTCGCCAGCGCGAGCATGATCTCCTCGGCTTTCGACGCGCATCCGTCCAGCAGGTCGACGAGGCCAGCTTTCAGCTTGTTGAGAAAATCCTCGATCTCGGTCGCGCAGGTCGCGTTGATGTGCGTAACCAGCACGGAGATGATCGCCGCGCCGAGATTGTTGCGCGTCGCCATCAGTTCATGGCGAACGAGCGCAAGCAGCGGGCGCGCCGACATCCGGAACGGCGCGAGCGTCGGCGGAATCGGAATGATGCCGAGCAGGTTGATCGCGAGGCTCATGTAGTCGAGCACCTGACCGCCGCGCTTCTCGATGATTTCGGCGATATCGCCGAGCGCATCGACCATCGCCATGATGTTGCCGACGATCGGCACCGCGCCGGCAAACGTCTTCACATCCTCGAACGTGATGTGGTCGCCGCTGATCCGCCGCAACCACGCATCGAAGCGGTTGCCGACCGCGGCGACGTCTTTCGGGGAAACATCACTAAGCCAGGTAACGGCCTGTTCCTTCTCGGCGCCCGGTGGTAGTTGTTGTGCCATGTCGTTTTTCGTTCGAATCGCGATTTAGTTGTTCTTGACGGCTGACGCGCCGCCCTCTCAGGATTTCAGCGGTCCGCCAAACCCGCTCGTCGGCAGCTTCATGCCGGTCGCACCGGCCGCCGACGCCACCGTCGTCGCGCCCTTGCCCGCAATCCCCGCGACACCGGGCAATGCGCCCTGCAGCGCCCCGGATGCGGCGTTCGCCGCCGGCGCGGCCAGCGCCGCGAGTCCGCCTTGCCGTGCAGCCTGCACCATCCCGGCCACCTGCTTCGCGGCACCGCTCAGGCTCGAAGCCGTCTGCAACGCAGACGCCACGCCCGCGCCGCCGAGCGCAGTCGCCGCAGCCGGCATCGCGGAACTCGCCAGCCCGCCCAGCGCAGCGCCTGCGCCACCGCCGCTCACGAACCCCATGGCAGCCGTCGCCGCGGCAGGCGTCATCCCCTGCAACTGGCTGGCAAGCTGCCCTGTCGCCGCTGCCTGCGCGGCTTCCGGCGATGGCTCGACGGGCTCCGCCGGCCACTTCGCCTGCTTGAAGTAGTTCGCCGGCTGATCCGACTCGCGTGGGTCCTTGCCGAACTCGACACGCACCGCACCGGGCGGCAGCCCGCTCACGACCGTGTAGCCGCTGTTGTCGAGCGCGCCCTTCTTCAGCACCGCGCCGTTCACGTCCTTCACCGTGAACAGCCCGCCCTTCACCGCCTCGCCGTTCACGTACTTGTGAAACAGCTCGAGCTGCCCCGGCTGATCCGGCCGCGGACTCGGCAACGGATACCCCATGCTCGCCGGCCCAGCGAACGTATGCGACGCGCCCTTCACATCCACCGCACCCGGCGTGTGAATCTCGATGTTCCCGCCTTGAATGCGGATATACCCGCCGCCGCTCGTCAGCAGAATCCCCTGATCGGCCGCGATCTCGATCCGGTCGGTCGCCGACACGATCTTCACCGCCTTCTGCGCGGTCACCTCGACGTTGTCCGACTTCGCCTGGATCTCGACCTTGCCCTTGCCCGCGAACAGCTTCATCCCCGCGTTCTGCACGAACAGGCTCAGCTTCTGCCCGATGCTGCCGATCAGCGACTTGCCCGCCGCGACGTGTACGCTCTGTCCGCTCGCGACGTTCACGTGATCATTCGCAACCACATGCACCGACTGCTGCGTCGACATCCCGATTCCCGACGGGCTGCCGAACAGCATCACCGGCTCCTTGAACGCGTTCGCATTGCCCGTGCCGCCGCCTGCCGTACGTCCGCCGGACGCGCTGCCCGATGCGCTGTCCTGCGTCGCGTCCGTGAACGCGCGCATCGTGTCCTGCGCGTCCTTCAGGCTTTCCGCCTGATGCTGTTCGCTCACGCCCGACATCGCCTCGACCAGGCTCTCGCCCGTCACGAGCTGCTGCTGCGCCTCTTTCACGTCGAGCGGCTGGCTGTTCGCCGCCTTCGGATGCGTCGTCACGTACAGGCCCTGGCTCGCCCGCACCGCACCGTACGCATCGGAGCGCAGGTCGAACCCGCTGCCGAGATACGCGCCGCGCGAATTGCCGCTCTGGTCGATGATGTAACCGAGATGCAGCAGGCTGTTCGCGCTGCTGCTCATCAGCTGCACGCGGTTCTGCCCGGTCGCGTCGTCCATCACGAGCTGGTTGTAGCCGCTGCCCGAATACTCTTTCGACCGATATCCGGACAGGATCCCGTCGGTATGCCACTGCGGCTGGTTCGCGCCGTTGTACACGCGCCCGACCGCAAGCGGCCGGTCGCAGTCGCCGCCGACGTAGTCGATCAGCACTTCCTCGCCGATGCGCGGCACGTGCACGCCGCCGTAGCCGCCCCCCGTATCCGACTGCACGACGCGCACCCAGCACGATGCATTCTCGTTGCCCGGGTTCAGGCGGTCCCACACGAACTGCACGCGAATCCGGTTCAACGCGTCCGTATAGACTTCCTCGCCCTGCGGCCCGACGACGATCGCCGTCTCGAGATGCATCTCCGGCTTGTGATGCTCGAACGGGCTGCGATACGGCACGCTCGCGCGTTGCGCTTCGACTTCGACGAGATAGAAGCCGGTCGAGCCATCATCGTGCGGCACGCGAAATGCGGGATCGGCGCCGTAGCGCTCCTGCGCCTGCGTCAATGCCTCGCGCAGACTGTATGGAAAGTCCGCGCTGTCGCTCGCGACGGGCAGATTGTTCTCGATCCACCACGCCACCTCGATCGCGGCGAATTCGCGCTGATCGGCGGGATCGCGATCGTGCTCGGGATGGTCGGCCAGCGTGAAGCGTCTGCCCACATCGATCGCGCGCACGCCACCCGCGCCATGAAAACGCTTTGCCTGCGACTCCCATTCCTCCATCTTGACCTTTGTCAGATGGTCGCCGCGCGTCTGGTCCAGGTATGTATAAGCGCCCGTGTACTCGTAGACTTCGAGCTGGTCGGGCAACTCGCCCTGGCCGCCCATCGTCGGCAGCGACGTGCCTTTCGGGTTCGACGGCTGCGAAGGATTCTTGTAGTCGAACGTGCGCGTCGTGCGCGTCACGCTCTGCAGCGTACGCGTGCCCGACCATTGCGTGAACGCGTCGGCTTCGCTGGCCGCGCCGCCGTGATAGAAGCGCACGGCCTCCGGCGACAGCGGCGCGAACGCCTGCAGGTTGTCGGTGATCACGAGCGTATGCGACTTGCCGTCGTCAGCCTGCTGCCACGCGCAGTAGAGCCCTTCGTTCTCCATCAGCCGATGCACGAAATGCCAGTCGGTGTCGTGCTGGCGCGTGTATGACCGGTTCGGCAGCGGTTTCGACAGCGCAAAGCGGAAATGGCCTTGCGCCTGCGGATGCTTGTTCAGCACGTCGGAAATGATCTGGTCGACGGTCGTGTCGTTCCAGAGCCGCTGATCGCGGCGGAACTTCAGGAAATGGGTGAAATCGGCGAACGCGAGCTGATATGTCGTGAGCCCGCCGTCGGCGCCCAGCCGGCGCGCGGTATGCACGTATCCGTTGATCGGCCGGTAGCTGCGGTCGCCCTGCTGAATCCACAACGTGACGGGCTGCGCGATCAGCTTTTTAAGTTCCAGATCGCTATCGGTCGACAGCACGTCGAGCGTGAACTCGTACGCACGCCCGATGCGCGAACGGCCGACCGCCCGCTGCACGGTCAGGGTATTGGCTCCTAACGGCGTATCGAGCTTCAGCAGCCGGCCCTGCTGAAGCAACCCGCCGCGCAATGCGGCAATTGTGTTCTGCATGTTCATGAACGGCCTTTTCTTCTTTTGACGCGCCCTCGGATGGCGCCGGCATTTGATTCCGCTCGCGCGATTTTACAGATAAATTACGGCACGAACCCGAGATATGACCTGATTTAAAAGAACATTTCGAGTGCAATCGGAAAATATCCGGGCGGGACTGCTCACCGAATTGCTCGCCCCCCCAGCCGAACCGAT
This sequence comes from Burkholderia sp. NFPP32, assembly GCF_900119325.1. Lineage (NCBI taxonomy): Bacteria > Pseudomonadati > Pseudomonadota > Betaproteobacteria > Burkholderiales > Burkholderiaceae > Burkholderia > Burkholderia sp. NFPP32. The sequence goes on along the minus strand of NZ_FPJP01000019.1, from coordinate 16,908 downwards.
TCCTGTCCACCCCACAGGAAGTCAGTCGCCTCTCCCCATGAAATCGATTGCAATCAGGGCCAATTCGACTTTCGGTGCGGCGCGGTTGCGAGTAGTGTCTACGTGCCCGTATTGCGGCCCACCGGGCGCGGCCGGCGCCCGGCGCTCACCACAACACCGTACTGAACACTGGAGATCTGCGATGAAACGTTCGAAGTTCCTGCTGTCGGGCCTGCTGCTCGCATCGGCCGTCGGCTTCACGGCCGTCGCCGCGCACGCGGAAGACCTGCTCGATTCGGTGAAGAAAGCCGGCGTGCTGCGCGTCGGCCTCGAAGGCACGTATCCGCCGTTCAATTCGCGCGGTACGTCGGGTCAACTCGAAGGCTTCGACGTCGACGTCGCGAACGCGGTCGCCGGCAAGCTCGGCGTGAAGACGCAGTTCATCCCGACCGAATGGAGCGGCATCATCGCGGGCCTGCAGGCCGGCAAGTTCGACGTGATCGTCAACCAGGTCACGATCACGCCGCAGCGCAAGGAAGTGCTCGACTTCAGCCAGCCGTACACGTACTCGGCCGCGCAGCTGATCCAGCGCAAGGACGACACGCGCAACTTCAAGTCGCTCGACGATTTCAAGGGCAAGAAGCTCGGCGTGACGCTCGGCACCAACTACGACCAGATGGCGCGCACCGTGCCGGGCATCGAGGTGCAGACGTATCCGGGCGCGCCGGAGAAGCTGCGCGACCTCGCCGCGGGCCGGATCGAGGCGACGCTCGACGATCGCCTGATGCTGCCGTACATGATCAAGACGTCGAACCTGCCGCTGCGCGCGGGCGCGGTGCTGAACGGCGGCAAGCAGGAAATGGCGATCCCGTTCCGCAAGGGCAACCCGAAGTTCGAGAAGGCGATCAACAACGCGCTGGAGTCGCTGCAAAAGGACGGCACGCTGAAGAAGATCTCGATGCACTGGTTCGGCAGCGACGTGACGGTGCCGGTCGCGCAGTAAGCGGTTTCCGGCGTCTCGGCGCGTCACGCCCTTCGTCTCGATGAAGGCGTGACGCTTCCTCTCAGGCCGCTTCGTCGAAGCGCGCCAGCAGCATCTGGCCGATCGGCGTCAGCGCCGGGCGCGCCGCCACCGCGTTCATGCGCACCTGCGTATCGACGACCAGCCGCTTTTCGACCAGCACGGCGAAGGCCTGATTCGATTGATCGACGCTGTCAGGCGCACGCGCAATGCGCAGCAGCATCGAGAATTCATGCGGACTCAGCATGGTCCCAGTCTCCTGATCGTTCGCGATCCGGGTCGAATCGGCGTCGATCGTGTTTTCAAATGTTCGAATGAAATGGTGGAATGCGTGAACGGTACGCCGCCGGGAGCGAGATCCCGGTTGCCCGCCTGCGACGCGGGCACGTCGTCGGAAGCTGGTTGCGCACGCCCCGGCCCCGGCGATGTCGCCGCGACGGGAACGTAACCTTATGGGCGCATCGTGACGCGACCGTGACAGTAGAACGGGGAGCAACGGCGCGCGTCGCACGCGCGTTCGGTCCGATACCGATCCGGTTGCCGAAGATGAAGTGCCTCGCGTTCGTGGCCGCCAGCCGCGCGCTTTCCCGCTTTCCTTTTCGCGCCTGTCAGCGCGGATCAACCGAATACGGAATGCCGCTGCGTGCCGATTCGCCAGCATCGCGCATGCAGCGCACGAACACGTTCACCGCACGCCCGAGCGGCATCCCGACGAGCACGCCCCACACCGCGAACGACAGCATCACGAAGCCGCTCGCCGCCGCCCACGGCGCGCGTGCGGCAACCGCGTAATGCATGCAGGTTTCGGCGACGAAAGTCAGCATCAGCGTGACGAGCAGGCTCGCATCGCCGGGCAGGCGCACGCGCAAGCCCGACGGCGTCGCACGGAACGCGAGCCGCCAGCGGCTCGCATGCAGCCAGCCCAGCGCGGCGCCGGCCAGGGTAGCCGCCAGCGCGATCGCATTCGCGTCGATGCCCGCGTGCGGAAAGAGTCCGTTCAGGCTGACGATGCCGAGCATCCCGAACGCGACGGGCGAGATCAGCGGTCGCGCCGCCGGCACCTCGCGCGGGAAACAGCGTTTGATGCCGATGTAGAGCAGCATGCAGAACATCACGCACACGTAAGGCTTCAGGTGAAAGAGCGCGGACATGGTTGGAGTCGCCTGATCGGTATGGACACGGCTACACCGTACTGCCCGGCCCCTTCGCGCGGCGCGGTTTGCGACGGGAGGCAGGAATTCGCGGACGAATTGCACGTCGTAGCGACGGTCGTTCGGCGAGCCGGGAGGATTGACGCGCCATCGAATCAGGCATTCGACAACATCCGAAAGGCCCCGCTTCGACAACCGATCGGCGTTTCGTGCGCGGCGCGAAACCGGTGTCGTCCGATGCCCTTCTGCAACGCGTTCCACTAAACTCGTGACCGAAACCGGCCAACCGTCGGCGGCCGATGCGCTTCGTCGAAGCCGCGCACCGTTCGTCGCAGCTCGTACGCTGCCGGCACATCCGGCGGTAAAGTCAGGCCCTATGCGCATCACGCGCCCACACTCACCCGACATCATGCGAGCCAGGTCCGACACTTCGCCGATTCCGCAGCCGCCCGCCGGCAGCGCGCCGCAATGGCTGCGCGATCCGATGGCGCTGCTCGGGTTTGCGTGCTTCAACTCGGTCGTCGGCCTGGGCTTCTGGGTCATCCATTTCAACGAACCCGTCGCCCCCTACCTCGTCGTCGCCAACGCCATCGGCTTCTGCGCGCTGCTGTCGAGTGTTGCCGCCAACCGGCTGCTGCCACGCGTGTCGGGGCTTGCGCTGAAGGCCGTCGTGATCGCACCGGTCAGCGTCTTCGCCGGTTTCGAGATCGCGGCGGCGATCATCGGCGGGAAGGTGCCGCATGTGCTCGGTTCGGCACGCATCGTCTCGTGGGACAACTACGGGCCGTCGTTCCTGGTTTCGGCCGTCCTGTTCGTATGCGTGTCGCTGTTCCTGCAATCCATGCGCATGCGTGCGACGCTCGAAACCGAGCGGCGCGAAGCCGCCGAAGCGCGCCAGGCCGAGACCGCCGCGCGCCTGGCGTTGCTGCAGGCGCAGATCGAACCGCACTTCCTGTTCAATACGCTCGCGAACGTGCAGAGCCTGATCGGGCGAGATCCGGCGCGCGCATCGACGATGCTCGACAGCCTGAACCGATACCTGCGTGCAAGCCTCCGACGCACGCGCAATGCGAAGTCGACGCTCGGCGAAGAGCTCGAACTCGTCGACGCTTTGCTGAAGATCGCGTCGATCCGGCTCGGCGAGCGGCTGTCGTATGCGATCGACGTGCCGGCGGATCTGCACACGTTGCCGTTCTCGCCGCTGCTGCTGCAACCGCTCGTCGAGAATGCGCTGCTGCACGGGATCGAGCCGTCGATCGACGGCGGCGTAATCGTCATTCGCGGAAGGATGCAAGGCGACAGGCTCGCATTGAACGTGATCGACACGGGCATCGGCCTCGGTAAAAGCGACACGCACCTGCATGGCGGCGTCGGGCTCGCCAACGTCGCCGCACGCATCAGGACGCTGCACGGCGAGCGCGGCCGCGTCACCGTCGAGACGAACACCGGCGCCGCGCACGGTGTCACCGCAACCCTGCTGATTCCGATCGACTGACATGCCGACCGCCCTCATCGCCGACGACGAACCGAACCTGTCCGCATCGCTCGCGCAGCGGCTGCGACAGCTCTGGCCCGAACTGGAGATCGTCGCGATGCCGCGCAACGGCATCGCGACGCTGGCCGCGTTGAACGCGTCGCCGCGCCCGGACATCGCGTTTCTCGACATCCGGATGCCCGGTATCGACGGGTTGAAGCTCGCTGCGCTGGTGCCTGATGTACATGTCGTGTTCGTCACGGCCTACGACGAATATGCGGTCGACGCGTTCGATCGCGCGGCGGTCGACTACCTGCTGAAACCGGTGACGGACGAGCGGCTGTTGCGCTGTATCGCGAAGCTCCAGCGCGGCGGGCCGGTTGTCGCGCACGCCGCTGCGCTGGCTCAGGCGACGCAAGCGCGGGATGCCGCGCCGATCCGCTGGCTGACCGTGGGCGTGAAGGATGCGACGCGACTCGTATCGGTCGACGACGTGCTGTATTTCCAGGCATCGGACAAGTACACGGAAGTCGTCACCGCCGGCGAACGGCTCGTGATTCGCACGCCGTTGAAGGAGCTGATGCAACGGCTCGATCCGGAGCGGTTCGCGCAGGTGCACCGCGGCGTGATCGTCGCGTATGCGACGATCGATCGCGTCGAGCGCGATTTGCTGGGACGGTTGCGGATTCGGGTGCGCGGGCAGAGGGGAATGCTGCCGGTCAGTCGCGCGTATGCGGGGTTGTTCAGGCAGATGTGACGCTATCTGCCTCCATGCGCAGGACTGTCGCAACTTGCCGCCGTCATGCCGCTTACCCGACAGAAGCCTCAGGGCGTCAGTCCGTGCAGCGGCGCGCAGTTCAGTTGCAGGAGTCGAGTCCGAGCACGCCCGTTCGCAGCATCACGCGCCCCTTGTCCTTGATGAACGACAGACTGTATGCCCGGATACGCTGCCCGGCGACGCACTGGGCATGACTCAGATCGGTCGAGTAATTGAATTCGGAAACGCACTGCCCGACAGGGAACGTCGACGAAGTACGCACGGCATCCGGACTGTGATCGTGCCCGGGATAGTAGAGGTATGCCGAGTCGTGCTCAGTCTTGAACGATCCGAACACGTCCGGATGCTGGGCAAGGAATGCGGCGACGGCACGCGCCCGCGCAGGACCACTCGTAGTCGCTGCAAGCGACTGCGAAAGCTCCGTGATATTGGTACCCAGCGAAAACTTCGGCGCCGCGTAGGCGGCGAAACCGTCCGGCGACGGGAAAGTCGCCCAGAAGTCGCGGTCCATCTGCTTGACCTCGGCTTGCGTCAGGCAGTCTTGCGCCAGCGGTCGGGAAAATGCGACGGTACTGCCGCCGGCCAGCACCGAAACCAGGGCGGTGATGTACCACGTCTTAACGATCTGCATTTTTCTTTTTCTGAGCAAAGGTAATGTGAAACTCGTTGTTGAGGTCTTTCGGCGTGCTCTTTTCGAGCCCTATGCCCTTGGCCAGACGATCCTGCGCAAACTTCAGGTAACTGGCAGGCACGAAGAACCCCTTCAGCTCCGAGGCCTTCTGCATGCCGAAGTTGATTGCATCGCTCTGGTTTCCGCCAAGCAGGATCGGTGCGCCCGTGCTCGTCTGCGCATAGACGAAAGCCGCATGTCCGCCCTTCGGATGCTTGTAGATGGCAACGGCGCCGAACACGGGTTTGTCGATCTTCACGAAGTTCTTGCTGTGCCGGAACGATTGCGAATCCGCCGGTGCGGACGTCATCGGATACCCGGCCTGATGCAGGCACCAGTTTGCAAACGACGCGCACCATGGATTGCCGTTGCCGACCAGCGTCTTGAGATTGACGCCGACTTCCTCATGATAGTTGATCGTCTGCGTAATCACGTCCTCTTTCTGCCCGTGCCATAACTTGGCCTGTTCGATTGCATGCGCCATCCACGGCGCCTCGCCTGAATCCGTGTTCAGCGTCGCAATCGGATGCCCTTGCCCTTGCTTGCTGCGATCGAGCGTGGCGCCGGGCTTACCCGGCTTGTTTGCAGTCGCGGGCACTGACGCCACGGCACCCGCATCCGAACCCGTAACAGGTGCCGCAGCACTGGCCGACTCCGCGTGCGCAGCACCGGTCCCCGTGCTCGCTGCAGCGGGCACGCCCGCCTTCGGATGATTCGTCGTGCCAGCCGGTGCCGCCGCTCCCGGAGCCGGTTTCGCGATCTGGCTCAGGTCGATCTTCTGTCCGACGCCGTCGCCGGCCGGTTTGCCCGTGCCGCTGTTGCTGCCATCCGTGTGCGCCGGCGCGGCGTCCGGCTTCGAATGGCCTGGCGAACGCGGTGCGTGCTCGTCCGCCGGCTTCGTCATGTTGATATACAGATAATCGCCGGCGAAGATTCTCGTCGAATGCAGATGATTATCCTTTTGCAACTGCTCGACGCTCACCTTGAATTTTGCGGCGATCTTGCCAAGCGTATCGTGGGACACGATCTTGTAACGAAAGCCCGCAGGCTTGTCGTGACGGACGGGATCCTTCGCAAAGTGCGCGCCGGTCGGGGCCGAAACCGCAAGCAGATCGTGGAAGAACACATAGGCCGACGATTTCGCCTGCGTCACGATCGTGCCGATTTCCTTCAGCCCTTCGGACCGCTCGATGAACAGCTTGAACTGCTCACCTGCCGCTTCGAACGGCAACAGCGGAAGCTGCCCCGTCCGGTCCGTCTTCGTCGACAGGGTCTTGCCCTTGCTCTGCACGACAACCTTCTGGTCGGGAATCGGCTTTGCGCCATCCGAGAGCGTCACCGTTGCCGTACGGATCCACTGCTCGTGCCGTGACTTGATAAACGCGTTGAACCCTTCGTACTTCTCCATCGTCTTCATCATCGAATCGAGCTCGGCATCGCTCATCGAATCGATCCTGCGCGTGCGATCGAACCCGGTTCCATCGCAAATGAACGCGATGTACTTCTCCGTATTGTTCTCTAGCGGCGGCGCATAGACATACATCGCATCGGAGATCGACATCGGATTGTATTTCCGGCGCAGCATCGCCTTCTTTTCCTTCAGGCCGGTCTCGTAATCGGGAAAGATCAGGAACTCGCCGCTCTTGGTGTCGCCGACACCGATGTGCGTCTTGATGATCCCGCCGTTCGGGTGCTTCTTGTAATCGCGCGGCGGCCGGATGTTGCCGGGGTTGTTGAATCGCCATGCGATCGCCCCGCCGCTGCGCAGCAGGATATCCCCGTTGTCGGCAACGTACTGGACGGTCAGCGTCGCCTTGTCGTGTGTCGCGGAAATGAATTTCGTCATGTCGGAATGCTCGGGATACCGAAATCAGCGCAACAACTTCGCCGTCTCCGACAGCGCTCGCTCGACCGTATAGTCCTGCTTCTCGGAATACTGCCCCTCCGAAACCGGGGCGAAATAATAAGTCCACTCAACTTCGCCGCCGGCAAACAATCGGTAGGTTCTGGTCTTCACGGCACCGGGCCGGTTATAACCGTGCGTAGCGTCCTTGTGCGCTGTAACCAGGTAGACGTTGCCGCCTTTCACCGACACCATCGCGTCGGTGATGATGTCGTCACCGCCATTGAATGTGCTGAACGACAGCTGGTAGTCGTTGAGCTTCTTCTTGTCATTAACGATCGGGATCTGATACAGCGTGTGATCGCCGGTCTCCATATAGAACGTGTAATTCAGGTAGCGCAACCGGGCGTTGTCGGACAACACGCCGGCCGTCAGCATCAGCACGCCGTCCTTCACGTTCCAGCGAACGGCGCCGCTCTCGTACTGTTCGGCATACGCACTGCGCAGCGGTAGCGCGGCGGTGACAAACGCGGCAACAGCCAGCGTCACGAAGCGCAGGAAACTGAGTGATTTCATGGATTACTCTTCACCTTCGAGAATGCGGGTCATGACGGTCGACGGAATCACTGCCGCGATATGGTCGACATCGACGAACTGCCCGGCACGATCCGCAATGCCGAGATGGAATGGATCGTCGTCTGGGGACATCGGTTCGGATCCCGTTTCACCGTCTTCGTCGTGCAACCGCGGTTCGATCGTTACCGGATGCGGTTGCCACGTGTCCGAACCGATCCGCAGCGTCAGCATGTCGGGCTGGTCGAGAATCATACGCGGCAGCCTGCCGTCTTCGGCAACTTGCCCTGCGTGAAGCACCTTGCCGGCGCTGTCGACGATCTGGAACGGCTTGCCGATCCAGCCGAAATTGTCCGCCATCTGGTCTGCGCCGAACGCTGCAAAGCGCAGGCTGTGCTTGGCGATCAATTCGCCGGTCGGCAACGGCGGCAGCGGATACGGCATGCTGGCCGGCCCGTTGAACAGGTGTTGCGCACCCTTCACGTCGACCTTTCCCGGTGCGTGAATCTCGATGTTGCCGCCCTGGATGCGGATATACGCGCCGCCCGACGTCAGCACCAGCCCCTTGTCCGCGGCAACCTCGACCGTCGCCGTCGACGAAAGCACCTTGACGTCACGCTGCGCCGTCAGTTCGATGTTGTCGGAATGCGCCTGGATTTCCACCTTGCCCTTGCCCGAGAACAGCTTCATTCCCGCGTTCTGCACAAACAGGCTCAGCTTGTCGGCCACGCTCGCAATCAGCGATTTGCCGGCCGCGATGTGCGTATTTTGGCCACTGACGAGATTGACGTGCTGGTCGGCCGACACATGCGTGTTCTGCTGCGTGGACAGGGCGATGCCTGCCGGGCTGCCGAACAGCATGACTGATTCGTTGAACGCATTGGCGTTACCGGTCCCGCCTCCCGCGGTCCGTCCGCCGGCCGTGACGCCGGCGGTGTTTTCCTGCGTCGCGTCGACGAATTTCTTCAGTGCGTCGTAGCCGGGCTTGAGCGTCTCGGCCCGATGCTGCTCGCTGACATCCGATAACGCTTCGACCACGCTTTCCGCATTGACGAGCTGCTGTTGCGTTTCACGGACATCGAGCGGCTGGCTGTTCACCTGTTTCGGGTGCGTCGTGACGTAAAGCCCCTGCGCCGCGCGCACAGCGCCGTGCGAATCGGTTCTCAGGTCAAAGCCGGTACCGAGGTATGACCCGCGCGCGTTGCCGGTGTGATCGATCAGGTATCCGAGATGCAGCAGCGAATTGGCACTGCTGCTGTAAAGGCGCATGCGGTTCTGCCCGGTTGCATCATCGAGAACCATCTCGTTGTACCCGGCACCCGCATACTCTTTCGACCGGTAGCCGGACATGATGCCGTTGCTGTGCCATTGCGGCCTGACGGCGCCGTTATAGACGCGGTGAAGAATCATCGGCCGGTCGCAATCGCCACCGACATAGCCGACTAGCACTTCTTCGCCGACACGCGGAACATGTACGCTTCCGTAGCCGCCCCCCGTGTCCGATTGCGCGACGCGAACCCAGCAAGAAGCGCGCTCGTCGCCCTGATTCTGCCGATCCCAGACGAACCTGACCTTGACCCGGTTCAGTTCGTCCGTATGCACCTCTTCGCCCTTCGGACCGACGACGATCGCCGTCTCAAGCTCCATCTGCGGCTTCTTGTGCTCGAGCGGGCTACGGTACGGCACGGTGGTCCGCTGCGCCTCGATCTCGACGAGATGGAACCCCGCCGAGCCGTCGGCGTGCGATACCGCGAATGCACCGGCGTAGACATACACAGCTTTCACCTGTGCCAGTCGGTCGCGCAATCCGTGTGGAAATCCGGCTTCGTGGGCTGACACCGGAAGATTGTTTTCGATGTATCGCCAGACCTTGATCGCCGCGAATTCGCGCTCGCCTTCCGGGTCGCGATCGTGCTCGGGATGATTGTCCAGTACGAAGCGCTGGCCCGCGTCGACGCCGCGCAGCCCGCCGACACCGAAGAAGCGTTTTGCGCGCGACTCCCATTCCTCGAGACGAATTTTCGACAGCTGCTCGCCGTGATTCTGGTCCTGATAGGTGTAGGCGCCCGTATATTCGTAGACTTCCGTCTGCTCGGGAAGGCTCCCCTGATCGCTGCGCGTAGGCAACGTCGTCCCGTTGGGGTTGAAGGCCGTCGACGGTGACTTGTAGTCGAACGTACGCGTCGTGTGCATCGCGCTTTGAAGCGTTCGCGAACCGGACCACTGCGTCAACGCATCGGTTTCGCTGCTCGCTCCGGAGCGATAGAACTTCGCGTGGCGCGACGATGCTTCATCGAGCGAATGCACATCATCCGTGATGACGAGCGTATGGGACTTGCCGTCCTTGCCATGCTGCCAGAAGCCGAACAGGCCTTCATCTTCCATCAGCCGGTGGACGAAATTCCAGTCGGTTTCGCTTTGGCGACAGTACGACCGCGACCGGAGCGGTCGCGACAACGCAAACTGGAAATGGCCTTGCGCCTGCGGATGCTGGTTGAACACATCGGCGATGATCTGATCCGCCGGCTGGTCCTGCCAATACCGCATATCGCTGCGGAATTTGAGGAAATGCATCCACGACCCGTACGTCAGTTGATAGGTCGTAAGGCTTCCGTCTGCACCAAGACGTCTCGCAGTGTGAATGTAACCGTTGACGGGCAGATAAGATTTATCCACCTGCTGGACCCACAGCGTCATCGGCTGTGCAATCAGTGTCTTGAGTTCGATATTGCCGGACGCCGAAACCATGTCGAGCGTCACGCTGAAGTCGCGCCCCAGCTCGGAACTGGTCACTGCACGACGTGGCACGACTGCATTCGGCGGCAGCGACGGAATCTCCGTCTTGAGCAGGCGATCCTGCTGAATCAGGCCGCCGCGAATGGCCTGGACCAGTTCGGTCATAGTCATGATTTATCCGTGTCGCTCTTGTTATGTGGGCCTCTCTCCTCTCTCATGGAGTTGGCCCCGCTCTCGAATCGCTGGCGATTCTACCGGTTTTCGTCCGCCGATCTGTGTCAAAAATGGCAATTGAAATAGATGTCCGTCACAAACTTACAATGCATGCCAATAACGAAAGCAATGTGTAGCCAAAAAGAAATATTTCACGCAGTTTTTGCCGACTCGCCGTGCTCCAGCCCGCTGATTCGTTGGATAAACCAATGCGCTCGCAACCATCTGACAGACACTTTTCCGTGGCGCCAAACGCTTGCCACCGATTCGGCAACTCGTCCGAAAACCGGCCTGTAACGCATGCGCTTGCGGCAATACGAGCGTCGACCTCAGCAGTCTCGCGAAGAAATGCGGTGCGGCATGGGGAGATGTCGAGCGAGGCGCTTGCGTGCTGTGCACGTGATGCGGCTCGGCGTGGGAAGCAAGTATGTTAGGTAGCGACTATGAGCGACGCTCGTACCTGAAGGGAAATCGCAGACGGCCAGGGCTTGCGCGTTGCCGCTATGGAAATTTGTCGGCCATATTGGCCGCCATCGAGGTGGGGGGACCGTATGTCGCGACAGGGCCAAACGGCAGTTCACTCGAACGGTAACTCGACCGCAGAAAAGACGAAGGGCCAGGAGAAAATCTCCTGGCCCTTCGTTCGGCTGCAGGATCAACAATCCTCATCCAATCTATTGATTCAAAACGAAAATAGAATCGACGATTGGAACATGAACCCCCAAACATACCCCCAATCGGTAGAGCCCATGCGGATGAGGCCATCGAGCGAAAAATTGTGGCGTAAGTCGCCAATCGTCGGCCGCCCGAACAGAAAACTTCTGGAGATTTGGAGATATAGGCTCAATTCACCCCGAAAGCCTTACTGGTCAAGGGTCCGACTATCTCCAAGTGTATCTCCAAAACACCCATTTACTTGGAGACAAAGTTGGAGATAGCCGGCAAATACGTCGCATGACGCCCGCCATGTCGAGAAGCACCCTGCGGTCTGGAACGCTGCGCGCAAAGAAACTCCCGTGCCGCAGCCCTCCCCGATGCAACGGCAAAAGCTGGCCTTGTGTTCAATGAAAAGTGACTTTGGACGGTCAAAAATTGCACCGCGCCATTCGCCTGCGAAGCCTCCCGGCAACTTTGACAGGGTAGTTACCCTTATTCGGTGCGTGCTACAGTCCTCGCAAAATTTCAACAGAGGATTCGGCATGAGTTCTGCGTTCATTCGGGAAGGCGATACGACTTCGCACGGTGGCCGGGTGCTCGCCTGCACGTCTACCAACATCGTCTTCGGCAAGCCACTCGCGCTCGAAGGCGACATGGTGTCGTGTCCCAAGTGCAGCGGCGTCTACCCAATCATCGGCGTCCGCGTTCGCAGCATGACGTTTGGCGGCCGGGCTGTGGCGACCGAAGGCGACAAGACTGCATGCGGTGCGACGCTGATAGCATCGCAAGGCATGGCGACGGTAGAGCCGACCTCCGGCGCAGGCGGCTCGGTTGGCGCAGGCAAAAGTGTAGTCACGCAGACGACCGCGCAAGACGATGGCGCATATCGCGGCCGCTTCCAGCTCGTCGACGACAAGACACGCGCGCCGATCCCGAATCACCCATACACGGTCACGTCGGCGGACGGCCAAACGATTCAAGGCACGACGGACGCGAGCGGCCACACCGATTGGATCAGCAGTCACCAAGCGGCATCGCTGTCGTTCCATCAGCCCGGGAGCGATGCATGACCGGCCCCTACTCCCCAGGGTCGTCAACTGGGGGCTCGAGCACCGGTGGCCAGACAACGCAGGTTGGATTAAGCGCCTCCAAACTCTCTCCGAAGGATCGGAAAGTTCTGTGTCACACGTTCTGCGAGTGCCGTCGGATCGGCGTCGCGACGAAAGCCGGAACAATCCAGCGGCAGCGCTGCGTCGAAATGCGCCTCGGGCTACCCAATGAGGTGTCGAAGATGCAGACGGGCGTTCCAACGGAATACCGGCCGGAACAACCGTACGATATGACGACGAATCCACCCGAGCCGATCATGGACTACGACGATCCGCTGGAGCCCAATTCGGGCATTCGCCAGTGGATCAAGGACGTGTGGCCCAGCAAGGGCAGGAAATACGAGAAAGGCGACGTCCGCCGCCCTGACGTCGTCATCGTGAACGATCCGTCGAAACCCCCGGAGCAATCGAATATCAAGACCGTCGTGGAAATGAAGTTCCCCGGCGATCGATACGGCCCTGATCAGGAAGACGACTACATCGAAATCGCGGGCGGCCCGTCGAAGTTTGTCCACCTCGGCGCGGCTGATTGCGGATGCGGTGACGACGACGGCCAGAAGGAACCTTCGCGCTCGAAGCAATCCGCGCGACAATCCGAGCTTGACGACTTGTTCGGCGGTAATAGCAGCGCGCCCGGAGGCCCACCGCTCCCGACCGCGCCCTCATTGCCGCCACCTGCATTCCCGCTCCCGCTTTGACGCCATGACGAACGACGAAATTGAAGCTTGGGCCAAAGATCCGCGCCGTGCGGACACTATGCCTTTCGGGCTTTACGAGCCCGTGCACCAAAAAGGGATCACGGGTGCCGCCCTTGTAGTGCGGGGTGTGCTTTACTTCCACAACGGTTTCACGTCGGAGGTTCGGCAAGCGCTAGTGCGCTGCTTCAAGCAGTACAACGCGGCGATCGAGGAATATCAACACGCGCTCGAAGTGGCGGCCGGCCAGACGCCGTCGAAGTCCGGGCCGCTGCGCTGGTTCTATTCCGAGGGAGAAGAACCGATCCAGTACGACAAGTCTCCGGGATTCGAAAGTCTCGCGACCAGCGTCCCCGCCGACGAGGCCCTTGCGGTCGCGATCACCAGCGCCGAGCACAAGCTCGCGACCGGGTTCTATGAATTCACGGTGTTCGCGCTTAGCGAAAAGAAGGCTGCACGGAAACGCGGGCTCGACGGACTGGTCTTCACGGTACCGCGTGCGTTTATCGCGCACCGCCCCGGCGTATTCGAGGCGATGTTCCGCGCATTCGCAGAAGCGTTGCCGACGGTTAGCGGCCATGGCGGGCTAGCTGTGAACGTGCCTCCAATGGGGCGGCGACCAAACGAAGCCAGCGAGTATTTCTACGCGCGCCGTTTCGGGCCGGGAATCGACGTCGGCGATCCAATGCGTTCCACCGTTCGCAAGCTTTACACGAAGATCAAGACCGTTGACTGGCTCAACGCGCTCGATGCGGACTTAGTCGCGGCTGTCGGCGGCGCATCGGCACTCGGACTCCCGCCAGATTGGTTCGCCTGTATTCCGCTGGGGAACGGGGGCTTGATTATTCAGGCCGGCGTCGCGCCGCAGTCCGGCGTATCCAATGGACCAGGCATTCCCGTATCTCCACCCGCCGCGTACGTCATTCTGAACCACGCGCTGCGGCCGATCATCGCGGATGAGGTCGATACGCTGCAAGACGGGACACTGGACAGTACTGCGCCCCTGCTAAATACGGTCGTAGCGACCGAAGGTTGGCTGCGCCGGTTCAACGTACAGGATGATCAACTCAACGGCTTCTGGGTCGAGCTACACAAGACGCCGAAGCTGCACGGCGAAACGGCGTGATGTTGCGGTGAGGCAGCGCCTTGTGATCCGTCATACGCAACATCGCTGCCACCGCTTGCACGCTGGCCCCGGTTGCAATCAAAGACTCTTAAGGTAATCACGATTGCGATTCAACATCGCACCGATTTCTGTCAGCTTGGGGTGCGGGCGATTCCCGATCTTATGTGCAATATAGTCGACCATAGGCAGATCAACGGATCGATGCAGCTGCGGGTACAGGACAATAACGCGCCCCATTCCCAGCGCCTCAATGTCCTCGGGGGCTAGACTCTCTCCGCTCGCGCACTGGATGCTCCAATTCATCGACTCGCCAAGGTTTAAATTGACGGCGACAGCATTGGCGACAGGGACAATCGCGATCGTGACTGCATCGGGATCCCCCATGACCTTTGCGAAGTGCGGGTCGCGCGGCTTCATCCAATCGGTCGCCCCCTGCAGCTCAGGTACGTCTTCATCGGGCCGGTGCCATAGTCCCTTGTGCAACATGTTGGCGTAGGTCGTGCTGAGAACTCGCTCGCCGAACAGGCAATGAGCCATACCAATTGCCAACTTTGCCATGAACCGAACGTCGTAATGCACATACATCCTCACGCGGTTACGACGCCGCGGCTTCGTTAGGCAATTCCGAAGGATGTAGTCGATCCGTGTCTTGTCCAGTTCGTCCGGGTCGGAAAATCCAATGACCTTCGGATCAAAATCGACGGTCGTACACATGATTTTCCTGACTCGCCGGCCTGCAAAAGAGTCGCGAAATGCTCGCAACGACAATGCTGGATTCTTGGGCGACCGCTCGCTGAATAGATAGTAAGCACGGCTGGCTGCTTTCTTGACTGTTCGCGGATTGCCACCGGAATACCAGTACAGTCTCGAATCGTCTTTGCGTACCCAGTAGATTTGCTCGCCTAGCGGCCCGAGCCACGCCTCACACGTTTCCCCCTCCTCCATCATCGGCGGCCGCAAGTCCGAATGCCCCATGCATATAAGTGGCAGCCCGACTTCCTGACTAGGATCGAAGGTCGAGTAATGGATCTCGCGAAGCTTCTCCGTGACGAACCAATGCTTCTCGAAACTGGCGTCGACGAACAGGCCCAAGTCGTTATTGCAGCTTTTGCACACTGATCGAGTCTTGAATTCGTCAGGAACGCAGGCGCCGCCGAGGAACTGGGGAATCACGTGTTCCAGTGTGAGATCCCCTTTGCTCTTCGGCTTCCGGCAATAGATGCAGAGTGTCATTTCTGTGGTGTCAAGAATCACTTTTCGATGCGAGAGGCTTCGGAACCCGACGGAACTGCATCCATCCTTGGAAGCTGTTGTGGCGAAACCCAAGACAAACGCGACTGTGAACCATTTCTCCGGGCGACTTGCTCGTCCGACTGAGAAGCTACGCAAAAATTGCTCGACGCCGCTGCCCGCTTTATCGTCCTGCGATCTATCATCGTGACCGAATAGGCGTCTATACGTCGGGGACTGAAGATGGCACAAAACTGGAGCGACGACGAACTTGCGGCTGCCGTGGAAGCATACGCGAACATGGCGACGCTCGAAGCAGAGCAAAGACCATACTCCAAACGAAAAATATATCGCGACTTGGCGTCCCGGTTTGGCCGTACCGATAAGGCATTTGAGTATCGAATGCAAAACATCTCAGCGGTGCTGCAAGAAGCGGGCAGACAGTGGATTCCTGGATTGAAGCCCGCGGGCAATGTCGGGGCCAATGTGAAACCACGAATCATGTCGCTTCTCGACCAGGCCGCAAGCAGGAAGCCTCCAACCTCGCGAAGTGAAGCAGCATATCGTCCGAAGCTTGCTGCCATGCGGACCTGGTTGATTGAAGTCGCACGCGACAAGCGGGTCGTCACGTACGGGCAAGTCATGGACGCCTTCGGCATCGATCGGTTCAGCTTGCGACATACAATGGACTACCTCGGCCATCAGGCCGACAATCGCGACGAGCCGATCATCACCGCACTCATTGTCGGCAAAAAGACTCAGCGGTGCTCACAAGGACTGGCGAAGGAATTTCATGTGTCCGATGATGAAGCAGAGCGCCAGCGGCTTTACGCATTCTGGAATGCCGCTGACGAGGACGAGGCGGATATCGCAGCAGAACCCGACACACTGGAGGTCAAGGCAGCCCGTTTCGTCAGCGTCGAAAGTAGACCGGACCAGGCTGCATTTCGCAGGCGCGTATATTTGGCCTGCAAGGGAGCGTGTGTAATTAGCGGTTGCACAGTCGTCAAGGCATTGGATGCTGCACACAAGCATGGGCGCAACTGGAAGCTGGGCCACAACAGTGCGAGCGACGGCTACCTATTGCGCAAGGACCTCCATGCTCTCTATGACAATCATCTGCTTTGGATCGGTGACGATGGGGCAGTCGAACTACACCCTACCGTTTTCGAACACTACAAGCAGTTCGCCGGCGTGAAGCTGACTAACTGTTCTGGCCACGAGTAAGCGATGTGCCGTTGCAACCTCACGGGCAGATTCTCTGGCCGTGCTCGTTAGACCGGATTAGGTGCGCCGCGTCTGCATACGGCGGCATGACTCTAGAGCGTTGTCTAACCGCGTCCACTAAGAGACGGTTTCATAAAGGCTGTTCGGCGCGCCGGAGGGTATTCCAGCAAATCAGGCAGCAACCGAGTTTGAGGAACGCCCCGTGAATGTCGGCGCGACGCTCGAAACGAATCCGGAGGCGACGGAAGTGATGCAACCAGGCATGTGTGCGTTCGACGACCCAGCGATATTTGCCCAGGCCGCTGCCATGTTCGGTACGGCGCTTGGCGATCACCGGCTCGATACCGCGATTGCGCAATGCTCGTCGATGTCGCTCGGAGTCGTAACCGCGATCGGCGTAGACAACGCGCGGTCTCTGCAGCGGGT
>NZ_FPJP01000065.1:0-3051 GCF_900119325.1 Burkholderia sp. NFPP32 | reverse complement strand
TCATCACTATGAGTCCGTTCCGTGAGCTTCCTTCTACAACGTCCTCGGCGACGTCAGCGATGACCGCCGAACCTGATTAATCAGCGTTTCCTTAGATGATCGACCTCGCACGCGTACCTGATGCCGGCAGCGAAATCCATCACCCGCTGCAAGCCATGCCAGATGGTCTTGACACCGGGCTCGCCGTTGACTTTGCGCGCATGTATGGGCCTGACGCCTTTTGCAAGCCTCTTGTTCGTGATGTCGAAAACGGTAGTGCCCCCCCCCCGAAGGGAGGCGTCGGGTCCATACATGCACGAAAGGACGATTACCCCCTCAGAGAATTCTTCGTAGCAACAATCTTTCAATTGTATTACATTGCAATTGTATTTTGCAAAATTCTTGTTACCTGCGTAACCTTATTGAATGTCAAGCAGTGAGGGGCTGATTTTGAGCATTCAGATGGTTACGGACGATGGCATTGAGGTGGGTGATGAGCTTGCGCACGGCCCGATTCGCCTGATGGCTGATCTGCTGTACCTGAAGCGCGCGTACAATCTGTCGGACGAATCGGTCTGCGAGCACTGGGCTCAGAATGTCTACTTCCAGTACTTTTGCCGAGGGGAGTATTTCCAGCCGCGCCTGCAGTGCGATCAGACGAATCTGGTTCGGTTTCGCCAAGTGCTGGGCGAAGCTGGCGTCGAGGAACTGCTTGCGATGACGATCGCGGTGGCCGCGGACATGAAGGTCGTTGCACCCGAGGAGTTCAAGCGCGTGATCGTCGACACGACGGTTTAAGAGAAGGCCATCGCATTCTCGACTGACAGCTGGAGGTTGTGCGAACGAAGCTCGTTCAACTCGCCCAGCGTGCCGGGTTCGCGCTCAAGCAGACCTACGAGCGCGAGGGTACGGGTGTAGTGGTCAACCCATCCCGGACACTGCGTTCAGTTTTTCTTCCGCAACCGCCGGTGCCAGTCCGTCATTGAACTGATGCGGCCGTATCCAGTTGTACCGGTCGCGGTAGGGACGATGGTTACCCATCCCCCCCCCCGCACGGATCCGTACGGGCAGAATTACTGCATACGGCTCTTACCAAAGGTGTTGACGCGAAACCGCTCGGTCGGGTGGGAATGGACGATTCGGCACGGCGGCAGGTATTTCCGAAGCAGCCCTTGGAAGCGCGACCACGGCATGCGTCTGCGCTGACTTCGGCGTAGCAAGGCATGACGCCACGCACGACTGACTTCATAAAGAAATCCAGCCAGACGCCGCATGTTGTCGGGCACCGCATGGTAATTCAAATACCCCTGCAACACTCGCCGCAGCCACCGACCTACCACGGGAACCGGTTCATGCCGACGTCGCATTAGCGTTTCCCGAATTGCCACCAGCGTCGCACGCATCCGCTTCTTGATCGTCAGCCTGACAATCTTGAAGTTGAACCGCGCCGGGTTTGTCGGAGACCGCCGAGTTTGGCGCTACGCCGCGCGAGCGGACAGCGCCAGATTCCGATTGTAAGCCTCCTCTGCTTGCGCCGGCGACACGTACCCGAGCGGGCCGAGCCCCATCCCAGTGGTCGTCCCATTCAACACCTCCAATCTGGAGATGTTGCGACGACCAGTTGAATCCGCCTACCGGCGCCGCTGGCTCGGATGCAACAGCGCGATCTCAAGCGGCGCGAACGGAATGCCGAGCGTGCGATACAGGCGATCGAGATTGACGGCACCCAGTTGCGGCGCGACGCCCTCGTAGGGATCGATGTCCGGCCCCATCAACCGCGCGACCACATTGCCCGGCAGCGCGTTCACCTTCTCGAATTTCCATAGGATCGAGCCAGCGCGGGTTAAAAATTTTGACTCCAATGGTGGCATTTTGTCACCCTCAAGACTATACTGACACCACTCCTTCAGTAATGAAAGAGTGAAGCAGCACCGCGCTGCACCAAGGGATGGGCTACGAGCCTGTCACATTTGCAAAAAGGGCCACATCTGTCGTCGCCGGGAGGCGCCACGGATATCGGGGTCCCAAATGAGGAAGAGCAATGGCGATCAAGCACAACAGCGGCCTGGATAACTCCAGCCGCGGGCGAATCACTGCCCGGTTGAGTGCAGAAAAGCAGGAGGTACTGCAGCTGGCTGCAGATCTATCGGGCAGCACCCTTAACCAGTTCATAGTGCAATCGGCACTTCGAGCTGCGGAGCAGGTCATCGAGCAAGAGGAAATAATTCGTTCCATCCGCCTGACGATGGATGAATCGAAGCGCTTCTTCGCACTGCTTGACGAGCCTCCGAAGCCGAACGAAGCGTTACTGCGCGCAATGGAACGTTTTCGGAACAAAAAAATTGGAAGCAGAAATTCGAAGCCTGAACACGACCGACAACCGCAGCAGCTTTGATTGCGGCATCAGTTCGTTGAATGATTGGCTGCACAAGACGGCCAAGCAACATCAAGAGAAGAACCTTTCTCGTACCTTTGTCGCGATTCTACCCGGCGATCCTTCCCGGATCGCTGGGTACTACGCCCTGGCAGCGACGTCAGTAGAAACTGACGGAATGCCCGGCAAGCGACTTCCCCGGAATGTATCCGCGGTGCTCTTGGCACGGCTCGCCGTTGACAAGAACAACAAAGGCCAGGGCCTCGGCGAATACCTTCTCATGCATGCTTTGGATACAGTAGTAGCCGCGTCCGAAGCTGTTGGCGTGCAGTGTGTGATCGTTGACGCAATCAACGAAAATGCAGCTCGCTTCTATGCGAAGTACGGCTTTGCCCATATCACCCAACAGCCGCTCCGGTTGTTCCTACCGGTCGCAACGATCAAGCAAGCGTAACGATTTCCGGGGCAATCGCCCCGGCTTTCTCTTTCCAGCCAAAAGAGCGGGCACTGCTATTTGGCACCCACATTTACTCGCGACGCTTCACATTGTCCCATCGAGGATGGCCGGAGCTAAAGTCGAATCTGGTGTACGGGGGAGCTGAAGCGGGAAGTTGAAGGCGGTGGAGGTTTCAGCTGAGAATCTGATTGTCGAAGTCGGAATCCAGCAAACATCAAACCATCCACCATGAGCAAGGATA
>NZ_FPJP01000047.1:0-18247 GCF_900119325.1 Burkholderia sp. NFPP32 | reverse complement strand
TCGCTCCGATCGCGATGGAAGAAGGTCTGCGCTTCGCAATCCGCGAAGGCGGCCGTACCGTCGGCGCCGGCGTCGTCGCCAAGATCATCGAGTAAGCCAGTTATTCGTTGATCGACAGTTTTGGGGCTGGCAGTAGCCGGCCCCAGCATGGTTTAGGGGTATAGCTCAACTGGCAGAGCGTCGGTCTCCAAAACCGAAGGTTGGGGGTTCGATTCCCTCTGCCCCTGCCAAAAAATAGCCACGTGTCCTACGTGGCATTTGTTTTAAGGTGTTATGGCGAATCCATCCGTCGAAACTGTAAATACCTCCGGCGATAAGCTAGTGCTGGCCCTGGGCGTATTGCTGGTGTTGGCCGGATTCGTGGGCTTCTTCTGGCTGGCCAATCAGCAGTGGTATGTCCGCGGTGCCGCGTTGGCGGTAGGTATCATCGCTGGCGTGGCCGTCGGGCTGATGTCCGCACCTGGCAAGAGCCTCATCGCGTTTGCCAAGGATTCGTACAAGGAAGTCCGGAAGGTCGTTTGGCCCACCCGCAAGGAAGCAACGCAAACAACACTCGTCGTGTTCGGTTTCGTGCTCGTGATGGCGATTTTCCTCTGGTTGAGTGACAAATCGATCGAGTGGGTAATTTTCTCGGCGATTCTGGGTTGGAAATGATATGAGCGATACTCCGGCATCCCCGAGCGGAAAACGTTGGTACGTCGTGCACGCCTACTCCGGTATGGAGAAGAGCGTGCAACGTGCGCTTCAGGAGCGCATCGAACGTGCTGGCATGCAGGACAAATTCGGTCAGATCCTGGTTCCGACCGAAGAAGTGGTCGAAGTCAAAGGCGGCCACAAGGCTGTGACCGAGCGTCGTTTCTTCCCCGGCTACGTGCTGGTGGAAATGGAAATGACGGACGAAACGTGGCACCTCGTGAAGAACACCGCGAAGGTCACCGGCTTCGTCGGCGGTGCGCGTAACCGCCCGACCCCGATTTCCCCGAAGGAAGTCGAGAAGATCATGTCGCAGATGCAGGAAGGCGTCGAAAAGCCGCGCCCGAAGACCCTGTTCGAAGTTGGCGAGATGGTGCGTGTCAAGGAAGGCCCGTTCACGGACTTCAACGGCACCGTCGAAGAAGTCAACTACGAAAAATCGCGCGTGCGTGTGTCGGTCACCATCTTTGGCCGCTCAACCCCGGTTGAACTCGAGTTCGGCCAGGTCGAAAAAGTTTGATCCCGATTCGGTGGGCAGCCTCGGCTGCCCACCTTCGCGCTTACGGCCCGCGTTACGGCCGTTGAGGAGCGTCAGTAGCCAGCGGCGAAAGCGCGTTATCACTCACCGAACGCCGCCTGGCGTTCCAACGAGGTTTTCAAATGGCAAAGAAGATTGTCGGCTTTATCAAGCTGCAGATCCCTGCAGGTAAAGCCAACCCGTCGCCGCCGGTCGGTCCGGCACTGGGCCAGCGCGGCCTGAACATCATGGAGTTCTGCAAGGCGTTCAACGCGCAGACTCAAGGCATGGAGCCGGGTCTGCCGGTGCCGGTGGTCATCACGGCATTCGCTGACAAGAGCTTCACGTTCGTGATGAAGACGCCGCCGGCGACCGTCCTGATCAAGAAGGCGGCGAAGGTGGACAAGGGCTCGAGCAAGCCGCATACCGACAAGGTCGGTTCGATCACGCGCGCTCAAGCCGAAGAAATCGCGAAGACCAAGATGCCGGACCTTACGGCAGCTGATCTGGACGCAGCCGTTCGCACCATCGCTGGTAGCGCACGCTCGATGGGCATCACTGTGGAGGGCGTGTAAATGGCTAAGATCTCCAAGCGCCGTCAGGCATTTGCCGCCAAGGTTGATCGCCAGAAGCTGTACGCGATCGAAGACGCACTGAGCCTCGTGAAGGAATGCGCGAGCGCGAAGTTCGACGAGTCGATCGACGTCGCAGTCCAGCTCGGCATCGATGCAAAGAAGTCGGACCAGGTCGTTCGTGGTTCGGTCGTTCTGCCGGCCGGTACGGGCAAGTCGGTTCGCGTTGCCGTGTTCGCGCAAGGCGAGAAGGCCGAGCAGGCTCGTGCTGCAGGCGCGGAAATCGTCGGTATGGAAGACCTGGCTGAGCAGATCAAGGCTGGCCAGATGGACTTCGACATCGTGATCGCTTCGCCGGACACGATGCGTATCGTCGGTACGCTCGGCCAGATCCTCGGCCCGCGCGGCCTGATGCCGAACCCGAAGGTCGGTACGGTCACGCCGGACGTCGCAACCGCCGTCAAGAACGCGAAGGCTGGTCAGGTGCAATTCCGTGTCGACAAGGCCGGTATCATCCACGCGACCATCGGCCGTGCATCGTTCGAGCCGACCGCACTGCGTTCGAACCTGTCGGCGCTGATCGAAGCGCTGCAGAAGGCAAAGCCGGCAACGAGCAAGGGCGTGTACCTGCGCAAGATCGCACTGTCGAGCACGATGGGCGTCGGCGTGCGTGTCGACCAGGCTACGCTGGCAGCACAGTAAGCAAGTATTCAGGCCGCTTCGCTTGCGAAGCGGCCTTCATGGGCTTTGGGCGGTTGTTCGTGCAGCAAGGCGGGCAACCGGTTATCAAAGACCGTTGGTGGGACGCAGCAGGCAGGCGATCCCTTAATTCAAGCCAACGCAGATGGCGAACCCGAAAAAGTTTTGCAGTGGTGAAGCCGCAGGCCGTGAAGCGATTCGCGGCGTGAGGTGGAAATACTCCTAACGAGGTCGGACGCCGTTGTTGAACGAGGTACGTGAGGTTTCGTGCCGAACGTATCGTTTCTGGAGGCTAACCGTGCCGCTTAATAGAGAAGACAAGCAAGCCGTCGTAGCTGAGGTTTCCGCGCAAGTCGCGAAGGCCCAGACCGTTGTGCTGGCTGAGTATCGTGGAATTGCGGTTGGCGATCTGACCAAGCTGCGCGCGCAAGCGCGTGAGCAACAGGTTTACCTGCGCGTGTTGAAGAACACGCTGGCGCGTCGCGCTGTCGAAGGTACGCCGTTTGCTCCGCTGGCAGAGCAGATGACTGGTCCGCTGATCTACGGCATCTCGGAAGATGCAATTGCTGCTGCTAAGGTCGTCAACGACTTCAGCAAGAGCAATGACAAGTTGGTCATCAAGGCTGGTTCGTTCGATGGCAAGGTGATGGACAAGGCTGGCGTGCAAGCGCTGGCAAGCATCCCGAGCCGCGAAGAACTGCTCTCGAAGCTGCTGTTCGTTATGCAATCGCCTGTTTCGGGCTTCGCGCGTGCTCTGGCCGCGCTGGCCGAGAAGAAGCAAGCGGAAGCTGCGTAATCGAACGTGCATCAGCGTCATTGATCGCTGGCTGTATCCGAATTCAATTTAGGAGTATTTCAAATGGCAATCGCAAAAGAAGACATCCTGGCAGCAGTCGAAGGGATGACCGTTCTGGAACTGAACGAACTGGTCAAGGCGTTCGAAGAGAAGTTTGGCGTGTCGGCAGCTGCAGTGGCAGTCGCTGGCCCGGCAGGCGGCGGCGCTGCTGCTGCTGCTGAAGAGAAGACCGAGTTCACGGTCGTTCTGGCTGAAGCAGGCGGCAACAAGGTTGCAGTCATCAAGGCAGTTCGCGAACTGACGGGCCTGGGCCTGAAGGAAGCGAAGGACCTGGTTGACGGCGCACCGAAGGCTGTCAAGGAAGGCGTCGACAAGGCTGCATCGGAAGAAGCCAAGAAGAAGCTGGAAGACGCAGGCGCGAAGGTCGAAATCAAGTAAGTTTCGACGCGCTGTGCGAAGGCTGGCGGTATTTTCACCGCCGGCCTTTTTGTGCTTTGTGGGGACGTTATTCTGGCACTCATTCGGGAGCCCGAATAATCGGCCCCAGAAGCCAAAGAAAACCGTCTAATCGTTGTCATTGGTCACGATTGGCGTTTCTCTTTGTCTTCTGAAGCGACTGCAGAAGGCAAGTTTGGTCGGGTAGCGGGCAACACAGGCATCCGCTGCCGTCAGCCAGCGGTTGGTAGCGGCCAACCACCAAGCTTCTCGGCTCGTTCAAGCCGTCGGACGGCCATCGGGTCTCAGTCGGTGAACACTCGGGTTTGAAACGTCCAGGTATTCCGCCTCGATAGCACCCGCCGTGATTCGGAGATCGTATGCAATATTCCTTCACCGAGAAGAAGCGCATTCGCAAGAGTTTCGCGAAGCGCCCCATCGTTCACCAAGTTCCTTTCTTGCTGGCTACCCAGCTTGAATCATTCAGCACGTTTCTGCAAGCCGATGTGCTCGCGACGCAACGCAAGCCTGAAGGTTTGCAGGCCGCGTTCACATCGGTATTTCCCATTGTTTCGCACAACGGCTTCGCGCGCCTCGAGTTCGTGAGCTATGCGCTGTCCGCGCCGGCATTCAACATCAAGGAATGCCAGCAGCGCGGCCTGACGTACTGCTCCGCGCTGCGCGCGAAGGTCCGCCTCGTCATCCTCGACAAGGAATCGCCGAACAAGCCGGTCGTCAAGGAAGTGAAGGAGCAGGAAGTGTACATGGGCGAACTTCCGCTCATGACGCCGACGGGCTCGTTCGTCATCAACGGCACCGAGCGTGTCATCGTCTCGCAGCTGCACCGTTCGCCGGGCGTGTTCTTCGAACACGACAAGGGCAAGACGCACAGCTCGGGCAAGCTGCTGTTCTCGGCACGGATCATTCCGTACCGCGGCTCGTGGCTCGACTTCGAATTCGATCCGAAGGACATCCTGTACTTCCGCGTCGACCGTCGCCGCAAGATGCCGGTCACGATCCTGCTGAAGGCCATCGGCCTGACGCCGGAACAGATCCTCGCGAACTTCTTCGTGTTCGACAACTTCACGCTGATGGTCGAAGGCGCGCAACTCGAGTTCGTGCCCGAGCGTCTGCGTGGCGAAGTCGCGCGTTTCGACATCACGGATCGCGATGGCAAGGTCATCGTCCAGAAGGACAAGCGGATCAACGCGAAGCACATTCGCGACCTCGAAGCCGCGAAGACCAAGTTCATCTCGGTGCCGGAAGACTATCTGCTCGGCCGCGTGCTGGCGAAGAACGTCGTCGACGGTGATACCGGCGAAGTGATCGCGAGCGCGAACGACGAAGTCACGGAAAGCGTGCTCGAGAAGCTGCGCGAAGCGGGCATCAAGGACATCCAGACGCTCTACACGAACGATCTGGACCAGGGTCCGTACATCTCGTCGACGCTGCGTGTCGACGAAACGACCGACAGGACGGCCGCGCGCATCGCGATCTACCGCATGATGCGTCCGGGTGAGCCGCCGACCGAAGAAGCGGTCGAGGCACTGTTCAACCGTCTGTTCTACAGCGAAGAAGCGTATGACCTGTCGAAGGTCGGCCGCATGAAGTTCAACCGCCGCGTCAGCCGTGACGAGATCACCGGTCCGATGACGCTGCAGGACGACGACATCCTCGCGACGATCAAGATCCTCGTCGAGCTGCGCAACGGCAAGGGCGAAGTGGACGACATCGACCACCTCGGCAACCGTCGCGTGCGTTGCGTCGGCGAACTGGCGGAAAACCAGTTCCGCGCCGGTCTCGTGCGCGTCGAGCGCGCGGTCAAGGAACGCCTCGGCCAGGCCGAAAGCGAAAACCTGATGCCGCACGACCTGATCAACTCGAAGCCGATTTCGTCGGCAATTCGCGAGTTCTTCGGTTCGTCGCAGCTTTCGCAGTTCATGGACCAGACCAACCCGCTGTCGGAAATCACGCACAAGCGCCGTGTTTCCGCACTGGGCCCGGGCGGTCTGACGCGCGAGCGTGCAGGCTTCGAAGTCCGCGACGTGCACCCGACCCACTACGGCCGCGTGTGCCCGATCGAAACGCCGGAAGGTCCGAACATCGGCCTGATCAACTCGCTCGCGCTGTACGCGCACCTGAACGAGTACGGCTTCCTCGAGACGCCGTACCGCAAGGTCGTGGACAGCAAGGTGACCGACCAGATCGACTACCTGTCGGCGATCGAGGAAGGCCGCTAC
The DNA here is from genome assembly GCF_900119325.1 of Burkholderia sp. NFPP32. NCBI lineage: Bacteria > Pseudomonadati > Pseudomonadota > Betaproteobacteria > Burkholderiales > Burkholderiaceae > Burkholderia > Burkholderia sp. NFPP32. The sequence goes on along the minus strand of NZ_FPJP01000047.1, from coordinate 12,295 downwards.
ATGATCGCGCAGGCGAACGCCGCGATCGACGAGAACGGCACGCTGATCGACGAACTCGTGTCGTCGCGCGAAGCCGGCGAAACGATGATGGTCACGCCGGACCGCATCCAGTACATGGACGTCGCGCCGTCGCAGATCGTGTCGGTCGCAGCCTCGCTGATCCCGTTCCTCGAGCACGACGATGCGAACCGTGCACTGATGGGCTCGAACATGCAGCGTCAGGCCGTGCCGTGTCTGCGTCCGGAAAAGCCGGTCGTCGGTACGGGCATCGAGCGCACCTGCGCGGTCGACTCGGGCACGACGGTTCAGGCGTTCCGCGGCGGCGTCGTCGACTATGTCGACGCAGGCCGTATCGTGATTCGCGTGAACGACGACGAAGCAGTCGCAGGTGAAGTCGGTGTCGACATCTATAACCTGATCAAGTACACGCGTTCGAACCAGAACACGAACATCAACCAGCGTCCGATCGTGAAGATGGGCGACAAGGTCTCGCGCGGCGACGTGCTGGCCGACGGCGCCTCGACGGACCTGGGCGAGCTCGCGCTCGGCCAGAACATGCTGATCGCGTTCATGCCGTGGAACGGCTACAACTTCGAGGATTCGATCCTGATCTCGGAGAAGGTCGTGGCCGACGATCGCTACACGTCGATCCACATCGAAGAGCTGAACGTCGTTGCACGCGACACGAAGCTCGGGCCGGAAGAAATCACGCGCGACATCTCGAACCTGGCGGAAGTCCAGCTCGGCCGTCTCGACGAATCGGGCATCGTGTACATCGGTGCTGAAGTCGAAGCGGGCGACGTGCTGGTCGGCAAGGTCACGCCGAAGGGCGAGACCCAGCTGACGCCGGAAGAGAAGCTGCTGCGCGCGATCTTCGGCGAGAAGGCCTCGGACGTGAAGGACACGTCGCTGCGCGTGCCGTCGGGCATGAGCGGTACCGTGATCGACGTCCAGGTGTTCACGCGTGAAGGCATCCAGCGCGACAAGCGTGCGCAACAGATCATCGACGACGAACTGAAGCGCTACCGTCTCGACTTGAACGACCAGCTCCGCATCGTGGAAGGCGACGCGTTCCAGCGTCTCGCGCGCATGCTCGTGGGCAAGGTCGCGAACGGCGGTCCGAAGAAGCTCGCGAAGGGCACGAAGATCGACCAGGCTTACCTGGAAGACCTCGACCACTACCACTGGTTCGACATCCGCCTGGCGGACGACGAAGCAGCGGCGCAGCTCGAAGCGATCAAGAACTCGATCGAGGAAAAGCGTCACCAGTTCGACCTCGCGTTCGAAGAGAAGCGCAAGAAGCTCACGCAAGGCGACGAACTGCCGCCGGGCGTGCTGAAGATGGTCAAGGTGTACCTCGCGGTGAAGCGCCGTCTGCAGCCTGGCGACAAGATGGCCGGCCGTCACGGTAACAAGGGTGTCGTGTCGAAGATCGTCCCGATCGAAGACATGCCGTACATGGCCGACGGCCGTCCGGCAGACGTCGTGCTGAACCCGCTCGGCGTGCCGTCGCGGATGAACGTGGGTCAGGTTCTGGAAGTGCACCTCGGCTGGGCCGCGAAGGGCCTCGGCTGGCGTATCGGCGAAATGCTGCAGCGTCAGGCGAAGATCGAGGAACTGCGCGTGTTCCTGACGAAGATCTACAACGAGTCGGGCCGCCAGGAAGATCTGGAAAGCTTCACCGACGACGAGATCCTCGAACTCGCAAAGAACCTGCGCGAAGGCGTGCCGTTCGCAACGCCGGTGTTCGACGGTGCGACCGAGGAAGAAATGGGCAAGATGCTCGACCTCGCGTTCCCGGACGACATCGCGGAACAGCTCGGCATGAACCCGTCGAAGAACCAGGTCCGTCTGTACGACGGCCGCACGGGTGAAATGTTCGAACGTCGCGTGACGCTTGGCTACATGCACTACCTGAAGCTGCACCACTTGGTCGACGACAAGATGCACGCGCGTTCGACCGGTCCGTACTCGCTCGTCACGCAGCAGCCGCTGGGTGGTAAGGCGCAGTTCGGTGGCCAGCGTTTCGGTGAAATGGAAGTGTGGGCACTCGAAGCGTACGGCGCGTCCTACGTGCTGCAGGAAATGCTGACGGTGAAGTCGGACGACGTGACCGGCCGGACGAAGGTGTACGAAAACCTGGTCAAGGGCGATCACGTGATCGATGCAGGCATGCCGGAATCCTTCAACGTGCTCGTGAAGGAAATCCGCTCGCTCGGTATCGATATCGATCTCGACCGCAATTAATCGGACTACGGAGAGAAAGCAATGAAAGCTCTGCTCGATCTATTCAAGCAAGTCCAACAGGAAGAAGTTTTCGACGCGATCAAGATCGGTCTGGCTTCGCCTGACAAGATCCGTTCGTGGTCGTTCGGCGAAGTGAAGAAGCCGGAGACCATCAACTACCGTACGTTCAAGCCGGAACGCGATGGTCTCTTCTGCGCGAAGATCTTCGGGCCGATCAAGGACTACGAGTGCCTGTGCGGCAAGTACAAGCGTCTGAAGCATCGCGGCGTGATCTGCGAGAAGTGCGGCGTCGAAGTGACGCTGGCGAAGGTGCGCCGCGAGCGCATGGGCCACATCGAACTGGCCTCGCCGGTCGCGCACATCTGGTTCCTGAAGTCGCTGCCGTCGCGTCTGGGCATGGTGCTCGACATGACGCTGCGCGACATCGAACGCGTGCTGTACTTCGAAGCGTACGTGGTGATCGAACCGGGCATGACGCCGCTGAAGGCGCGGCAGATCATGACCGAAGAGGATTACTACAACAAGGTCGAGGAATACGGCGACGAATTCCGTGCCGAGATGGGCGCGGAAGGCGTGCGTGAACTGCTGCGCGCGATCAACATCGACGAGCAGGTCGAGACGCTGCGCACCGAGCTGAAGAACACCGGCTCGGAAGCGAAGATCAAGAAGTACGCGAAGCGCCTGAAGGTCCTCGAGGCATTCCAGCGCTCGGGCATCAAGCCCGAGTGGATGATCCTCGAAGTGCTGCCGGTGCTGCCGCCGGAACTGCGTCCGCTCGTGCCGCTGGACGGCGGCCGTTTCGCGACGTCGGACCTGAACGACCTGTATCGCCGCGTGATCAACCGTAACAACCGGTTGAAGCGCCTGCTCGAGCTGAAGGCGCCTGAAATCATCGTCCGCAACGAAAAGCGGATGCTGCAGGAAGCCGTCGACTCGCTGCTCGACAACGGTCGTCGCGGCAAGGCGATGACGGGCGCGAACAAGCGTCCGCTGAAGTCGCTCGCCGACATGATCAAGGGCAAGGGCGGTCGTTTCCGTCAGAACCTGCTGGGCAAGCGCGTCGACTACTCGGGCCGTTCGGTCATCGTGGTCGGCCCGACGCTGAAGCTGCACCAGTGCGGTCTGCCGAAGCTGATGGCGCTCGAGCTGTTCAAGCCGTTCATCTTCAACAAGCTGGAAGTGATGGGCGTCGCGACGACCATCAAGGCTGCGAAGAAGGAAGTCGAGAACCAGACGCCGGTGGTGTGGGACATCCTCGAAGAGGTGATCCGCGAGCACCCGGTGATGCTGAACCGTGCGCCGACGCTGCACCGTCTCGGTATCCAGGCGTTCGAGCCCGTGCTGATCGAAGGCAAGGCGATCCAGCTGCACCCGCTCGTCTGCGCGGCGTTCAACGCCGACTTCGACGGTGACCAGATGGCCGTCCACGTGCCGCTGTCGCTCGAAGCGCAGATGGAAGCGCGCACGCTGATGCTGGCGTCGAACAACGTGCTGTTCCCGGCCAACGGCGATCCGTCGATCGTGCCGTCGCAGGATATCGTGCTGGGTCTGTACTACGCGACCCGCGAAGCGATCAACGGCAAGGGCGAAGGCCTGTCGTTCACGGGCGTGTCGGAAGTGATCCGCGCGTACGAGAACAAGGAAGTCGAACTGGCATCGCGCGTCAACGTGCGGATCACCGAAATGGTCCACAACGAAGACAAGTCGGAAGGCGCACCGGCATTCGTGCCGAAGATCTCGCTGTACGCGACGACCGTCGGTCGCGCGATCCTGTCGGAGATCCTGCCGCACGGCCTGCCGTTCTCGGTGCTGAACAAGCCGCTGAAGAAGAAGGAAATCTCGCGCCTGATCAACACGGCGTTCCGCAAGTGCGGTCTGCGCGCGACGGTGGTGTTCGCCGACCAGCTGATGCAGTCGGGTTTCCGACTCGCGACGCGCGCCGGCATTTCGATCTGCGTGGACGACATGCTCGTGCCGCCGCAGAAGGAAACGATCGTCGGCGACGCCGCGAAGAAGGTGAAGGAATACGACCGCCAGTACATGTCGGGTCTCGTCACCGCGCAGGAACGCTACAACAACGTGGTCGACATCTGGTCGGCGACGTCGGAAGCGGTCGGCAAGGCGATGATGGAGCAGCTGTCGACGGAGCCGGTGACGGACCGCGACGGCAACGAGACGCGCCAGGAGTCGTTCAACTCGATCTACATGATGGCCGACTCGGGCGCCCGGGGTTCGGCGGTGCAGATTCGTCAGCTGGCCGGTATGCGTGGCCTGATGGCGAAGCCGGACGGCTCGATTATCGAGACGCCGATTACCGCGAACTTCCGCGAAGGCCTGAACGTGTTGCAGTACTTCATCTCGACCCACGGTGCACGTAAGGGTCTGGCTGATACGGCACTGAAGACCGCGAACTCGGGTTACCTGACGCGTCGTCTGGTCGACGTCACGCAGGATCTGGTCGTGGTGGAAGACGATTGCGGCACGTCGAACGGCGTCGCGATGAAGGCGCTGGTCGAAGGCGGTGAAGTCGTCGAAGCGCTGCGCGACCGTATCCTCGGCCGCGTCGCGGTCGCGGACGTCGTGAATCCGGAAACGCAGGAAACGCTGTACGAATCGGGCACGCTGCTCGACGAAACGGCGGTCGAGGAAATCGAACGCCTCGGCATCGACGAAGTGCGCGTGCGCACGCCGCTGACCTGCGAAACGCGTTACGGCCTGTGTGCAGCCTGCTACGGCCGCGACCTCGGCCGCGGCTCGCTCGTGAACGTCGGCGAAGCAGTCGGCGTGATCGCGGCACAGTCGATCGGTGAACCGGGCACGCAGCTGACGATGCGTACGTTCCACATCGGTGGTGCGGCATCGCGTGCGGCAGTGGCCTCGTCGGTCGAAGCGAAGAGCAACGGTATCGTGCGCTTCACGGCGACGATGCGCTACGTCACGAACGCGAAGGGCGAGCAGATCGTCATTTCCCGATCGGGCGAAGCGATGATCACCGACGACTTCGGTCGCGAGCGCGAGCGTCACAAAGTGCCGTACGGCGCGACGCTGCTGCAGCTCGACGGCGCGACCATCAAGGCAGGCACGCAGCTCGCCACGTGGGATCCGCTGACGCGTCCGATCATCACCGAGTACGGTGGTACGGTGAAGTTCGAGAACGTCGAGGAAGGCGTGACGGTCGCGAAGCAGATCGACGACGTGACCGGCCTGTCGACGCTGGTCGTGATCGACGTGAAGCGTCGCGGTTCGCAGGCTTCGAAGAGCGTGCGTCCGCAGGTGAAGCTGCTCGACGCAAACGGCGAAGAAGTGAAGATTCCGGGCACGGAACACGCGGTGCAGATCGGCTTCCAGGTCGGCGCACTGATTACCGTGAAGGATGGCCAGCAGGTGCAGGTCGGTGAAGTGCTCGCACGTATCCCGACCGAAGCGCAGAAGACGCGTGACATTACCGGCGGTCTGCCGCGGGTGGCGGAACTGTTCGAAGCGCGTTCGCCGAAGGATGCCGGCATTCTCGCGGAAGTCACCGGTACGACGTCGTTCGGTAAGGACACGAAGGGCAAGCAGCGTCTCGTCATCACGGATCTCGAGGGCAACCAGCACGAGTTCCTGATCGCGAAGGAAAAGCAGGTGCTGGTCCACGATGCTCAGGTCGTCAACAAGGGCGAAATGATCGTGGACGGTCCGGCCGATCCGCACGACATCCTGCGTCTGCAGGGTATCGAGGCGCTGTCGCGCTACATCGTCGACGAAGTGCAGGACGTGTACCGTCTGCAGGGCGTGAAGATCAACGACAAGCACATCGAGGTGATCGTTCGCCAGATGCTGCGTCGTGTGCAGATCACCGACAACGGCGATACGCGCTTCATCCCGGGCGAACAGGTCGAACGTTCCGACATGCTGGACGAGAACGATCGCATGATCGCCGAGGACAAGCGTCCGGCTTCGTACGACAACGTGCTGCTCGGTATCACGAAGGCGTCGCTGTCGACCGACTCGTTCATCTCGGCGGCGTCGTTCCAGGAAACGACCCGCGTGCTGACCGAAGCGGCGATCATGGGCAAGCGCGACGATCTGCGCGGCCTGAAGGAAAACGTGATCGTCGGCCGTCTGATTCCGGCCGGTACGGGTCTCGCGTTCCACAAGGCACGCAAGGCGAAGGAATCGTCGGATCGCGAGCGTTTCGACCAGATCGCGGCAGAAGAGGCGTTCGATTTCGGCACGCCGAGCACGCCTGCTGCGGAAGAGCCGCAACAGCACCCGGCAGCCGAATAAGCGCGGGCGGCGCGAGCCGCCTCGCCTCGCTGTCATCGAAACCGCCCGGTTTTGCCGGGCGGTTTTTTTTATCCGTCGTTCACGCGCATGACGCGCTTGCGCATCGCCGGCACCAGCTGCCTGCGAGCGGCGCTCCACATGGCTGCAGGTGCTGTCGCAGGCATCGTGATCGCTTGCGGCGCGGCCGAGGCAGGCCCGTCATGCGCGCGAACGAACCCTGTCCGATCGGCCAACGTTGCACGATTCGCCACGCGTCGCGCGAGCGGGTTGTTAAAATTGCGGTCATCCTTCCGCCGTCCTCGTTCTCACTCATGTCCCGCGCCCTCGAAATTCTCGACGAAGTCTTTGGTTATTCCGCATTTCGCGGCCAGCAGGGCGAGATCGTCGAGCACGTCGCCGGCGGCGGCGATTGCCTCGTGCTGATGCCGACCGGTGGCGGCAAGTCGCTGTGCTACCAGATCCCGGCGCTGCTGCGCCGCGAGACCGGGCAGGGCGCCGGCATCGTCGTGTCGCCGCTGATCGCGCTGATGCAGGACCAGGTCGCCGCGCTGCGCGAAGTCGGCGTGCGCGCGGCCTACCTGAATTCGACGCTGTCGGGCGCCGAGGCCGCGGCGACCGAGCGCGCGCTGCGCGAGGGCGAGATCGACCTGCTGTATGTCGCACCTGAACGGCTGATGACGGGGCGTTTCCTCGAGTTGCTCGAGCGCGCGAAGATCGGCCTGTTCGCGATCGACGAAGCGCACTGCGTGTCGCAATGGGGGCACGATTTCCGTCCGGAATACATCCAGTTGTCGGTGCTGCACGAGCGGTTTCCGTCGGTGCCGCGCATCGCGCTGACCGCCACGGCCGATGCGATCACGCGCGACGAGATCATCCATCGTCTCGCGCTCGACGACGCACGCGTGTTCATATCGAGCTTCGATCGCCCGAACATCCGCTACCGGATCGTCGAAAAGGACAACGCGCGTTCGCAACTGCTCGACTTCATCCGCGCCGAACACACGAATGCCGACGGCACGACCGATGCGGGCGTCGTTTATTGCCTGTCGCGCCGCAAGGTAGAGGAGACGGCCGAGTGGCTGAAGGCGCAGGGCGTGCGCGCGCTGCCGTATCACGCGGGGATGGAGTTCGAGGTGCGGCAGAAGCACCAGGAAATGTTCCAGCGCGAGGAGGGCATCGTGATGTGCGCGACGATCGCGTTCGGCATGGGCATCGACAAACCCGACGTGCGCTTCGTCGCGCACCTGGATCTGCCGAAGAGCGTCGAAGGCTATTACCAGGAAACCGGTCGCGCGGGCCGCGACGGGATGCCCGCGAATGCGTGGATGGCGTACGGCCTCGGCGACGTCGTCCAGCAGCGCAAGATGATCGACGAGTCCGACGCGGACGACGCGCACAAGCGCGTGCAGACGTCGAAGCTCGACGCGCTGCTCGGGCTGTGCGAGACGATCTCGTGCCGCCGCGTGCGGCTGCTGAACTACTTCGGCGAGGCGAGCCAGCCGTGCGGCAACTGCGACACGTGCCTCGAGCCGCCCGATTCGTGGGACGCGACGCGCGAGGCGCAGATGGCGCTGTCGTGCGTGTTTCGCGCGCAGCGTTCGAGCGGCTTCAATTTCGGTTCGAGCCATCTGATCGAAATCCTGCGCGGCGGGCGCACCGAGAAGGTGCTGCAGCGCGGGCATGACCAGCTCAGCACGTTCGGGATCGGCGCGTCGCTATCCGAGCCCGAGTGGCGCGCGATTTTCCGGCAGCTCGTCGCGTACGGCTACCTGGCGGTCGATCATGGCGGCTTCGGCGCGCTCATGCTGACCGAGGCCGCGAAGCCCGTGTTGAAGAACGAGGAGAAGGTCACGCTGCGCCGCTACGTGAAGCCGCAGCGCACGCGGCAGTCGTCGAGCCGCAGCGGCACGCGCGTCGATCCGACGGCCGGCATGGGCACGCGCGAGCGCGCACGGTGGGATGCGCTGCGCGCGTGGCGCGCGGAAACCGCGAAGACTGACGGCGTGCCGGCCTACGTGATCTTCCACGACGCGACGCTCGCCGAAATCGCGCGCAATGCGCCGGAGACGATCGACGACCTGCGCCATATCCCCGGCATGGGCGTGCGCAAGCTCGAGCGCTTCGGCGACGAGATCATCGACGTCGTCGAATCGGCCTGACACAGGTGTTCAGACCCTTCCTGTAAACCGCGCGGCCTGCCGGCAAATCACGCAAGCCGTTGACTTAGTTGGCATTTCCGGAATATTATGTTGGGTTCCGGTATTCGGTGGGCCGAGTCGCGTACGAAGGTTCGCGTCCGTTTCGCCGGTTCGGAAGTCAACTGTGCGCCGATTCTCGCTTTGCCCGAAATCGGTGTGCAGATTTTGTTCAATTTCAGGAATAAACAATGCCAACCATCAACCAACTGGTTCGCAAAGGCCGTCAGTCGGAAACGACGAAGAGCAAGAGCCCGGCCCTGCAGGACTGCCCCCAGCGTCGCGGCGTGTGCACCCGTGTGTACACGACGACGCCGAAGAAGCCGAACTCGGCACTCCGTAAGGTCGCCAAGGTTCGTCTGACGAACGGCTTCGAAGTGATTTCGTACATCGGCGGTGAAGGCCACAACCTGCAGGAACACTCGGTTGTGCTGATCCGCGGCGGCCGTGTGAAGGACTTGCCGGGTGTGCGTTACCACATGGTTCGCGGCTCGCTGGATACCCAGGGCGTCAAGGACCGTAAGCAAGCGCGCTCGAAGTACGGCGCGAAGCGTGCAAAGGCTGCCAAGTAAGCGGCTTTTGATCAGGGATCGCCTCTGGGCGGTCAAGGCGGGAGTGCCGGATTGCCGGTGCTGTCGAGTAAGTGGTCACCCGGCCAAGCTGGTTAGTCGTGAAGATGTGATCGGGTTTGTTGGTGGCCGCGGAGCTGGATACAGCTCCAACTGAACAAGTAAAGGAAGAATCATGCCGCGTCGTCGCGAAGTCCCCAAGCGGGAAGTGTTGCCGGATCCGAAGTTCGGCAACGTTGATGTAGCCAAGTTCATGAACATGCTGATGCTGTCCGGCAAGAAGTCGGTCGCAGAGCGCATCGTTTATGGCGCATTCGAACAGATCCAGACCAAGGGTGGCAAGGACCCGCTGGAAGTGTTCACGGTTGCGCTCAACAACGTGAAGCCGGTGGTCGAAGTGAAGAGCCGTCGCGTTGGTGGTGCCAACTATCAAGTTCCGGTCGAAGTGCGCCCGTCGCGTCGTATGGCATTGGCGATGCGCTGGCTGCGCGAGGCTGCGAAGAAGCGCAGCGAGAAGTCGATGGCCCTGCGCCTGGCAGGTGAACTCTCCGAAGCGGCCGAAGGCCGTGGCGGCGCGATGAAGAAGCGCGATGAAGTTCACCGCATGGCAGAAGCCAACCGCGCGTTCTCGCATTTCCGTTTCTAAGCGCCTGGCTGGGCTGTTAGCGGAAATAAATTCCGGGCGGGTGCGCTTTTCAGGCGCCTCGCCCGTTTGTGTTGAAGCATGATGCAGCAGGGCTGCATCATGTCATCCCAGTAGAGGATCAAAGTGGCTCGCAAGACTCCTATCGAGCGCTACCGCAATATCGGTATTAGCGCTCACATCGACGCCGGCAAGACGACGACGACCGAGCGCATTCTGTTTTACACCGGTGTGAACCACAAGATCGGTGAAGTTCACGACGGCGCAGCCACGATGGACTGGATGGAGCAGGAACAGGAGCGTGGCATCACGATCACGTCCGCTGCTACCACGGCCTTCTGGAAGGGCATGGGCGGCAACTATCCGGAACACCGCATCAACATCATCGACACCCCGGGGCACGTCGACTTCACGATCGAAGTGGAGCGCTCGATGCGCGTGCTCGACGGCGCGTGCATGGTGTACTGCGCAGTGGGCGGCGTGCAGCCGCAGTCGGAAACGGTGTGGCGCCAGGCGAACAAGTACAAGGTGCCGCGTCTCGCGTTCGTCAACAAGATGGACCGTACCGGCGCGAACTTCTTCAAGGTCTACGACCAGCTCCGTCTGCGCCTGAAGGCGAACCCGGTTCCGGTCGTGGTGCCGATCGGCTCGGAAGAAAACTTCAAGGGCGTCGTCGATCTGATCAAGATGAAGGCGATCATTTGGGACGAAGCGTCGCAAGGCACGAAGTTCGACTACGTCGACATTCCGGCCGAACTCGCCGAGACCTGCAAGGAATGGCGCGAAAAGATGGTCGAGGCGGCTGCTGAAGCCAACGAAGACCTGATGAACAAGTACCTGGAAGAAGGCGATCTGCCGGAAGCCGACATCGTCAAGGCGCTGCGCGACCGTACGATCGCGTGCGAAATCCAGCCGATGCTGTGCGGTACCGCGTTCAAGAACAAGGGCGTGCAGCGCATGCTCGACGCCGTGATCGATTTCCTGCCGTCGCCGGTCGACATCCCGCCGGTCAAGGGCGAACTCGAAAACGGTGATTCCGCAGAGCGCCGTGCAGCGGACGACGAGAAGTTCTCGGCACTCGCGTTCAAGATCATGACCGACCCGTTCGTCGGCCAGCTGATCTTCTTCCGTGTGTACTCGGGCGTGGTGAATTCGGGCGACACGCTGCTGAACTCGACGAAGGACAAGAAGGAACGTCTGGGTCGTATTCTGCAGATGCACGCGAACCAGCGCGAAGAAATCAAGGAAGTGCGCGCAGGCGACATCGCTGCTGCAGTCGGCCTGAAGGAAGCGACCACGGGCGACACGCTGTGCGATCCGGCGAACCCGATCATTCTCGAGCGCATGGTGTTCCCGGAGCCGGTGATCTCGCAGGCTGTCGAGCCGAAGACCAAGGCTGACCAGGAAAAGATGGGCCTCGCGCTGAACCGCCTGGCGCAGGAAGATCCGTCGTTCCGCGTGCAGACCGACGAAGAGTCGGGCCAGACCATCATTTCGGGCATGGGCGAGCTCCACCTCGAAATTCTGGTCGACCGGATGAAGCGTGAATTCGGCGTGGAAGCAACCGTCGGCAAGCCGCAGGTTGCCTACCGCGAGACGATCCGTTCGACGGCGAAGGATGTCGACGGCAAGTTCGTCAAGCAGTCGGGTGGTCGCGGCCAGTACGGTCACGCGGTCATCACGCTCGAGCCGAACGAACAGGGCAAGGGCTACGAGTTCTTCGACGAGATCAAGGGTGGTGTGATTCCGCGTGAATACATCCCGGCGGTCGACAAGGGTATCCAGGACACGCTGAAGTCGGGCGTGCTGGCAGGCTTCCCGGTCGTCGACGTGAAGGTTCACCTGACGTTCGGTTCGTACCACGACGTTGACTCGAACGAAAACGCGTTCCGCATGGCCGGTTCGATGGCGTTCAAGGAAGCGATGCGCAAGGCGAACCCGGTCGTGCTCGAGCCGATGATGGCCGTCGAAGTCGAGACGCCGGAAGACTACATGGGCAACGTGATGGGCGACCTGTCGGGCCGTCGCGGTATCGTCCAGGGCATGGAAGACATGGTTGGCGGCGGCAAGATCGTGCGCGCCGAAGTGCCGCTGTCGGAAATGTTCGGTTATTCGACGTCGCTGCGCTCGCTGACGCAAGGTCGTGCAACGTACACGATGGAGTTCAAGCACTACGCTGAAGCTCCGCGCAACGTTGCCGACGCGATCATCAGCGCGAAGTCGAAGTAAATCTGAAGCTATCAACCGATTATTTTTTGAAAGAAGAGAATCATGGCAAAGGAAAAGTTTGAGCGGACCAAGCCGCACGTGAACGTTGGTACGATTGGTCACGTTGACCACGGCAAGACGACGCTGACGGCAGCGATCACGAC
>NZ_FPJP01000048.1:0-16469 GCF_900119325.1 Burkholderia sp. NFPP32 | reverse complement strand
CGAGTCGAGCATCCGTTTCATATCGTCAAGAACCTGTTCCGTCATCGCAAGGTGCGCTACAAGGGACTGCTCAAGAACACGGCGCAACTGTTCAGTCTGTTCGCCTTGGCGAACCTGGTGATCGCGCGAAACCGGTTGCGCTCGGTTCATGGGAGCAGTCCGTCATGTGGGTGAAGGATGCGAGAAATGAGGTGCACATCCGGGTCAAATTCAACCGAGTTGGCGGCGCTTCACTTCCGCATCCGCAAATTCCGCACCAGTGCCATCGACAACCTTGCGGGATGGCCTATTAATCAGTGTTTCCCTAAAGATAGAGGATGGAAACTATAAAGGAATGTTGCATAGGATGGCAATCTCAAATGGAAAGCCGATGGCGCAATTATATCGAAGCGTAATGAAAATTGCGGACTAGAATAAAATCCACTTGCATGCGTGGTGACTGTGCGGAATTGGCAAGCTGCTTCAGTGCAAGTAAATAAAATTTCAGGTTCTCATCAAGATATGGGGAAATCAGGAGGTTTGAAAATATATGCCAAACTCAATCTCGGTATATTTCATGTGGGTCTTAACGAGGCTCCGTCTGATCGCAAGGGGGGATTAGAAAATCGTGCGAAGTAATATCTCAATAGAATAAATTTTCTCCTGCGTTGATCGAAAGCTCTAATTCTGATCAATTGTTACGCATCAAATTCGGCATCGGATTGAAGAAATATCAGGAGGTTGATATGAGCAGGATCGTAAGTCAAACGATGTTCATCGTGTCGATTTTGTTAATTTCGACAAGCTCGTTTGCTCAACAAATCAATGTTCAAGGGAGTATTACGCAAATCGTTATGTCGGCGGATAGTATTCAGGATACCGCAATTGATTTCAAGAATGCGCGCCCCATGCCACTGCCACAGTTGAGTGCCGCGCCTTCTTCCTTGATGGATTCGCTGTTGTACGCTCCCCCACGCTTTCCGGGGAAGCCGGGCTTCGAGCGTGGAGGTTCGGGTGACGGTAAACAGCGGCCCGTGCAACTGGTAGCCGCCCGCGATTTGAATCAATCGGGCGTGGAACCGCAGGAGTTCGGTACGTCGAATCAACCGTTCACGACAAATCGAGTAAACGCCTATGGCGACAATACTCAGTACTATTATCCGTTCTGTCCGGCCGGGAAATTATTCTTCAATATTGGATCCGCAACCTACGTGTGCTCCGCGTCTCTCATCAAGCCGGGAGTGGTCGTTACTGCCGCACACTGCGTAGCAAATTTCGGCCAGCAGCAATTCTATGCGAACTGGGTGTTCGTTCCCGCGTATAGCAATGGAACAGCGCCATATGGTGTGTGGAGTGCGGCATCCGCGACCGTCATGACGTCGTACTACAACGGCACGGATCCGTGTGCCGTCAGGGGCATCGTTTGCCAGGACGATGTAGCCGTACTGGGCCTGGCCCCACAAGCGGGCTCGTACGCGGGAAACCGTTCCGGTTGGTACGGCTACGGTTGGAATGGTTACGGCTTTAATTCATCCGGATTGGCCCTGATCAACCAACTCGGCTACCCGGTCGCGCTTGATGGCGGCGGTCTGATGCAGCGTAACGACTCGCAAGGATTCGTCGCTTCTGGCTCCTCGAACAACACGATTATTGGCTCGTTGATGACCGGTGGTTCGAGCGGGGGACCGTGGCACGTCAATCTTGGCATGGCACCAGCACTCGATGGCACGAACTTCGGCAGTGCATCCGCCCGCAACACGGTGGTCGGCGTCACGAGTTGGGGATATACCGCTACGTCGGTAAAACAGCAAGGAGCGTCTCCGTTTTCGAGCGGAAACATTGTGTCTCTTATAAATGCTGCGTGTACAAGATCGCCAGCGGCTTGTTGAATGCCGTCAGCCGAATGACGCCGCGAGCAAGCCAGTGCTTGTCATGCATTGAACACATGACCGGTTTCAAGTCCGGCCGCGGCGTGTTTGATCGGCCTTCCCCAGAGGGAGCGTACGAATTTGCATGACCCAATAAATGGCGCCGTCGAGCGAGCCACCTGTCGACCGAAGGCATTGCACGCCAAGGTCGGCCGAGAGCGATCTTTTGGAAAGCGCGCACGCCGAGGCGGGATGGCTGAGCGCAAAGCGATGATCGACCGTACGCAGGCCTTGCCGGTGTCGCAGCAGGCAAGGCTGGTCGGTATCGCGAGATCGAGCGCGTATTGCCGGTCGCAGCCAGTGAGAGAGGCGGATCAATCGATGGTGCGCCGGATCGATGAACCGCGCATGGAGTAGTCTTCGTTTGTCTGGGCGCGGATGCTGGCAGGTCCGCTGCGCCGGGATGGGCACGATGTCGGGTGTCGGCATGTGCGCACGCTGATGAAGTACGCGGGCGTCGAGGTGCAGTATTTCAAGCCGAATGCGAGCCACCGCCATGTGCAGCACAAGATCAGGTCGTACCTGCTGTGTGGCATGTAGATCGCGCGAGCCAACCAGGCGTGGGCACTCGCACGATCTACATTCCGATGGCGCGCGTTCGTATACCTGACGGCAGTGGTGGACTGGGCGAGTCGCAAGTTTTTCGCGTACCGGGCAGACGCGACGCTGGAAGCAACGCGGGCTACGGACAGCCCGACATCGTGAAAACGGAGGCTGGCGCGACAACATGTTCGTCGAACGGGGCACACGGTCGAGTCGTTCCGGCTCAGGAACATGCGATCCAATAAGGCCTATTCTTCGATTGGGAGGACGGCGAATCAGTTCCGGGCGCGTGTCGGCCTTGCCTTAACATAGCGTCCGTGACCAACACCGCGATGCAGCACAAGGCTTTCGTGGTGTGCTGGGGCGTAAGTTCGCGAGAATCTTGTTGAGATAGGTATCAACGTGCGCGCGATCGGTTTGCGACGCTGGCCAACACAAGCTGCTTTGCAGTAACTGACAGGAGCTGCAAAGCGATTCGGCGACCTAGGCATCACACTCAAGCAGCAACGCTTTCGGGCATTGATGTCGTCGTGCGAGGCGGTCGAGGTCGGTTCCATGGGACAGTTGACAGCCCCACGATCATGCTAACACCCGTTAGTAATGGTTTATGGCGCGCTGCGCGGACGTGCGCCCCGGTCGAAGCCATCAAGCAAGTCAACTGAGCAGTTGTCAGCGCGACGGCGCCAGAGTCGACGCCCGGGTTCCGTGCCGAAACATCAGTCGTAGATCGGCAGCGCGAGGAACAGCTTGATCACGAGTGCGTTCGCGATGTCGATGAAGAACGCGCTGACCATCGGTACGATCAGGAAGGCCGTGTGCGACGGCCCGAAGCGGGCCGTCACGGCCTGCATGTTCGCGATCGCGGTGGGCGTTGCGCCGAGGCCGAAGCCGCAGTGGCCGGCCGCGAGCACGGCGGCGTCATAGTTCGCGCCCATTATCCGGAACGTCACGAAAATCGCATAAACCACCATCAGCAAGGTCTGCGCGATCAGCAGGATCAGCACCGGCAGCGCGAGCGAGGTCAGCTCCCACAGCCGTAGCGTCATCAGCGCCATCGCGAGGAACAGCGACAGACTTACGTTGCCGAGCAGCGCGACGGAGTGCTCGGACACGCGCCACCCGAACAGTGACAGCCCGTTGCTGAACACCACGCCGACGAACAACACGCAGACGAAGGTCGGCAACTCGAATGCGGTGCCGCGAATCAGCGATTCGATCGTCGTGCCGCCGGACAGCGAGATCGCGAACAGCGCGAGCGTGTTGATGAACGCCGACGGCGTCATCGATTGCAACTCCTTCGGATGCTCGAAGCCACCCGTATCGCCAGCCTCGCCCCGAGGATCGTATGCGGCAGTGGTGCCCGGCGTCTTCAGGTTGCGCGTAAGAAAACGCGCGATCGGCCCGCCGAGCAGGCCGCCGAGCACGAGCCCGAACGTCGCGCACGCGATCGCCGCTTCGGTCGCCGATTGCAGGCCGTGACGCTCGGCGAACACCTTGCTCCAGGCCGCGCCGGTGCCGTGACCGCCCGACAGCGTGACCGAGCCGGCGAGCAGGCCGAGCAGCGGATCGAGGCCGATCGCCTTCGCGAGGCCGATGCCGAGCGCATCCTGGAGAATCAGCAGGCCGAGCACGATGAGCAGGAAGCGCAGCAACATCGGTCCGCCGGACTTGAGGCTCGACAGTTTCGCATTCAGTCCAATCGACGCGAAGAACGCAAGCATCAGCGGCGTCTGCAGCGACGTGTCGAAACGCACTTCGACGCCGCCGAAGCCGCGCAGCGTCGTTAGCGCGAGCGCGATGACGAGGCCGCCCGCGACGGGCTCGGGAATCGTGTACGCGCGCAGCACGCCGATGCGCGACACGAGCACTTGCCCGAGCAAGAGTACGAGCGACGCCGCGACGAGCGTCCCGAAGGTATCGATTTGCATGGGGCAGACTCGGTTTTCATATTGGAGTGCATTATCCACGAACGGCTCCGATTGGGAGTAGCGCCGGGAAACGGTGCGACCAAAAGCATGTGACCGATTGCGGTGCTCTTGCGGGACGTAATGCCGCGCCGTGTGCAGAGGCATGACTGTTCGGTGTGCCTGACGATCGCCGGGGCCGCCCGTTTGGTGTGGTGCGGTGCACAATACACGTCGTTTCGGAAAACGTATTTGCAGGATGTGGTTTTTGGACTACGATTCTTGCGCGGTTTGTCAAGAATTTAAATAAGGCAACGTATGACTGGTGTTCATGGTGCGGCATGCATCGGCGAATCGATGCGCTTGCGCTGGGCACGCGCTTTGCCAGCAGCACGGCAAGACGCCACCGCTTCGATCGACCGGGACGGATCGACGTAATCGGACTAGTCCTATTTGGCAAAAGCGGCGCGCGCTGTACCCTTCGTCTGCCCGATCGGAACATGGGGCCCGCTGTTCACGGTCAAGTGTGCGAACGGGCAGGCCGCCGCACCAGTCCGTTCGCATACCACCGCTGACTTTCCCGGTGCGCTTCGCGCAGTCGCACGCCGGGCCATCCAGGACTCCGCCATGCCTCACACCGTCGAACTTGCCGGCGCGATCATCTTCGGTCTCGCGCTGCTGCACACCTTCCTCGCGAAGCGCTTCGAAGTGCTCGCACATCGCCATTCGCGCCACGCGGGCCTGTTCCATTTCCTCGGCGAGGTCGAGGTCGTGTTCGGCTTCTGGGCGCTCGTGCTGCTGATCGCGATGACGGTGTTGGCAGGCCCGAAGCTCGCGCTCGACTACGCGGAATCGCGCGAATTCACCGAGCCGCTGTTCGTCTTCACGATCATGGTGATCGCGGCGAGCAAGCCGATCCTCGATGCCGTCACCGGAATCGTGCAGCGGATCGCGCGCGTGCTGCCGGTCGATACGAACGTCGCCGTGGTGTGGCTGTCGCTGACGCTGATTCCGCTGCTCGGCTCGTTCATCACCGAACCGGCCGCGATGACGCTCGCCGCGCTGATCCTGCGCGAGCGGCTGTTCTGCGCGCCGATCGCGGAGCGCTGGAAGTACCTGTCGCTCGGCGTGTTGTTCGTCAACGTGTCGATCGGCGGCACGCTGACCGCGTACGCGGCGCCGCCGGTGCTGATGGTGGCGACCGCGTGGGGCTGGGACAGCACGTTCATGGCCACGCAGTTCGGCTGGAAGGCGGCGGTCGCGGTGCTTGTCAACGCGACGGTGCTGATCGCGCTGATGCGCGGCGCGCTGGCCGGCGCGCCGGCAGCGGCGTCGGGCGCGACGGGCGAGCGCGTGCCGGCGGGCGTCACGCTGATCCACGTCGGCTTCCTGGTGGGCGTCGTGCTCGGTGCGCATCATCCGGTCGTGTTCATCGGCCTGCTGCTGTTCTTCCTCGGCTTCACGGCCGCGTACGAGCGCTACCAGTCGCCGCTGATGCTGCGCGAGAGCCTGCTCGTCGCGTTCTTCCTCGGCGGGCTCGTCGTGCTCGGCGGCCTGCAGCAGTGGTGGCTGCAGCCGATCGTCGCGTCGATGGACGCGTACGCGCTCTATGCCGGCGCGCTCGGCTTGACGGCCGTGATGGACAACGCGGCGATCACCTATCTCGGCTCGCTGATCGCCGGCATGCCGGACGCGGCAAAGTACATGCTGGTGGCGGGCGCTGTCGCGGGCGGCGGGTTGACCGTGATCGCCAATGCGCCGAACCCGGCCGGGCTGGCGATCGTGCGCCGCGGCTTCGCGGACGAATCGGTCAGCGTGGCGGGCCTGCTGGCCGCGGCGATCGGGCCGACGGTCGTCGCGACGGCCGCGCTGCTGCTGCTCTGAACCGCGCGCAGGGCGTTCTTTTTGCGGATGCGGCACCTTCGCCGCACGCCGGGAACTTCTCTGCCGTGGTCCGGCCAAGCGGCATTTCGTCGGAGACCCCCGTCATGCAGGAACTCTTGTCACAGGTCCATCCGGAGCGATGGACGATCCTGTGGAATGCACTGTCCACTTTTGCCGTCAGCGTGTGCTCGAGCGTGCTCATCCTCGCGGCCGGGTGGTGGATCTCGAAGCGTGCCGGCCACTGGCTCAATCGCGTGCTGGCCCGCCAGGACCGCGTGGACGAGACGCTGCGGCCGATCCTCTGCGACGTCAGCGTCTGGAGCATTCGGGTCGTCGCGATCGTCGGCGCGCTGTCGCAACTCGGCATCGAGGCGGCGAGCATCGTCGCCGTGCTCGGCGCTGCCGGCCTGGCGATCGGGCTGGCGCTGCAGGGCACGATACAGAACATCGCGGCAGGCATCATGTTGTTGCTCCTGCGGCCGTTCAAGGTGAGCGACTACATCGACGGCGGTGGTGGAACGGTCTCGGGGACGGTCGAGGAAGTTGGCCTGTTCACGACCCGCCTCACGAAGCCGGACGGCATCTGCGAATACGTGCCGAACAGCGCGCTGTGGAGCAATTCCATTCGCAGCTACACGCGCAATCCGACCCGGCGACTCGATCTCGAAGTCGAGGTGTCGCTGCGCGACGATATCAAGCACGCCATCGCCACGCTGCACGAGCTGGCGGCCAGCCACCCCGACGCCTTGAAGGATCCCGAACCGCAGGTGATGGTGATGCGCTTCGACGACAGCACGGCCGTGCTGAACATCCGGGTCTGGACGCGCACCGAGATGTTCTGGGATCTGCGTTGGGATCTGTCGCGGCAGGTGCGCAAGACGCTCGACGACGCGCGGTTCTCGCTGCCGATGCGCACGCGCGAATTGCATCTCGTCGGCGAAGGGCCGCAGCCTGGCGTGCCTGCGCGTCAGCACGATACTGAGACACGCCGCACGAACGTCGACGTGCGTTGACGGCGCCCGGTCGAAATTTCCGGGCATGCGACTTGCACGAGAATAACGGAAACAAAGCAACGGGCTGTACGCGACCGGCGCCAACACGATCGAGCTGCGCAACAACGGCACGGTCACGATCGCCCAGGGCGCGCGCGTGATTTCCGCCGGCACGCAGGGCCACGCGGAAGCGATCAACCCGGAACGCAGCGGCAACACGATCGTCAACAACGGGCTGATCCAGGGCGTGAATTCGGCCGCCATCTGGTTTCAGAATCGGTCGGGCCTGAATACCGTCATCAACAACGAGACCGGCGTCACCCAGGCGCCGAACAATGTGATCGGCAGCTCCGGGAACGGCGCGGTCGACTTCACCAATCGCGGCAAGGTGATCGGCAATCTGGTGTTCGCGGGCGGCGACGATTCGCTGCATCTCTATACCGGTTCCGTCATTACGGCAACTTCGACGGCGGCGGCAACAACATCATCACGCTCAACGGTACTGGCACGGCATCGTTACCCGGCAGCATCAAGAATTTCCAGTCGCTGTACAAAACCGACAGTGGCACCTGGACGCTGACCGGGTCCGTCATCGGCGTGACGATTGCCGAAGTGCAGCAGGGCACGCTCGCGCTCGACGGGAATAATTCCCAATACACCGGCAAGGTGATCATGGATGGGCCGGGCACGCCGCAGGCGCGCGCGCAGAGCCTGCCGCCGACCATCACCAACAACGGTCTGGTGGCGGTTCACGCAGGACATCGACGGCAACTACGCGGGGCTCATCACGGGCACGGGCAGCGTCGAGAAAACCGGCGCGGGCACGCTGTCGGTCGCGGCCGACAGCGCGCTCGGTGCATCGTCAGGAAGCCTGACGTTCAACGGCGGCACGCTGCAACTCGGCAGCGCGTTCAATCTTGCGTCGGGCCGCGCGGTGTCGATCACGTCGAACAACGGCACGATCGATACACAGGGCTTCAATTCGACGTTGACGCAGGGCATCGCCGGTGCGGGTTCGCTGACGAAGCTCGGCAGCGGCACGCTGACGCTGAACGGAGCGAGCAGTTATGCGGGCGGCACGACCGTGAACGCCGGTACTGTGATCGTCGGCGACGGTACGAGCGCGTCGGCGGCGCTGGGCGGCGGCGGGCCGGTGACGGTTGCATCGGGCGCGACGCTCGGCGGCTACGGCAGCGTGACGGGCAACGTGACCAGCAGCGGCACGATCTCGGTCGCGAATGCGCTGGCAAGCCTCGCGAGCGGCGCGACCGGCAATTTCCGGATCAACGGCAACCTGACGAACACGGGGCTCGTGCAACTGGGCGGCAGCGGCGTGGGCAACACGCTGACGGTGGCGGGCAACTACGTCGGCCAGAACGCGACGATCGCATTGAACACGATGCTCGCCGGCGATGGCGCGCCGTCGGACAAGCTGATCGTCAGCGGCGGCACGGCGAGCGGCGCGAGCACGCTGAAGGTGACGAACGTCGGCGGCGCGGGCGCACAGACGACCGGCGACGGCATTCAGGTCGTGCAGGCGACGAACGGCGCGACGTCGAGCGCGGGTGCGTTCACGTTGTCGGGCGGCACGGTGAGCGCCGGTGCGTATTCGTACTTCCTCGCGAAAGGCGGCGCGGCGGCCGGCACCGGCGACAGCTGGTACCTGCGCAACACGGTGCCGCCGAAGCCGCAGCCGCGGGTCGTCGAACCTGGGCAGCCGACACCGCCGCCCGTGACGCCGGTTACGCCGGCCGAAGGCACGCCCGAATCGATCGTCGAAGCCGTCGCCGATGCAGGCACCGGCGGCAGCCCTGAGCCGATCTACCGCCCCGAAGTGCCGCTGTACGCGGAAGCGCCGGCCGTCGCGCGCCAGCTCGGGCTGCTGCAGATCGACACGTTCCATGACCGGCAGGGCGAACAGGGGCTGCTGAGCGAGAGCGGCCCGATGCCGGCGTCGTGGGTGCGCGTGTGGGGCGGCAACAGCAACATCAAGCAGAAGGGCGATGCGACGCCGTCGTTCGACGGCACGCTGTGGGGGATGCAGGTCGGCCAGGATCTGTATGCGGACAACAGCCCGAGCGGTCACCGCAATCACTACGGCTTCTTCCTCGGCTTCTCGCGCGCGGTCGGCGACGCGAACGGCTTCGCGCTCGCGCAGCCCGATCTCGGCGTCGGCACGCTGCAGGTCAATTCGTACAACCTCGGCGGCTACTGGACGCATGTCGGCCCGGGCGGCTGGTACACGGACGCCGTCGCGATGGGCAGTGCGCTGACCGTGCGCATGCACTCGAACGACAACGTGAACGGCTCGACGGACGGCAACGCGTTCACGGGTTCGGTGGAGGCCGGCTTCCCGGTCGCGCTCGGCTACGGGCTGACGCTGGAGCCGCAGGCGCAACTCGTGTGGCAGTACCTGTCGCTCGGCAAGTTCAATGACGGGGTGTCGGACGTGACGTGGAACAACGACAACACGTTCCTAGGCCGGATCGGCGTGCGGCAGCAATGGGTGTTCGATGCGAACGGCGTGAACTGGAAGCCGTACCTACGCGTGAACGTGCTGCGTTCGTTCGGCGCGGCGACAAGACGACCTTCGGCGGCACGACGACGATCGGCACGCTGGTGGGGCAGACGGCCGGGCAGGTCGGTGCGGGGCTTGTCGCGCAACTGACGAAGCGCGGCAGCGTGTATGCGACGGTCAGCTACCTGACGAACCTCGGCGGCGAGCACCAGCGCACGATCACGGGGAATGCCGGCGTGCGGTGGACATGGTGACGGTCGATTGTATTCGATGCTCGGCTCAATGTTACTGATCTGTTACCTGCCGAGCGGTGGCTGGCCGACCGCGTTCCACCACGCTATTTGATTACCTTCTCGCTGGCGGGTATAGGGTGTGATACGCCAGCGTATCCGGCGCTGTTCGTTATCTTCTGCTGCTGGGGCGTGACACGTTCTGGGTGTCGGTGATCATGCGCGTGAAGACCATTGCGAAGCCGACCGAGCAGGGCTGTTTCTTCGGTCTGCTCGACGGCGACCACGGACTCGTCGAGGCACTGCTCGCCACGGCATCGCTAGTGCTGTTCGCATGGATCGTCGACGGGCGCGGCGTGCTGTACGGTGATGCATTCATGCACGTCCTATACATGTTTTCGGCCGTTTGCGTCGTGCTTGGCTTCAGACTGTGTTCCGCTTGCCGCTGCGTGCCCCCGCAAGGCTTCACGCAAAGCCAGCGTGACCTGGTCTTCGCCGCCTCGCCGGTACCGAACTACACGACGCTGTGCCGGCGTGCGCAAGCGCTCGGGGTCCAACTGCCAATCACCCGCTACGGCGATCCGATCTATCTGGTGGTCGACAGCACGGGCGCGAAAGTCTGCGGCGAAGGCGAATGGAAGGTGCGCCAGAATGGCTATTCGAAGCGTCGCACGTGGCACAAGGTGCACTTGGGCTCGACGCGAGCACCGGTCAGGTACCTGCGGCGCTGATGACACATCAGGACGTTGCCGGCGGCGACGTTCTGGCCGAACTGCTCGATCAGATTCGGACGACGAGCAGCTCGATGTTACTGACGACGACGGGGCCTACGATACCGAGCCGTGCCACGCTGCGATTGCCGCGCGCGGCGCAGTACGTATTGCCTGACGCCGTAACCATGGGGGCCACATCGCTCTCACACTCGATTTATGCAACGCCACCACCGTTCGGGGAAGATGGGGGCAGCCAGAACTTGACCGTGAATCGTGGGTGTCTCCGCCCCATTCGGCTCAGTGAGTCGTGCGCGCGCCCCCTTAACGAACCGAATCGCTCTATCGGAATTGTTCCCAAGGCCCTACGGTAGAAGCGCGTGCACGCAGCATCCCATATTGGGCACCCGTGTAACCGAGCTCTGCGGAGACGAACAATCCGTTAGCCTGCGATTGAATCGCCGTGCAGTTGAAGCCACATGATACGAGGATGAACTTCTCCCAAGGGCCTACGACGGAAGCCCGCGCACGCAGCATCGCATACTGGTTACCCGTGTAACCGAGCTCCGCAGAGACGAACAGTCCGTCGGCCTCCGATTGAATTGTCCAATATCCTGCGTCAGGAAAGTTGCAGACCCTGTATTGCTCCCACGGGCCCTCCACGGTCGCTCGGGCGCGCAACATGGCATATTCATTCCCGGCGTATCCTAGCTCGGTCGAGACAAGGTCGTGGTTGGCGAGCGATGTGATGGTTACATTTTGCGTGCATGTGGGGCCAGCCGCGCTCCGCGCTGCGGGGGCGGCGATCATGCTGGACAAATTCCGATTTCCGGGTTCGGCGCCTGCGTCTGCAGACGCGAGCGCCGGGGCCAATGCGGCTCCAAGAGCCAACATCGTTACCAACGTGCCGAGACCGAATTTCTGTTTTGCAAACATTGCATGGCCTCCAAGTAAAATATATAACATCGAATGCCAAGAAAACGTGCAATTTTGAAACAATTGCTCTATGCACTTCTCGTCGAGGCTTGCTTGTTTGTTCGCTGGAAAGGATATTTGCTATTCACGAACCGAGGCTCTCGCCTCTTATGAGCATGATAGATTGGAGTTGGCATAAATCCAGGAATTTCCATAACACATCGCATATCGAAATTTATTGATTGACAATTTCGAATATGTGCCGGATGATATTGTATGCGGGGCATTAGTGGAATTGGCGTTAATGGATTGAATAATTTAGATTTTTAGAAATTCGTGGGAATTTAGTTGATGTCGCTGTGCTGTCGGCAGCAGTTATGCTGGCGTAACCGAGTTGTTCGGCATCAGTCGATGATATGAATTTATCGACACGCTTGATCGCCTGACCGCAGGCGAAAGCGAGCATAGATGGTGGGGTTGCATGAATCGAGTGTGAGAGCGAAGTGCCCCCCCATGGTTATGGCGTCAGGCAATACATACTGCGCCGCGCGCGGCAATGGCAGCGTGGCACGGCTTGGTGTCGTAGGCCCCGTCACCGCCAATAACATCGAGCTGCTCATCGTCCGGAATCTTGTCGAGCAGTTCGGCCAGAACGTCGTCGTTGGCAACATCCTGATGCGTCAGCGCCGCAGGTACCTGACCGGTGCTCGCGTCGGGCCCGAGGTGCACCTTGCGCCACATGCGTCGCTTCGAATAACCATGCTGGCACACTTTCCATTCGCCTTCACCGTAATCCGAATTGTTAACGGCGGTGTCGCCGCGGCCGTTGCACGTAAACATCACCGCCCCTGGATTTATGCAAAAAAATCAGAAACCGGCGGTATCATAATGTGTCAATTCGATATTATTTGATAGTTTTGCCATTCGCTCTAAACTAATCACTGACCATTCTTTCGGAGAGGAGTGGTCGCTTCCTTTCCCGTCCGGTCACGGCCTCGTCCGCCTGGGACCGGTTTTTTTTATCTGCCGCTTATGCATACAGCGCCGCTACGTCGGCTCGCTGATCAAGGGGGGCTTATGAGGCGCGGCGCCCAAAGGGTCGACTTCATCATGTAATGCTATGCGGCCTGGTCGTGCAGTCTATCTCCGGACGTGCTTGACCGAATCTTCCAATCGCAATGCGCGCGTGGTCGCATAGTTCCGCTGGATTGCGTCGGCGAGTCTTCCGGCGTGGGATTAGTCGGCGGTGGTCTTGAGCAATACATCGCGCCGTCCGATCACTTCGAAGCGGGGACTCGGCAGGCCACACGGGCAGTTCCCTGCGCACCATCGTCCGAGTTCACCGAGGTCATAGCGCATGATCCGTTGTGCCTCCCGAGCTCGCGATGTAAAAACCAGTCGACCTATGTCGGAGCCGTGTACCGGGTGATCGACCGATTCATCCAGGATTTCCAACCACTGGGTGTCGGCCAGGAGATGAAATATGTCGCGCGGGCAGTACGTGCAGGCGTGACCGAGCGGACCAGTTTCTAATGAGCCATAAAGTGCGGAGCGTATTTTCGAAATACCGCACGAGCGCCAGAATGAAAACTGGTCGGAGGAGATCGGCTCGCCTACGAGCAGGAGTTTGTGAACGCCACCGTAGGCGCGCAAGTGACTGGAGGCGTGTTGAAACAAGCGGAGAACTGTATTGGGTGTCCCGATAATCGTATTGATGCCCTGTGTGTGAATCAGGTCGACAATGGACCGATAGTCATCGATATTTGGCTCGACGATGGGAATCTGGGTCACGTTCATGCGTTCCAGGATAGAAATCATGTCGGATGGGGCTCCCCACATGTCGTCGCCGGCGATGATGTGCATGACGTGATCCTGCGCGGGATCCAGGCCAGCCGCGAGCATGCCGTCGGCTGCCGCGCATATCTGGCGATCGCGATCTCGGTAGCTGAAGCCGATGAGTGCGGGAGATCCGGTGCTGTAGCTGCTCTGGACATACATCTGGGTGTCCGGACCGGGCGGGTGGGCATGCAAGTCGGTCCTGTCCATCAAGGGGCGTATGCGTAGACGCGCAGGCGCGGGGGGCATGTCATCAAGCGTAGCATGCGTATCGAGCGTACCGACGGGGGGCTTGACGGAAACACGGCGCGCGTAGCAAGTGAGCGAATAGACACCGTCGTGCGGCTCGCCAGGATAGTGTTCGTGGATGAGTGCCGCAGCTGTAAGGCGAGTCACGCCGGTCTTCAGCAGTGTGTGTGTGAGTTCGCGAAACTCCGTCGATGGAGCGACCAGTGCGCAGCTTTGCAAGCGAGTCCGCCACGGCGCAAGTCGGGCGGTCAACTCGTCCCGGGGCATCGGGCGTAGTTGAACGGTCCGAAATTGCGGCGACGGGGCGAGCTCAGGCCGGTGAAGCCAGAGAATTTTCCAGCTACTGCCTGTCCATACCTGTCCCGGAAGATGGCCAAAGCTTTGCTCGAGCCGGGTCAGTTCGATTTCGGTCGTGATTTCGGCCGCCTCGCGTTCGTTGATCGAGATGGCCGGCCATCGGGATGCGCGACGCTCAAGCGCAGCGGCGAGTGCTTGCCCTGCTGCGCGCAGTTCTTCGGGATTATCGCTGTCGATCAGCACGGTCTGCAGGGCGTTGCTGGGCCGTAGATCATGTTGGCCTATCCCGTCGGCGATGGCATCCCAATCGGACGGGCACGCAGCAGCGGGAACAACGTAAGCGAAGCTGAGCCGGCGCTTCGAGGAAATCCATCGGCAGCCTGGGGAAAGGTGTCGGCGGGCTGCCGTCAGGGCAGTGTCCGATCCCCAGGCAGCGACTCCATCTGCATGCCGAATCAACTCGCCGAGATGGTGGTGCGCAACGGGCAGAACAGCCACGTGATGAAGCAGACGATCCTCGTGGTCATGGGCAAGCAGGGCGGCAAGCAGTCGTGCTGACAGATCATCGTCCTGGGGGCACGGGCATAGCCAAGTGATGTTGCCCATCAACAGACTTTCGATGACCGAAAAAAATGGCAGGAGCGGGGTGTTATCGGACATGATATGAACGACCAGACCCAGTGGGTACCAACCTTCGAAACAGGCAAGCCGATAGTCGCGGCGACGCAGTACATGTTGGCTGGTACCGAGTTCATGCGTGAGCCTGGTTTTCAGTGTCTCACGCTTGCAAAAGGACTGTACGGCTTGGCGCTGGATCGCCGTCAGCGGCAGGTCGTCCGTACCCTCGCTCAACTCGTGCGCAAGCCGTGCGAGTCGATCGATGAGATAGTCGGTGCCGGGTGGGCTTGCGAGGGTAACGCTCAAGCGTTCCTGAAGCGCTTCAAGCACGGGCGAAAGATTGTTGGTCAGCGTGAGTTGGCCGTGAGCAAGTGTCAGCATGTCAGGTTTGCGCCAGATATTTCGGGAAAGTAGTCAAAACAGCGGCGTACGTCGGGGCGCACGTTCATGTAATTCAAACCAATCCGTTTCCAGTTCGCATGAACAGGCATGACCTGGATAAAGCGTGGCCGGGTTGCTCATCATGATGCTGTGCGCGGGACTCGACGTGATGAAGGGTGAGACGGCCTGTAACAGGCCACGCTCACCGTACGACAAGCGCTTGAGCGTGCCGGGATCGCGAATGTAGACACGCGAGTAGACCGGAACATGAAAATGATGATGCTCACATTCGACGTAGGGGATTGGGTGCTCCAGCGTGCCATAACAATTTCGGCATCGATCGGCGGCAACTCCAAGCTGTTCGCCGACACGTTGGTAGAGTGTCAGCTTCGGTACCTCGAACGTGGTATGGGTTTTCCAGTCGCCCCCGAGAAATACAAGCGAATCGGCATGAAGACTAAGGGGGGGGCAGCCCGATGCACGCATGTGTTCGAGCAGCAGCCATAGCAGCGCTGGATACCCCATGATCCGAACTGGATGACCGTCACGTGCGAATTCCTGCAGTGCGCGAACCACCCCGAACACATCGAACACATATCCTTCACCATGACGACGCAATGCATAGACGATCTGATGTGCGGGAGCGAAACTGCACAGGAATTGCCCGATATACGCCGCTCCCAGGGGCACGTGGTCGTTAGGCTCGTAATTCAGGACTATATAGTTACACGGTCTGCGAGGGGTCGACCACCCATAATGTGAAAAGATATGGCTGATCATCGATTGCGCGGCGAAGATGCTGCGTGCGTCATAGGGCATGCGGCTCGTCTGTTCAGTCATATCGGACGAAACCAATTCGAGTGCGTCATGCGCCGTGTGGCTCGAGATGAATTTCTGTTTGAAATACCGTGTGACGATCGGTGGAAGCTGGGACCAATCGCTGAGCGCGCGAGCACGTTCGAACGTAAGGTCGTTCGCAGCCAGCCATCGAGCATAGCCGGGAGTGTGCGCGTAATGAAAGGCAACCAATTCGCGCATTGCTCTGTCAAACAAGCTCGATGTCCGTCGGGCAATGCGATAGGGTAATTTGATCGCACAGAATGCGGTGACAGCAGGAAGCATGGTTGTTGAAATAATTAACGCTGTTAGGGAAACGCTGATTAATCAGGTTCGGCGGTCATCGCTGACGTCGCCGAGGACGTTGTAGAAGGAAGCTCACGGAACGGACTCATAGTGATGAAGCGGCAGATCAGCTTTGCAGAAGCGGAAAGTGCAGGCAAGAAGCGAGTGACCAAACGTCAGCGCTTCCTGGCGGAGATGGAGAAGGTCGTACCGTGGCCGCGCTTGCTGTCGGCGATCGAGCCGTACTACCCGAAGGGCAAGCGGGGCCGTCCGCCGATTGGCCTGGAGCGGATGCTCCGAATCTACTTTCTGCAGCAGTGGTACGGCCTGTCGGACGAAGGTCTGGAAGACGCGCTGTACGAC
>NZ_FPJP01000084.1:0-1264 GCF_900119325.1 Burkholderia sp. NFPP32 | reverse complement strand
CGGCCGGTTCACGTTGCTGGCGTTTGGTACCACCGGCTCATTTGCGTCGTTGTCGTGCCGTGAGCCGCCGATCGGCTGAGCGCGCACATTGTCATTGGAGACGAGCCCGCCCTCGGCTACTCGTTCAAAGTCGCTGAGGCCGACCGTACCGTCGGAAGTAGTCCCGTCAGACGCTCCGATTCGCTTGAATGCTTCCGGATGATCGAACAGGTACTTCGCGGCCTGTCGAATGTTCGGCGGAACTTTTTCGTCAAGCGACAGTTGTTCCAGTTGATTTAGGTTGAGTTTCAGGAGGCGATTCCCGTTTTCGCGCATGTAGGCAGCCAGCACCGCAGACGCCTCCTGCGCATTCATGCGGTTTCCGGACAAGATGCTCGTCATCTCACGCGGCACTTCAAGGCCCTTATGCCCGTCGATGCTGGAGGAATTCAAGCTGGAGCGCACATCGTCTCGGTCGAACGCACTTTTGACGAGACACTTATTATCAGTGATGCAGAATGTCGGAATCGTACTCTTGTCCGTGCGCGAATCCTGTGTTCCAGATGTCGATTGTGCATCCGCGCCGTTGAGATCCGGCATGCCGTCACGTAGCATTCGGCGCCGGTAACTTTCAATGGCGTCGCTCCCCTGAATGTTAACTCTCTGGTCGATTTCGCGCCTCATCTCACGTGGCGTTTGCGGCTCCCGGGTTCCGTATTTGCGTGAGGGATTCAGGCTGGAGCGCGGATTATCCGAGTCCGCCTCACTTGTCTGGTCACGCCAGTTTTTTCCACGTATCGATCCATTGACGTACATTGAAGTCTCCAAGGTAGGCATAGCAAACAAGTAACTGAAGCATTGACCGGATCTACGTGCCAGACCCGGAAATCAGGTCAGGTTGCGTCTACCGAAATCACGGCGATGATTTCGATTTTTAACATCGACAAGGGTGCAGGATGAATGTTGGCCGGTCAGCGATTCAGTTTTTGACTTTATTGGCTTCGAATTGCATTGGCAACTGGATTGGTCAGATTCCGGGTGAGAAGCCGCGCTGTTCATTCGTGTGCACGGGCTATGTTGCGCACAAGCGTCACGCGACCGGACTGGAGTCTGGGCGGTGGTCGATTGCAGCCGCACGGTCACGGTGCACGCGTTCGTCGATGTCGCGCGGATATGCGGGATCGATCAGGTGAACCGCGCCGGGAATGTAGGAGACTTCGGATCTTGGCAGTAACAGGAGATTTGAAGTATGGAAAACGAAAGCAAGGTAAGGAAGCCCACCGGG
>NZ_FPJP01000049.1:0-15325 GCF_900119325.1 Burkholderia sp. NFPP32 | reverse complement strand
CAGCCAAGATCCGAAGTCTCCTACATTCCCGGGAATTGGTAAGGACCTCCCCGATCGCCAGATCGGCACCGGTTGGTGCCATCATGGCTGTGCTACACAACCTTCAGCGAAGGGGGAAGTCATGGAAAAGATTACTCGCGTTGGCGTGGATCTGGCGAAGAATGTGATGCAAGTCCACGCGGTTGACGCTGCCGAACGTGTCGTCGTACGCAAGGCAATTGCCCGCGAACGGTTCGTGATCTGGTTTGCCAATCTTGAGCCGTGCCTGGTGGCCATGGAAGCGTGCAGCGCGGCGCACTATTGGGCGCGTAAGCTGCGCACGCTCGGACACGAAGTGCGGCTCATTCCACCGCAATTTGCGGCCCCCTATCGCAAGGGAGGTCCCCACGTGAAGAACGACGCACAGGATGCCGAAGCGATCTGTGAGGCCGCTAGCCGTCCACAGATGCGTTTCGTGCCGGTCAAGTCACCGGCCCAGCAAAGCGTGCTTGTACTTCACCGCATGCGGACCGGGTTTGTCGAGGAGCGTACCGCGCTGGTGAATCGCCTGCGCGGACTGCTTGCCGAGTTTGGTGTGTTTCTGTCGCAAGGCATCCGCACATTACACCAACACATCGTCGACCGTATCGAAGACGGCAGCAACGAACTCGCTGGTCCCGCACGCCAGGCCCTGATGCGTGGCTGGGCACAATGCCAGGCACTGGATGAGGAAATTGCGTGGCTTGACAAACAGATTGCCGAACACGCCGGTCATGATCCTCAGGCACAACGGTGCATGGACGTGTGCGGCGTGGGCCCTCTGACTGCCTCCGCCGCTGTTGCGACCGTCGTTGATGCGCGACAATTCAAAAACGGCCGGCAGATGGCTGCCTGGATCGGCACCGTACCTAAACAGAACAGCAGCGGCGGCAAACAGCGGCTCGGACGCATCACCAAGCAAGGCAACGACTATCTCCGAACCCTGCTGTTTCAGGGCGCGCGCTCAGCGGTTCTGACGGCACACCGACGTGACGACCGGCTCTCGTGCTGGATTGTCCAGCTCCAGGCGCGCGTCGGCTACTACAAGACGCTGGTCGCCGTCGCCAACAAGCATGCGCGTATTCTCTGGGCCGTGCTCGCGAAAGGCGAGAAATTCGATCCATCGCACGTGTGTATTGCTCCGCGCGCGGTGATTTGCGCAACAAACAGCTGATCCAGGCATCAACCAGGATCCACTATGCTCTCGAAGACGCAACAGGTAAAGGATAGCGACAGGTCAGACCGGCAGCGGGCGAACTCGATGAACCGTAAGGCGCCAAATCGCATCTATTCGCCGTCCCAGGGATGGAGTCCCGCTGCGCGGTTACTATCCGGGCCCGGGCGTAGCAACCACAGCGCCCAGCAAGGCCGTTTATAGGCATGCAGTCTGTCTCGCCGCCGTCCGCACCGCCAACGTCTCGAACGACACCGGAGCTTGACCAGTGACGCATTAAACCCGCTTGTCAAAACGGGGAGGTCCTTATAGGCGGTTCAGTGGTAACCAACCCACGGATATCAGTCTGATCCATCGTCGCTGCAACGGACTTGTTGCCGCATCGTCCGATTACCCTTGCGATACAACAACTGCTATTGACACGCAGTGACCATATCAGTGTCCCGTTCCGTTGTTAAGGCAATGCTGAACAAGTGGCTGCATTCGTGATTTCGTCAAGCCTGTGAAGCGAATCGATCATGAACGAAGCTGTCCCGGTTTGTTTTCGGTCGTCCTGGATGCCGTTACGGGTTCGACGACCCGGAAAACGTCCGGGACTGGCTGAAGGACATAAAGCGCCGGCCGGCTTCGTCCCGCTTCGACGACGATTCTTTCTAGGCGCGCATCCGTCCTGCAGGAACGGCGGCACGCCGCGCCGCCGTCACCCGTTCACGCGAACTGCTTTACGCCCGGTGCCCCGAGATCGGCCCCGCTTCGCCGGTCAGGTTGAACACGCTGTCGATCCACGCGAGAAACGTCGAGAACGTGAAATCCGACCACTGCTGCGTGCGGAACGCCTTCATCACCGGCGTATCGGCCGGGTCCTGCTGGTTCAGCAGGTCGTCGACGAACGTGCCGATATCCGCGTCGGTGCCGTTCTCGTGAATGCCGGACCCGGTGAAGCTGACCGCCGTCACCTGGTGATTGTCGATAAAGTCGTTACGCGCCCACGGCATGAAGTAGCCGAAGTTCGGCAGCGGGTTCAGCGTCTGTTTCAGCCCGTCGAGCTCGTTCGCGAACATCGCGAGCGACAGCGAATCCTTCGTCGCGTCGTCGGGCACCGCCATCACGGCCGGCACGAACGCGCGATAGTGATACGCGGCGATGATCTTGTCGCGCTGGTAGCTCGAGAAGCCGAAGCGGTCGTGCGGAAAGGTCGCCGAAAGCGCTGCGTACGCGCTGCCCATGTTGCCGGGATCGAAGCGGCTGGTCAGCCGGCTGTTCACGGTGATCATCCCGTCGGGGCCCGTCATCCCCCACTCGGTGCGCACCTTGTCGTACAGGCCAACCGACGGATGCGCGGCCGCATCCGCATCGAACGGCGTATTGAACACCGTGCCGGCATCGTCGAGCAGCGAGCTATGCGCCTGCGGCTGCAGCGTGTTGCGCAGCGTCGCGTAATTCGCGAGCGTGCCGTAGCCGCCCGCGCTCATCCCGTACACGAGCAGCCGGTTCGGCTTGCCGAAGCCATGCGACGTCAGCCATTGCGCGACGGCCTGTATGTTCTTCAGCCCGCTGTAGTGCTGGATGCGCCAGTCGCCCGTCGGGGACGTGTAGTTGCGCACCGCGCTGCCCATGTGGATATCTCCGGTGCAATAGGGAACGAAAACTTGTGTCCACTGCTGCGTCTCGACCTTCGGTTCGCCGACGAGGATGTGTGCAAGATCCATGCGCGTCAGCAGCGGCGACAGGAACGACGACAGCAGGCTCTCGTTCGCGGTGCCGTTCATGTAGTTGTGCGGAATGCCGTCCGGGTTGAAGCCGCCGAGACCGGCTTCGGCGCCGGCGGATGTCTGCGTGCAGGTGCCGTAGTTCCAGCACGCGCCGCCCGGCTCCATCATGTACAGCAGGTTGTCCGACTGCGCGCGATTGACGTAGAATCGCATCGGCGTGCCGTTGCCGCACGACGCGCCGGTGCTCTCCGGCAACGTCACTTCGTACCACGAATAATATGGAATCGACGGATCCGGCATCGTCGTATCGGCTGCGTGGCCGTTCAGTGCCGCGCCACCCAGCAGCGTGGCAACGGCGACGCGCAGCAGGCATCGTGCTGGTGACATTTCCCCTCCTTGTCGATGGACATGACGCGGCCGCCGTGCATCGGCCCGGCGTCGCGGATTCGGCGCTCAGTGCGCGCTGGTCGGTGAAGCGCCGTCGAACAACTGGACGCGCAATGCCTGCAGGCGCTGCGCGATGACGGTCTGTTGCTGGTCGGGATCGGGAGTGCTCGCCTGAACCTGCCGGATCACGTCGCGGCTCTGCTGTTCGTACGCGAGATAGCGCGGATCCTGCGCCGGCGACGAGCCAACCGTCTGCTGCGCGTACGCATCCCATTGCGCGCGCATCGAACGGATCGCCGCACTGCGCGTCGCGGGATCGGCTTCGGTATCGGTCAGCAGCGCCGCGCTGAGCGCTTCGGCCTGCACGGGCACGATCTCGTTGCGCGCGACGTGGTCAGGCAGCTCGTCGAGAATCCGGCGCGCGAGCGCGGTGCGCTCGCCCTGCGGCAGGCTGTTGCGACGATCGCCGTACGTGGCGACTTCGTCGCGGAAGCGCACGAACGCGACGATGCGCTGCACTTCGGCGTCCGCATCGGGCCGCCCCGCGAGGCTGCGGCGCAACGCGTCGACGTCGAGCCGCCGCTCCTCGGGGCCGGGTGTCGCGGCGCCGGTGCCGAACGCATCGGCCGCAACGGACTGCGTGCTCGCCATCGCACCCTGCGTGCCGGATGACGCGGCCTCGGCCGGTGTCGCCGCTTCGTATCGCCAGATCGCGACGGCCACGCCGATCGCCGCGATCGCGCCCATGCGCCGCCAGAGTGCCCTGTTCTTTTTCATGTCGCCCCCTCGTCACGTCATGCCGTTCTGCGCCGGTGCATCCGCGACTAGGTTCTAGGTCGAATCCGGCACGCAGTCAAAAGCGACTCTAGAACGCAGGCACTAAACCCGCGCGCATCGGCGCTACCCAGCAAAACGTTTGAAACGCATTTCGCTGACGCCTGCGGGAACGCGCGACTTCGCGCGACGCCCGTCCGGCGGCGGTTCGGGCCGACAGGTGCCACGCACGTTGCGACGCCAAGCAAACCTCGGTCCAGCCGCACGGCGCACGGCAGCAGGTTATCCGCGTGGCCGATACGGATGGCCGGATCGGACCCGTCGAACGACCCGCTGAGCGCTTGGTCGGCATTTTGGCCAGCCCTATGCTGATTTCCGACCCGCGCCGAACGGTCGGCGCGACGCACACCCGACCAGCCGAGCCCGTTCCATGAGCCGTGCAGACCTCCCCCATCGCGCGCCCGCCGCCGTCCACGACTATCCGACCTACCGCGATGCGCTCGCGGGCCGCCGGCTTCCCGCCGCATTCGTCAATCTCGATTGCCTCGACGCCAATCTCGCCGACCTGAAGCGCCGCGCGCGCGGGCGGCCGATCCGGCTCGCGACGAAGTCGGTGCGTTCGCGCGAGCTGATCAGCGCGGTGCTGGCCGCCGGCCCGTTCATGCAGGGGCTGCTGTGCTACTCGGCAGCGGAAGCCGCGTGGCTCGCGGACGGCGGCTTCGACGACATCGTCGTCGCGTATCCGACCGTCGAGCCCGACGACCTGCGCACGGTGGCCGCGCAGCTCAGGCAGGGCCGCTCGATCACGCTAATGGTCGACGACGGCGCGCAGCTCGACGCGATCGACCGCATCGCCCACGAGGAACGCGTGACGATCCCGCTCGCGATCGATCTCGACATGTCGTCGGCGTATCCGGGCCTGTACTTCGGCATGTACCGCTCGCCGGTGCGCGACGCCGCCGGCGCACTCGCGCTCGCGAACCGCATCGGCGAGCGGCAGCACGTCCGGCTCGACGGGTTGATGGGCTACGAAGGACAGATCGCCGGCGTCGCCGACACCGAACCGGGCAGCAGCGCACGCAACGCGCTGGTGCGTCATCTGAAGCGCCGCTCGGCGCGCGAGATCAATGCGCGCCGCCACGCAGCCGTACAGGCACTCGTCGCGGCCGGCCACGCGCTGCGCTTCGTGAACGGCGGCGGCACCGGCAGCTTCGAGAGCACGCTCGGCGACGCGTCCGTCACCGAACTCGCGGCGGGCTCCGGCCTTTACGCACCGGCACTGTTCGATCACTACGCGGCATTTCACGCGCAACCGGCCGCCGGCTTCGCACTGCCGGTCGTGCGGATTCCGCGGACGGGCATCGTGACCTGCTCGGGCGGCGGCTATATCGCGTCCGGCCCGGCCGGCAAGAGCCGCCTGCCGCGGCCGTGGCTGCCGGCCGGCTGCACGCTGATCGGCAACGAAGGCGCGGGCGAGGTGCAGACACCCGTGCGTGTGCCGCGAGGCGTCGCGCCGGCGATCGGCGAGCCGATCCTGTTCCGTCACGCGAAGGCCGGCGAACTGTGCGAGCGATTCAACACGCTGCTGCTGATCCGCGGCGGCCGCGTGGTCGGCGAGGCGCCCACCTATCGCGGTGAAGGCAAGAGCTTTTTCTAGCGGGCTGCGCGGCCCGTCGTTCAAACCATCCAAACCTTTCAAACGACAACCACGGAGACAACGCCATGTGGCGCAACTGGTCGGGATATGTCTGCAGTCCTGATGCAACCGTGTCGACGCCTGCGTCGCGCACCGGGCTCGCGGCCGTGCTGCGCGATGCGGCCGCGTCCGGCGCGACCGTGCGCGCGGCCGGCGCCGGTCACTCGTTTTCGCCGCTCGTACAAACCGACGACGTGATCCTGTCGCTCGACGCGATGCAGGGTGTGATCGACGTCGACCGCGACCGGCGCGTCGCACGCGTGCATGCCGGCACGCGGCTGTGGGCACTGGGCCCCGCGCTCGCCGCGCACGGCCTCGCGATGGAGAACCTCGGCGACATCAACGCGCAGTCGATCGCCGGCGCGACCAGCACCGGCACGCACGGCACCGGCATCACGCTCGGCAACCTGTCGACGCAGATCGACAGCCTGACGTTCATGTGTGCGGACGGCAGCGAGATCCGCGCGACGGCCGACACGCATCCCGAGCTGTTCGCGGGCGGCCGGATCGGGCTCGGCGCGCTCGGCGTGCTGACCGAGATCGGCCTGCGCCTCGTGCCCGCGTTCCGGCTGCGCCTCG
The DNA here is from genome assembly GCF_900119325.1 of Burkholderia sp. NFPP32. Classification (NCBI taxonomy): domain Bacteria; kingdom Pseudomonadati; phylum Pseudomonadota; class Betaproteobacteria; order Burkholderiales; family Burkholderiaceae; genus Burkholderia; species Burkholderia sp. NFPP32. The sequence continues at coordinate 8,985 of NZ_FPJP01000049.1, read as the reverse complement.
AACGTGGCGGCATGCAGCTCGACGACTGCCTCGCACAAGCGGAGGCACTGATCGCACGGCACCGCTCGTTCGAGTTCTACTGGTTCCCGCATACGGACACCGTGCTGACCAAGGCGTGGGACATCACCGACAAGCCGACCGACGCCGTGCACTGGGCGAGCCGCGCATCCGAGTCGTTCCTCGAGAACACGGTGTTCGGCGCGCTGTGCGGGCTCGGCCGGCGCGTGCCGTCGCTGTGCCCGGCGCTGAGCCGGCTGTGCGCGTCGACCGTGTCGGCCGGCCGGCATGTCGACGCGAGCTATGCAATGTTGTCGACGGTGCGCCGCGTACGCTTCAACGAAATGGAATGGTCGGTGCCGGCCGAATGCGGCGCCGACGCGTTGCGCGAAATCCGCGCATTCATCGCGCGCCGCAGCTTCCCGCTGATGTTCCCGATCGAATACCGCTGGGTGCGCGGCGACGACATCTGGCTGAGCCCCGACTACGGGCGCGACAGCGTGCGCATCTCGGTGCACCAGTTTCGCGGGATGCCGTTCGACGCGTACTTCTCGGGCGTGCAGGCGATCTGCCGCAATCACGGCGGGCGGCCGCACTGGGGCAAGGTGCATGCACTGCACGCGGCCGAGCTCGCGGCGTGCTATCCGCACTGGGACGATTTCCTTGCACTGCGCGAACGGATGGACCCGCATGGCCGCTTCCTGACGCCGTATCTGCGCACGCTGTTCGGCCTGCCGAAAAGCACAACCGCATCCGCGCCTGCTTCATCGGCACGCCGAGGAACTCACCCGATGCACGAAACGGCGCGCGTCGAACAAGATCGGCCGCGATCCAACCAGGAGACCTCATGACCATCGCCACCTTGCGCACGGCCGCGCAGTCGCGCCCCGATCCGTCGGCCGGCGCCGTCGTCCGCCTTGCGCTCGCGTTCGCGGCGGCCACCAACGGGCTGATCCTGTCGCCGTTCCTCATCGCGGCTGTGATGACGCGCTTCCGGCTCGACGAAGGCACCGCGACCGCGCTCGTCAGCGCCGAGATCCTCGGCATCGCGATCAGTTGCGCACTGCTGTCGCACCGTATCGCACGCGCCGCGCGGCCGTTCACGCTGGCCGGCGTGGCCTGTACGATCGCCGGCCAAGCGCTCAGCGCGGTCGCGCCCGGCATCGGGTCGGCGACCGCCGCACGCGGGATGACCGGGCTGTTCGAAGGCATGCTGTTCGTCGTCGTCGCATCCGGTGTGTCGCAGCGCGCGTCGACCGATCGCCTGTGGGGGCAAATCAACCTGCTCGCGGGCGGCATCAACGGCGGCATCCTCGTGCTGATCTCCGCATTGCCGGCAGCATGGCTCGGACGCTGGGTGTTCGCTCTGCTGGCTGCCGTCGTCGCCATGCTGGCGCCCGCGATCCGCGGCATCGGCGCGTTCGCTAGCGTGCAGTCGCAGGCCCGCGCGCGCGGCCACGCGCTGCCGTGGCGGCCAGTCGTCGCGATCTGGGTCGTGACCGCGCTCGTCTACGGCGTGCAGGCATCGCAGTGGGCGATTGCCGGCTTCGTCGGCGCGCGTGCCGGGCTGTCGCCGACGACGATCGGCGTGCTGCTGTCGGTGTCGTCGCTGCTCGGCTTCGTCGGTGCGGCGATTCCGTCGCATCCGGCCAGCCACAAGCACCGCCTCGTGCTGATCTGGGCCGCGCAGCTCGCGATGGTCGGGTCGATCGAATGGTTCTTCGGCGCGCGGCGGCAGCGCGTACTTCCTGAGTCAGTTCGTGCTCAACAGCGCGTTCTTCGTGATCGTGCCGTTCCTCACCGGCATGCTGTCCAACGTCGACCCGGACGGCTCGCTCGTCGCGCGCACGCTGGTCGTCACGTTCTTCGCGGCCGGCATCGGCACCGCGCTGTCCGGCGCGCTGCTCGACCGCTTCGGCGGCACGCGCGTCGCGCACGTGCTGTGCGTGGCCGTGCTGGCCGCCGCTCCATTCGTGCAGCTCGCACTGCGCCGCGCGGCGCCCGGCGCCGTGGCCCGCGCGTCGCCCTGACCGCACTGCGTCATGCGGTGGCCGCGACGCACCACGAGATTGGCCGCCGCGGCCTTGGCCCGCGCAAATTTGGCTTTCTACAGTCGTTTCCGGCGCTGCGATGTCGCTTGTCCCCTGTTCCATGCAGAAATGCGGAGTGCAGAATGAATCGTCCCAATAGCATTCGCGCGACGTGCTGCGCGATGATGGTCTTGGCCAGTGCCGGCGCGCGCGCGCAAAGCAACGTGACGCTCTACGGCGTGATCGACGCGGGCATCCGCTACGAAACGCACGGTGTGTCCTACGGCGCCGACGGCACGCCGGCGTCAACGGGCCGCAAGATGTCGATGGCCGATGGCGGCGGCCTGACCGAAAGCTACTGGGGCCTCAAAGGCAATGAAGATCTCGGCGGCGGGCTGTCCGCGCAGTTCAACGTCGAGAGCCACTTCGGCCCAAACAGCGGCAGCATCGTGCCGGCCGGCTCCCCGAACTTCTTCCAGGTCGCGTATGTGGGGCTGACGTCGACGTCGCTCGGCCAGCTCACGCTCGGCCGTCAGTACAACGTGCCGTTCGAGATGGTGTCGCTGACCTACGGATCGAACCTGTGGGCCGGCCCGCAGGACCCGTACTTCAACCTGTTCAAGCCCGAGCAGACGATGCTCGCGGCCGCGCGCACCAGCAACATGATCCAGTACGGTGCGCAGCTCGGCAGCCTGTACCTGCTCGCGCAATACTCGCCGGGCGGGCACGCGGGCGGCGGCGTGCTCGGCAGCCAGCTCGGCGCGGCCATCGCGTACGCGCCGGACAAGGGGCCGTTCACGGTCGGTGCGTCGTTCATGCGAAGCTGGGACGACGTCACGCACGGCACGTTCGACGTCTACGGCGGCGGCGGCTCGTTGACGCTCGGCAACGCGACCTTCAACGCCGGCTATATCGAGAACGCGCGCGACAATGACTTCACGTCGTTCGAGAACGGCCCATTCAGCCCCACCGATCTCGCGGCGCTCGGCATCATCTCGCCCGCGCAAGTGGTCGATCCGACGGTGCCCGGCGGGTTCCGCCGCCGCAAGATGGCGCTCGCGGGGCTGACGTACCGCTTCACGCAGACGTTCACGGCGGCCGTCAACGCATGGTGGACCACGCAGTCCGGCTATACATCGGACTTCGACGGCCGCGCGCGCCAGTTCCAGGTGATCGCCGGCTACAACCTGTCGAAGCGCAGCATGCTCTACGCGGAAGTCGACTACGCGATCTATCGCGGCGGGCTGATCGGCGCGCAGCTCTTCGGCATCAACGGGCAGGCACCGAGCACGAGCACCACGCAGCTCGGCGCGACGGTCGGCTTGCGGCACTACTTCTGAATCCGAAGCGGGGGCGCATGGCATGTGGCCGATAACGGCCGGGGCGGCACCCCGGCCGGGCGGGACGAGTACAATCCGTGGAAAAAAAGAGGGAGCATCCATGGACGATACCGCCCGTTATACGACGGCGAATCTACCGGTGCATTTACTGCGGTGCCTCGCGGAGACAAGCAAGGAACTGGGCATCGATCCTGTGCGGCTGTGCCTCGGGCTCGGCTTCGACGTCGCGGACCTGTCGAATCCGTCGTGCCGGATTTCGTTGCGCCAGGCGAGCACGATGATCCGGCGCGCCCTCGAGATGGCGCCACAGCGTGCGCTCGGCCTCGAACTCGGGACGAGCGAGACGATCGCATCGATCGGGCTGGTCGGCTACGCGATGCTGACGAGCCCCACGCTGAAGGACGCGATCACCGTCGGCCTCGAGCTGCAGCGCCACACGGGGCCGCTGATGCGCTTCGACCTGGTGTCGGACGCGCGCACGCTGTCGATCCGCGCGACCAACGTGTTCCTCGAACCGGACATCGAGGCGTTTCTCGTCGAGGAAGCGTTCGGCAGCTTCATGCAGATCGGGCGCTCGCTCGTCGGCCCCGCGTTCCAGCCGAAGGTCATCGATCTCAGCTACCCTCCGCCTGCGTATGCGGAGCAGTACGCACGCGTGTTCCCGTGCCCGGTGCGCTTCGAGCAGGAGCAGAACCTGCTGTCGTGCGACGCATCGCTCGGCAGCCGAGCGATCGCGACGCACGATCCGCTCGCGCATCGCCAGGTGCTCGAATTCCTGCAAGGCGCGCTGCCGCCCGAACCCGAGGGCACCGACTTTCTCGAATCGATCGAACGGATCATGCGGCGCGACCTGCGGCATACGCCCACGCTCGCCGCGATCGCCGCGCAACTGTGCATGAGCGAGCGCACGCTGCGGCGGCGGCTGGCCGACCAGGGCGTGTCGTACCAGACGGTGATCGACACGATCCGCAGGAAGCGCGCGTTCACGCTGCTGAGCAATCCGCGGCTGTCGATCGAGGACGTCGCGCACGAAGTCGGGTTCAGCGACGCGCACAACTTCCGGCGCGCGTTCAAGCGCTGGACGGGGCACGGGCCGAGAGAGGGGCAGCGCGCGGTGATGTAGGGGGTGTTGTATGGGTGCGGTGCGCGACGCACCGCAAAGGAGTCGTTACGCGAGCAAAGCGATGGCCGGACGCCGCACCTGCGTCACCGCGGCTCGCCCATCCCGCCCATCAGCGCCATCAGTTGCTCGCGCAGCCACCGGCTGCCCTGGTCCTGATCGGCGCTGCGATGCCAATAGAAGAAGTATTCGAGACCGGGCACACCATAACCACTTTCGGTTTCCGAGGTCATTGCACTTCGAGAACGGTCGACAGCTTGCGGCCTGGATGGGCCTGGTACCAACCCAATCGTCCAGTGGCGGAAAGACGAACCTGCTCGGAGTCATATCAGCGCAGTGACACCTACCTGCGAACACTGCTGATCCACGGGGCACGATCTGCGGTGCGGGCGTTTCAGGGCACGCCAGACGAATGCCGCAACCCTTGGCTTCAGAAACTGCTGGAGCGTCGTAACCACAATGTCGCCGCCGTCGCTCTCGCCAACAAAAATGCTCGCATCGTTTGGGCGCTGCTCGCGCGTGACCGAGAGTACACATCCGGTTTCTCGCATGGGAAAGCCAGCATTCTTGCATAGCGGAAACCGAGTGGATTTACGTCCAATCAACCTATAGCCCGGAGCCGAATTACACACCCCATAGATTGCTCAGGCAACACACAGATTGATGGCAAGACAGGTCAGACCGTGACTGGCAAAGCCCGACTGGTACAACGAACCTCGAGTTCACATGGTTGATGGGGCACCGGTCAGCGGATTCCATCAAGGATCGCGGGCATGTGCCCGAACGAAATCCGGATACATGGCTGCAATCTACCTATTGACCATCAGCCTCGCGCGGTGCTTGGCAAACCGGGGGCGTCCATACATGTACCAACGCACGAACTGCTGCGTCCACGCACGCGCGGCCTCGACGCTCGCGAATGCTTGGCGCGGGTAGTCGGGCCGGTACTTGCACGTGCGGAACAGCTCCTCGGCGTACGGGTTGTCGTTACTCACGCGCGGCCTGCTGAATGAGGCCACCACGCCGAGGTTTTCCAGCGTCGCGAGCATCGTCGCACCCTTCATCGCACTGCCGTTGTCCGAATGCAGAACCAGCGGACGTCCCGCCAGGCCCTCGGCCAAGCTCGTACGCCGCATCAGCAACGCGGCAAGCTCGGCCGATTTCGCCTCCTGCACTTCGTGCCCGACGATCTTGCGGCTGAACACGTCCAGCACCATGTACCAGTAGTAGAACTTGCCCTTGATCGCCGCCGGCAACCAGGTGATGTCCCACAACCAGAGCTGATTTGGCGCCGTCGCACAATGGCTGGTGACCACATGCCGAGAAGGTTGCCGTGCACGGCCTCGGCGGTGCTGCAGCCACTCCAACGTCGAGCGTCGCCACAACGCCTGTCGGCGCGCCGCCGACCTGATTAGCCAGCGACAGCACACTCGGCACTGGCCCACTACCGAATCCTTACATGCCCGCGAGGCTGGCCTGGCTTCGCTCAATCATCTAAAAGGGCTGATCGAAGACTCAGGTATTGAACGAATGGATCAAAGTCCCGATCGCTGTACAGTAGCGAAACGCCGTTCTCAATACAGTAAGTCGCGATCAGCGTGTCGATAGTCTTGCGGACCGTCACGCCTCGCGCTCTCAACTCACGATAATTTCGTGCGGCCTGGACTGCGTTGTCGGTGCCGACCAGCGACACGACATTCAAGCGCGTCGTCATCAACTGGCGGGCCACATTGAATTCGGATTCAACCGAAAAACCCTGCAATACCTCCGCCACGATCAGGTCGCCCGACAACAGCGCCTCGTTGCCCAGCAAAGCGTCAAGCTTGTCGGTTTCCGGCGAAACCTTGCCACGGAAATAGTCAATCCAGACGCTCGAATCCACGAGCGTCATCGATCAGTCCTCATGGCGTCCAAATCACCTTCCCAGTGGAGTTTCCCGCGAAACTGGCGAATCTGCTCCTGTTGTTTGAGCCTGATGATCGTCTTCAAACCGAGCTCGACGGCTTCCCGCTTGGTTTTGATACCGGTTGCGGCAAGTGCCTCGGCCATCAACTTGTCGTCGATTTCAATGTTCGTACGCATGGCACACCTCGAAATGTGTATAGATGAATATGATTACACACATTGCAGACCTCGGCGTCCGGCTTGTGCGCAGTCCATATAAGGGTCAGGTAACTTACAAATGGTGTACTCGGCGGGGTAAGGTCAGGGCTTAGACGGATTCCAGCGTACCTCGATGGAGCCCCCTACCACATTTCATTTAACTTTGAATCGCGCCTGTCCTGTGAAGCAATGCCCGCAAGGCTTCCCGCTCCGGCCCCAACAACGAAATTTCCATCCCCCGCCCGAACACTAAAAAGACACTAAAAAGCAGACGCGATACGCTCCGAGCGATGGCGTAAGTCCACGCATTTTCGACCAGAATCCTACCCGCGCCATGACGTCCGTTCCCGAGCCGCCGAGCACTCGCCGGAGTCTATGCAACTGTCCATCGTGAATGCAGCCGGTCGGCGCAACCTGTAGCACGTGGCAATGCCATTACTTCACATCCAACACCGGTGCCACGCGTCTGTGGTCACGCCTTAGCCCGCCCGTGAACTCTAGCAGTTCATTAGGGTGTCGCTAGGACTGTCCGACGCGAGGCACCAGAAATAGTCGCTCGTCCCACACGACCGGTTGTGGGTCAGTCACGACGATCCGCGCGGCATCGGGATGCATCGGGTTGACCAGCACGTTGAATTCCGCGTGGGTCACGACGGACGGAACAACAAGGAGCGCCGAGCGGGATTCCGTCAGCCATGCGTCACCAAACTGACGTGCTATCTGCAGTGCCGTTGCGTCCCATCCTGCCGGCAGCATTTCGGCCGTATGGCGTTCGACGAGGAGGTCATCGGGAACAGTCGCTTCGACCCATCCGTGTGTTTTGGGTACCTTGCCGATGCGTGCATGCACGAGCACCTCGAGCATCGCACCCGCGAAGGTCAACGCCGCATAGATGACTGGGCGGCCCGGACTATTGAAGCGGCCACCGACCAGCATCGCGCCTTTGCCACTCCAGACCGCATGCCGTGTGTCGGCTATGCGAAACAACTTCATGCCGGCAGCCCATAGAACAATTTCCACAGCAATTCTTCGACGCGGCGCGCGCCGAGCTCGGTCAACGCGACTTCAAGCGGCGCCCGCCCCTCTAGTTCCGGGTGCGCCGTCGAAAGGAATTCCCGCGCGTCCTCTTCGTCGTTCCAGACGTAGGTAGTCGTCGCAACGATCCGCGCCAGGCGCTCGGTCTTTTCGGACTCGTCTTGCGTCAGGCGATCGCGGCGGCGCTTGTAAGTCGCTTCGGGAATGATGCGAGCAAGCAGCGCACGTCGGGCGTCGGCACCCTGCGTCGCATGTTCGACGCCCGCGCGCAAAGCGGACTTCGGCAGGCCGCCCCGCACGAGCGCCTCAAGTTCCGCGAGCGTATGAGGCAAGGGGCGAAGCTCCATGACAGCAGCCACGGCTTCCGGGGTAACGAGTGACATGACGACTCCCAAATCAGGTATCGATTGATACCTTATTATAGACCATATGATACCAATCGCACGATTCCTGAACAGTGTCGGGGCGGCCCAATCGTAGGACGAGGCTTGTTCGGCACCGGTATGGCCACGCGGCATTCTTCCTCGCCGCTCAACAGCATGCTGACGAGCAACGTGCGGCGGCTTTCAAACAGGCCGACGTGCCGGCCCATCCGCGACGGCCGCCGAACGCTTGCACGACGTCATTGCATGTGACCAGGCACGCGTTACGTAGCTGCTGGTCAAAACGGTACGCGCTGCCTTCGACTGGAAATCAGCAATGAACCAGTTTGCTATTCTGTTCGGCGAGAGATTTACTCAGGCGCGCAGATAACGCGTTGTCAACCGCCTCGCCCACAAAAATGCGGACAGGTTCGGCCTGACGCGCGATCCCACTGGCCGAAGAAACACCAGAACTTCCCTGGGCGCAGATCGGTGGACAAGCTCTGCAGGTGCTCACGCGCGCGAACGCTATCTGCATTCGCCGGCGGCAACCACCACGCGGCACTCAGGTTGGAGGCGCCCGCGGTGCCCAATCGCGATCCACTGCGCGGCACCGGAACGCGACGATGCCATGTCGGCGCTGACGCAGAACAACACGCACGTCGCCGTGTTCGCCAACTGAAGTTGACCCGCTTCAACGGACAGATCTGCGGTAGCGATCGATGTGCGATTTAACCTCCGTTAAGCGGTAAGTCGCGGGTTGTCCACGGGCGGGCGGCGGGTCGCCTATCACGACCACGACGCCGCCCGGCGGTGGGCAACCCGCGCGGGGACAGGGTTTCATTTTTCATGTGCTCGTCTTCGAATTCGAGCGGTGAACGGTAGCCGATGCTGCTGTGCAGGCGACGCAGGTTGTACCATCCCTCGAGGAACCAGAACACACGCCCACGTGCCTGTTCGTGCGTATCAAAGCGCTCGCGCATGAGCAGTTCCGATTC
>NZ_FPJP01000086.1:0-1221 GCF_900119325.1 Burkholderia sp. NFPP32 | reverse complement strand
AGTGGTGCCCAGGAGAGGACTCGAACCTCCACGGTGTTGCCACCGCTAGGACCTGAACCTAGTGCGTCTACCAATTCCGCCACCTGGGCACGTTTCGCTTGCTGCGATGCGAAAGACCGCAATTATAGCGTGCCCGAACGGCTTGTCAACAGATTTTGCACGGTCGTTGAGGGGGCGAGAAAAGGGCGCATGCCGGATTTGTCGTGTTCGAGTATCGCCGCCGGGGCGATCCAAATGCGAACGATTGCTGCCGGAGAAGAGCGAGCGAATTTCCTGAGCGCAGGTTCAAGTCCGTCGCCGGAGAAGTTATTGTCGGTGCGTACCTGTCGTACCGCGCCGACTCGCGAATGCAGGCGGTGGGCGCCGCGCGGTTGTCCGCTCGCTTGGCGACACCATGCACATCGCGTAGTCGTCTGCCGCTGTAGAGCGCGCGGTACATGCAAGCGAACGCATTTGCATCGCGATCATTTCTGTTACTATTGCGGTAACGCTTTTTATGGAATAGTCAAAAAAGGAGTTTCCGATGTCTGAAATCGCAGTGGTTTTTCATAGCGGCTACGGCCATGCGGCCGTCATTGCGGACGCAGTCGCCCGTGGTATCGAGAAGGTCGACGGTGCGTCGGTCAAGCTGATCCCTGTCGACGCGATCGATGAACACTGGGAGTACCTGGAGCGCGATGCCAAGGCGATCGTCTTTGGTTCGCCGACCTATATGGGCAGCGCGTCCGCGCAGTTCAAGGGCTTCATGGACGCATCGTCGAAGCATTGGGGCAAGTGGCGAGACAAGCTGGCGGCCGGCTTTACGGTGTCGGCGTCGCAAAGCGGCGACAAACTGGCGACGCTGCAGCAGCTTGCTGTCTTCGCTGCCCAGCATCAGATGCTGTGGGTCAGCCTCGGTCTGATGCCCGGCAACAACAGCAGTACGGGTTCGGTTAACGATCTGAATCGACTCGGGTCGTTCCTCGGTGCGATGGCGCAGGCGAATGCGGACGAGGGCGGCGATGCGATTCTCGAGAGCGATCGAAAGACGGCCGAATTGCTGGGCGAGCGCGTCGCGATTGCCGCGAAACGCTGGAACGGTGCCTGAAGCCGATGGCCGGTCGGCGCTGTCTCGATGGTCGTCCGGCTGACGGATGGGTGGCGCCGATGCGGGACCGGAAATGAAAAAAGGCCGGCTAGAAGCCGACCTTTTTAAATAAGTGGTGCCCAGGAGAGGACTCG
>NZ_FPJP01000051.1:0-9499 GCF_900119325.1 Burkholderia sp. NFPP32 | reverse complement strand
GCGTCTTCCAGACCTTCGTCCGACAGGCCGTACCACTGCTGCAGAAAGTAGATTCGGAGCATCCGCTCCAGGCCAATCGGCGGACGGCCCCGCTTGCCCTTCGGGTAGTACGGCTCGATCGCCGACAGCAAGCGCGGCCACGGTACGACCTTCTCCATCTCCGCCAGGAAGCGCTGACGTTTGGTCACTCGCTTCTTGCCTGCACTTTCCGCTTCTGCAAAGCTGATCTGCCGCTTCATCACTATGAGTCCGTTCCGTGAGCTTCCTTCTACAACGTCCTCGGCGACGTCAGCGATGACCGCCGAACCTGATTAATCAGCGTTTCCTTAGGGCGCGACATTTTTTGCCAGGCTTTACTGGAAGGCAATTTTACAAATTTAAACAATTGACATCTTTATAGCGAAGCCAAAATCGGACATTGGACTCGATATTTTTATTGAGAATTGGCGACAAATCGGCCTGGATCGCTACCTCTTAGTGCCCCATTAACCCATCTGATTGCATCGGCAACCAACTTGACGAGGACTTGGAAGCAAATAAATTGTGACTGCAAAAATTTAATCTTTTAAAAATATCTCAAGCAGCGGACGTGACGCAGGTGCAATTTATCGACGGTCCGAGCAATTTTCCGAATAAGACTTTTGCTCGGATTTCATTTCATGTCCTTGAATTTTTGCAGAAATCGTGCATTTAGATTGAAGTGTGCCGTGTCGTTTATACGCAACCCATAATGCGCGGCACGGAAAATATTATGGGAGCGTTATCTTAAGTATTGGGTAAATGTTTAAGATAGGTTCCGCGACACGGCTATGGTGTTCTTGCCGAGTTCATGTGACCGCGTGGCACAGTTGCGCGGTTCATTGGCCCGGTCGGGCAATTCATACCTCCACTGTCAAACTGTGCCCTCTTGCCGAGGAGAACCGACTTGCTAAGCCCTCACGAATTTGCGGCCCTGATGGTCATCGATCGTGCGCACGACGCCGAGTGGACGAATCTAAGTTCCGACACGCTCGCAACACTGGTTGAGCGGCAGCTAGTCTATCTAAAGCAACACGATGCGGGACGCGCTGCCCCGGTTCTTACCGACGGCGGTCGTTTGCTGCTGCGGGCGTTACTGACAAGTTCATCAAATAGTGCGTGATACTTAAGCGGCGTAACGGACATGTTTCTCGTTGAACAGGTTACGAATCACGTTAGGTTCCTTCTGCCGACGATGCAGATGGCTCCGGACGTTCCGGATCATGTCCGCTTTGTTGGTCGGACGGCTCTTGCCGAGCGCGTTGGTTTTCACGTCCTGATTCAGCAATTCATCCGGGTTCAACTCGGAACAGTAGCCGGGCAGCCGGATCAGGCACAAGCGATCGGCGTACTCGGCGACGAACTGCTTGATAGCAACAGACCGGTGAACCGGATGACCATCGACGATCAGGTAGATCTTCCGGGTAGCCCGCTTGAACAGGCGCTGAGCTTGCCCCCGCAAAACGAATTCCTTGCTGAGCGTTTAAACTCAAGCAAGGAGAGTCAAGAAGACGAGCAAGATGACGCGGGCGCGCTACACGCTCGAATTCAAGCTGGAAGCGGTTCGGCTGGTCAAAGCCGGCCAGAGCGTTGCGGCGGCGCCGACGCCGCTGCGCTGTCATTGCTGCGGTGGCCCGCTGCCGCAGCTGGTGCGAACCGGCTTCGTGCGCCGCCGTGGTTCTCGTCGTGCCTATCCCGAAGGAGAGCCCTTCGGCCGTCGCATAGATCGTGGAGATCCCGATGACGATTCCGGTTGAACTCGAGGCGAAAATCCTGCGTCTGTATCACGCCGAGAAGTGGCCGTGCGGCACCATCGCGAAGCAGTTGCACGTGCACCGCGAGACGGTGCAGCGGGTGCTCGTCAATGCCGGCCTGCCGCGATACGGTCCGACGCCGAAGCCCTCGATGATTGAGCCGTACCTGCCGTTCATCGTAAGCACCCGGCAATGTCACCTTGAACCTGCGGATGACGAAAGCGACGATTGTGTCGGTAATCCTCCCGTCCAGTAAGCGGGATCAGAAGTAGAATTTCCAGCAAAGGGAGTTCTACGCAATGAAGAAGTCGAAGTTCACGGATAGCCAGATCATGGAAGCGCTCAAGCGGGGGGAAGCTGGTGTGGCGGTGCCGGAGATTTGTCGGGAGCTGGGCATCAGCACGGCGACCTTCTACAACTGGCGCGGCAAGTACGGCGGGATGGACGTGCCGCTGATGGCCAAGATGAAGGAGCTGGAACCTTCGCATCGTTCGACGGCCACAAGACCTCATGCGGTGCAGTGCTGATCACGTCCCTCCCTACGTCTGGACGAACGTAGGCTCACCACACAAGCGCCGACCGCCTGTTCCGATCACAAATGACAACGGGGCCGAGGCACTGGAGAACGAGTCCGCCAAGGTCCTGAACCCACCCACCGTCTTTAATCGTTTTATCACGCGCTACGAATAGTCGCGGAAAAGCCAACACGAGATACCGGCGAGAGTTAGTGACGCGGCAAGCCTTGATGCCAAGGGCCGTTCACTGATCGACAGGCTGCGCGAACTCGTCGGCGTCACAGAAGAAATCTCGTTGGCCAGGTGGCGATGGCGTCGGCCGGCGCGCTGTGCGCGGTCGGGTATGCCCTGCCCGCTTCAGCGTGCGCGCGACGGTCCGCAATTGCGCCCAAAGGTGGTCTGCGTCCTCGGCCGACAAAGTATCGGCGGCAACATCCAATGCAGCGACGATAGCGTCGAATTGCTCTGGGGCGCGGGCGAGTACCGGTAATGCTCGCGCGCGCGCCAAGTCTTCTTGATAGACGTCCATCCAACAAGCGAGCATCCTGTGCTCGTCGCGGGTAAGTGCATCGAGCAGCGCGGCCGGCACTGGGTCGTCCACGCGGAAAGATCCGATGACGTGACGTCCACCGCGGCCTCCCTGACTGCCCTCCCGCGCACGCCCTGCCGCTGCGTGCCGGCTCGAGGACTCGATGCGCACCAACTTGATTTGGCGACCCTGTTTGCGAATCAGCATTGGAGTTTGTCTGGCTCACACAATCACCGCAGCACGATAGCGCAAACTTCTGTCACGATCGACTACGCCAAACGCTCGGCGAAGCGCACCTCGGCACGGCTTCGCGGTGATGCTTGACGATCCACGAATATATCGGGACTGCTTGATTACCGTCGTGCGCACGAGTGGATTCATCGACCGGTTCGCACATCGGGAACGCCACGAGAATCGTCGACCTGAACGCCGATTAATAGAGATACAGTAATTCGCCGAGAAATCGAATAGCGTTCCGCCGATGTCATTCGCGTGCTTTCGTGAGCGCCGCGTCGCGAGGTTCAACTTGGTCGTCAAAATCAGCAACGTGAGTGGTGGGCCGATTTTCAGGTTGGCCGCTCGCGCCGGTGATGCCGACTACCACGCGCCGCACGGGTGCGTGCGCGCTCATGCTTCACCCGCGCCATCCACGGTGTCGAAACGCTCGACACTGGCCGGCTCGCCTGGCAGCCCGAGTTCGCGCCAGCGTTCGGCAACCTGCTGGTAGACTGATTCGCGCAGCAGTGTGCGGCGCGGGAAGGTCTTAAGGTGGCGGTAGTCCTTGCAGGCGTTGATGAGGGCTTTGGAGCCGTACAGCCGCTTCTCGGGCGGGTTCTGCGAGGGATCGAGCGGCGAGCCGCGTGTGTTGCGCAGGATGTCGATGTCGTCGGCCGGATTGGTGCGCGTGCCCATGGCCCACAGCACCTGATCCATGTCGGTCGGGTCGACGTCGTCGTCCACGGCGATGATCCATTTCGTGACGTAGGCGCCGCCGGGCACCTGAGCCGCGAGCGAGAGCGCCTGTGCAGCGTGGCCCGCGTAACGCTGTTCGAGACTGATGACGACCAGGGCGAACGCGCCGGCCGCGGCCGGATGCGCATAGACGCCCTTGATACCCTGAATGCCGAGCTTGTCGAGATCGGCCCAGATCTTCGCGGAGCGGATGGTCGAGAAGAATGCGCTCTGTTCGTTCGACGGATAGTCGGCCATCAGCGCATTGGTCAGGATCGGACGGTGGCGGAAATGCAGCGCCGTCACCTCGATCAGCGGGCAGTCGATGTCCTTGGTACCGTAGTAGCCCGTGAATTCGCCGAACGGACCTTCCTCCTTCGTCGCGCCGGGATAGATCAGTCCTTCCATGACGATCTCGGCCGCGGCTGGCACCAGAAGGTCGGATTGCGTCGCGCGAACCACGTCAATGGCACGACCCTTGATGCCGCCCGCAAAGCCATATTCCGAAACGCCCGGAGGCAGCGATTGCGAGCCCGCCACCATCAGCAGCGGATCGACGCCCCATGCCGCCGCGACCGGCAGCGCCTCGCCGCGTGCCCAGGCCTGGTGGATATGGCGTAGCGCGTCCTTGCCGGGCGCCAGCGAAAGGCCGACCTGGCGCGGCCCCTGGATCATCATCCGGTAGGTGCCGACGTTCAGGTAGCCCGATTCGAGATCGCGCGTGATGACGGCGTCGGCCGTGCCCGCGTAGCGGCCGCCGTCGCGCGGCCAGTGCTGCGGGATCGGTAGCTTCGAGAGATCGATGTCGGCGCCGTACAGGCTGTTCTGGTAGAGCGGCGCCTCGGCGGTCGTCCCTTCGCGCGGGTCGATCGCAACGCGCAGCTTGTCCTTGGTGCGGCGGATCAGTTCCAGCGTGGGCGTGGCCGGGTCTTCCTCGAGCGTGATCGCGGTGCGCGCGACGCTGGGTCCGAACAGGTTCCAGAGATGGCGAAGACCGTAGGGCTTCGCGTCGGTGTCGAACAGCACGGCGGGCGAGGTTTCGGTCTTCGCGAGCAGATAGGTGATCGCGCTCATTTCCTCGCGCGCGTCGATGGCGGCGTCGATCCGTTGCAACTCGCCGATGCGCTCGACGCGGGCCAGCCAGTCGCGCAGGTCGGCGATCGGTCCGGTGTTGTCAGTCATGCGGGACTCCGTATTCTTTGGGAGAGGTAGCCTTACTTGCCGTCGATCGAGTATTTGCCCGGCCCCAGCGCGCACAGGAACAGGAAGCCGGCCGAGATGCTGATGTTCTTGAAGAAGTGGACGAAGAAGGCGTGGTGCTCGGCCGGATTCGTCGAATTCCAGAACGCGTGGCCGATGATGCCGGTGCCGATCGTGTATACGGCGAACAGTGCAGCGAGCGGGCGCGTCCAGAAACCGAACAGCAGCACGAGGCCACCGAAGAATTCGATGACGGTCGCGACGATCGCCGTGCATTTGGGCACCGGTGCATGGACCGAGCGCAGGTAGGCGAGCACCGTGGCGTGATCGGTCAGGTACGTCCAGCCGAAATAGAGGTAGATCGCGAGGATCATGATCCGCGCGAGCAGGATCATGGCGTCGCGCTGGTTCTCCAGGAAGTGGTAGCGAAGCGTTGTCATTGTTGTGCTCCTGTGCTTGGGTAAAGCGCCGGTCCGGCAGTCCGCCGGACCGGCACGTGTCAGACTGTCGCCAGCGTGGCAACGGCGTTGCGATTGACGGCGTTGTCCAGTTGCGGCCCGCCGTCGAATACGCTCAGCGCGTTGACGACTGCGAGGTGCGCCATGCGTTCGACTGCCTCGCGCGTGACGCCCGCCAGATGCGGCGAGCAGATCACGTTCGACATCTCCAGCAATGGGTTGCCGGGCACGGGCGGCTCGGGCAAGAACACGTCGATGGCCGCGCCGGCGAGATGTCCATTCGTCAGCCTCTCGGCCAGCGCGCTTTCGTCGACGATGCCGCCGCGCGCCGTGTTGATGAGGAACGCGCCATGCCGGAACCGGGCCAGGCGTGCTGCGTCGATCAGGTCGATCGTCTCGCTCGTCTTCGGGCAGTGCAGCGTGACAAACTCGGCGCTCGGCAATGCCGCATCGAGATCGTCGACCGGGTCGACACCGGCCGCGAGCAGCGCGTCGTGGGCTACATACGGGTCATAGACGCGCACGCGCATACCGAAGGCCTGGCACAGCTGCGCGACGCGCGAGCCGATCCTGCCGAATCCGACGATCAGCACCTCACTGCCGCGCACTTCGCCCGGCAGATAGCGATAGCGTTCGTGCCAGCGGTTCATCCGCACCAGCGCGTCCAGTTCGTGCACGCGCTTGGCGAGCGCGAGCATGGACGACAACGTGTGCTCGGCGACTGTGTCGCAGTTCGCGCCGGTGCCGATCATGACCGGGATGCCGGCCGCGCTCATGGCCGGCACGTCCACCGCGTCGTAGCCGACGCCGATCCGCGACACCACCTGCAGGCTCTTGGCGGCTGTTAGTTCGGCGCGACCGAAGGCGGTCGATCCGAGGATCACGCCATGCACGGCCGGCTGGGCGGACAGCAGGGCGCGAAACGCATCCTGCCCGATCGTGTTGGCGAACTCGATCACTTCGACATCCTCGCGAGCGGCGAGGATGTCCTTGCCCGTCTGGCCGAGAATGTGCGCAACCAACAGCCGTTTCTTGCCGCCGTCGGCGTTTGCCCAGGAAGCCGTCATGCCGTCATCTCCTCTTCCTGCGTGCAGAAGAATCCGCCGTCGTTGATGCCGATCCGGTGCATGATGCGTTCCGTCTCGCGCGGCAGATCGGTCGCGCAGTGGATAACCGAGCGGTTATCCCAGATCAGCAGATCGTTCGCTTCCCAGTGGTAGGCGAAGATCTGCATGGGTCGCAGCACGTGCGCGAAGATCTCGTCGAGCAACGCGCGACTGTCTTCGTCCGAATACCCCTCGATATGCGTCGTGTAGCCGGGGCTCAAGTAGAGCGTTTCGCGGCCAGTGTGGCAATGACGCACGATGGTCGGATGCGAGACGGCCGGGAAGGTCGTGGCGAGGCGCTGGAAGATCTCCTGCACCGATTCCCCGAGATCGCTCTGCCTAACCTTGTAGGTCCAGCGCACGTCGTGCTTCGCCTGACGACCCTCAATGCGCTCACGCAGACGCACCGGCAGCGTGCGCAGAGCCTCCTGCATGTCGACGAACAGCGTGTCGCCCTGGCCCCCGCGGCCCGGCACGCGCTGCGCATGCAGGAAGGTGAGTGGCAGCGGTTCGGTCAGATATGAGGAGTCGCTGTGCCACATGTTGCCGAGCTTGCGCGCGCCCACCGATTGCCCGGTGGCGCCCCCGTTCCGATTATCGATCACGAGGATGTTCGGGTAGTCGGGGTCGTGATAGTTCTTGAGCCGGAACTGTTCGGGTTCGCCGAAGTGCCGACCGAAACTCAGATACGCGTCGCGATTCACCCGCTGGTTCTTCAACGCGACGACCTTGCGTGAATACGTCAGCTCGCGGATCGCGGCGATTTCGCGGTCCGTCGCCGCGGCGATGTCGAAATTGACGATTGCCGTCGCGAACGATTGACCCAGATCGATTTTTTTCATGTGAATGCTCCCGAAACGGACCGCGTCAGACGAGCGCCGGTGCGGCTTCGCTCGAACCCGCGATGGCCACGCCGTTGGCCTCCGCCGTCTCCTCGCTTTCGGCCGCGCGCAGCAGGGCGGACAGTTCGCGGATGTCGTCTGGTTCGTGTGCGGCTGTGACAGCCATGCGTAGTGCAGCCTCGCCACGCGGTACGGTCGGGAAGAACACCACCGAGGCGTAGTGGCCGCGTTCGAGCAGATATTCGCCTGTTGCGATCGCGCGCTCCTCGTTGCCGATGCGGTAGATGCGGATCGGCAACTGGCTGCCGATCGTCTCGGTCGGGATCACGTGGTCGAATAGCGCGAGGTTCTGCTGCAGCGAACGTTGCAGCATGCCGAGTTCCTCGCTCATGTGGATCTCCGCCGAGGCCAGCGCCGCGCCCACCGAAGCCATACTCGGCGCGCACGAGAAACCATAGGTTGGCGCATAACGGCGCACCGCGGTTTCGATGTCGCGTGAGCCGAGCATCAACATGCCACCTACTGCGCCGTAGCCTTTGCCGAGTGAGGCCGCGATGATCGTGCGGTGATCGAGTTCGCATAGTTGCGAGCGAACGAAACCTTCGCCGCACTTGCCGACGACCGAGATGCCGTGTGCGTCGTCGAGATAGACGAACAAGCCGTACTTGTCCTGCAGCGCGCGCAGTTCGCGCATAGGTGCAGCGCCCCCCATCGAGTAGACGCCGTCGCCGACATAGGCGACCAGCGGATGGCTCTGGCACAGACGTTCGAGCTGTTTGAGATCGTTGTGCTCGATCACGATCACGTCGGTTTCCTCACGCAGCACGGGGATGTGATATTGCAGTGTGACGTGAGCGAAGCGGTCGAACACGATCAGTGGCTTGGCGCCACCTGTGAACAGGCCCGCCGCGAGCAGCGGCAGCGCGCCCATGTTGGCGGCTGCAACCGTCGGGAACACCACCACGCCGTTGACCTGGAACAGGTTCGACAGCGTGCTTTCGAGACGGGCCAGCGGCTCCGCCGACAGGCGTGTGCGCGCCACCGAGAAGTGCACCGACTTGATCTCGTCGGCTGCGGCGCGCGCGGCAGCGAGCACGCGCGGATGGCTGTCGAGGTTCAGATAGCCACAACGCGTGTAGTCGACCACCTGCTGCCCGGTGGTTGCGATTTCTATGCGGCGATAATCGCCCACGCGGCACGATACGCCCATCAATCCTTTCTCATACGCCGCGTTGAAATGCGGTCCGCTGATTTCCGCCATTCTTGCTGCATTACGTGCCCTCGGCTTAGCCAACGTACCGACGTCAATATCATCGTGACGATTATTGAGATAGTCCATTATTATATTCGTTGGTTGAAGATGTGCTGCTTACAGATGAATTTACGGCAGAGATACGGCGCGAAGCATCGTAAGAAGCCGGTTTCCCGGAAAATGACATCTTGCGTGCTACGATATGAGAAATTGTCATGGGTGGAGTTTCAGCGTGCTGATTCGATGGTTTAATGATCCAAGTGACATATTTCTGACCTGCAAAAAATGAGGATATGTCAGCAGCCGGCTAATAGCGCTCGAATCGACGACGCCGAAGACCCGGTCCTCTACCGGTATCCCTACACGGTGCGATCCAATGACGGAAAAACTTCCGTCACTGAATGGTCTGAAAGTATTTGAATGTGTGGTGCGTCATATGAGTTTCACGAAGGCGGCCTCCGAATCGAACGTCACGCAAGCGGCGGTTAGCTATCAGATGCGGCATCTCGAGGATGGGCTGGGAATCCGCCTGTTTCGCCGCTTTAAGGCATTTCATTACACACAAGTTAGGGAAACACTGATTAATAGGCCATCCCGCAAGGTTGTCGATGGCACTGGTGCGGAATTTGCGGATGCGGAAGTGAAGCGCCGCCAACTCGGTTGAATTTGACCCGGATGTGCACCTCATTTCTCGCATCCTTCACCCACATGACGGACTGCTCCCATGAACCGAGCGCAACCGGTTTCGCGCGATCACCAGGTTCGCCAAGGCGAACAGACTGAACAGTTGCGCCGTGTTCTTGAGCAGTCCCTTGTAGCGCACCTTGCGATGACGGAACAGGTTCTTGACGATATGAAACGGATGCTCGACTCG
>NZ_FPJP01000088.1:0-1094 GCF_900119325.1 Burkholderia sp. NFPP32 | reverse complement strand
CCCGGCGCGTGTAGCGGGCAAACCAGAGTTCGATCTGATTGACCCAACTCGCGTGCAACGGCGTGAAGTGGAAGCGAAACCGCTGGCCGTGCCGCGCGTTGAATGCCTGCCAGACGGCCTGGGCGCGATGCGTATTGAGGTTATCCCAAACCACGTGCACCTGTTTGCCCGGATACGCAGCAGACACGCGCTCCATGAAGGTGACCAGATCGTCTTGGGTACGCCGATCGCGGCACTCCGCCAACACCTGTCCGGTATGCACATCGAGCGCGGCAATCAACGCCTGGGTGCCATGGCGAATATATTCGAATTCGCGACGACGTAGCCTTCCCGGCACAGGCGAGCGTCCCGAGTGCTTGCGCTCGATGGCCTGAATGCCGGTCTTCTCGTCGATACTGAGCACCACCGCGTTTCGTGGTGCCTTGCGGTACAGCTTGCAAATCACATTGACCTTCTCGCGAAAAGCCGGGTCTGGACTGTGCAGCCATTGCTGGACCCGGTGCGGGCGCACGTCGCCGGCCTGCAGAATGCGCTGCACGTGGCTGCGGCTGATCTGCTCGACGACGCCGCGCTCCACAGCGCGCGTCGCAATCTCGTCAAGTGTTGGCGTGACCCGTCCCTCAGGCTCCTGCGCTTCACACGCCAGCGCAATCAACTGCAGTCGCGCTTCGTGCGTGATGCGTGGCGGACGACCACTGCGCTCGCCCTCGCGAATGCCTTGGATACCTTGCCGGGCGATGCGCTTGCGCCACTGGCAGACCGTTTGCACGGATACCCCCAGTTCCCGCGCGATCACCGTATTGGAGTGGCCCTCGTGAGCCCACAACGCGATGCGTGCCCGCATCACATCTCGTTGCGCAGCCGTCTTCCGCTCGATCAGCGAGAGCAGTTCCTGTCGTTCTTTATTCACCAGCTTCACTGGCGTTGCTTGGCGGCCTCGGCTCATCCGGCCATGATATCCGAGGCGATTAATTATTCAACCTATTTAAGGGATATTGTACTAGTTGTCGTGTCGTTTGATTCTTAGACGAGGTCCGGGGGCGGTAGAATCGGCATGAATGAAAGCCTACTCAACAGAACGAAAAGAAGCCCTG
>NZ_FPJP01000055.1:0-7465 GCF_900119325.1 Burkholderia sp. NFPP32 | reverse complement strand
CTGATCGACGCGATTCCGCCGATTCGCGGATTGCGCGGCCACCCGCTGCAGAGACCGCGCGTTGTCTACGCCGATCGCGGTTACGACTCCGAGCGACATCGACGAGCATTGCGCAATCGCGGTATCGAGCCGGTGATCGCCAAGCGCCGTACCGAACATGGCAGCGGCCTGGGCAAATATCGCTGGGTCGTCGAACGCACACATGCCTGGTTGCATCACTTCCGTCGCCTCCGGATTCGTTTCGAGCGTCGCGCCGACATTCACGGGGCGTTCCTCAAACTCGGTTGCTGCCTGATTTGCTGGAATACCCTCCGGCGCGCCGAACAGCCTTTATGAAACCGTCTCTTAGGACACGACTGGTATCCGATCGTCTCACTCAAAAAGGACGGCAGGCTACACGATCCGGATTCGCCGCTTTGGCGATACGGCAGCTTGCATGAAGCTCCGCCGAGATATCGAGTCGGTATCCCGCCTGCGGTCCTTAGCAAGACGCCAGTGGTACTGTTCCTCAACCTTGTGCCGGATTTCCGACCGGTCGGGGCCAAAACCACGGGCACCCTTAGGGGCTACGACGACTGGCTGTGCGGCTTCGACGCAGTGCTGCGTTCCGTCTGCCGTGTTTACGAGAGGGTCTCGATCGTATCCTGGGGGGCTAACACATGGAACGCTGTTAAGCCCAAGCTCGACGCGCGGTTCAAGCGCCAAAGCATCATGTGCCACGCCAAGGAAGCGATGGGCGTGCCTTCGCGCTACATGGTGGCCGACCGGTCGATCCCTTTTCTGGCGCTCCCGCACCCGTCCTTCCGGTCCAACTGGAATCAAGACGTTCTCTCGCACGCGGCCGCTGGCTTTCAGGCGCTAGGCTTGGTCGACGCATCCCCGAGAGTGTGAGCGCCAACCGTTGCGCCCGTCATGCTGCGGAATGCTGAGTCGGCAACGCGTGCACCTTGAGACGGAAATGCATAACGTGAGCGAGTCAAATCGCGTCGATACATCCCGTGCGGTGAATCGGAGGTCGCGACTGTCTAGATGCGACCAGAAGCGGTCCTTCGACTTCGACGCCCAGATCGTCCACAATCGGCATCGCACATTCTCGCCTGAACCGCCATGACCATGTACACGCCCACGCTACGCCTGATCGACCGCCAGTCGTCGAACGACATAGAACGTCTGCAAGCCGTGCTCGAAGGTGCTCCAGGCTATAGCCTTGCCGTGGAAGGCAAGCTGCCCCCTCCGAACGCCGCCATCGAGGTACTTGATGCGCTACCGCCCGGCAAAAGCCACTCGGACAAATTCGTCTACGAAATCTCTCACGATGTCGAGGCGGTTGGATGTATGGAAATGGTGCGGGGCTATCCAGAGGTCGACATCGCTTTCATCGGCCTGTTGTTGTTCCGGGAAAGTTCGCAGGGACGAGGCTTTGGCCCGCAGGTTCTGCGTCTCGCCGAAGCAATCGGAATGAGCTGGCAATGTCGCGCATTACGCATTGCAGTCATCGATACAAATCCGAGAGCGTTCGAATTCTGGAAACGCGAAGGCTTCATTGAGTTGCTTCGCAAACCAGCGATGGATTTCGCCGCCCAAGCAATCGTGATGGAGCGTGCGCTACCGGCCGCAATATCTATCTAAGGCAGATCATTGTCCCATTGAGTTCGATACATCGCGTCTGTTCATTATCGGCCACAACCAGGCGCTCGTGCGCTGCGACGCAACGGCACTTAAACGTCCGCTTCGGAGCGGATAACGGTCGTACTCCGTCGACGGGTTTGAATGCACCGCTCCGTTGTCGCACTCAGGTATCGGAAGGCGGTCACTGCACCCACAACCAACAACACGACGGAAGCGATTAGCGCCTGCTCCATGCCGCGCATGAATGCGATCATCTCGGTATGGCGAACCAAGAAGCCGAACAACGCTACGCCCATCACGCCTCCGACCTGGCGGGCCGCGTTCAGCAAACCGGACGCAATACCCGATTGCGCACTGCATACCGCAGCAAGCATCGCATCGGTAATGGTCGGTATCGTCAGGGCGATGCCGCTGCCAGCCAGCAGCATGGGCAACGCGAGTAGCCAGTGGGACTGCGCGGCAAGCGCCGGCAGCATCGCCAGATAACCGACAGCAGAAATCAGCATGCCGGCCGTTGCCAGTGTGCGTGCGCCGATCCGGCTCGCCAGTCGCCCGGCGACGACATTAACGATCATGAGAATACCCATCATCGGCATGAACGCAACGCCCGTGCGTACGGGCGTCATATGCCAGCCCCACTGAAAGAGCAGGCTCAATGTAAAGACGATGCCATAGAAGACGAGATTCGCGATCATGCCGATCACGGTCGTGCTGCGAACCGTCCTGTCCCGCCACAACGCGAGCGGTAGCATTGCGGCGGGATTGCCCGCTTGCAACCGGATGAATGCGATGCCCGATGACACGCACAGTGCGAATGCGCCGAGAATGACCGGACTCCCCCAACCCAGGGTGCTGGCTTCAGTCAGCGCGAACGTGAGCGCAGCCAGTGTGAGGGCGCCCGTCAGTTGCCCGCGAACATCCAGGTTGCGGCCGCGTTGTGGGCTGGTGTCGGGCGCAAAGCGCCACGTCATCCAGATGCCGGCGACGCCGAGGGGCACGTTCACCAAGAAGATGCTGCGCCATCCGAGTGCAGTGACAAGCAATCCACCGATCACCGGGCCGGCGGCCAGCGCGATGCCGCCGCCTGCTCCCCACCATCCGATCGCCCGGCTGCGCGCCGCAGTGTCCTGAAATGCCAATCGCAGGATGACGAGCGAATTCGGAACCAGCAGTGACGCGCCCACACCCTGGACAAGACGCCAGGCGATCAGTTCCGGCAGGGACCATGCAATGCCGCAGCCGATCGACGCAAACGTAAAGATTGCGTAGCCGACCATGAATGCGCGCTTTGCTCCGAACCGGTCGCCGAGCGCCCCCGCCAACAGCAGCGACGACGCGAAGACGAGAGCATACGCATTAACGACCCATTGCAGACCCGTGATGTCTGCTCGGAAGGCGGATCGCAACGCGTCGAGCGCGACATTGACGACGCTGACGTCGACCAGCACGACGACGAAACCGAGGCATGTCGCGATCTGAACCAGTCCAGGATGGAGTTTTGAGGGTGTCTGCATTGGCGATCCTTCGAATTTGGAAGGTGCAGCGTAAAGGATCGCCCTCTGTGCGGATATTCCGTAAAATCGCACATCAACCCGGAGAAAATGCACTGATGTTCGACTGGGAAAACCTTCGCTTCTTCGTCGCCATCGCACAATCGGGCAGCCTCTCGGCCGCAGCCCGGCGGCTGAAGGTCGACCACGCAACGGTCAGCCGACGCTTGAGCGCACTCGAAGCCGAGTTGAACATGCGCCTCGTCGATCGGTTGCCACGCGCGTGTCGACTGACCGCCACGGGCAGGCAGATTCTCGGGTTCGCCGCGAAGATGGAGGAGGACGCCTTCGCCATCGAACGGCTGGCACTGGCAGAGCAGGCGCCCATGCAGGGTACAGTGACGATTAGCGCGCCGCCGGTCCTCGCGAATAATCTCTTCGCGAACCACCTGCATGCGTTCGCGCAATCGCATCCCGGCATTCGGTTGGCGATTGCCAGTCAAGCGCAAAGCGTGTCGCTGGGGCGTCGCGAAGCAGACATCGCGGTGCGCTTGTTTCGTCCCGAGGAGCCACGAAGCGTCACCCGCAAACTCGGCGAAATGTCCTTTGGGCTATATGCAAGCCGTGAATACGTGCAGGCGTCGGAATTGGACAATTGGGCATTCATCGGCTATGAAGCGCAATACGCAGAGATGCCGCATCAGAAGTGGCTTCAGTCGATCGCTCAAGGTCGCCGAATCGTCTGCGAGGTGAGTGATATCACCACACAGCAGGCGGCCGCCCGCACGGGAGTTGGTGTTGCAGGCCTGCCGGTGTTCATGGGCGATTGTGATCCCGCACTGCAGCGCCTGCCATTCGACGGTGAGCCTTTCCATCGCGAAATCTGGCTAGTTGTGCACTCCGATCTGAGGTATTCCGCGATGATTCGCGCGGTCATTGACTTCATCGTGGACGTTGTCCGTAAGACATTCGAGCCGATTGCCGAATCGTAACGCCATTCGACGCTCGCAAACTTGGGCGTTGGCGTCCGATATGCATGTGCGGATTCAACCCGTCGATGCAACGAATTGATGAAATCGCTCAGCCGGTGTATCGAAGTTTAGTGTCTTTCGCGACGAGCGAGTTGGATTTGCGGACAAAAAGAGGTCGGTGTTGGGCACACAACTTGGATTGCTGCCGGTGCCAGCGTTGACCGTAAAAAATGCCGATCCGCAGTTCGAAGCATTGGAAATGACGATGATAGCATTCGAGACGCAGTGGTCTCTCCATGTGCCTGACTAATCATTCCGGCTGAGGTCGGCCGAGGCTGTGTCAAAACGTGCGCCGCTGCAGGTCAGCGGAGAAGGCGACCCACCAGAACGCTCTGTATCGGCGTCGTGGCACTTCGGGAGGGGTAAAGTGATACCCGAAAACCGAGGAATTTCGCGTTTTGACACAGCCTCGGCCAGAAGCGGCCGTCCAATACTCGCAGCTAAATCGTCGACGATCTACTGTGATAATTCCAACCTTTACTTACGATCAGCGCGGTGGTCTAGAAGTCAGATCATGCAAATCGCAAGAAAACCGCCGCACGAGCAACGTCCCCGCAGGGCCGCTGCAACCGGTCGGACGCGATCGTACGAGTCAGCGACGGTAAATAAACTCTAGATCGGTCGATTCACCGACCTTGAAATCGTACGTGCCGACACGCTTGAAGCCCGCCTTCTCGTAGAAGTCGATGGCCTTCGTGTTACCCGACCACACGCCAAGCCATACCGGGCCGGGGCGTTCCACCGCCAGATAATCGAGCGCGGAGTCAAACAATGCTCGTCCGACGCCAGTGCCTTGAGTACTCCGCCGAAGGTAGATTTGATGTATTTCCCCCGAACCGTCGGCGACTTCCGGGTGCGGAAGCTTGCACGGCCCCACCTGTGCGTAACCAACCAGTCGGCCGTCGTCGCTTTCAACTACCCACGTTCGATGCTGGGGATTGTTGAGTTGGTCAGCGACCGTTTCCACCGAGTAACTATTGGTCTCGTACGCAGCAAGATCGCTCGGCGGGTAGCCGATGCCATATCCATCTTGAAGAAAGGTTTCGCGAAACGTGTCGCGCTTCAACTCGGCAAGCGGAATTACATCGGCAAACGTCGCAATTCGGATTAACATTGAGGATCTCGCAGTTCAGTGATCGGGCAGATAGTTTATCTTGAGCAACTCTTGGTGCAATCCGGACGACCGTTCGACTCAGCAATCGCGATTGCGGATTTCCCGGCCACGACAGCGTAGTGCAGATCGTCAATCTGCACTGGTGGCCGATGACGCAGCGGGCAGTTCCGGTACCGTAGGTGGGAAGCTTTCGACTGTCGCATGACCACTAGACTCATAATTAAGCAGCCTCCTTGGACCACGAGAACAGCATGCAGCGCTATTTGATCCCCAGCAAGTACATCGATTTCGAAGACACCGAAGTCAAGTCGAGCGCTGAAGCTTTGGCGCGCAGCGCCATTTCAGAACACGATCTGGTGCGCCGCTGCTTCGAGTTCGTCCGAGATGAAATCCGTCACAGCTCTGATTTCAAGCTCAATCCAGTCACTTGCAAAGCCTCAGATGTGATTCGGCACAGAACAGGTTATTGCTACGCGAAGAGTCATCTTTTGGCCGCGCTCTTGCGAGCCAATGCCATTCCTGCCGGCTTGTGCTATCAGAGATTGTCCATTGGCGGCAGCGGAGCACCATACTGTTTGCATGGATTGAACGCCGTCTACCTTCAAGATTTCGGCTGGTATCGCCTCGATGCTCGCGGAAACAAGCCGGGAGTGAACGCACAATTCTGCCCGCCCGCAGAAGCCCTGGCATTTCCCACTCGAGAACCGCAAGAACGGAATTTGCCAGAACTCTGGGCTGAACCGCTGCCGGTCGTAGTCGAGGCGCTGGAGCGCTACGGAAGTTACGACGAAGTACTTGCCAATCTGCCTGACATTGAACTCGTGATCTAGTCGTACGGTGGACGTCCGGTTTTCGCTGAGTGTTTTGTCACACGATCGGCGACAACCACTGAATCGATGCGGGGCCGGTGTGGCGCACCGGGGCAATAGCACGTGAGTGGCGCTATCCGCGTTTGCGCAGCGGCTCGAGTAAGCCTCTCAGGCCGTTATGGTCCATTTCGTGCATCAGCGCGAGCTGCCGGCCGAGCTCGCCCCGGGGGGACCCTTCGCGGGCCAACCAATTGAGGTAATGCCCGGGTAGATCGGCGATGAGTCGGCCTTTGTATTTTCCGAAGGGCATGGTGACGGTGACAAGGCATTCAAGGTCTGGAACTCGCATGCGGTATTGTGCACGGCTTTCCGCTCTCGTACGCCCGCCACGGCGCTCTCACCGTGTGCCGACCGATCCAGGACGACTGAAACCGGCCGAGCCTAACGGTAGGAACGCCCCATCGTTGATTTCTAGTGGCGAGAGGCGATCGGCTTCTGGGCTCACGTGTGGCGGCATGCGGCCAAAATCCAACGCTCGGCCGGATTGTCATAACGACCGGCCACGCCGGAATAGCAGCCAAAGCGATAAATAACCGTCAGCCGGCATTGATCGACGCTCGCCAGCGCCGAGGCGGGGAGAGCGCTGCGGATTGCCCGCCTTGAGCGCGGCATCGGCCGATGGCCTTCGTTGGCTGTCGACTTCCCGGTCTACGAATGAATGGTTTCGCCGCGATTCAGCATGTCGATGAACTCTTCGATCTTGCGCACCCGTGTCGCGGGCTTTTTGGCATTCTGTATCCGATACAGGATGGCGTAGCGGTTTCGGCCGTTCAGCGTCGCAAAGAACGCGCTGGCCTTGGGATTGGCATCCAGTGCGGCCAGCAGGTCGTCCGGCACGACCGAGTTGCTGGCGGACGTATAGGCAGCCTCCCAGCGGCCATCCTGTTTGGCTTTCTCGATTTCCCGCATGCCCGAAGGCAGCATTCTGCCTGCGGCGATCAGCGCTTCGGCCCGGTCTTTGTTGAGCCTGGACCAGATGCTTTTTGCGGAGCGTCGAGTGAAGCGTTGCAGCCAGTATGAAGTTGACCCGCTTCAACGGACAGATCTGCGGTAGCGATCGATGTGCGATTTAACCTCCGTTAAGCGGTAAGTCGCGGGTTGTCCACGGGCGGGCGGCGGGTCGCCTATCACGACCACGACGCCGCCCGGCGGTGGGCAACCCGCGCGGGGACAGGGTTTCATTTTTCATGTGCTCGTCTTCGAATTCGAGCGGTGAACGGTAGCCGATGCTGCTGTGCAGGCGACGCAGGTTGTACCATCCCTCGAGGAACCAGAACACACGCCCACGTGCCTGTTCGTGCGTATCAAAGCGCTCGCGCATGAGCAGTTCCG
>NZ_FPJP01000074.1:0-1867 GCF_900119325.1 Burkholderia sp. NFPP32 | reverse complement strand
AAGGCTGGCGCCGCTACGCAGCGCCAGCCTTCATCACAGAACAATCGGAAAACGACAATTAGGCTGGCGTAACATCTTCCCGTGAGGCAACACGGTCTCTCATCCAGATCGTCGCGCCACACCTTCGCGAAAGCCGATCCGATATCGACCCGAAGACGATGTGCTTCGTTTCCTGCAGACCCTATAGTTATGGAAACCTGATCGACCAGGCGCGCCTCACGCGTGCCGATCTGTCAATCGACGGTCCCGCGTTTGCGGGACCGTACTGGCGTTTCTGGTCTCCTTCGGTCGCGTAGCCTGACGAACCTTCGATAACTACCGGGTGTCGATAATTGCGGTTAGAGAAGTGTTTCCCTAAACGAAAGGGCTGGCTGTTCTCCGATACGGTCGCCGGCGTGCAGCCCAGCGCCAACTTGTACTCCCTCGTCGAGACGTGCAAGGCGAACGGCATCGAACCATACCGCTATCTCGTCTGGCTGTTCACGAAGTTGCCGCTCGCTGCAACCGCTGACGAATATGCTGCCCTCACACCGTGAAGCATGCCTGCTGCTTCCAACCACCGAGGGCGCCGTTAAAAGACCGCATACCTTTTAGCCATCCTGGTTCTGGCGAGCTTGACAGCCGACACGTTGCCGACCGCGATATAGTCGAATGTCGGTGCCGACCTCGGCCCGGATCACCTGGGCGGTAACGTCATGCTCGTTGCTCCATCGCCGGCTCATTCAGTTCACTCATGCTTGCGCGGGCGCGTGACGCCGCGCAGAATTTTCTTCGCGCTCAAATTCGGATCGGCAGCAACGTCTTGTGAAATGCGACGTGCTCCCGGAAACGGTGGTCGCGTACACCGTGGCGCAACGCGCAACGAACCGGTGGAGCTGCTGGTTTTTTACGCGGGAGCGAGCGGAATGTCACTGTCACACGCCGCTCACGTAGATTGAAGAATGCCGGAACTGCCGTGTCGTCTCCAGCTTCTGCTGGGGACCACGGTGGCGGGCCGATATCTGGTAACGTGGCGTCAGCGGCGCGAAAGCGTATCGACATCCGTCGGGTACGGTGTGCGTTTTTTCGTCTACCTGCGAGCGTTTGGGTAACGAAAAGTGCAAGGTGTATATCCGAAAACTGATTACGGATCAATCATGTCAAATATAACAATGCTTCTTATTTTTGGCCGTCTATTGATTGTTGTTTTGTTTGTTGGGTGTGTTGCTTTTGCGTGCAGCAAGCATCGGCCGAAATGGCAAAGAGTTTATTTCGGCGTTGCGGCGGTACTGAATGCGGCCGGATTTTTTGGTGTGACTGTATTATCTCGGTTCTATCCGGAGAGGGTGGCCGATGCGATTGGCGACCCGATATCAATATCCGGGTTGCTGCTTATGGTTTCATATATTTCGTGGTTTCTTTCCATGATCGGGTTTTTGGTGGCTGGGGTTTGCTGGCTGATTGGCGTGTTGCGTCGCTCGGCCGAGAAAACGTAACGAAAGGTAATGGTCACCAAATTCGCTCAATGCGGCTCAGACGGATCGCGCGTCGCGGCCGTTTCGCTGAGGGCCACAAATCCGTGTTCCGTCATATAGTGGATCAGGTCGATATCGCGGGTGATTTTCAGCTTGCGTTTGGCGCTTTGCTTCTGTCCGCTGATTGTCTGCTTGGTCCGATTGCGTTGTTCGGCAATTTCATCAGAATTTGCGCCGAGAAACCCCGTCCTTCAGGGCGACGAGTGAAAGGAGCGCCGTCGCAAGACGGCTTCTCCCGGGGAGAATATTGGGATGATCCGCTTTTTCAAGTCGAGCAGCAGCTCCAGCCACGACGCTTTCGTCTCACGATACCCATCGCCGATCGCCACACGTTCTTTGCTCCCGTCCGGTTT
>NZ_FPJP01000077.1:0-1680 GCF_900119325.1 Burkholderia sp. NFPP32 | reverse complement strand
TTCGGCCTTGTATAGTCCATTGATCGTCTCGGCCAGCGCATTGTCGTACGAATCGCCAACGCTGCCGGCTGACGGTTGCACGCCAGCATCCACCAAACGTTCGGTGTACAGAATGCTTAGATATTGCTTAGGTTCAAGGAGTCGTCGCAACACCCATCGTTATGTTGCGGATAACAGTTCGTGAAATGCTTCCGCGGGCGTCTTCCATCCGAGCGTTTTACGTGGTCGACAGTTCAGTGTGTTCGCGACCGCGTCGAGTTCACGCTCGGTATATCGGCTCATGTCTGTGCCTTTCGGAAAGTACTGTCGCAGTAGGCCGTTCGTGTTTTCATTCGTCCCGCGTTGCCATGGACTCTGGGGATCACAGAAGTAGATTTCCAGAGCCGTGTCGATTCGGAGCTGTACATGCTGGGCCATCTCTGCGCCTTGATCCCATGTCAGTGATCGGCGTAAATGCTCGGGTAGTAGCGCGATCTTTGTCGCGATAGCGTTGCGAACAGCCTCTGCCCCGTGACCTGCCAGCGCTGGCCCGTTCTTGACACGCACCCCAACTCCATGGCCCTCCATTGGAGGAAGATGCAGCAGCATCGTAAACCGGGTGGTGCGCTCAACCAGAGTGCCAATCGCCGAGCGGTTAAGGCCAATGATCAGGTCGCCTTCCCAATGCCCTGGAACAGCACGATCAGCAATTTCTGCAGGGCGTTCACTGATCATAACCTCCGGAGTGACGAAGTGCTTTCCGCGCTGTTGCGTCCTGGCCCGCGGCACGCGAAGTGCGCGGCCCGAACGCAGGCAAGCAGTAAGCTCTCGTCGCAAAGCGCCCCGGCCTTGAATGTAGAGTGCCTGATAGATGGCTTCGTGGGAGATCCGCATAGATTGATCATCGGGATAGTCAATCTGAATTCGGACTGATTTGCTCCGGACTCCAGCAAGTGCCCCAGCGACGGTCCGCACGACGTCCTTGTCTTCGTCCTTTCCACGGAACGTTAGGTCCGGGAATCGGCTTGCCCCGAAAGTCAGTGACCGTTCCAGCCAGGCGATCCTGCACATATGTCCTCAACTGGTCGTTCTCTGCCAGTTTCGAAGCCTTCGGACGCTCGGCTGCGCGTTCAGCTTTCCATTGGGCAACCGTTGCCCGATACACCAGAGTACCACCGCGGGTCGCTGCGTTACGACGTAGCTCGCGTGAAATCGTTGACGGCGACCGTTGCAGCCTTCGCGAAATCTCTCGAACACTGCAATCCTGCGCCCACAGCAGCGCGATCTCCTCGCGCTCCGAAAGTGACAGATAACGCCCAGAGTGTGGCGCCGGGTCGATCGGTGCCATGCCGCCCGCTTCACGAAACCATCGCGGCCCCAACGGTTGCGATACGTTACACGCCTGCGCTGCGGCCTCGGTCTCCATACCTTGTGCGATGCACGTCCAGAATGCTCGCTTCGAATCGAGGTTATTGACACCCGGTCTGCCAGGTGATCGCATGACGGGCCTTCCCGTTTGTTCCGAGCCCCATCCCAGTGGTCGTCCCATTCAACACCTCCAATCTGGAGATGTTGCGACGACCAGTTGAATCCGCCTTGCGACCCGTGATCGGAATGGTGAATGAGCCCGGGCGGCGGCTGGCGATCGTGTAACGCCTGGTTCAGCGCGTCCAGCACGAAGTCGGTTCGCATCGATGCCGA
>NZ_FPJP01000056.1:0-7244 GCF_900119325.1 Burkholderia sp. NFPP32 | reverse complement strand
GCAACGCGATCCGCAAGGTCGGGAAAATCCAGTGACTGGCCCTGTGCCTCGACAGCCTTGCGCAGTTGCGAGTCCCGATACAGGGTGAATTTCTCCGACGGACCGAAATACCCATTGCGCACAACGTGCGTGTCCGCATTCGAGAATGTCGCACGGAACTTGAGCAGCAGTTCGAGACTGTCGCGCTGCCGGTTGATGACCCACAACACGACCAGACGTCGCGCCAGTTCATCGAGCGTGCTCGCGAGCGTCTCGCCATACTGCGCGACACCCGTCTGGCTCCGCGCTGCCGTATTTACGACAACGGTCGCATCCCGGCGCATATCGCAGAAATTGACGAAGTCGATCCAGCCGCTGACGTCGTCCAGATCGCACGACGCGCATTCGATTTCGTCGTGGACCGCTTTCATGACATCGGGATTGGACGTGTCCGTCTCCACCAGCACGACATCAACATCCGTCTCTCGCAGGTAGTCGACCAGCGCCAGTGTCACGACGCTCTTGCCCACACCGCCCTTGCTGCCGCCGACCATATAGATGGGGGGATTTTCCGTTGCCATACGGGACCTCTACAAATTTTCGGTATCCGGGCTGATCGGAAATCCGAGAAAGCCCTGTACCTGTTGCCCCGGCTTGGTTACCCCCTTGTCCCCCTTTTGCTGTAATCCCGTGCGCAACGGGGTATCGCGTGGAGGTTCGGCTTGCGCTGATTTTCTGCCCCGGGCTGGCGCCGCCACCTGCTCTCGCGCCGCGTCCCGACTGCCCCGTCGCATCCGCCCCTTTCCGTCGACGCGGCGCATCGCATATCTGAGGGAATTGAGACTCACGTCGATGCCTTCCTGCGCAGCCTGTTCGATCAGTTCAGACAGCGTGTACCCCTTTCCCCGCGCCGACACGATCTGTGTCCGTATGAATTTGACGCCCTCCCCCACCTTGACCGGTTGCTCGTCTTTCGCTTTTTCCGGCAGCGCATCCAGTCTGCGTCCGAGTGACTCCCACTGCCCTCGCGTGAAACTCCTGACACCCGACATGACTCACTCCGATGCACGACCTTCACATCATCTTGCGCACGCGTTTGCGCGTCGTCAACACCCGATTCATGTCACTTTCGATGAGGATGGAATACATCGGAATACTTAGGAGCATTCCGGAACAATAAATATTTTTCTGACTACACCAGAGCTTTCCTCGACTCACAGTGAAGGACGACCAGAACGCATTCGATGTCGCTGCCCAGCGAACACCATGCTCATCCGTCTCGTCCCGTTTTTGCCACACCGACGCCAAGCATGTGCATTCGACTTGCGCAGACGCCCACGGCCCTGCGAATGCAGATCAAACATCAGTGCCACCTGCGTTGAACGGATGACGCGTCAAATACACGCTGCACCTTATCGGGCATTGACACGTTCTCGCCAAGTCTCTACATCCGATACCTTCGTGACCGATCGGCCATGCACGCGCATGCCGACTTCTTCGCGTCGCCGCGTTAAACGCATCGCGCACTGCGATTACACGGATGTGAATCTCGGTTGTACGTGGCTTGTACATCGTGCGCGCGAAAGTCACACCCAGCACCGAAAACAACGTGAAAATCGAGGAACTGAATATCAGGGACTTTCGGCGCGGCGACGCGCCGCTAGCGCGCTCGACGGCCCATGTCGCACAATCGTGCCGTCTTCTCCCGAATAACGAGGTGAACTCATGAACAGCCCCTTCACGATCGGAATCGACCTGGCCAAAGAGGTCTTCGCGATCTGCGTGCTCGACGATCGCGGCACGGTCCTCGAACGACGCGTACTCCGCCGTGCCGCATTCGAACGCTGGGCCGAGCAAGCGCCGGATGGAATCATCGCCATGGAATCGTGCAGTTCGGCCCATCACTGGGGGCGCTGGTTCGCGGCCCACGGTCATGTAGTACGCCTGATCGCGCCGGAGTTTGTTACCCCATTCCGCAAAGGCGGCAAGAACGACGCTGCGGATGCCGAAGCCATCGCCGTTGCAGCTCGTCAACCCACGATGCGATTCGTCACTGTCAAGACGGTCGAACAGCAGGCCATCTTGAGCTGGCACCGTGCCCGCCAGGGATGGGTCGACGAGCGTACCGCATTGATCAACCGCCTGCGGGGCCTGCTCGCCGAGTTCGGTATCGTGCTGGGCCGCTCCCGCTCGACGTTGCGCACCGCGCTACCCCGCCTCACCGAGGATGCGCGACTGCCCATGCAGGTCCGAGCGCTTGTACTGGAAGCGCGCGAGCAGTTCGTCGCCCTCGATGCGCGCGTCGCGCGCTGCGACGCCGAGATTGCCGCGCATCTGGTCGACAATGCCCCGGCCCAACGCCTGCGCGCACTCCTCGGCATCGGGCCGCTTACGGCCAGCGCGCTCGTCGCCACGGTCTCCAATGCGTCCAGTTTCAAGAACGGCCGGCAATTCGGCGCCTGGCTCGGTTTGACGCCCCAGCAGCACAGTTCCGGTGGCAAGGCCCGACTAGGCAAGGTGACCCGGCACGGCGACGGCTATCTGCGAGGGTTGCTCGTGCAAGGCGCGCGCAGCGCCCTGCAGTCGGCCCTGCGCTGTCTGCCCGAGCGCCTCTCCCGACTCGGGTGCTGGATCGTCGATTTGTTTCACCGCAAGGGTTATCACAAGACGCTCGTCGCGATCGCGAATAAACACGCCCGCATGCTATGGGCGATGCTGGCGCACGACGAAACCTACGATCCGCTCGCCTGGCAGCGCCATCGCGCGCCGGCGGCGACCGTGTAGTACCGCGTACTTCCTTCCCCCACGCTGCACCGTGCAATAGCAACATGAGGTCAGACCGAACGGGAGCAAACCCCGGCTATCCTGCTGGCCAGCCCCATGCGCTGCGGGTGATCGCCGCTGCGCGGGTTGCGTCTCGGATTGAATTGGGAGCTCCCGTGCGGCTTCGATATGATGGCCCATGCCGGCAGTTCTGGCGTGACAAGGCCGATTACAGGGATGCAGTCTGCCACCTCTACTGCTAGGCACACACGCAGCGACTACCGTCTCACGACGAAGGAATAGCGAATCACGCAGAAATTAAACACAAGGTCGTACCGTGCCGAACAAACGTCGTGCGCAGAAGTCCACGCCTTCGCGCAAGCTCTCGCGCACGTCCGCGAAGTCAGGTGGGTAGCAAACCGCGCAAATACGATGCGCATCGTGTGCAAACCGTGTGCATGCGCTGCGCAAGAACGATGCGCAAAAAAACGCGTCACGCGTACAGCAACCGTGAGCTGGCAACGCAAATAGATTGTGTAACCCGTGTGCATCAAAACACATAAGGAGGCAATCGTCTGCAATCCAAAAACTCTGGTTGACACAACGCGAAAGTCCTTACAGCAGGATAGGCTTGCGCCGGTATTCGGCGCCATGCACATGGAATCTTGCCCTCATCGGTGAGCGGTCAAATCGTGAAGGTTCAATCTTCGGTGTCAGTCAGCAGATTCGCGTCGCAGTCCTGCCCGTCATGGAAAACGAACATGCTTGAAACCATCCGTGTCTCATCGTCGACATGAAATTCGATCACGGTCCGGCTGCGGAAACAGGTGACGCGGCCCAGAAAGGAGATCGTCATGCTTCCGGCCGCATACAGGAAAAGTGGCGACGTTCCCTGGAGAACCACGCGGCCAGCTTCGCCTTACTCGTCTATTCGAGCGCGTGGCTGCGCCACCACGAGCCGGCCGTATTCCTCGCGACGCTTTTGAAGAGCCAGCAGATTGATTCCTACACTCCGTCGCAACTGCTGCTGGACGCACGGCGCCGTGGCGTCGAGGTGCTTCCTGTCGACGTTCACGTGAGCACGTGGGATTCTGCGATCGAAGGACCGACGACGTCGGCGCCCGTGCGCCTCGGCTTCTCACTGTTGAACGGCATGCGCGAGGACACGTCCGACCGCATCTAGCTCGCGCGCGGTGCGACCGTTCATCGACGTCGCGGATCTTGCGAGCCGGACGCAACTGATCGACACGACCCGCAGGTGCCCGAACGGTGCATGGAACTTCGATACGAGGGATCGAACGGCAACCATGCATCCGTTCGACCAGGGAATTTTCCGCGAGTGGCGAGCGCCTCAACAACCAGACCTGCCTGATTTCTATTTCACAATCATTGACATTCCGTTCGTACCTGACTGATTCCATACGCGATTCACGTTCGGCGAAAATAAGTTCGCTCGATCACTAGGGTCTGTTCACATTCTCACCAGCGGTCCGAAGGCGCAGGCAAGCACCGCGAAGGCTAGATAGTTGCCGGCGAGCTTGTCGTAACGAGTGGAGACGCGACGAAAATGTTTGATGCGATTGAAAAAGCGCTCGACGATGTTCCGAGTTCGATACAGCACACGGCTACAGCGACGCTTGGTCTTTCGATTCGAGCGTGGCGGAATAACGGCTTTCGCACGCGCGGCGCGGATGGTGTTCACAAAGGCATCCGAGTCATAGCCTTTGTCGGCAATCACGGCGCCCATGCGCAGATGCTCGACCAATTCGTGTGCACAGGAAATGTCCGAAACCTGTCCTTCGGTGGCGATCATTCGCAGAGGTCGCCCGGCTTCATCGACAGCCAGATGCAGCTTGGTCGTCAGGCCGCCGCGCGAACGCCCGAGCGCTTGCGGGCCGCTTTTTTTCGAGCACCGGCCAAATGCTGGTGGGCTCGCACGATGGTCGAGTCGATCAGCACGCGTTTGATCTCCGTCTCGTCGGACACCGCATACGCCACGCGTTCCCACACACCTTTGCGACACCATCGCGAGAAGCGCATGTACACCGTATGCCAACGGCCGAATTCGCTCGGTAAATCGCGCCATGGGCAACCCGTTCGGCCGATCCAGAGAACGGCTTCGACAAACCAGCGATTGTCGGCCGCCGTTCGACCAGGATCGCCTTCCTTGCCCGGTAGTACAGACTCTATTCGTGCCCATACGTTGTCGCTCAATAACGTTCGGATCACCTTGGCCCGCTTGCGCAAAAGACAAGATGTAAACACATTTCATCGACTTGAAATTACCCACATCTCAAGCAGAGATTCTGTTAACTTCAGAGCGTTTAGGATATCAAAATGATAGATGAAAAGAACGGAACAAGAAGACGACGAATCGTGGATGGGGCAGGAGATTGCGCTGAGCGAATTTCGGGATGCTCGCCTTCGCAAGCGATTTGGTTTGCTGCTGGAGCGATTGTGGAAGGGCATGGGACAGACCATTCCGCTTGCCTGCCAGGACTGGGCCAACACCAAGGCAGCCTATCGATTCATGGACAATGACCGCGTCAATGAGCAAGATATTCTGAGCGGACATTTCCAGGCTACTGCGCAGCGTTTTTCCACGACTGAGGGACCGATTCTTGTACTTCAGGACACCACCTCGTTTTCGTACGAAAGAGAACGTCCCGAGCTAATTGGTTATGCAAGTAACACACTGACCGCGGCCAAGCGATACGGTCGTGATAAGGCAAGCCCGCAATACGGCATCCTGATGCATTCAAGTCTCGCGGTCACAACTGAAGGTTTGCCACTCGGGCTAGCATCTATCAAGTTCTGGAGTCGCAAAGAGTTCAAGGACACCGCGAGGAAGCGCAGCAAAGTCAATTTCACACGCATACCGATCGAGAAGAAGGAAAGCTACCGCTGGATTGAGAGCTTGCGGCAGTCAACAGCGCGACTCGGTGATCCCGAACGCTGCGTGCATATCGGAGACCGAGAAAGCGACATTTTTGAACTGTTTTGCTCTGCCAGCGAGCTCGGCACACATTTTCTGGTGCGGACCTGCACGAACAGGTTAGCCGGCGACGGCGAGCATACCGTTGCAGACGAAATGTCAGAGGTGCGAGTGAAGGGATTGCACCGGATCGAATTTCGCGACGCCAAAGGGCGTCCTCATCAAGCGCTTCTGGAGATCAGATATCGACGCCTCACGATTTGGCCGTCCGTCGCGAAGCAGCGGCACTATCCGGCACTCAGGCTGACTGTCATCCACGCGACGGAGTGCGGCGACCCAGCGGAGCGGCCTCGTGTCGAATGGAAACTTGTCACTGACCTGCCGGTGAACTCACGTTCAGACGCAATCGAAAAGATCGACTGGTACTCGATGCGCTGGAAAATAGAAACGTTTCACAAAAATCTGAAATCTGGCTGCAAGGCTGAAGAGTCGCAGTTGCGTACAGCCGGCCGGCTGACCAACCTGATCGCCATCTTCTGCATCCTTGCCTGGCGGGTATTCTGGCTGACCGAGATCAATCGATCTGCACCCGAGACCCCGCCGGAGGTGGCGCTTACCGCAACCGAGGTGATGCTTCTTGATCAGCTCGTCAAGGATACGGCACGTACTGCACAGGAGCCGCCCCTGTCTCGCAGCCTTATCAAACTCGCCCAACTGGGCGGCTATCTTGCACGCGCCAACGATCCCCAGCCAGGGAATAAGGTCATCTGGCGCGGCATGCATCGTCTTGTCGAAATTCAGATCGGATACTGGCTCGGGCGGGAAAATAGTGGGTAATCACAAGATTTCATCGAATGTAAACAGACCCTAGTGCGAAGATTGTCGCATGGCCTGGTGATTGAGACGTTGCCACATTCGATTCAGGTACTCCGCATCAGCAACCGTCGACGCTGGCCGAGGGCGCAGCCGATCTTGATCTTCGACCCGGCTGCCGTGCATACGAGGCGCGCGATCGACGAGGCGCCGGTTGTACCGCAGATCACGTGTATGTCGGTGCTGGCAGTCGTGACAATTTGAATGCAGCCAAACATTCGAGCGCCTACGAGTGCAAGTGCGGTCCGTGTTTTCGGCATCCCTGTCAAGCAGTTATCCATTTCTTCTCGTGCGGATAGTCTTACTGTGTCAATAAATCAGCATTGGACGCTGAACAAAACGGACATCGCTGGAGCCGGCGCGCGATGTATGCAGCGATACGCCAGCGCAGTGTGGTTATGGAATCAGCCACGTGGCGCTGCGCGCGCTGGGGACCCGCGTGGCACGTAATCCGAGGGTAAGGCAAACGGGTCGCGGATCGCGGAGTTTTTTTTACTGTCGCCTTGAATGAGGCGTTGAGCAACAAGAAACCCATAGGCCGCAATACACAACGATGCATGGTGATGGAATCCACGCCAGCCACGTCCTTCGAAGTGTCCCAGGCCGAATTCCTGCTTGAGATCCTGATAATCTCGCTCGATACGCCAGCGCATCTTGGCAACATGGACCATGCGTTCGAGCGTCGTGTCTGGAG
>NZ_FPJP01000057.1:0-5552 GCF_900119325.1 Burkholderia sp. NFPP32 | reverse complement strand
TTCGTCGTTCCCGACGACTGGACGCCAGAGCAGGCACTCGCCGTGTTCGAGCTGCTCGAGGATCTGCTCGCCGTCGTGACCGACTTCTACGGCGCCCAACTCCATGAACTGCTGCATGAGCAGCGCTTCCCCGAAGTGCACGACCGCACTCGCGAACGCGCCCCGCCGTTCTGACGTGAAGCACCGCAGTATCAAAACGAAGGGGCCTCACGGCCCCTTGTTACTTGAATGATTCGCTCGGGCTTGCGCCGCCCAAAAAGCGCGGAATTACACCGCCGTCAACACTTCGCCGTATTCGGTCAGCAATCCGCGCAGGCAGTTGATCTACATGGTCCGGAACTTCACCAATTGCTCGCGCATTCTGTGCAGCGCCAGCATCGCCTGTTGCATTTCGGTCTTCGCCGCAACTGCCTTGCTTGGCTATTGCACGGTTCGACAGATCGCTAGAGCATCCGCTGCATCCTTCTTGTTGCGGATATTGAATGCTTTTACGTACTCGCCAGGCATCAGCTTCACCTGATGGCCCATGCGCAAGCAAAATTAAACTGCGTCACATGATAGCACCAAAGTGGCCTCGCACCAGCCTCGGCAAAAACAATTCAATACATAATTCTGAAACTAGCAATCCAACGCATCAATCGAAACATTCAATAACTTTATTAACTCATAACGGAATCCTCAACAATTCGCTATCCTGAGAAATAATGCTTTACATTTCGCTTTCATTTTATTAAGCTGGGTTCGTGAGTGGCAGCGCGATTTCGGATTCCCCCTCGCATCGCATCAACGAATTGTCACTCACACTCTCGATCCATATCAATGGAGGTTAAATGGGTACTTGGTGCTGCATGTACATTCACGAATTCGATGACTCCCCTGAACAGACCACCGAGAACATGTCGCGCGACGGGACGCCGTCGCGCGAAGATTTCTCCGCCGAAGAGCATGCCATTCTAACTCAGGATAACTAATCATAATGAAATTCCGGGGCGGACTATCCGCCTCGTAATTGCCCAGTCATGAAAATACTTGTCCCAGAGCGCGCGCATACACTCGCCGACGCGGAAGCCGCCATCGATCGGTATTTTTCCGATCACGGCATCACCGCCCGGCTCGACCGATACGGTGACCCGCTGTCCAGCACAGTTGCCACCCTCAGCTCCACCGATCTCGTCACCGACAAGCATGTCGGGTGCGGCAAAGGCTATGCAGACGAAGCGAGGGTCGGCGCCAAATTCGAGGCGTACGAACACGCAATGGGGCCGATCGGATTGCGCGCGGCAACGATACTGGCGAACTACGACGAGGTACGCGCCCAACGTGCAATGGCCGATGTCTTTCCAATGACCCTGCTTGACCGCGCGTCATCCGGGATCGCCGCCATTCCATTCGCCGATATCAGCCTGATCAACGGCGCCTCGCTGCTCTATCCGTCTTTTCTCGTCGACTACACTTATAGCGACCGGCCCCTGCCGGGCGACGGGCTCGACTACACGGCCGCCCGCCGCTATGCCTGCGGCACCGGCCTGGCCGCCGGCCTGGGCTTTACCGAGGCGGCCATCCACGCTATCAGCGAGGTCATCGAGCGTCACGGTATCGGATGCCTGATCGCTCAAAAGCTCTTCTATCAGCTGGACGATCCGCTCGACTTCGTCGATCGTCGTACCGTGTCGCCTGCCCTGGCCGCAGTGTGGGAGGATGCGGAGCGCGTCATCCGGGCATCGGTCCATCTGGTTGCGGTCGGCGGCGAGATCAGTTGCCCCGTGTTTATCGCGTATTGCGAGGGTCGCGCGATTTCGGGCGTTCATGTGATCGGAGGCGGCTGTTCGCTCTATGCCAGTCACGCGGCCCTGCGCGCGATCAAGGAGCTGGTGCAGCAGTACGCGGTTGCCGACGGGCTTGAGCACGTCGCGCGGGACTGGGCGCGCTATCGGCGACACCTGATCAGGTATCCGCGGCTGCTTCGCTGCATGGATATGCGACTCGACTGCGACCACCCGGCACATGTGCGGCAAATTACGATGCCGACCGACTCCGCCCCGCATGATCTCGACGCCCATCTAATCCATCTGCAAACCGCGTGCCGCGACGCTGGTCTTCCCGTCTGGATCAGGACCCTGCATACGACCGAAAGCGGTGTGGAACTCGTCTGCGCGGCCATGCCCAGGATGGAACGTTTTTCCATTGTTTCGCTGGGGGGCCACGTGGTCCCCTGTCATCGTCCCGCTCAGTCCCTGGCCGTCTGAATGATCGATCTCACTCCCGACACACCCTCGCTGAACTTGGCCCTGCGGGGCCCATCCAGCCGCGCGATTCACCTAGGCCAACACGAGGAAGGACCCACTCAGTTTCCCGTCCCGCCGCTCGTCACGCAGTCGGCTCGACTGCTCGAGTCGTTCGACGAAGGGCAGGCGTTGCTGCGTGGCGAGCGGGGGCCCAATATCGCCTATCAACGCTACGCAAATCCCACCACACTGGTGCTGGAAGCCAAATTTCGTGCGCTGGAGCGGTGTCAGTACAGCTTGGCTGTCAATAGTGGCATGACGGCCAGCATGATGGTATTGCGTGCTTTGCTGGGCACAGGTGACCACGTCATGATGCTCGACCAGGCGTTCTACGAAACGCGGGAACAACTGGCGCGCGAAGCCGCATCGCGCGGCATTCGCGTGTCGTGGATTCGCGGCGCGACGCCCGAGGCTTTCGAGGACGCATACGACCAGGCAACGCGGCTCGTCTACGTCGAGACTCCGACCAACCCGACCTTGCACGATGTGGATCTCCACACCCTCTCGGTATGGTGCGAGTCACGTCGCTGCCTGCTGGTGGTGGACAACACCATGCTGACGCCGCTCGGCCAGGATCCGCTATCACTCGGCGCGGATCTCACGCTGTATTCGCTGACCAAGCACCTCAACGGGCATGGCGACATGGTAGGCGGTATGATCTGCACCAATCGGGCGGGGCTCTATGACAAACTCAAAGCCTTTCGCGACATCGACGGCCTGACGCTCGACCCGTTTTCCGCGTGGCTCGCGATTCGCGGCCTGCGAACCCTGCCGGTGAGATTGCGACGGCATGCATCCAACGCGCTAGCCGTCACCCAAATGCTCACCCGAGAATATCCGGGGCTCGCATGGGGCTCGGTCTGGACCACCCCGCACGCGCGCCAGAACGGTGTGTCGCTTCAACTCAACACGGGGCTGATGTTCATCGACTTTCGGGTACGTTCGATGGCAATGCGCTTCGTGAGTGCGCTGAAACTCATTCGCCTGGCCCCCACGTTCGGTAACCTGGAATCGCTGTGCTACTGCCATGCCGGTTTCGCCGACGCCGACGACAGCGCGTTCGATGCGCTTGGGATTCCCGCCGGCCTGGTGCGTCTGTCCATCGGGCTGGAGGACGTCTCGGACCTGCTCGCCGATATCCGGCAAGCGCTCGACGCATCTGGATGGACGCCATTCCTGAGTCACGTTGTCGCTCCGCCTGCTCCGGGGTCCTGGTCGCCGGACTCATCCGCTGTCGGCCATGAACGCTCGTCTCGGAGATAACGGATATAGACGTGTTCTGCATGAAATTGCAAAGAAACACTTTCCGTGCTGCTCGTCAGAGCGAGGAATCGGCAGACTTGGGGGAGTCGTCCTTTTCGCCCGAAATCTGGCGGCGACAGGATCGGACATTCCTCCCAATATGGCTCCGCGACGGCACAACATTCCTGCCCACCGGGAGTCGCGCAACGCATTGATAGATGGGAGTTTTCTAGTCCAAAGCACCATTTTTTGCACGAAAATGACGGTACCCCTTATGACAAACAATCTCAAATATTAGGGCTGCTGGAATTGTGAATAATATTCGAATATATTGATTCATCTGCAAATAACGAGGTGTAGTGAAGAAACGAAAATGCCGGGTACCCGCGTTCAATGGCGACGCTCTGCCGTCATGCCGAAACTGTGACGGCCCCTTGTAGCCGGCAAGCGAATAGTCGCAGAATTGTCCAGTGCCGACGGCGATCCGGTCGCTGTTGCGGTAGCCGGTTCGAAACGCGGCCGCGCACCCACCGTATCGACTCCCGTGAAATCCGAAGAACGA
The DNA here is from genome assembly GCF_900119325.1 of Burkholderia sp. NFPP32. Classification (NCBI taxonomy): domain Bacteria; kingdom Pseudomonadati; phylum Pseudomonadota; class Betaproteobacteria; order Burkholderiales; family Burkholderiaceae; genus Burkholderia; species Burkholderia sp. NFPP32. Next base: position 1,463 of record NZ_FPJP01000057.1, on the reverse strand, counting down.
AACAATGCCGGGGGATTTCTTGGAAAGTTTCCTGACGCGATGCCCCACACACAAGCAAACGACATTTGTGGGAATCATCGCGGCGTTCATCATGCTCGTTTTCGCCGGTGTTGCCCCTCAGGCGACGCTGGCGCTTTCTGCCGTTGGCCCGTTCATGCCAATGTGCGCATTGACCGTGTTTACGACGGCCGGAATTGCGACCTTCCTGCTCGTTGCCCAGTTCGTCGCCACTCGGTAGCCGGTCCTTGGCGCGCTTGGTGGCGCTACGCATTCACCGCACTGGCCGTGGCCCTGCAGTTGTTGACTTTTCCGGGCGTATTCACGCCGACGGGCCTATTGGGCGCAGGTCCGCATAGTGCAGCGTGGTTGTGGATCTTCTGGCACGGCGGGTTTCCGTTCTTCGTGATACTGTCGGTATCGACGCGCTATCAGCTCCGGCGAGCGTTGGTCAGCACATCCCATGTCGGCCGCTGGTGTGGTTGTTTATTGGCGGCTCCTTCTTGCTCGGCGCCGCGCTGCGCGCGCTCGCGATTTATGGCAACTTGCCTGCAGCCCTCAATTCGGCAAACACTGGGAGGCTGTTCCCGAGCGGCGCGACGGTCTTGGTGACGTGGTCGCTCAATGTCGCCGCAATTGTCGTCGTCCTGCTGACCGGCCGCCTGCGCTCGGTGCTCGACCAATGGTTCCTGATTGCCGTGCTGGCTTGCTTCGTCGATACCCCCCTGAATTTTCTGAGCACATCCCGGTTCAGCGTGGTTTGGTATACCACCCGAGTATTCAGCATGTTCGCGCCGGGAGTCCTGGTGTGCCTTGCTGGTATGGGAGGTCAGCTTGCTCCCTCAAAGGCACCTCAATGCCCACGCATCCTTGTTGCAGATGTCGGTCCGGGATGGGCCGACGGGAGTCTACAACCGGGCGTATTCCAACGAGCAGTATCCAAAGGCAATTGATCACGCGAAGCACACGCATACGCCGCTATCACTCATCGTCATCGATATCGACCATTTCAAGCAATACAACGATGTGTTCGGACATCTCCAGGGAGATGCATGCCTGACGGCCGTCGCGAGTGCGCTTGGCGGCGTTGCACGACGCCCAGCGGACTTCGTTGCGCGTTATGGTGGAGAGGAATTCGCGGTCGTATGAAGTTGACCCGCTTCAACGGACACCTATTCTTTTTGAAGAGGAGGTGCCGTCATGGGCAAGCATCGGAAGCCGTACCCGGCGGAGTTCCGGGCGCAGATGGTAGAGCTGGTGAAGGCAGGACGTACGCCTGAGGAATTGGCGCGCGAGTTCGAGCCGACGGCGCAGAGCATCATCAACTGGGTCGCTCAGGCCGATCGCGACTCGGGAATGCGCCAGGACGGACTGACCACGGCCGAGAGGCAGGAATTAACGCGGCTACGCCGTAAAGTCCGCCAACTCGAGATGGAGCGCGACATACTCTCTCACGCGGCTGCCTG
>NZ_FPJP01000059.1:0-4648 GCF_900119325.1 Burkholderia sp. NFPP32 | reverse complement strand
GCCTGTTTCTCGAGGTCGCGGGTGAGCTGCCCGACGATGCCAGTCTTTTGCGGATGCGGCGGGTCTCCTCTGCGTTGAGCTTGCGGGACAACGACGCGCTGTGGTCGATGATCGCCATGCTGGAATACTACGCGCGGCTTTACGAGGCCATGCCCGATCGTATCCGCAGGGCCGGAGAGGACAGTTTCGAGGCAGTGCGTCGGGAAGCCGAGGAGGCGACCGAGGCCTTGATGCACCAGCATCGTGATGCGCTTGCGCGTTGCAAGAAGACGATCGAGTTGGCCGAGGGCATGATCCGGGAACACGAGGCGAGGTATCAGGTTGCGCTGGCAACGCTCAATGAGCGATCGATAGCCGAGCTGGCGGACGGATTGGCCAATCGGGTCGCGAGGATCGCCGGTAACCGCCTTGTCGGTGCCGCGGCGGTGGTGGCGCGGCACCAGCGGGAACGGCTGGATGAGGCTGTGAGCCTGTTCGAGCGGACGATCGCGCAGACCGTAAAACAGATTCAGGCGGATATCACGGTAAATGAGCGGCGCTTGATCCGGATGCTCAGTTACCTGTTGGTCGTCGGGGCCAGTCTGTTTGTGACATTGACCGCTGTTGCATTTTGGATGGGCGAACACGCCCGATAAACGGTACGCCCCGCCCGCGCGCGAGCACAGGCGGGAAGCGCATTATCACGCGGTGTGTTGCGTGGTTTCGGCATCCGCCATGCCGGCGGCGGTCGGGAAGGGCCATGCCGGGCGGCTTTCGTTCGCCGGCCCAGTGCTAGCCGGAGCGTCAGTTTCCTGTGCGCTGGCTTCGTCCGCACTGGCTACAGTCGGTGTTTTCGCTTCTTCAGCCTCGTTATCCTCGTCGTCCAGATTGTTCATCACACCGAGGGCACGGAGCGGCGGCACTTCCCGATCGGTGAGGATATTCGGGAGCCATGCGGACGTTGCCAGCCGCAGTTCGGCAGCGGCGGCGGCATTCCCCTTTTTCATCTTGCTCAGGTCGAGCGCAATCTTGGGAGAAACCGCCTGCATGGCTACGTCCACGATGCGTGCTTTACTGACGTGGTCGAAGTACGCGGCCCGGGTCAGCGTCCAGTATCGGGTCATGTCAAGCTGCAGCGCATTGCTCAGGGCATTGATCGCGTGCGGGCCTTCCGTGCCGGTGACCCCGTCGAGCAGGGTGCCGGTGCAGAAGGCGAGCAAGTCGAGCAATGTCGTGCCGGGATCTTGCTCGGTCAGCCAAGACAGCAGGTCGGCCAGATTCCGGGGGAGGGCCGCGAGCCACCGCTGGCGCTGCGCGTCGATGACGCCCCATGCGGGGCTGGCGGACAGATCGTCAGCGGCTGTCAGCAGGGCATCGTGGTTGCTGGTGGCATGGAGTTCCAGATAGTCCCGACTCGCCCCGGCACCATATCGTTCCGGAAAGGCGACCGGTGCGAGCCGGAACAACAGCGCCGCGAGGGCGACGGACGGTTGCGCGATCAATTCCGCGTGAATGGCAGCGGTACGATGTGCGCTCAGGCGCTGACAGAGCTTCGCGCTATGAATCGGCTTGGCTTTACGATTCGTCTCCGCAATCGCGGTGGCCTGTCCGGCTTCCGTTGCATCCCTGCCGTGAGCCGCATTGCCGTCACCAGTCCACGCTCGATGATCGGGTCGCCTTGCGGGTCAAGGATGACAAACGCCCCGGCCTCGGCCATCTGCTGTGCGTTCCACGTCCGCGTACGTGCTTCGAGCGTCTGAATTGCGACGGCGACCGCGTTCAGTTCGGCCTCGATACGCTCGCCTTCCTCGTAGGCGTTTTCGTCGTCCTCCGAAAGCGCATCGTACTGTTCCGCGAGTGCATCTTGCCGCGCCGTCAGCGCATCCATTTCGCGTTGCTCGTCCTCGGTATACGGTCGGTCAAGCGGATCGAGCCTGTCGTAGCGGTTCAGTTCGAGTACGTCACGCTCGATGCGCGTTTCGGTCCAGTTCCATCCTTCGGCACGGACTTCCTCGGCCACCGCTTCGAGTTTCTCGCTCGCGAGACGCTGCAACAGGTCTGCGTCGGCGACGAATCCGGCATTTTCGGCGTCGCTGAACAGATCGCGTCGAACATATCCGCCCGCCGTCTCGTAAGCCGCGAGTCCGACGAAGCGGACTAGCCGACTGCGGCTCGCGTCGATTTCAGCCCGCGTGATCGCCTGACGGAGATATTGCGGGGCGCGCTGCCAGTCGTTCGTCGCATCGAACCAGACGCGTTCTTGCGTTTCGTGGTCGTCGGCCAGCGCGAGCGCGGCAAGCTGGTCGAGGGTGATCCCGTCCTCACGCAGCAGCGCGAGCAGCTTGGGCGACACGTTGGCGAGCTTCATGCGCCGCTTGACCGTCAGCGGCGAGGCGGAAAACAGCGCGGCGATATAGTCGACGCTGCGGCCTTCCTCGGCCAGCATCCGGTACGAGCGCAGCACGTCGAACGGATCGAGCCCTTCGCGCTCGCTGTTCTCGACCAGTGAAATCGCGAGGGCTTCGCCTTCGCTGACGATCCGCACCGGCACCGGATAGTCGGCGGCGATGTGCTTTTGCTCGAACAACAGATCGAGCGCGGCTTCGCGGCGCTGGCCCGCGCAGACACCATACCGGCGTTGCTTGCTGCGCGATCCTTTCATTTTGTGCACAACGAGGTTTTGCAGCAAGCCCTTTGCACGAATATTGGCGGCGAGGCCGGGAATGCCGGACAGGGGCTGCGTGCGCGCGTTGAGCGGCGAGCGTCGCAGGCTGGAATACGGTACGGTCACGATGGACTGCTCGTTGCCGAAGTGGGTTTCGAGCACAGAGGTCGCTTCAACAGTGCCCACATCGGCGGTTTTGGCTTGGGTTTGCATGATTGACTCCCGAAAATTGGAAAGAAAGTTCCGGTTCGCGTCTCGCGAAGACTGTCAGGACTTGACCCGAATAGGAGTCCTGATAGGCCGTGCCAGAATGGGGCGGAGGGGACCGCCCCAGTATGCTTACGCCTTCATCTGGCGCATGGCGTCGGCCAGCATCCAGAGGGCGCGATTGAGCTTCACGTTCTGGTCGATGCCGGTGATGGGGCGTGTGGACATCGCGCGCCCAGTGCGCGAGCGGCCATGCAGTCCACCTTTGGTGAGGTTTTCCTGCGCGCGGTTAAACACAGTCCAGAGGTCGTCACGGCGATCCTCGAAACGGCGCGGGGCGAGCAACTGGATTGCAGAGATCGGAGCCGGTGCCTCGGCATCGGTCGGGTCGTAGCGCAGCGCGAGTGCGGAGCGCGCGAACGCGTGCTGTTCGTCACGGTTCAGCGTCACGTCGCGCATGCCTTCTTTTTGTTCGCGGATCAGGTCGAAGCCGTCGAGCACGTCGAATGCGCCGTTGATGACGTTCTGGACGATGTTCCCTTTGTGCGGCACCCGAATATCCGCGACGTTGTCACCCGCCACCATGCCGTTCTGGCACACGAAGCGCAGCACGCCTGCGAGCATCTGATAGCTGCTTGTGCCGTCGTGCGAATTCAGCAGCACGATTTCGTTGGCTTCGTCGCCGATGATCTGGTCGGCGTGGCGAAGACGCAGCATATGCTTCGTGTATTCGCGCTTGCCTTCGTCACGTACGCGGGTCTGACAGACCATGAACGGCTGAAAGCCATCGTTGCGCAAGCCGCGCAGTACATCGATGGTGGGAATGTAGGTGTAGCGCTCCGAGCGGCTTTCGTGCTTGCTGTCCGCGAAGATGGACGGCGCGACGCGACGGATTTGATCGTCCGACAGGGGCGAGTCGGCACGAAGCATCGGCGAGCTGTAATGGAAAGAAGAGGCGAGTTGCATGGCGATCTCCACAGAAAAAATGTTGAAGGTCGGGCTGCGGGATGGCCTTGCCGCTCAAGCGGGGAAACCTTCCCAGTGGAACTCGGGGTTGGCTTTTGCTTGAGCCTGACACCCGGTTTCCTGCCCGTGCGACCCAAGGAGTCGACGGCGGGGCGGTGTCAAGGAAAGAGGCGAGGGATGGTGCGGGCAACCCGGTCGCTCGCCCCTTGATGCCGCCCCGTCGTCGGCTACGGTCGCGGGACGGGGCAGGAACGCGGGCGGCAGGCGAATGCCAGGGCGCGAGTTAGACGGGAAGCGTTGCGAAGCCTGGGTTCACAGTTTTTGGGACAACGATCGACAAGTTGCCGTCGTTACGGTTCGATCCGATAGATGCATGAGCGATCCTGGACGACAACCCGCGGATGTAAGTCGATGTTGTCCCCAAGATCAGGGAGCGTGGTCGGGTCGTGAGCCGTTCGACCTAGTGTCCCGTTCCGCTGATTCGCGAACAAAGTCTATGCAGCTTTTCGAGGATGGAGTCGGCTGAGGCGGTCCAGACGAACGGTTTGCAGTTTTCGTTGTAGTGGGAAACGAATTGATCGATACGCTTGATCAGTTGTTTGACCGAACTGAACGAGCCTCTGCGGATCGCCTTGTCGGTGATCAACGCAAAGAAGCGTTCGACCTGGTTGAGCCACGAACTGTAGGTGGGAATGAAATGCATGTGCCAGCGGGGGCGTGCCGCGAGCCACGCTTTGACCTTCGGATGCTTGTGACTGCCGTAGTTGTCAACGATGCAGTGCACGTCGAGATCAGCCGGGACGGCCTTGTCGATTTCGCGCAGGAACGACA
>NZ_FPJP01000060.1:0-4505 GCF_900119325.1 Burkholderia sp. NFPP32 | reverse complement strand
ACGTGCGCGGCGCGGCGCTGGACTGGGCAGCGCTGCATCGTGTCGACCGGCCGGTCAAGGTCGCGTTGCCGACCTATCCGTTCCAGCGCAAGCGCCATTGGGTCGATGCGAGCCAGCACGCCGATGCGTCCACGCACCGGCACGCGGCGTCCGACGAAGGCGGCCTGCACACGCTGCTCGGCCGGCGCCTGAAGCTGCCGCGCTCGGCCGAGGTGCGCTTCGAGGCCGAATTCCGCCCGGACTGGCCCGCCTACGTGGACCACCATCGCCTGTTCGGCGCGATGGTCGTGCCCGGCGCGTCGCACATCGCAATGTTCCTGGCAGCAGCCGAGGCGGTCTACGGCGAAGCCGGCTGCGTCGTCGACGAAATCCTGTTCCTGCGGCCGTTCGTGATGCCCGAGGCGGGACGGCGCACGGTGCAGATCGTGATGCGGCCGCCGGCGGCCGGCCAGTCGCACGCGATCGAGATGGTCACGCTCGCGCCGCAACGCGATCCCGCCGACGACGCGGCCTGGACCCTCCACGTCGAGGCGCGCAGCATTCGCGGCCCGCGCGCGTTGCCGCCGGCCCCGGACGCATCGGAGCTGGACGCGGTCAAGGCGCGCTGTGCGGACTACCTGTCGGGCGCCGACTTCTATTCGAAAGTGTGGATTCCCGGCATGGACACGGGCAATTCGTTCCGCTGGATCGACGAGATCTGGCGGGGCGACGCGGAGGCCCTGTGTCGCACGCGCCTGCCGGCGCTGCTCGAACCGATCGACGGGCCGTTCCACGCCGGCCTCGTCGAATCCGGCTTCCAGTTGCTCAACAGCTGCTGGCAGTTCGCGACCGAGGAGCTGCTCAAGACCGACTACATCTACGTGCCGTTCAGCATCGACAGCTATCGCCTGTACGGACGCCCCGCGACCGACCGGCTGTGGGTTCATGCGCGGATCGTCCGGCAGGGCGAGGGCGAGGAGAACGGCGTGACCGCGGATATCCGGGTGTTCGAGGATTCGGGGCGCGTGATCGCGCACGTGCGCGGCTTCGAGGTGCGCCGCCTGCATCGGGGCGCGGTGCACGCGCTGTTGCAGGGCGACGGAACGGATCGCCTGTTCGCGACCCGCTGGCAGCGCCTCGACGACCTGGCGACACCGCCGCTGCCGGCCGACGACTGCGTGCTGGTCGTCGGCGACGGCGCGGGAACCGGCGCGGCGCTGGCCGCCCGGCTGCGCGGCGCGGGAGTGCGCAGCGTGCAGGTCGATGCGGCATCGCACACCGGCGACGACCTGACCGTGCCGCTGGCCGATCCGGCGAGCGAGGCGGCATGGCGCGAAGCGCTGCGCGCGGTCGCGGCGCGTGCGGGCAAGGGCACGCTGCATGTCGTGGACCTGCGCGCACTGGACCTCGGTGCCGAGGCCGACACGCCGGCCGACCCGCTCGCGGTCCAGGAGCGGCTGTGCGGCGGCGCGCTCGCGCTCGTCGGCGCGCTGGCGCAGGCCGGCAGGCCGGCCCGCGTGAGCTTCGTCACCCGCGGCGCGCAGGAGCCGGGCGGCACGCTGAACGTCGAGCGCGCGACACAGGCGACGCTGGCCGGGCTTGCGCGCGTGGTCGCGGCCGAGCATCCGGAATGGCGTTGCCGCACGATCGACCTGGATCCCGCGACGGCCGACCCGGCCGCGGCGCTGGCGCCGCTGCTGCACGCCGCGCCGGACGAACTGCAGCTCGCGATCCGCGACGGCGCCGTGCATGTTGCCCGCCTTGCGCGCGCGAAGCCGGCCCGTCGGGACGCGCCGCCGCTTGAGCCGAACGGCAGCTACCTGATCACGGGCGGGCTCGGCGGGCTGGGCTTGCGCCTTGCGCAGCAGCTCGCGCAGGCCGGCGTGAAGCGGCTCGTGCTGATGTCGCGCGGCACCCCTGACGCCGCCGCGGCCGCCGCGATCGACGCGCTGCGCAAGCAGGGCTGCGCGGTCGAGCTGGCCCGCTGCGACGTCGCCGATCTCGCGGCGCTGCGCGCCGCATGGCACGAGACCGTGCTGTCCGGCCCGCTGCCGCTGAAGGGCATTTTCCACGCGGCCGGCGCGCTGCGCGACGGAGTGCTGGGCGGCCAGTCGTGGGCGGAGTTCGCGGTGCCGTTCCACGCGAAGGTCGCGGGCGCGCTCAACCTGCATGCGCTGAGCCTCGACGCGCCGCTCGACTGCTTCGTCTGCTTCTCGTCGATCAGCGCGCTGTTCGGCACCGCCGGGCAGGGCAACTACGCGGCGGCGAACGCGTACCTCGACGCGCTCGTCGGCGCCCGCCGCACGCTCGGGCTGCCGGCCACGAGCATCCAGTGGGGGCCGTTCGCCGAGGTCGGGATGGCGGCCGCGCTCGATCGCGCGCATCGCGACAAGACGGCCGCGCGCGGTCTGCAGGCGCTGTCGCCGGACGAACTCCTCAAGTACGTCGAAGCGGCGCGGCGCGCCGACGTGGCCACGGTCGTGATCGGCAACGACGACTGGCAGCGCTATGCGCAGACCGAACCGTCCGAGGGCGTGTGCAAGCTGCTCGCCGACTGGTTCCCGAAGGAGGCGGCCGACGCCGCGCCCGTCGCGACCCACGACGTGCGCGACCGCTTCGACGCGCTGGCGCTGCCGGCCCTGCACGACGCGCTGGCGACCTATCTGCAGGCGCAGATCGCGGTGATGCTCGGCCGCACCGCCGAGGAGGTCGCGCCAACCCGCGGCTTCCTGGAGCTCGGGCTGGATTCGCTGGCCGCCGTCGAGTTTCGCAGCAAGGTGCAGCGCGACCTGCGGCTGTCGTTGCCCGCGACCTTCGCGTTCGACTACGGCAACGTCGAGCTCGGCGCCGACTTCCTGTTCGAACGGCTGAAGGCGGAACGCGTGCCGGCGGCGGACGAGCCGGTGCCGGCGGCCGGGGCCGGGAATCCGGGGCAAGCGGCGGGACAGGCGGCGGACGAGGCGGTGGACGACGTCGACGCGGAACTGGCGCGCCTCGAGGCGTCGCTGCGCCGTTGAGCGTCACGCGCACAGACACGGGGACATCAAGGTGACTACAACGCAGCAACGGATCGCGCAGGCACTCAAGCTCGCACGGGAGCGGGTCGAGGCACTCGAGCGGGCCCAGCGCCAGCCGCTCGCGATCGTCGGCATCGGCTGCCGCTTTCCGCGCGACGTCGCGGGCCCGGACGCGTTCTGGGACGTGCTGTCGAACGGCCGGGACGTGACGACGGAGATTCCGGCGGACCGCTGGGACGTCGAGCACTTCTTCGATCCCGATCCGGAGGTGCCGGGCAAGATGTACGTGCGGCGCGGCGGCTTCCTGGACGCGGTGGACGACTTCGACCCGGCGTTCTTCGGCATCTCGGAGCGCGAGGCCGTGTCCCTCGATCCGCAGCAGCGGCTCTTGCTGGAAGTGGGCTGGGAAGCGCTCGAACATGCCGGGATCGCGCCGAGCGCGGTGCGGGGCGCGTCGTGCGGCGTCTTCATGGGCGTGAGCTGGCACGACTACGAGCGGCTCGCGTTCGGCCGCGACGCGCGGCGCGTCGATGCGTACGCGGGGCTCGGCAACACGCCGAGCATCGCGGCAGGCCGGCTCGCCTACGTGCTCGGCGTCGAGGGGCCGACGATGCTCGTCGACACGGCATGCTCGGCCAGCCTGGTCGCGGTCCACGAGGCGTGCCAGAGCCTGCGCATGGGCGAATGCGACATGGCGCTCGCGGGCGGCGTCGCGTTGATGCTGTCGCCGCTGTCCACGGTGTTCTGCTGCAAGATCCGGGCGCTGTCGCCGACCGGCCGCTGCCACACGTTCGACGCGGCGGCCGACGGCTATCTGCGCGGCGAAGGGGCCGGCGTGATCGTGCTGAAGCGGCTCGACGACGCGCGCGCGAACGGCGACCGAATCCTGGCCGTGATTCGCGGCACGGCCATCAACCATGACGGCGCGAGCAGCGGGCTGACCGTGCCGAACGGCCGGGCGCAGGAGCGCCTGCTGGAAGCCGCGCTGAAGGATGCCGGCGTCGAGGCCGGCGCGATCGGCTACGTCGAGGCGCACGGCACGGGCACGCCGCTCGGCGACCCGATCGAGCTGGCCGCGCTGTCGAAGGTATACGGGCGCGGGCGCACCGCGCAGCGGCCGCTGCTGGTTGGCTCGGTGAAAACCAACATCGGCCATCTGGAAGCCGCCGCGGGCATCGCGGGGCTGATCAAGTCGGTGCTGATGCTGCAGCACCAGCGGGTACCCGCGAGCCTCAACTTCACGGATCCGAACCCCCGCTTCGACTGGGCAAACAGCGGGCTGGCGGTGCCGACGCGCCTGACGGAAAACGACGCGCCGCTGAAGATGATCGGCGTGAGTTCGTTCGGTTTCAGCGGCACGAATGCGCACGCGATTCTGGAATCGGCGCCGGAGGTGGCGCGCGAAGCGGCGGTCGCGGGCCGCGGCGTGCAGGTGCTGACGCTGTCGGCGCGCGGCGAGGAGGCATTGCGCGCGCTGTCGACGCGCTATGCGTCGTTCGTGGAGCAGGG
>NZ_FPJP01000070.1:0-1962 GCF_900119325.1 Burkholderia sp. NFPP32 | reverse complement strand
ATTCCGACTTCGACAATCAGATTCTCAACTGAAACCTCCACCGCCTTCAACTTCCCGCCTCAACTCCCCCGTACACCAGATTCGACTTTAGCTCCAGGCATACTACGACGCGTGACTGAGGTGTCCGCTGCATGGGGCTATCGTAGCCCTTGCAAACCGCTGATGAGCCTGCTGGCGGAACTACTGCTTGTGCAGCAGCAACCGGAACTTGAATCGCTGACAGGCGAGTTCATCGCCTCCGTCCGCGCCCGCTGGCACAACTCAAACTATCGCAGCTCACTGTACTTTCAGCTCGCACGCGTACTGGCTTCACTGGGGATACTTTCGGAGGAACCCGCAGTGCGCAATGGAATCGACAGGGAATCGATTCATGTGGCGAGAATCTCGGGTATCGCCACTGACTGGGTCAGCATGATCGAGCGGTGGGAGGCAACCAGCACCTTGACTGCATCCAGTCGCCGCCATCTTCGGGATATGGTCCTGAAGGCCGGCCGCTGGTTGACGGCTTCCCATCCTGAGATCATTCGCGCGGATCAGTGGACCCGGGAACTGGCAGCGGAATATGTTGGCGCGGTCGAGCGCATGCATGTCGGTGATTACGTCTGGAGGACTGCTGCGGTCGCCAGGAAGCTCGGCAAACCAATAACGGCACGATCGAAGAACGCTTTCCTCGGTGCGATGCGATGCTTCTTCGCCGATCTACAGGAGTGGGAATGGATTCCTCGCCGCTTTGATCCGTTTCGAGCCTTTGCGACGCCTCGCTCCACCAAGGCATTGATAGGACCGGCACCCCGTACCATTGCTGATGATCTGTGGGCCAAGCTTCTCTGGGCCGGGCTGAATCTGAAGCTCGATGACCTCCCCGGACACGGCGGTAACGCGAGGGGGCGCCGCCATCCGACCGGGAGCATTCGTCGCGCCGGCGGCTACTATCCGCTTGAGATGCTGCAGGCGTTGAGCATCGTATGGCTCTTCGCGGGACTACGTAGCGATGAGATTGTACGGCTACGAGTCGGCTGCGTGCGTGAAGAACCGTCGATAGCTCAACAAAGTACGCAATGCCGGATGCTCGACGTTCTGGTTCACAAGACTGGAACCGCGTTTAGCAAACCGATTGATAGGGTCGTCGGCGAAGCAATCGCGGCGTGGGAGCGAGTACGTCCCGTACAACCGGCTGCGCTCGACGTTAAAACGGGAGAGCAGGTTGATTTCCTCTTCTCGTATCGTGCACGGGCGATTCCACGTGCGTACCTGAACCGGTATCTGATTCCACTGCTTTGCCGGAAGGCGGGCATCCCGTGCGCGGATGCCCGCGGACAGATCAGCAGTCACAGGGCACGCTCGACAATCGCGAGCCAACTCTTTAATGCGCGGGAACCGATGAACCTGTTCGAGCTGCAAGCGTGGCTCGGTCATCGGTCACCGGCAACGACCCAGCACTACGTCGCGTTCACGCCAACGCAGCTGGCGCGCGCGTATTCAGAGGCACAGTACTTCCAGCGTAACCTTCGAATGATGGATGTGCTCATCGACCGGCAGGTGATCGACGATGGGTGCACGGACCAGCCGTGGAGGTACTACGACCTTGGTCACGGGCTGTGCTCATATGAGTTCTTCGATCAATGTCCACATCGAATGGCGTGTGCGCGTTGCGACTTCTACGTTCCGAAGGATTCGTCACGGGCCGACTTGCTCTCTTCAAAGACCGGCATGATCCATATGTTGCAGGAAATCCCCCTCACTGATGACGAACGCGCCGCAATCGAAGGCGACCAGGAGGCCGTTGATCGCCTGCTTCGGCACCTCGATGGAATACCGACGCCCGACAGGCTCACCAGCCCAAATAGGAAAAGACAAATGTAGAAAAAACCCTCGATTCCATATAATAACGACCAACAAGCCGTTCAAGGAGTGGTCGGACGTGTTCCCGAACGCGGCCTGCGTGGTGTCGTTGGTCGATCG
>NZ_FPJP01000062.1:0-3892 GCF_900119325.1 Burkholderia sp. NFPP32 | reverse complement strand
CCCGGAACTCCGCCGGGTACGGCTTCCGATGCTTGCCCATGACGGCACCTCCTCTTCAAAAAGAATAGGTGTCCGTTGAAGCGGGTCAACTTCAGCCGTCGCCGAATCATGCTGTACCTGTCCGGCAATGATGCCGAGGCGCGCATCGGGACATTCGGCGATTGAGGAATAGCTACTGAGCGCTCTCGGGTTTCCTGGTCGAACCAGAAAGCCGTCCTCGATTCCCCACACCGGCACGCTGAACGCCACAGTCTTGGCACGCTGCGGCGTCACAAAGAGAGGAACGTTCATGTCCCAGCGACCTTCTTCAACGCCGGATAGCAATTCGCTGAACGTCGTCAGGCAATGCTCGATCCTGGTGACGCCGATCTGTCGCAGGATCGTCTCAGCGAGCTCGATATCTGCACCGGTAGCGGTGCCATCCGCTTCGGTCCAGCCGAACGGAGGTTCTTCGATGTACGCAATCGTTACCTTCATCGCTTCGTCTCGCAAACCGAAAACGGCCGCCAGACCTGGCGGCCGATTGTTGACGATTTTACTCCCATGCATAAATGTCTCTTCCCGGACCCGGCCAGCTGCGGTCCCGGCAGCCCGGGACCGTCTGAATCCGCCACCCGAATACGCCGTTGGTGGCACGCTCGCAAACGACTGCAATTGATCGGGAACCGGTAGCGACAGATCTAGTCCAGCACCAGCGACAATGTATGCGGATTCATCGATCCGACGTCCTTGCCGTGTCATAACCGCATACGCTCAATACGACGGGCCGGCGTCGGGAAATCGGATACCCTCCCCGGCCATGCCGACCGTGAGGTAGATCACACGACCGTGATAGCGAGCTCCTCCGCATACGCATTCAACCGGTCACCAACCCGCACCTTGAGTACATCGATGAACCGTTTGATTTTTGCGTCGACGAACTGACGCGACGAATACACCGCATATACGTTGCGCTGAGCGGTGTGGAATTCAGGCAGGACGCGAACCAGCGATCCTTTACGCAAATCGTCGATTGCCGAGAAGGCGGCGATCAGCCCGATCCCCGCGCCCTCCTGCAACACCGTGGACATCGCATCCATGTCGTTGATACTGAAGTGCGATCCCGTCGGACGATACGTCGCGTCGCCGGCCCTGCCTTGCAGATGCCACTCGTCTGGTGCGTAATCGACCGTGCTCAGGAGCACACATGTGTGATCGACGAGATCTTCCACACATTCGGGAGCCGGATATCGTGCCAGGTAATCGGGCGACGCCGCCAGAATGCAATGGCTGGCGCCGATCTTCTGGCTCACATACGCCGAGTCCGGCAGCGTGCGCGCAATCACGATCGCCACGTCGAGCTGCTCTTCGAGCAGATTCGGCATCCGCTGCGACAGCATGAGATCGACCGACACTTCCGGGTATGCGCGCCGATAGGCAAGCACGGCTTGCGAAACAAGTTGACGGCCTAATCCCGGCACCGCGTGCACGCGTAATACACCGCGCGGCTCCAGCAGCGCATCGCGGGCTTCCGCTTCTGCCCGTTCGATGTCCGAGAGGATCGCAACGCTGCGCTCGTAAAAACGTCGCCCCGCATCGGTGACCACGAGCCGTCGCGTCGAGCGCTGAAGCAACCGAGTGTTGAGATTGTCCTCGAGCAACGAGACCGCTCGAGAAATGTTGCCGACAGTCGTATCGAGGTGGTTTGCAACAGCCGTGAAGCTGCCCATTTCGACCACTTTTGCGAACACCGACATGGTGAAGACCTTGTCCATTGCGCACCCTTGTTTGAATTTTTCGTCGAATCGCTGCGTTGTGGCTCGCGCGAGCCGGTGATCATAGGGCCCGCGCCTATATCGTGCAGTCAGCGCGGGACATCGTGTCGTTTTTGCGCATCCTTTCATTTTTCTTTCATGTCAGCGGGGATTTTCTCTCCAGAGACAAGATTCATTCTTTCCGGCCCCTCTAAGTTGCCGCCCGCTTCACGCCTAGACTTGGTCCCGAAGTCAGGCAGTCAGAACGCGGACGTTTCAAACCCGAACTCAGCCCGCCACGGCGGATCATCCAGACACGGCGTGGCGCAGGTTGCCCTATCCGGCTCGCGACGAACACGAATTGAATCGCAATCCTAATCATAAAGGTACTACCATGGACATCACTTACGACGCACTTCATCTCTTCATCAATGGCGAATGGATCGGCGCGAGCGAACGGGAAACAGCCCCCGTGATCAACCCCGCTACGCAAGTTGAGATTGGCCGCGTGCCCCTCGCGACGGCAGCCGATCTGGATCATGCGTTGAAGGTTGCGGAACGAGCCTTCGAAGTCTGGCGCAACACCGGGCCGGCCGATCGAGCCCGCATTCTCAAGCGTGGTGCGGATCTGATCCGCGAACGCGCTGAGCACATCGCAACCGTCATGACACTCGAAGAGGGTAAGCCATTGGCAGAAAGTCGCGACGAAGTCCTGCGCGCCGCCGAATACTTCGAATGGTTCGCCGAAGAAGCACGTCGCATCGATGGCCGTGTGGTGCCATCCAATCGCCCCGGTGTGCAACAACTCGTGAAGAAGCAGGCAATCGGGCCCGTGGCTGCTTTCACGCCGTGGAACTTCCCCGCGATCACCCCAGCGCGCAAACTCTCCGCCGCACTCGCCGCAGGGTGCAGCATCATCATCAAACCCGGCGAGGAGAGTCCGGCCACCGCGCTCGCGCTGGCGCGTGCACTCGACGATGCCGGTTTGCCCAAGGGCGTGCTGCAGGTCGTATTCGGCGTGCCGGATCAAGTCTCGAAGCACCTGATCGCTTCCCGGGTGATCCGCAAGGTGACGTTCACTGGCTCGGTGCCGATCGGCCGTCTGCTGTCGGCACGCGCAGCCGAAGGCGTCAAACCGATCACGCTGGAACTCGGCGGCCACGGGCCCGTCCTCGTCTTCAATGATGCGGATGTCGAAAAGGCCGCGGTCGAAGGCGCAGCGAACCGCTTTCGCGGTACCGGCCAGATCTGCATCTCGTCCACGCGCTTTCTGATCCAGCGCGACGTCTATGACGAGTTTGTCGGGCACTTCGTCCGCACGGCCAAGGCGCTCAAGGTCGGGAATGGCATGGACCCGGACACTCAGATCGGACCGCTGGCAAATCCACGCCAGCTCGCGAAGATGGAGGAACTCATCGCCGATGCCGTGGAACGTGGCGCAAAGATTCTCGCCGGTGGCAAGCGCATCGAGGGTGACGGTTACTTCTTCGAGCCTACCGTCCTCGCCGACGTTCCCGTGGACGCGCGTGTGATGCACGAAGAGCCGTTTGGCCCGATTGCGGTGCTGATGCGCTTCGATACTCTCACCGACGGACTTGCCGAAGCGAACCGGTTGCCATACGGGCTCTCCGCCTATGCGTTCACGAGCAATGCGCGTACGGCGATCGACGTAGCGGACGGTCTCGAAGCCGGCATGATCGGCATCAACCAGTACCGAATCGTTTCAACTGAACTGCCGTTTGGCGGCATGAAGGAAAGCGGTCACGGTTCGGAAGGTGGTGCCGAAGGCATCGAGTACTACCTCACGCACAAGTTCATCAGCCAGGCTTAAAGGAGTATCGCCATGTCTCAAGCAGATTTCGGCAGTCCGCGCGAAGCCGCGCGCGCCTTTACGCCGAAGCTCTCGGCATTCGTCGACGACACGTTGAATCCGTGCGTGTGGAGCGACCCGACGCTCTCGCTCCGCGACCGTAGCCTTGTAACCGTCGCCGCGTTGATTGCGGGGGGCCACCTCGACGAATTGCCGTCGCACCTCCGTCGTGCCGTGACGAACGGGGTAACGCACGCATTGACTCAGGATATTTGTTACCCGACCGTGGTCGTTGCCTCATGTAATTTGCTACCCGTCAGAATGCAGGCGGGAGCGACTTATGACGAGG
>NZ_FPJP01000063.1:0-3746 GCF_900119325.1 Burkholderia sp. NFPP32 | reverse complement strand
CCGTGTGAAAGTAGGTAATCGTCAGGCTCCCTAAGCCAAGAACCCCCGCCCGAAAGGCGGGGGTTTTTGCATTGGCGCGGCCAAAATGCCGGGCGCGCCGGGCAAGAGTAGCGTGCTCCATCATCGCATCCTGTCGGCATCCGCCGGAGATCAGCCGTCTTCCATCTACCTGCGCGCACCGCGGAACGAAGCCGCGTGATTTGGTACGATCGAAATGTCGTCGGCGATTGCATACGTCGACGTTCACGTTCGAAACCGGGGCTTGATGGAGAGGGCGGGGAATGAATATCGGTGACGCGTCGCGCGCATCCGGAGTCAGCGCAAAAATGATCCGGTACTACGAGCAGGTCGGCCTTCTTGCGCCGAGCAAGCGTACCGACGCTGGCTACCGAATCTACGGCGCGGACGAAATCCACGTCCTGCGCTTCATCCGTCAGGCGCGACGGCTTGGTTTTCTCGTCGAGGACATCCGCAAGCTGCTGATGCTCTGGCAAGACCGCTCCCGCGCCAGCGCCGAGGTGAAGTCGATCGCCCTCGAGCACGTGGCCGAACTCGACAGGCGCATCGCGGAACTGAGCGACATGCGCGATACGCTGGCCGACCTGGCCGCGCACTGCCATGGTGACGGACGGCCCGAATGCCCGATTTTGGCGCGCCTGGCCGATCCCGTCAGCGAACCAGATTAGTGCGTGTGTTCAGGGCCCGAAATAGGCGCTCGACTCAACCTCTATAAAAATCAATGAGTTAGCTTTGGTGAGCGCGCGCCCATTCCGAACTGGAATGGTTTCCATGCAAGTATTTCACTGGCATCTTGGTGCGGCGTCGCTATAATTCGGGAATACCCTATACGGGAAATCCCTGAATCTCGATTCGCCAGGGGTCCCCCTTCCTTGGAGAACATCATGATCGCCTACATCGTCGAAAAGCTGAGCAACTGGTTCGAATCCGCAGAACGTGAGCGCCGTGAGGCTTACCTCGCCACGTCGTCGGACATCGTCCAGCTCGAGCACCGCATCCGCTCGCTCGAAACCAATGGCTACTCGCTGTAATCCGAGTCACCGCCAGGTGCCGTACGGCACCGACCGATAAGCAGGCCCCGTGTTGACGGGGCTTTGTTTTTTTGTGCGCCGGATCTGGCGAAATCGACGATGCGGCGCTATGGTATGGACCTGCTTTTCACCGTGAAGGACACGATCATGCGTTTGCGTCTCGATGTGCGTCGCAGTGCCCGCGCGCGTCTCGTTCTGGGCGCGGCCATGCTTGTCCATGGCTTCGCGGCCGGTGCCGCGACTTCGTCCAAACCGCTGATTCTCGATACGCAGCGCGGTATCCAGGACGGCAAGGGCGGGCTGGTGCTGCAGACAGCGCCGTTGTCTTCCGAGCCGATCGTCGAGCCGGCGGGCATGCGGGCTCCGGCCGGGCAAGTGCCGAACACGTCGGTGCCGCTGTTCGTCGCACCTTATATCAATGTGCCAGGCTGGGGCGTACCGCCGGCCAACCAACCGAGACTCGCACCGAGGCCGCAGCCGTAACGGCCGGTCGCCCGGTCAGTTTCCGCGGTGCTCGATCTGACAACGGGCGCCGCTATCCTGTCCCAGCACCTCGACCAGATAGGGCAGTGCCTCGTTCATGCTTTGCGCAAGCGTATACGGCGGATTCAGGATGAACATCCCGCTGCCGTAGAGGCCTAGTCCATCGGCGGGCGGATTCGATACCGTCAGCGTCAGGTGCAGCCAGTTGTTCGGTTGCAGGCGCTTCAACTGCTCGGGAAAGCGCTGCGATTCCGTCCGCGTGACCTGCGGATACCAGATCGCGTAGCAGCCCGTCGCGAAACGCTTCAGGCATTCCGTCACGCAGCTTACCGTGCGCGCGTAATCCTTCTTGTCCTCGTAGGACGGGTCGATCAGCACGAGTGCCCGTCGCGGCGGCGGCGGCAGCAGCGCCTTGATCCCTTCGAAGCCGTCGCCGGCGAAGATCATCGCGCGTCGCCCGGCGTCGCGGAAGTTGTGGCGCAGCACGTCGATTTCCGTCGTGTGCATTTCAAACAGGCGCATCCGGTCCTGTTCGCGCATCGATCGCCATGCGATATACGGGGAACCAGGGTAGAAGCGCAGTTCGCCGTCGTCGTTCAGTGCGCGTACTTCGTCCACGTAATCGCCCAGCGCTTCCGGCAGGTTCTTGTCGTTCCACAGCCTGCCGATGCCGGTGTCGAATTCCGCCGTCTTTGCCGCGTAGCCGTCGCGCAGCGAGTACACGCCGGCACCGGCATGCGTGTCGATGTACCAGTACGACTTGTCTTTCTTGTTCAGGTAGCGCAGCAGTTGGACGACGACGGCGTGCTTGAGCACGTCCGCGTGATTGCCTGCGTGAAAACCGTGACGATAGCTGAGCATGGCGGGCTGCCTGAAACAGAAGGTGAATCGATGAAAGCGGTCGATCGGGCGCGGCTGTCAGGCCGGGCGCCGATGCGGCCGCGTATTGTACGCGAGTGGCGGTGAGTCGCCTTACTCGTATGCGTTGCCGACCACCTCCTCGATGCGTTGCTTCACATCCGGCGTCAACTTCGCGGCGACGTCGAGCGCGCGCATGTTCTCGCCGATCTGCTCGATTCGCGATGCGCCGGTGATCACCGAGCTCACGCGCGGATTCGCGAGCACCCACGCGATCGCGAGCTGGCCCGTGCTGCAGCCGAGGTCGACCGCGATCCCGCCGAGCCGTTCGACGATGTCGTTGCTGGCCTGATCGGTCAGGCGGTCGCGCATCCAATCGTAACCCTGCAGTTGTGCGCGGCTGCCCGGCGGCACGCCGTTGCGATACTTGCCGGTGAGCAGGCCCGATGCCAGCGGGCTCCAGGTCGTGAGGCCGAGGCCGTAGTCGTCGTAGAGTCGCGCATATTCCCGTTCGACCCGCGTGCGGTGGAACAGGTTGTACTGGGGTTGCTCGACGACCGGCTTGTGCAGGTGATGCCGTTCGGCGATCTCGCACGCGGCGCGGATCTCGTCGGCGCTCCATTCCGACGTGCCCCAGTACAACGCCTTGCCGCGCACGATCATGTCGCTCATCGCCCAGACGGTTTCCTCGATCGGTGTGTTCGGATCGGGCCGATGGCAATAGACGAGGTCGACATAATCGAGCTGTAGCCGGCGCAGCGAGCCGTCGATCGCGTTCAGCAGGTATTTCCGGTTCAGCGTGTGATACTGGTTCGGTGCTTCCGCGAGCCCCCAGAAGAACTTCGTGGACACGATATAGCTGATGCGTGGCCAGTCGAGCGATTTGAGCGCGTGGCCCATGATTTCCTCGGATTTGCCGCCGGCGTAAACCTCGGCGTTGTCGAAGAAATTGACACCCGCGTCGCGTGCCGCGGCGAGGCATTCCCGCGCGACCCGCTGGTCGACCTGGTTGCCGTACGTGACCCACGAGCCGAGCGAGAGCGCGCTGATCTGCAGGCCGGAACGGCCTAGCCGTCGATAGTGCATGCGAACCTCCTGCGTGACAGAACCGACCTTAAGCTTAGACGTTTTGCACGCGAACGGCGGGGCCGATCGTGCACAATGACGGCTGGCCCGCCGGTACTTCGCGCGATGAAAGCGGATGCGGCCGGCGCGTGTTTTATCGATCCGATAACGGGAGGAGACGGACATGGCAGCAGATCTGAATGGCAAGACCGCAGTCGTCACGGGCGCCGCGAGCGGCATCGGCAAGGAAATTGCGCTGGAACTCGCGAAAGCGGGCGCGGCTGTCGCGAT
>NZ_FPJP01000064.1:0-3395 GCF_900119325.1 Burkholderia sp. NFPP32 | reverse complement strand
CAGATACGCCTCGAATGACCTCTCCCAGTCCATCATTCCTCACGCCATGGATGAAGAAGTTTTTATAATGGCATGAATTTATTGACACAGTAAGAATAGGAAACAGGCCGTAATCTCGCTCCTTACGTGGCCAGGTAATCGAAGACCTGGATATCGCCAATACTGTATGCGTTCGCTTGGTCATCCATTTGGTGGCTTACGATACTCAATGTCTCAATCGCTCGTTCTGCTCTGAATCTTGATTCCAGGGATTGCCAATCGCCAAATCCGACGGGTGTGGCGTCGGTCAGATTCCCAGTTCTGCTCGCTAGCGAAAGGATAGGTTTGGGGGGGCGTTGATTATCGCGTCGGACGGATATTATGAATACGTACTCGCGTTCGTGGATCAACGTGAAATCCTTGTTCAAGACGACGCCGTTGTGTGGGGCTTGTGATGGGACTCTGTTTTGGAACACCGACTTTCCGTAGAGCTGGGTAATGCTTCCGGTTTGTCCGACATTGCCTTGGGTCCAGCCGTTCAGGCCATCGTCAAATGTGGTGATATCTAGTAGTGGCGTGCCGACGAAAATATCAGCCATGTCAAATGCGTTTCTTTTTCCCCCTGGAGACATATTGATTAATTGAATGAGAATTTTACTGGCGTGTGCATGAAATGGTACAAGATGCACCTTCCATTCCGGGTCGACTATTTCGATGGGTTGCGCCGAAATTTCATTGCCGGTTTTTATGAAAACGAACGGGTACATGCCAGTTGGCTCACCGCCGATGTCATAGTGGCGAGTGCGGAGCGAAAATAGATAGATTGTGCCTGGCGCGAGATCATAAATAACCTTTTCAATCACGACACCACTCGAAATAGATTGACCCTCCGGGGCAGCAGAGCGGAGCCAGCATTTATCACCCTCTTTCATCACATTTGCGTGTACTCCAGCTCGCCCCCTAATCCATCCGTTGGTATTATAATTTTTGAAATCGGTAAAATCACGAAGTGACACATTTTGCTTGGTATTCACGATTGATTCTCCGCATGGTACGAATCGTTGTGATGGGTGAATTATTCCAGCTGGATTTACATGTGATGACGTGGCCTGCGCTGGGCCATTGTGTATCCAAACATCTCGAAGCGCTGATTGCGGAAGCACTCGGCGGGGCTTTTGCCTTTGGGGCGAACCCGAGCGGAGCGGATGACAGACAAACCAGAGGCGATGCTTGCTGTCCGCGCGCGGTTAGTCAGCGAGTACGCGTTGTTTGAGATGGGCAGCAGCAAGGATTCGAATGCGCTCAGGAGACGCTCACGATACAGCGCGGTGACCTTGGGTTTGTCGCGGTGCGCTTTGTATAGCTCGCGCAGCACAAAGACGAGCGGTTCGTTGCGTAGCAGAGCGAGTATGGTCATTCCGGCAAGCGTTTGCACCATGACCGTGATTGCCACCGCGTCCGCGGCGCGCAATTGCGTGCTATTTGTGAGCAATTGAATTGCTCCGCGAAGGATCTGGATCTCGGCCTGGAGCCGGGTGAGTTGTACGTTTTCTGGTCCGTCCATGTGTGCTCCGGTGGTGGCGTGGTTGAGGCGCCGATTCGGCAAATCTGTCATGAGCGCGCGGTGATCACAGTGCGAAACCGAACTGTGCGGTATGAGGTCTGAGTGCGATTGCGGTCAAGGCCGATGCTTGCGAGTTGCTGAATTGCGAATCAAGTCGATGAACGTTTAGTCGCGTGAGGTCGCGGCAAGGCGGGATGAAGATTGACGCATTGGGCATGTGACTGCACGGTGCTTTAGTTGACTGGGTATGCCAGCAAGTGGCCGCGGGCTTTGCCGATGCCAGGGGTATTCGCA
Source organism: Burkholderia sp. NFPP32 (assembly GCF_900119325.1). NCBI lineage: Bacteria > Pseudomonadati > Pseudomonadota > Betaproteobacteria > Burkholderiales > Burkholderiaceae > Burkholderia > Burkholderia sp. NFPP32. Next base: position 1,558 of record NZ_FPJP01000064.1, on the reverse strand, counting down.
CTTGGACCCGGCTCTCGGCAGCCTGCGCCCATCTGCTTGGCCGTCGACGCGCGCGCACGCTGATGAAGCGCATGGGTGTCGAGGCGCTGTACTGCGAGCCGAACACAAGCCGCCGCAACGCGCAGCACAAGATCTGGCCGTATCTGCTGCGTGGCCTGAAGATCGAGCGGGCCAACCAGGCCTGGGCACTCGACACGACGTACATTCCGATGGCGCGCGGATTCGTGTATCTGACGGCGGTGGTGGACTGGGCGAGTCGCAAGGTACTCTCGCACCGGGTCGCCATCACGCTGGAAGCCGTACACGCTGTCGAGGCACTGGAAGAAGCGTTCGCCCGTTACGGGCTGCCGGACATTGTGAACACCGATCAGGGCAGCCAGTTCACGGCGGGCGCGTTCACCGCGGCCGTACTGGGCCCGGGGCATCCGGCTGTCGATGGACGGCAAGGGAAGCTGGCGCGATAACGTGTTCGTCGAGCGGGTATGGCGCAGCATCAAGTACGAAGGGTCTACCTGAAGGCCTACGAGTCGGTCAGCCATGCCCGGCGTTCCATTGGCGAATACATCGAGCTGTACAACCGGAAACGGCCCCATTCGAGCCTGGCGGATCGGACGCCGGATGAGGCATACTTCGCGACGCTGCCTGCGATCAAATCGGCAGCATGACTGCCTCGGACATTCCACTTAAAAATATCGAAAACCTGTCCGAACGAGCGAGACCACCTCTGCCATGGAAGAATTCTCCGGTCCAACGAATGCGCGGGCACTTGATGTACCGTAGTCAACCAGGATCGCTTTCGCGTGGATGTATAGTGACGCTTTCGGGTCGTAAGTACCGATCTGCGTACCTCCGGCACCGAGTTTGTCGTCATTGCCGGCCCACTGGCTACTGTATGTCATCGTTACCTGAATCGATCGCTGCTACGTCGTTGGCGTCGATGTCAATCACATCCGACAGGCTCCGAATGCCGAGTCCGGATTCCCCGTCCGCCGAGGCAAGGGGTGGCCGCGAGAACGTCGAGATACGTCGCTGGTTGTTGCCGCGCGATTCCGTTACCGTTCCCAAGCCCGGCTAGCAACCTCGAGGGATGCGTCATTAGCACGGTCGGATGGCAGACTCTTACGAATCCAGCCGGATTTGAAGCCCAATCGGAACTCGCTGAGCACGAAATGTGGATAGGAAGTGATCTGTGATGGTGGGAGTCTTACCTGACGAGACGTTGCGAGCGGCAATCGTCTCGCATCAGTATTGGGTGGTTTGCATAACGAGTGATCATTTTTCGTCGCTTACATCCTTCGAATACGGCCTGTAGGAATTGATTCCCCATCTTGCATCAGCCGGACGAAAGTTCATAACCCGTTCTAGGATTACGGCCATTCCGTTGACTGAACCACCGATCGAAGCGCTGCGAGTAGTTCAGGTCGACACCCTGGAACGTGCCGCCGTACGCGGACACCGACCAAAAGCGCGTCAGGTTGATCGTCGCCTTGAACGCGTTGCTGGCCGACTGCAGCCCCTGCTCGTAGCCGAGCACGAAGCGCTCGTTGATCGCCTTCGA
>NZ_FPJP01000067.1:0-2608 GCF_900119325.1 Burkholderia sp. NFPP32 | reverse complement strand
GAGACGAAAGCGTCGTGGCTGGAGCTGCTGCTCGACTTGAAAAAGCGCGGTCTGAAGGCAGGGCCATGGCTGGCGGTCGGCGACGGCGCAATGGGCTTCTGGGCGGCACTGGAAGAGGTGTTTCCGACCACACGTGGCCAGCGCTGTTGGTTTCATAAGATGGGCAACGTGCTGAATGCGCTGCCCAAATCGCAACAGGCACGCGCGAAGGCCGACATGCAATCGATCTGGATGGCGGCGACCCGCGCCGACGCGCACGCCGCGTTCGATCGTTTCGTGTCGATCTATGCGGCCAAATATCCGAAGGCGACCGAGACGTTGAAGAAGGACCGAGAGAGCTTGCTGGCCTTCTACGAGTTTCCCGCCGAACATTGGCAGCACCTGCGCACAACCAACGCGATTGAATCGACGTTCGCGACGGTGCGCCACCGCACGACACGTACGCGTAATTGTGTGTCGCGCCCGACCTTCCTTGGTCTGGCATTCAAGCTGATCGAGGAAGCGGAGAAGACCTGGCGCCGCATTAACGGCCCCGAGAAGATCAAGCTGTTGCTCGAGGGTGTTGCCTTCAAGGACGGCGAACCGGTGCAAGACGATCGGCCGGTTCAGCAGAAACTCGCCGCTTAAAACCGACCGCCATCAAATTGTTCATACACCACTCTTGACGTTAGCTCGTATGCCTGCAAGCCGTTCCTTGCCAAAGATCTTCTCCGCCAGTGCGACCCGCTTCACTTCCCCTAGGTCGGGAATGTCGTTAAAGCAACGCAGCAGGTACGCTACCGCAATCAAGGCGTGACGCTCGCCACCGGCGTGCGGTTTCGGAACGTGGGCTGCGAAGAAGGCTGCCTGCGTTGTCCCAAGAACTATGTGCCAAGCGGTGGCATCCCAGGCCCAGAACGATTGGTTCCGAACTGCGCAATACTGCAGCAGCATCAGTCTCACGCGATCGTCGTAAAGATGCGTGCCATCGACAGCGGCGAGCGCGTCGTCGATCGGCGCAAGTAGACGATCAAGGCGTGACAGTCTGCCAAGCATCGCTCCTATCGTGCGTTCGTTGGCAACGGCGAGTGGAAGATCCTGAGTCAACACCCTCTGCTCGGTCGCGGTCAACCGGCTTCTTCGGTCGTAGTTCGTGATCTCGATCGGCCACGTCCATAGGGATGTGCTACCGACAGCCGGGGCGAGGGCCGCTTTGGATGCCATCATCGTCACTCTGCTGCTGGGACGCACGCGAGAGCATCGAGACGCCACGCGTGAACATGGCGCATGGTCTTTGCAAACCGGTCCGCGAGATCGTGCCCTGACAGATGCACGTATTGCCGCGTCGTTTCGAGATTCTGGTGACCAGCAAATCGGGCAATCTCATGCAGTTGCCAGCCGGAGCGAGCGAGATCCGTCAAACAAAGATGGCGCAACGTATGAGTTGAAAACGCTGGAACGCCAGCACGAATCGCAATAGAACGAATTACCTTCGACCATGTCCACATGCTGATTGGGGCGGCGTAGTTGCGAGGCGATTCCGAGAGGAATAGTGTGGTTCCGTCGCCGCCCCGGCTACGTCGGTGTCGAAGGTAATCGCGGAGCAGCTCGCCGGAGGTCGCGGAATATGGCACCACGCGTTCGCGATGCCCCTTGGTCGTCTCCGCCCTGATACGCAGCAGCCGATGGGCGGGATCGATATCGCCGCTGCGAAGCTGGCACAGTTCCTCACGACGAAGCGCCGCGTCATAGGCAAGCGCCAGCATGCATCTATTACGCTTCGGCTCGTTGCGGACTACAGCCAGCAGGGACATCCACTGCACCTCCGTTGGAATCCACGGCAGCTTGTGAAACTTCTGAATGAGGCTTCGCTCACGACGCGCACCGGAGCGACTGGATGCCGTGTAGGAGCTACGGCTTACCGGATTGGTTCTGACGAGTCCCTCGTCAACAAGAAACTCAAACAGCAGTCGGACTGCGGTGAGCCGCTGCTGTAGCGTAGCGTTCGACAGGAAGCCGCCTGAGTCAATGCGCACCACGTTCGCATTCGCTCGCCTTGGTTGGGCCCGCAGTTCACCGACATACTGTGCGATAGTTTCGCGCGACACGCTGCGTAGATCGACGGAGTGGCTCATAGCAAAGCGAAGGAAACCCTCTGTCGCATACATGTAGGCCGCGATCGTATTCCTGGCCAGACCGAGCATCACGCAACTCTGTATCCAGCGACGAGCGCAAGAGTTCGAGGCAATTAGCGGATACCGTTCCCAGACGGGTTCGACAATAGAGCCATCTGCAGCCATGATCTGCTCCTCGCGAAACGGATGCTGCTTCGTCATCAAACGACGATCCGGAACAAGCGCGCAGAGCGGCGTCGCCTCCGGCACCGGTTACCCACCGGGCCGCTCGCCTCTCGCTATAGAGAAGCAGGCGGCGGCCCCGTGGATAACCCTGCGTGACCTGTTTCAATATGTTCAGCGCACTAGCCGACATAAAAGCCGGCCTACCGTAGCACAGATTCAATTCCAAATAACTTATACGATGGTCGAACAAGCCTCATACCGGCGGCTGATGAGCTCGAACAACAGGTCGGCATGGCGATTCGAGTACGAGAGGTAGCCGACCTCGTCGA
>NZ_FPJP01000068.1:0-2353 GCF_900119325.1 Burkholderia sp. NFPP32 | reverse complement strand
GTCGTGATCGCTGCCGTCAGCGTCGTCTTGCCGTGGTCAACGTGACCAATCGTACCAACGTTCACGTGCGGCTTGGTCCGCTCAAACTTTTCCTTGGCCATTTTCAACTCCCAAAAGGAATTTCACAGGTTGCGCCGCGCGCAAACAAGACACTGACTTTTTACTGCTGGTGCCCATGGGCAGGATCGAACTGCCGACCTCTCCCTTACCAAGGGAGTGCTCTACCACTGAGCCACATGGGCGCTTTACGCTTCAACTTCGCGGTCTGGAGCGGGTGAAGGGAATCGAACCCTCGTCGTAAGCTTGGAAGGCTTCTGCTCTACCATTGAGCTACACCCGCACGGGCCACTAACGATTCCCTACCGCTCAACTACGCTGATATCTTGGTGGAGGAGGTTGGATTCGAACCAACGTAGGCGTAAGCCAACAGATTTACAGTCTGCCCCCTTTAGCCACTCGGGCACCCCTCCGTAGAGAACTGACGATTATGGGGGTGCATCGCACTCTTGTCAAGCACATCAGGAAGATTATTTTCAAACCTCTTCCCGACACTTGCGCTACCACCGATCCTCCGCCCTTGCCCGGCTAAGGCAAGCACGAGATATTGCCGATCGGCGCCACATCTTCGTCAGACTCCGCCTTTAGCGCTGATCTGCATCTGCGCTAAAAACGAAAGACCGCCATCATACGACCTCTCGTGCACAATGCCAAGCGGGTAGATGCAAAATTTCCGCAAATTTCGTGCCGGCAGCGTTGGCGATTCCGCGGCCGGTATCGCGAAGATACTATCGACGCGAACACGCCCCCCCCCCCTGCCCGCCCCTACTTCGCAGAAAGGCGCAAGCCGTCTCGAATCGTCCGTCCGTTCCCCGTACGATTCTTCATGCCCCAGTTCGCTGTTGTAATTGCCTTCATGGCTTTGGCCTCATATGCCGCCGATCCGGTACTTGCAACGACACGCGGCGCCTGGCCACCGGATTGGCTCGCACCCGCCATCGACGCCAGCGAGACGCACTTCGCATTGATGGATGAGCGCCGCACTGGAGACGCTCTCACGCGAATCTGACACGAGTCGGGCAATCCTCTACGCGTTGAACCGGTGGGAAGCGCTCGCGCTACTACGACGACGGGCGACGGGCACCTGGCGGTCGAGCTCGCGTTGCGCGGAGTGGCCCTGGGGCGCCGAAACTACCTGTTCACCAGCGCGGACTCAGGTGGGGAGCGTGCTACCACGATTTACAGCCCGATCGGGACGGCCAAGCTCAACGGCATTGATGCAGAGGCGTATCTGCGCACCGGGCTTGTGCGCATTGCAGAACATCCGATTAACCGGATCGAAGGACTTCAACCCTGGAAAATGACCACCCTGGCATCGTAAGGTGATAATGCCGCAGGCTTTCCGTTCCCCGGACATCAGATGGTGAAATCGTTCCAGCGCTTTACTCTGCACGTGCAGCTTCAACATATCGAGCCGCCCATCTGGCGCCGGATCGAGGTCGAAGGAACCGAGTCGCTGCGCAAGCTGCACCATATCCTGCAGGCGGCCTTCGGCTGGGAAGACACCCACCTGCATGACTTTCTGATCGACGGCGTGACCTACGCCATGTTCGAGGTCGATGACGTGCTGGACTTCGCTGACCCGAACACAACGGCCGACGATCGTAAGTCTCGACTTCAGAAGATCCTGAAACCCGGCTCTCGCTTCCTTTACCGCTACGACTTCGGAGACGGCTGGGTTCACGTCATCGTCGTCGAGGAAATGGAAACCGTCGAGGGCGAACCCTGGGGCGCGGCCCAGGTCATCGACGGTGCTCGGGCATGCCCGCCGGAGGACGTGGGTGGCCCGACAGGCTACGAAGCGCTCCTGAACACGCTATACGATGATTCGGATAGCGAAGAAGCCGAACATTACCGAAACTGGGTCGGCCCCGGCTTCGACGCCGAACTGTTCGATCTGCGTGCTGCCAATGCCACCCTGCTGCGCATGGCTTCCAACCGTTGGGGAAACCGGTAACTCATGCCGCCAGGATGGCATCGACTCCATGCCTAAGATATGGTCGCCGTCACGGCGGGAGTAGGTGAGTCGAGATGGTCATGGCAACTCGTGCCGCCACCATGTGGGCCGATCTGGTTGGCCAGAGCGCGTCTTTGCCGATTGCGCGGATGGGCTGTGCCGTCCCGCACTGTCCTGATTTGCACCGTCAGCGCTCCAGCTCCACCTGCTCGTTGCTTTGCGCAGCCTGTATTTCCGTCGCTGAAATGCAAAAACCCCCGCCTTTCGGGCGGGGGTTCTTGGCTTAGGGAGCCTGACGATTACCTACTTTCACACGGGAATCCGCACTATCATCGGCGT
>NZ_FPJP01000071.1:0-1943 GCF_900119325.1 Burkholderia sp. NFPP32 | reverse complement strand
CATCGGTTGCTCGGCCCGCTCGGGTACGTGTCGCCGGCGCAAGCAGAGGAGGCTTACAATCGGAACCTGGCGCTGTCCGCTCGCGCGGCGTAGCGCCAAACTCGGCGGTCTCCGACAAACCCGGCGCGGTTCAGTTGCGCGTTCACCGCCTTAAGAAACTGCTCGGCCAACTGATGTTGCTCCAACAGATGCCGAAACCTCAGGATGCTCACGCGGTCCGGCAGCCGTCTCATTCCTCCCAGCCCCCGTGAATTCGCGGTACAGCGGCACGTCGTACAGCGCCTCCTCCATCGCGACGTCGTTCAAGCCGAACCACTGCTGCAAAAAATGAATGCGCAGCATCGCTTCAATGGGGAACGGTTTGCGACCGGTTGCCTTCGTCGGCGTGTGTGGCGCAATCAGCGCCATGAATTCCTTCCACGGCACCACACGCTCCATCTCGTCAAGAAATACGCGTTTACGCGTCCGCCGGTTCGGCAGATCAAGGTTCAGGTCGGTCTGTTTCATGTCCTTATTGTCCACGGCAACTGACCTGTTGAACATGCGGGCCTTTGTCAGTTTTGAACACCATCCTTAGCGGAATTTACGAACTCCAACAGTCCTCGACAACAAGATCGTCGCCATATCAGCTCCATCTGCGGTGTACGACGACTCTCGCGAGACGCTTGCAAAAAATCAAACATTTTTTGGATAACCAACTCCTTGAATTGAGAATTCAATTTTCTTTGTTTTTCCATTTTCTTTTGTCTGCGTTTGACTGCCTGTCGTCGAATTGCAAAAGCGACCTTGCAGTTTTGATCCCCAGAGCCAGCCGTGGGTAGCAGTGCCTTTTTCATCGATCGTAAATGGTGCTGAAAAGCTACCGCTCGTTGGTGCTATCTGCGCACTGCTGTCGATAGGGGTGCCGCCATAAAGCTCGACAAATCCTTTATCATCTCCGGCCAATCCCGCATCTTGATTCACGTGAAGATCCTTGACCCATTTCTTGGGACCGGGATTATTTAGGTCTGTGACATCCTGGGCATAGGCGTGAAAGATCCTGGGGTTCTTGGAGTCCCGCTCAACTGTGAGGTTGTAGGTATGACCATACTGGAAGTCTATTAGCGTACTGTTATGAGCTCCTGGGCCTGAATCTGCCGTCGGTAGGCCGCTTGGCGCACTGAAATTACCGCCAAATCCGGAAAACATCACCAACGCTTTGCCATCTTCACGAGGTTGCAATCCAATGTAACCATGTCCAATGCTCTGACCGCTTCTATTAACCACTTTAAACTGCATCGCATAATAAATCCCATCGCCCTTGCTCGACTTTCGCTGTCTTCCATTATCTATCCGCATCGGGTACGTAATATTGCTTAGCCCTCCTTTTGGGGCGAGGATGGCGTAATTAACGTTGTACAATAAATTTGGCTTGGATTTTTGCTGCTTAATTTCTACTTGCGGGGTGGCAATATTATTGAGCGTAGACTTGTCCCGGGTGATCGCATAATCACTTGATGTTGACTGACGCGCAATTCTATTCAACTGAGAAAGGGCCTGGATATGTTGATCTTGATGTCGTGCCAGCATGGCAGAACTCGACACCTGCTCGCCAGTGGAAATTGTTTTTTTGTTGCGATTCGAAATCGCATCTGTTTCTTCATGATGGTGGCGTGTGACATCGTAAATATTTGCATTATTATAAATATTGATTTTTGGCATGTTTGCATGAACCCTATTTAAAATAGTGGAAATTATGAATTGCAACCCTGCTCGTGATCGCTTCGCGAGGCAAATGTTTAAGGTATTTAAATGGATTGCATCTGTCTATAGGACAGGTACTATTGATAAGGAATTTTTACGAATTTCTAGTCTTACTGTGTCAATAAATCAGCATTGGACGCTGAACAAAACGGACATCGCTGGAGCCGGCGCGCGATGTATGCAGCGATACGCCAGCGCAG
>NZ_FPJP01000080.1:0-1443 GCF_900119325.1 Burkholderia sp. NFPP32 | reverse complement strand
CTCGTCATAAGTCGCTCCCGCCTGCATTCTGACGGGTAGCAAATTACATGAGGCAACGACCACGGTCGGGTAACAAATATCCTGAGTCAATGCGGTTCTCATCTTGATTGACGCGCGGCAGTAAGCCCCCGGCAATGTCACCTTGAACATGCGGGTGACGAAAGCGACGATCGTGTCCACCTATTTTTTAAATGGACACGTGTACTCTATGGACGAGAATGAATCGATTTCGGAAGTGGTGCAGCCGACGCGGCGACGCCGCCACAGCAAGGAGTTCAAGGAGAAGGTGATCCGTGCGGGCGATGCAGCCGAACGTGTCGATCGCCGCGGTCGCGCTTCATTACAAGTTGAACGCGAATTTGCTGCGTCGCTGGGTGGCCGCGCAGGAGGAACAAGACGCCGCGCGTGAGGCACGCCAGGCGATGAGCGCGCCGCTGGCGGAGTTTGTTCCACTGCAAGTGGAAGCGCCGGGCGCGGCAGTCGTTCCGACGGAGATTCAGATCGAGGTGCGCCGCGGGGCGGCGACCGTGACGGTACGCTGGCCACTATGTGCAGCCGCCGATTGCGCAGCCTGATGCAAGGGTGGCTGCGATGATCCGAATCGACGCGATCTGGTTGGCGACCGAGCCCATCGATATGCGTGCGGGCATCGAGACGATTCTGGCGCGTGTCGTGAAGGTGTTCGGCGCGGCGCGACCGCACCACGCGTACCTGTTTGCCAATAAGCACTCGACGCGTATAAAGGTGCTCGTGTATGACGGGTTCGGTATCTGGCTGGCCGCGCGTCGCCTGAACAAGGGACGGTTCATCTGGACGAATGGGGATCAGGCAGTCGCCACCGCACTAAATCCCGAGCAGTTGCGAGCGCTGGTGACCGGGCTACCCTGGCAGACGCTCACGCACGATCACGCGATCATGGTCGTGTAATACCCCCAAAGCCGTAAACTGGCTTGCTTCCGCGGCGGGCTGGGTTCTGGCAGACTGGCCGCATGAACCTACCCGCCGATCTCGACGCCCTGAGCCCCGACGAACTGCGCACGCTGGCTGCGCAGTTGATGGCTCAGGTCGGCGAGAACGAGCGGGAGCTGCACCACCGTCAGACGCGCATCGACCAGCTCACGCACGAGATTGCTGCGCTCAGGCACCTGCATATCGGCAAGCGCAGCGAGCAACTCAACGTCGAGCAGATGAGCCTGCTCAATGAGGCGATCGACGCTGATCTGGCCGCACTCGAAATCGAGCTCGAGCAGCTACAGTCGAATACGGCGCCGGACAAGCAACATCAGAAGCCAAAGCGCACGCCCTTGCCGCCGCAACTGCCGCGCACCGACATCCGCCATGAACCTGATGTCGATGGCGGTCCAAATCCGCGCTTTTTGGGCGGCGTTAGATAGCGGCGGCACGATATGTTGCGCAATATGAGAAAGCGACAGCCAATCGCGA
>NZ_FPJP01000072.1:0-1936 GCF_900119325.1 Burkholderia sp. NFPP32 | reverse complement strand
GGTGAACAGGCCCAGGTCGATTGGGGTCACTTCGGCTACCTTGAGATCGGTCGCGCGCGCCGACCGCTGATGGCCTTCGTGATGGTGCTCTCGTATCCACACCCGGCCCGCCTTGATTGGCGGCCACGCGCTTCCAGGCTTCCCAAACCAACCGCTTGGATATCTCGAACGACTTGGTGGCAACCCCGGAATCTTCCCGCGTTGCAGTTGTTCCATGATCCCCACCAGACAAGGTCATGCCTTCGCTCCAGAGGTCATTACAACCCTTTCGACGCTACTACGCATGACTCCGCCCCTGTGCCTCGCATTGGTACTCTGGCTCTCACGGGTTCTCCGCTTGAGCGTCTCCCTTGGCATCGAGACGACAGGTTCCCAAGTTCCGTATCCATGCCTGCGGGAAGGTCGCGCCACCTCTATGCCGGATGCCGTCAAGCCCACGTTCAGGTTGCCGCCTGACTTATCCCGAGGCGTTGTCGAGTCCTCGGTTTTGACACCATTGCAATTATCGACACTTCTTCGATGGTTCACTTTCGTTCGCCTCCTTCCTGCATACCTGACGGGATTCATCCCGCCTTTTCCTCAGACGCTCACCACACTCGCTCTTAACGAATGCAGCTCTGAGTGGTTTGGTATCACCGCCTGATCGGCGAAACCGAGGGGCCAACCCTCATCACGGCTACAGCATGTACAGCGACCTCCGGTCGCTTTCCTTCTTGGCACACCGACAACTACGTTGACAAACACCGAGACCGGCAACGCCAGTCTCGTGTGCACGCGTTGTGGCATCTCTAGGCCAACGCTTCGCAAGTGGCTGCGCCGCTACCAGGAAGCGGGAGAGGACGGTCTTCGCTCTCAAAGCCGTCGCCCTCTGACCAGCCCGAATCGAAAGGTCTCTGACGTAGATAGGGCAACGATTCTTCGCATGCGGGCTGAGCGCAAGGGGGGCACGGCGGATTCAGAGCGAATTGCGTCTGCACGAGCAAAGAGAACTATCCCTCGCGACCATTCATAAGGTTCTGTGCGAAGCGTCCGTGAAGCCGTTGGTTCGCCCCAGGAGGCCGGTACAACCGAGGCGCTACAGTCGTCCGGTTCCCGGAGACCGCGTCCAGATGGACACGATGAAGATTGCGCGAGGCGTCTATCAGTACACGGCCATCGATGACTGTTCACGTTTTCGTGTACTGGCCGTCTACCCCCGAAGAAATGCCCGAAATACGCTGCTTTTCCTTGATCGTGTCATCGAGGAGATGCCGTTTCCGATTCAACGTACCCAGACCGACCGCGGCGGCGAGTTCTTCGCTGAATCGGTGTAGCGGCGCCTGATGAGCGAGTACATCAAGTTCCGGCAAATTCCACCATGCTCGCCGCACCTCAATGGCAAGGTCGAACGCTCGCAGCTTACTGACCTGAACGAGTTCTGGTTCCACCATGCCCCGACAGAGTAGGCAATCGAGTTGCGAATCGAAGAGTGGCAGTTCGACTACAACTGGCGTCGGTCACACGGCTCACTCGGTGGAAAGACTCCTGTTGACCGCATCGCGGAGCTGGGTGAAATCACACCTCTCGCGGACGAGGTGGTAAGTGCGTACGACAAGCGGATAGAGCGAATTCGGCACCGCGAATGGCGGGTCGACAAGATCCTCGGCGAACATCATCGGCGCGCGTCGGAACCCGTGTCTCCTATTGGCGCCACGGGTTCCGACGTGCCAAAGAAACGGCCTTCAAGAAAGTGAAACGATGTCTGCGAATCGCACAATTTACGCGTGAGTCGGACCCTGCTCGGCTTCTCGTTCAAAGTCGCTGAGGCCGACCGTACCGTCGGGAGTAGTCCCGTCAGACGCCTCGATCCGCTTGAAGTCATCCAGATGCTTCAGTAAGTAATTGACAGCCTGCTTCACGCGCGGCGGCGTATCTTTGTCATCCGCCAGTTTCGTCA
>NZ_FPJP01000076.1:0-1696 GCF_900119325.1 Burkholderia sp. NFPP32 | reverse complement strand
CAGATACGCCTCGAATGACCTCTCCCAGTCCATCATTCCTCACGCCATGGATGAAGAAGTTTTTATAATGGCATGAATTTATTGACACAGTAAGACTAGATGCAATGTAGAGGCCGCGGAAGTAAGCCTCCTGGAGTAAACCGAGGATTCCGATACCCGTTTTCCGAGAGGCGTACGCCACCAAGAACGCATATGGTCCTGCCGGGTCACGTGGCGCCGGTGCATTGTCCAGGTTGTTGACTCACCAAAGCTCGTACTCGTCAGCATGCCACTTCGGCTTTGTCAGATTAGCGGCGCATCGAAATACGGCGCCGGAAATTCATCTGGCTAAACTGAAATTCCTGCCGACAAAGCAAAATCCAGATAATCAATCACCTTGCTATCCATATGAATCCAGTCGATCTTTCCTCCCGCAACCGAATCCCCGTAACAGGAGACGACATCGCCGGCGCCCGACTTATCGAAGCATCTCCATCGGCCAACGCGAATTCGGCCTCCGACACAGCGAGGCCCAATGCCGAGCATGTCGACTCGCCTATCGCGCAACCCGATGAGCGATGGGGGCGGGTCAAGCGAGCACTGGCGGAACCCCAATGGATGAGTGGTGAAAGCTATCAGGATTATCTGGCGCGGCGAGAAAGGCTGGGATTCATGCCGCCTGCCGAGGCACCCAGTCCATCGGGTTGGACAATCGCGGGCGAAATATTGTTGAGTCTTTTGTGGGGCGGACCGGGAATTGGCATAGGCAGGCCCGTGCCGGCACGTGCGCTGGGACGCCCGGTATTTTCCTATTCTCCACGCCCAACGTCATCCAGCGAGACCATGCCGTTGCTCCGACCCAATCCCCGTACTTCGCCCCAAGTCGAACCTCAGCCGGTGCGCGCCACACCGTTCGAACCAGTCCGGCCACCGCTCGAGCCTGTCGCGAGCGACGGCGTGCCAGTCGAGGCGGGGAGCGCGGAGATCACCGAGTCAGGCGAGTCACTCCGAACGCCCAAAGCCGTTGTCGCGGGCGCGCCGGAATCGCTCACCCCGGACGCCTGGAAACGCCAGTCGAAGGACGGCCTGAACGAGGAACTGGTACAGAAGATCGACGACGCATTCGAAGATGGCCAGGATGTGCGGGTCCACACGTCCAAAAGCGGTACAAAGACCTATCTGATTCATGACCCGGATGACCGAGCCTACTTCTCGATCGATTCCAACGAGACGTGGTACCCCACCGAAATGTACGATTACAAGGCAATCGGCACGTGGGAAACCGGCAAGCCGAATCAAAAATACGCCCCCATCGAGCAGTTCGACCGGGGCCGCGACGACGTGATACAGACGCGTTCCGACAGCGCAAAAACAGCAATGGAAAACGGCGTGCACCTCGACCCTGTCAAGGTGAACGAAGTGGCCCCGGGCAGCGCAACCCGATTCAGGATCGTCGACGGTAATCACCGCCATTTTGCGGCGCAGCAATTGGGCCTCAGCACCATTCCGTATGAAATCGTGAATTAAAATCTCTAACAAAATGAGTGTTTGGGGACTGTTACTAAGATTTCGGAAAGAAATGTCACATGGAGGCGTACTGACATTCGGGCTGGCGAAAGAAGGACTTCACCAGTGCCGGCAACTTCTGGATGCGGCGCAGAGCACCGATGGCCAGTCGCTTCATGTCGTCTTTGGACTGCACGAGGCGCCTGGAGAC
>NZ_FPJP01000075.1:0-1753 GCF_900119325.1 Burkholderia sp. NFPP32 | reverse complement strand
CGTCCGCACCGCCAACGTCTCGAACGACACCGGAGCTTGACCAGTGACGCATTAAACCCGCTTGTCAAAACGGGGAGGTCCTTATAGGCGGTTCATTGTCGGGCCCGCTTCAGATCGTCCTTTGCACTTACCCAGGCACGTGAGAGATCGCGGAAGGCTTCGTCCTCCACGGTGAGCACGTACACAGCCGACAGGTCGCCGGCGCGAAGCGAACGCACGAGTTTCACTGCGTCACGTCGATCCGTCTTGACGCGTTCACCGGGCTTCTTCGGAATCAATGAAGGCGCACATACCATGCAGTCGATTCCTTTCTCGACCAGTTGCCGGTAAAGTCCATAACCGCACAGACCTGCCTCGTAGACGACATGTACGCGTCGCGCTTTGGACTGCAGACGCTTGCACAGACGGTCGATATCGGTCGTGGTGGTCCCGCTCTTGCCGAGTTGTTCGACCTCGCTCATATCAACCGCGTAGGCGACCGTGATCGATTCCTTGTGAACATCCAAACCCACGTACAGCGTGCTATCGTGTTCCATGCTGGCCTCCGTGCGGAAATCTCCGGGTGTGGCCCTGTCCACACCGTGCGGCTCTGGCAGCGATGCTAACCCGCGTTTGATTCCTCACGCTCGGCCAGCCTTCGCCTCACGGGAAGTCATACTGCCTATTTTCCTTTGCCTATTAGGGTATCCGCTTCGGAAACGTATGCGATTTTGTCCCTGCGGCTATACAAACAAAGTTCACGACCGACTTTATCCCGTATATGCTTCTGTGGGTATCGCCCCTGCATGAGAAGAACGGAATATCCCGTACGATCATCAAACCCAACGATGTCGCCAATGGGTTTAGGACTCTTTAGCCCACTAACCTTTACGCATGCCACCTTCATTTCCTCGTAAAACCCCGCCCAAGTCTGCGGGGGCGAAGCAAATGCCAGAAGAGGGGAAATTAATGTCGTAGATATACAGATTCTTAAAAATAATTTCATAATAATCAATTGGAGAAAAATTGAGATCTGTAGACAACGAAACTGCACTAACGGTTCCCAACAACGAAGTCATCGGAACGAGGAGGATTCGCTGACGATTCTTGACAATGGCCATGAGGCACTTTGTGTATCCTGCTGATGCAGCGCGGGCTCGTCACCTCGACGCGTGATCGTCGATCCGGACACGGGGCGGACGCAGCTATCTCGTGATCGTTTGCCGACTCGTCAAGCTAACGTGTCAGTTGGCCCGAAGGTTTGCTGTCCCGAGTTACAACCAGCGTTTTGTCATGAATATCAGTCTCGCCCTGCAAATCGGTGGGGCCCTCATTCTGCTTTGCTTGTTCGTTTTGACATCGATGATCATGTCGTCGTCCGGAGCAATCGCGCAAGATTGTGGGGGAACACCCCTGTTGCGTCACAGGCTACGAGGTGTAGTCGTCGTTCTCTGCATAGGCACCATGTTTACCGTTCTCGTCGGCGCCTGTGGGCTGCTCGCCATTTCATGAGTGACCGGCCACGCGCCGTACGGCTGCAGACTGAGGCGAGGCCGTCCGCGGCGTCTAGACTAACACTCACCACTGTCCAATAAATCCAAGCGGTTCAAGGCCTCGGCCAAACCACTTATCCCACTGTCGGAATTTGCGCGGCAACCTCTATCGGCCTTCCGAAGGGCCGACTGAAGTTGACCCGCTTCAACGGACAGATCTGCGGTAGCGATCGATGTGCGATTTAACCTCCGTTAAGCGGTAAGTCGCGGGTTGTCCACGG
>NZ_FPJP01000078.1:0-1572 GCF_900119325.1 Burkholderia sp. NFPP32 | reverse complement strand
GTTCGACTCAATTGGAATACGGCACAACGCGAGAACTCAACCTGTAACGACTGTCGAGAGACAGACTCGTTATAGGGTCAAGCGAACAAGTGCATGTGGTGGATGCCTTGGCGATCACAGGCGATGAAGGACGCGGTAGCCTGCGAAAAGCTACGGGGAGCTGGCAAACGAGCTTTGATCCGTAGATGTCCGAATGGGGAAACCCGGCCCTTTTGGGTCATCCTGGACTGAATACATAGGTCCAGTGAAGCGAACGCGGTGAACTGAAACATCTAAGTAACCGCAGGAAAAGAAATCAACCGAGATTCCCAAAGTAGTGGCGAGCGAAATGGGATGAGCCTTGCACTCTTTATTTGTATTGTTAGCCGAACGCTCTGGAAAGTGCGGCCATAGCAGGTGATAGCCCTGTAGGCGAAAACAGTATGAAAGAACTAGGTGTGCGACAAGTAGGGCGGGACACGTGAAATCCTGTCTGAAGATGGGGGGACCATCCTCCAAGGCTAAATACTCGTGATCGACCGATAGTGAACCAGTACCGTGAGGGAAAGGCGAAAAGAACCCCGGGAGGGGAGTGAAATAGATCCTGAAACCGCATGCATACAAACAGTCGGAGCCTCGCAAGGGGTGACGGCGTACCTTTTGTATAATGGGTCAGCGACTTACGTTCAGTAGCAAGCTTAACCGTATAGGGCAGGCGTAGCGAAAGCGAGTCCGAATAGGGCGTTCAGTTGCTGGGCGTAGACCCGAAACCAAGTGATCTATCCATGGCCAGGATGAAGGTGCGGTAACACGTACTGGAGGTCCGAACCCACTAACGTTGAAAAGTTAGGGGATGAGCTGTGGATAGGGGTGAAAGGCTAAACAAACTTGGAAATAGCTGGTTCTCTCCGAAAACTATTTAGGTAGTGCCTCGTGTCTCACCTTCGGGGGTAGAGCACTGTCATGGTTGGGGGGTCTATTGCAGATTACCCCGCCATAGCAAACTCCGAATACCGAAGAGTGCAATCACGGGAGACAGACATCGGGTGCTAACGTCCGGTGTCAAGAGGGAAACAACCCAGACCGCCAGCTAAGGTCCCCAAATATAGCTAAGTGGGAAACGAAGTGGGAAGGCTAAAACAGTCAGGAGGTTGGCTTAGAAGCAGCCACCCTTTAAAGAAAGCGTAATAGCTCACTGATCGAGTCGTCCTGCGCGGAAGATGTAACGGGGCTAAGCTATATACCGAAGCTGCGGATGCGAGCTATGCTCGCATGGTAGGAGAGCGTTCCGTAAGCCTGCGAAGGTGCGTTGAAAAGCGTGCTGGAGGTATCGGAAGTGCGAATGCTGACATGAGTAGCGATAAAGGGGGTGAAAGGCCCCCTCGCCGTAAGCCCAAGGTTTCCTACGCAACGTTCATCGGCGTAGGGTGAGTCGGCCCCTAAGGCGAGGCAGAAATGCGTAGCTGATGGGAAGCAGGTCAATATTCCTGCACCATTGTTAGATGCGATGGGGGGACGGATCGCGGAAGGTTGTCCGGGTGTTGGAAGTCCCGGTCGCTGCATTGGAGAAGGCGCTTAGGCAAATCCGGGCGC
>NZ_FPJP01000079.1:0-1485 GCF_900119325.1 Burkholderia sp. NFPP32 | reverse complement strand
TAGTCGACCATGAACAATCGTGAGCGCCTTATGTGGCGTGGTTCTGAACGCCAAATGAGGTTGTGAGAATTGCAGGGTACGGGCATATTGACGCGTGAACCCTGCAAATTTCGACGAGGTGCGGATGGGTCCGAAGACGCCTGTGACGGAGGGAGATTTCTTCCGGCACCCGTTGCGTGAACAGATCAACTTGAAGCATCCACTGGTCAGTTTGGCCGATCTGATCAACTGGGATCGGTTGGGTGCATCGATGAGCGAGAGCTTCGTTTCACGCAAGGGCCGGCCGGCCACCTCGCCAAGGCTGATCGCCGGCCTGCTGTATCTCCAACACGCGTTCGACCTGTCCGACGAAGAAGTCGTCTGGCAATGGGTGGAGAACCCGTATTGGCAAGTGTTCACTGGCGAGACGTATTTGCAGACCGAGCCGCCAATCGACCCGTCGAGCTTGACGCGTTGGCGTAAGCGCCTGGGCGAAGCCGGCGTTGAAGAATTACTGGCCGAGACGATCGAAGCCGCTAAGCGCGCGGGTGTGATCAAGGCCGTTAGCGTGAAGCGCGTGATTGTCGACACGACGGTGATGGA
Source organism: Burkholderia sp. NFPP32 (assembly GCF_900119325.1). Lineage (NCBI taxonomy): Bacteria > Pseudomonadati > Pseudomonadota > Betaproteobacteria > Burkholderiales > Burkholderiaceae > Burkholderia > Burkholderia sp. NFPP32. The sequence goes on along the minus strand of NZ_FPJP01000079.1, from coordinate 903 downwards.
AAAGGCGATCGCTCATCCAACCGATTCGCGCTTGCTTGAGCGGTGCCGTGAACATCTGGTGAAGGCCGCGGCGCGGCACGGATTGAAGCTACGGCAGAACTACAACCGCGAAGCGCCGCGCTTGGCCAGCCAGATCAGCCGCTACGCACATGCCAAGCAATACAAACGAATGAGGAAGGCGCTGCGGACGTTGCGCTCGCGCGTCGGACGGGTGATGCGTGATGTGGAGCGTCAGCTCGATTCGGTGGCCGACACTGGGCGCACCGCGCTGCAGGAATTGATTGGTCGCACGAAGCGCATTCTGTCGCAAAAACAGAAGGACAAGAACAAGCTGTACGCGCTGCATGCGCCGGAAGTGGAATGTTTGGCGAAAGGCAAGGCCCGCACGCCGTATGAGTTCGGTGTGAAAGTGTCGATCACCACGACGCACAAGGAAGGCCTGGTGGTTGGCGCCCGCTCGATGCCGGGCAACCCATACGACGGTCACACACTGGCTGAAGCGTTGGAGCAAGCGGCGATCTTGAGCGACGTGAAGCCGGAAGTTGCCATCGTCGATCGCGGCTACAAGGGTGTCGCCGTCGAGGGCGTGAAGATCTACCACCCGGGATTGCGGCGCGGTATCACGCGAGGGCTGCGCGCGATGATTCGCAGGCGAAGCGCGATCGAGCCTGCCATCGGTCACATGAAGGCGGACGGCAAACTTGATCGGAACTGGCTCAAAGGCGCGCTCGGCGATGCGATGCACGCGGTGCTGTGCGGCGCCGGCCACAACCTGAGAATGATCCTCAGGAAGCTGAGGCTTTTTTACGCCCTTGTTCTGATCGCTTTGCTCAACCGCTCGACGGCTACCGTCGTCGCGACATAACAGCCAGCGTCGCACAAAACGAATTATTCAGGCCCGAC
>NZ_FPJP01000081.1:0-1406 GCF_900119325.1 Burkholderia sp. NFPP32 | reverse complement strand
GCGAGCCGCGTGCCGCGCTCGGTCGTCGCCGCGGCCAGCACGAGCCCGGCGGCCAGCACGACGAGCAGCACGGCCGTGGCGAGCGTCCACGCGACGACGCGCACCGCGCGTCCGCGGCGCGGCGCGCGCGGCGGCGCGTCGGGCGCGCCGTCGGGCGAGTCCGGATCGTGAGGCGGCGGCGTGTCGTTCGGGTCCTTCGTCATGCGGTTCGTCGTGGATGAAACGGTACGTTCAGAAAGCGATGCCGAGCGTCAGGTACGGGCGCACGCTATGGTTGCGCAACCCGTACGCGACGTCGACGTTGATCGGGCCGACGGGGCTTCGCCAGCGCGCACCGATGCCGACGCCCGGATAAAACACCTTCTCGCCCCACGCATCGGTCGCGGTGCCGATGTCGAAGAACGTCGCGGCGCCCCAGTCGCGGTTGAACCAGTGCTGGTATTCGGCGGTGCCCGTCATCAGGTACTTGGTCGGCAACACGGAGCCGGCGACGCTGTTGCCGATGCTCTGGTAACCGTAACCGCGCACCGAGTTCGAGCCGCCCGCGCGGAACAGCAGCGACGCCGGCACGCCGGTCGAGCTGCCGCTCGTGAACACGCCGCCGAGCTCCGCGCGGAACACGAACAGGTCGCGCTTGCCGATCGGCAGGTACTGCTGGCCGCGCGCGTAGCCGCGGATGAAGGTCTGGTCGGTTGCCACGCCCTTGATCGCGAAGCCGGCCTCCGCGTGGATCAGGTTGCCCGAGCGCGGAAACAGCGGATCGTCGATGTTGCGGCGCGTCCAGGCCCATTGCGGTACGAGCGCGCGGCTCGTGGTCGGCCCCGCGCCGTTCTGGTCGAGCCGGTCCTGGTAGAACATCAGCGAATACGCATAGTCGATGAACTGGCCGGTGCGCGTGCGCTGCACGCCGACCCGCGCGCTGTAGATGCGCGTGTCCGACACGTTGGTGTTCGTATACGACGCGAGCACGCTGTTGGTCCACCCTTTCTCGCCCGGCGGCATCGACAGCTGGACCTGCCCGTACTGCTGGATCTGGTCGAGCCGGCCCGACACGGTCAGCGGCCACGCGGCGCCGAACGTGTCGAGATACGTATAGGAGCCCTGCACATGCGGGCCCGTGTCGGTTGCATAGCCGACGCCGCCGCGGATGTTGTTGTACGGGAACTCGCTGACCTTCACGTGCACGGGCGTGCGCTCGGGCTTCGTCGTATCGTCGCCGACGTCGATCGCGACGCTCGCGTAGTACGGCGTGTTCTGCAACTGCCGCTGCAATTCGGTGATCCGCTGCGCGTCGTAGATCTCGCCTTCCGACAGCGGATTGACGTTCGTGACGATCTTCTCCGGATAGCGGCGCACGCCGTCGACATCGACCTTGCCGATCGTAAACGTCGGGCCGCTGTCGAACG
>NZ_FPJP01000082.1:0-1371 GCF_900119325.1 Burkholderia sp. NFPP32 | reverse complement strand
TGAAGTTGACCCGCTTCAACGGACAGATCTGCGGTAGCGATCGATGTGCGATTTAACCTCCGTTAAGCGGTAAGTCGCGGGTTGTCCACGGGCGGGCGGCGGGTCGCCTATCACGACCACGACGCCGCCCGGCGGTGGGCAACCCGCGCGGGGACAGGGTTTCATTTTTCATGTGCTCGTCTTCGAATTCGAGCGGTGAACGGTAGCCGATGCTGCTGTGCAGGCGACGCAGGTTGTACCATCCCTCGAGGAACCAGAACACACGCCCACGTGCCTGTTCGTGCGTATCAAAGCGCTCGCGCATGAGCAGTTCCGATTCGAGCGTGCCGAAGAAGGACTCGCACATCGCATTGTCGTAACAGTCGCCGGCGGTCCCCATAGAAGGCTGTACGCCCGCCTCGCGACAGCGCCGTCCGAAGGCAATCGACGTATATTGACAGCCCTGATCGGAATGCAGAATGACCCCGCGAGCGCGACGTTGCGCGAGCGCCATATCGAGCGCACGCAGCATCAGTTCCGTGTACAGGTGATTGGACATCGCCCAGCCTACAACGCGGCGGCTGAACACATCGAGCACCACAGCCAGATAGAGGAATCCCTCGCCGGTCGGGATGTAGGTGGCATCGGCCACCCACAGCACGTTCGGCGCCGCGGCACTGAAGTGACGACGCACCAGATCAGGGGCACGCCGTGCTCCTGCGCGTGGGCGCGTGGTGCATCTCCACTGCCTGCGACTTGCCCCGCACAGGCCGGCCAGACGCATGAGACGCGCTACTCGCTTGCGCCCGACATGTACGCCTTCGCGTTCGAGCTGGGCATGGATACGCGGCGCGCCATAGGTGCCGCGCGAGCTCGCGTGCAGCGAGCGAATACGCGAGAGCAACTGCGCATCACTGCATGCCTGCTTCGACGGCTCGCGCACGAGCCACGCGTAGTAGCCGCTGGTGGAGACTCGCAGCAGCCGCGCCATCGTGGCAATGGGCCAGCGGGCCCGGTTCGCTTTCATGAATCCGTACCCTTCGGCGGTACGGCCCCCGTCTCCCGAGCGAACCAGGCAGCCGCGTGAGAGAGTATGTCGCGCTCCATCTCGAGTTGGCGGACTTTACGGCGTAGCCGCGTTAATTCCTGCCTCTCGGCCGTGGTCAGTCCGTCCTGGCGCATTCCCGAGTCGCGATCGGCCTGAGCGACCCAGTTGATGATGCTCTGCGCCGTCGGCTCGAACTCGCGCGCCAATTCCTCAGGCGTACGTCCTGCCTTCACCAGCTCTACCATCTGCGCCCGGAACTCCGCCGGGTACGGCTTCCGATGCTTGCCCATGACGGCACCTCCTCTTCAAAAAGAATAGGTGTCCGTTGAAGCGGGTCAACTTCA
>NZ_FPJP01000083.1:0-1273 GCF_900119325.1 Burkholderia sp. NFPP32 | reverse complement strand
GATAAACGGTACGCCCCGCCCGCGCGCGAGCACAGGCGGGAAGCGCATTATCACGCGGTGTGTTGCGTGGTTTCGGCATCCGCCATGCCGGCGGCTGTCGGGAAGGGCCATGCCGGGCGGCTTTCGTTCGCCGGCCCAGTGCTAGCCGCAGCGTCAGTTTCCTGTGCGCTGGCTTCGTCCGCACTGGCTACAGTCGGTGTTTTCGCTTCTTCGGCCTCGTTAGCCTCGTCGTCCAGATAGTTCACCACACCGAGGTTCCCGATCGGTGAGGATATTCGGGAGCCGTATGTCACGAACGCAGACGATAAGTCTGCGGTGCTGTACTGAAGATGGGAGAAGGCCTCCCGAAGTCGGCTTTCAGGAGCAGGCTTCAAATCGCCCGGTACTGCTGTGTCCAAAAGGCGCGGTGGTGAGCGATCGTGGAAAAGTCATCCGGAGAGGGTGGCAGGTACGTGTTGAGAAGATGAGCGAAAGCAAACCGTCCGATGACGCATCGTTGATGTGCGATTCATAGACATCGTTTCACTTTCTTGGGTGCCGTTTCTTTGGCGTGCTGGAATTCGTGGCTCCGGTAGGAGACGCGAGTTCCAGCACGCGCCGGTGATGTTCGGCAAGGGCCTTGTCGACTCGCCATTCGCGGTGCCGGATTCGCTCTTTCAGATCGTCGTAAGCGCGGGCTACCTCCTCCGCGAGAGGTATGATTTCGCCCAATTCCGCTATGCGATCGACGGGCGTCTTGCCGCCGAGTGAGCCGTGCGGGCGGCGCCAGTTGTAGTCAAACTGCCATTCCTTAATTCGTCCATCGATCGCATCCTCAGTCGGAGCATGATGGGACCAAAACTCGTTCCGGTCTGTGAGTTGCGAACGTTCGACCTTGCCGTTGAGATGTGGCGAGCGTGGTGGGATCGGTCGGAATTTGATGCACTCGCTCATCAGACGCCTCTGTACTGACTCGGCGAAGAACTCGGTCCACCGATCGGTCTGGATACGCTGAATCGGAAACGGCATTTCCTCGATGACGCGATCAAGAAAAAGCAGCGTATTTCGGGCGTTTCTGCGCGGGTAGACAGCCAGTACGCGGAAGCGAGAACAGTCGTCGATGGCCGTGTACTGATAGACACCTCGAGCGATCTTCATTGTGTCCATTGGGACGCGATCCCCGGGAACCCCCGGCGTCAGACTAGTACGACATCCCGCAAATAGGTTTAATAATTGTCGGGCTGCAGGTACGGGTGCAGCAGCGTGAAGACCACCCCAGCCATCTCGTCGAGCG
>NZ_FPJP01000087.1:0-1087 GCF_900119325.1 Burkholderia sp. NFPP32 | reverse complement strand
GCGCGAATCTCGTGGCTCATCGACGCGAAGAACACCGATCGCGCGGTGCTCGCGGCTTCCGCCGCTTCACGCGCTTGCCGCAACGTGCGCTCGAGCGCCTTGCGCCCCGTGATGTCGACCGCCCCGCACAACAGCACGTCGCGCCCCTGATACCGGCTGCGCACCATGCTGAGCAGCAGGTCGCGCGCGGCGCCATCGTCCCGCGCGACGGACAGCTCGCGCTCGACACCCGGGTCATGCCGCCCGGCGCGGGTCGCGCCGTCGCGATACCACGCGATCAGCTGTTCGCCATCGAGCGCGTCCGGTTGGCCGGACGACGATCGGTAGCCGCGCATCACGTCGTTCTCGAGCAGCACGCGGCCATTGCCCATCGACACGAGGCACAAGCCCATCGGCGCCATCGAGATGATCAGGCGATTCAGGTTCTCGGTTTCGGCCACCCGTTGCGAGCGCACGTAGAGCGGCGCGAACACCTTGCGATCGAACCCCAGCAGCAGCAGCCACAGCAGGCAGAGCACCGCGATCGTCACGCCGCCGCGCGCCAGCAACGTGGGCGCCAGCGCCGCGGCCACCGTCTTCCACGACCACACGTAGGCCAGCACCCAGTCGGTGCCCGGCAGGCGATCGCTCACCGTGAAGATGCCGTCGCGATAGTCGTCGTTCAGGCCGTCGAAGCCCGCGCGCCACGCGCCGTCTTGCAGCGCCCGTGTCGCCAGCGTCGTATCGGCCTCGGTCGCGAGGCCCTCGGAATGCATGACGAGGCGCCCGGCACGGTCCGCGACGAACAGTTCGCCGTCGGAGCGGGCTTGCCTGAGCCGATCCCGCAGGGTCTCGACCGGCACGTTGCCGACGAAGACCACGAACGGCTCGCCGCCCGCGAACGCGGGCTGGACCATCCTGAACACGCGCTCCGCGCTCATCGGATCGACGGCCGGCGGCAACCAGCTCACGCTTCTGGCCGCCAGCAACGACGCGCGCACCTCGGGCCGGGACAGATCGCCCACGTCGGCGGGCAGCCGCCGCACGAGCGCTCTCGCGTCGTGCACGCCGGCCAGCTCGAACGGCGAACCGAGCACCGGCGGCGGCA